>JAPKYZ010000025.1 GCA_026394055.1 Acidobacteriota bacterium
CCATCGACACCTACGTCGACCAGCACAATACCCAACCCAAACCCTTCATCTGGACCGCCAAGGCGACCGACATCCTCGAAAAAGTCAAACGCGCCCGCTCCGCATTGGATAATACTCGATCCGTGTGACGCAGTACACTAGGAGGGTATCCCAATTGGGTGCATGTTCCACTAATACTATTGCTGGTCGTCATGCTATGTGGGGTATTGATAAAGATCGGAAATGGGCTGGATGGCGTCCCATCGTATGCTACAGTCACATGAATATCGTAACCAGCCTGGAAAGCGCTTGGGCCGAGGGCCGTGAGGGTCGCCGAAAGCCCGTTTGCAGTTGGTGAGATCGCAAGCCGGGAAGGACTGTCTGTAGACCAGGTAATAGTGGGGAATGGGTTCCCGTTATTGGGAGGAACCGCCGTCAAGACAGTTTGGGCATAGTAAAGATTTACGAGCCCGGCGCAGCAGTTCAAGATGGGGGTGCCTCCTGAATTCCTTCCGAGCTACCAAAACGCCGCAGACGAAGAATTGCCTGGGCCATAGACCGTTGGGGATTGTGCAAAAAGACTCGCTGGAAGGCCGACTAGCAACGCCAGAATAACAGCGTGAAGCCTCGAACTGTTAAGCGTCATCAGTGCAATACTCCTGTTTCTATTTTTCGTCAGATGGTTGTAGCTTAGACTAGAATGTATCTCCGGTCAAGGAAGTACTTGATTGGAAACATTAAACTGGCACCGCGGACCGCCGGGCCATCTCCGGTTACCTGCGGGAGCACAAGCCCCAGTTGGTTGCCAACCCACTGACAACTGCCTGAGAAATCTCTGGATATCCGTATCGGCTTATCGTAAGATCTAATCGGATGTTCTCCCAGACCGTCGAATACGCCCTCCGGGCCGCGGTGGCCTTGGCCAGTGAGCCCGCCGTCCCGCTGCGCGTCGTGGACTTGGCCCCGACCACGCAAGTGCCCGCCGACTACCTGGCTAAAGTGATGAATCAATTGGCCCGGGCAGACCTGGTCCGGGCGCAGAGAGGCCGCAATGGCGGCTATACGCTCACCCGCCCGCCGCAGAGCATCTCCTTGCTGGAAGTGGTGAATGCCGTGGACCCCCTACGCCGGATCACGCATTGCCCGCTGAACCTCCGGGCGCATGCCGGGAAGTTGTGCGGCCTGCATCGCAAGCTGGATGACGCCATTGCCCATATGGAAGCGGCCCTCGCCAGTTCGACGCTGGCCGAAATGGCCGCCGGGACGGATGGAGTGAAGCCGCTGTGTGACCAACCTCACCATCAACCGGAGCTGATCCATGTCGCATAAGCCCCTGTCGCATAAGCCCCTGTCGCATAAACTCTGGGTCGCGTTGCTAGCCTCCATTGCGCTGGCGGGGCTCGGCGGATCGTTCCTGGTCCCCCTGGAGCATGAAGCCATCGGCTACAACCGCCGCGAAACGCATGACCCGATCGCGCAATTGAACCAGCGCATCGCCCAGGGCGAAATCAAGCTGAAGTTCGACCGGCGCCACGGCTATCTGCCGGCCGTGCTCGATGCCCTGAAGGTGCCGCGCGAAAGCCAGGTGCTGGTGTTCTCGAAGACCAGCTTCCAAGCGCCGCGCATCGCCCCGCACACTCCACGAGCGCTCTATTTCAACGACACGGCCTCCATCGGTTGGGTGCAAGGTGGCGACGTGGTGGAGGCGGCGGCCGTGGACCCGGATATCGGCGTCGTCTTCTACACGCTGGACCAGGACGCCGTGGACAGGCCGCGCTTTGTCCGCCGCGACATGTGTTTGCAGTGCCATCAATCATCGGCCACACTCGGCGTGCCGGGACTGGTGGTCCGCAGCGTCTACCCCGAGCCCACCGGCATGCCGGCCTTTGAGCAAGGCACCTACATCTCTGACCACCGCAGCCCGATCGGCCAGCGCTGGGGCGGCTGGTATGTCCATGAAAAAAGCACTGAGAAGAGCACGCACAAGCATCTCGGCAACGCCGTCCTGCGCGGCGGCGTGATGACGCCCCTGCAATCGGGCTTTGATCCCTCGCAATATCTGACGCCCTATTCCGACGTCGCCGCGCTGCTGGTGCTGGAACATCAGACGCACATGACCAACCTGATCACGCGCGTGAACTTCGAGATCCGCTACATGCTCTTCCAGCAAAGCGCGATGAACAAAGCGTTCGGCGAACCGCTCGACCGGCGCAGCGAGACGACGGAGCGGGTGATCCGCAAAGCCGCGGAAGAGCTGGTGGACTATCTTCTTTTTATTGATGAAGCCCCGCTGGAGGGACCGGTGGAAGGCATGTCCGGCTTCGCCGCGAAGTTTGCCAGCGCGCCGCTGCGGCAACTGGACCTCAAAACCCGCCTGCAGAAGCTGCCGCTCAGCTTCATGGTGGAGACCCCCGCTTTCGACGCCCTGCCGGAGGCGGCCCGAGTGGCAGTGGGTAGAAGGCTGTCCGAGATACTCACTGGACGCGAGACCGGCGTGCGCTACGCCAAGCTGAGCGCGCAGGACCGGCAAGCGATTCTCGCCTATCTAAAGCAACACAAGCCGCAGTTGGGTTTGTAAAATCGCGCCGCGTCGCTTGCGCGGGGTTCACGAATCACTTAACGTGGGAGCGCATGTCGAAGCGCAGCCTACTCTCGTTTACTGGTCTGGCCATCCTCGCCGGTGGCGCCATCGCCCTGTCTCAGCAGCCCACTGCCCAGAAGTCCACGCCGGCTGAATGGGCCGAACGGCGCAAACAGATGTCCAAGCCCCACGACGAGAAAGGCCTGGCCGAGCCGTTCCGCGGCGTCACCACCAAAGGGACTCCCGAGAAGGGCTTGTTCGCCATCAAGTCGACCGGGGTGTCGACGGCACCCGTGCGGAAAGCGGCCGAGGCATTTTTGGCGGCGCTGAAGCCGGAGCAAAAGGCCAAGACTAAGTTCCCCATCGACTCCGATGAGTGGCGCAAGTGGATGAATCAGGATTTCTACTACCGCCAAGGCGTCGGCTTCGACGAAATGACGGATGCTCAGCGAGGGGCTGCTTTCGGCCTATTGAAGGCATCACTCAGCGCCAAGGGACTGCAGCTGTCGCGCGACATCATGAAGCTGAACTACACGCTGGGCGAGCTGAACAACAACGACATGGTGCGCTACGGCGAGTGGCTCTACTGGATCACCGTCATGGGTGAGCCTTCCGCCGACAAGCCCTGGGGCTGGCAGATCGACGGCCACCACCTGATCATCAACTACTTTGTGTTGGGAGACCAGGTGGTGATGACGCCTACCTTCATGGGCTCTGAACCGGTGATCGCCACCAGCGGCAAGTACAAAGGCACCTCCATCCTGCAGGAGGAGCAGAAGGCTGGCCTCGACATGATCCGCGCCCTCACAGCGGAGCAGCAGAAGATGGCCATCCTGACGCCCAGCAAGCCCGGCAACAACAACGTGGGCGAAGCGTTCAAGGACAACGTCGTGCTGGACTACGCGGGCATGCGCGGCAAGGCGATGACCGCCGAGCAGAAGAAGCAGCTGCTGGCGTTGGCTGGCCTCTACGTCGCCAACATGCCTGCCGGACACGCCAAGGTCCGCATGACGGAGATTGCGCAGCACTTGGATGACACCTGGTTCGCCTGGATCGGCGGCACTGAAGACAAGAGCGTCTTCTACTACCGCATCCACAGCCCGGTGGTCTTAATCGAGTTCGACCACCAGAACCCCGTCGGCATCCGCCACCTGATGCCCAACTCCCGCGGCCCGGTGGAAGAACACATCCACACCGTGGTCCGCACGCCCAACGGCAACGACTACGGCAAGGATCTGCTGCGGCAGCACTACGAGAAGCACCCGCATCCGCACCAGTAAACGCAGCGCTACAAAGACTCGATCCGGAAGAGTTTCAGGCCGGGAATATCCTCAAAATCTTCGCGGTTTAGGGTCCACAGTTCCGTATCTTCAGCCAGGGCATGGGCGGCGATGGCCAAATCATTCTGGCGCTTGCGAGCGCCGGGCAAGGTCCGGTAGAGGCTCGCCGCAATGCGGGCTTCCTGGGGACCCAAAACCCGGATCACCGCGTCCGGGAACAATCGTGCAAAAACCTGCTCTTCCTGCGATGTGCGCGGGCCTCGCGACCACTCATAGAACACAGTTGCTGGCACGCGAACGGGAATACCGGCGGTCAACACCTGCAGCAGTTGGCGTGCTTGCGAGCGATCGCCCGCCAGGGCGGCCACCAGAACTGAAGTGTCGATAACCATCAATCCACCGGATGCAGGCGCCCGGGCAAGCGGCGGACCGCGCGCAATTCACGCTGCTCAGCGGCCGCACTAGCCGCAGACCCGGTAGGCGGACTCGCCATAATCTCGCGTAGCACGGTCAACATACGGTCACGCTCCTCGGCGCTCATAAGTTCGGGTTTCTGGGCGTACTCGTGGATCGCCTCACGGACGATTTCGCTCTTCGACCGTCCCTTCTGCCGTGCCGCCCGCTCAATCCGGGCGACGGTCAGTTCATCGAGCGTGAAGGTACTCTTTACGGCAGCCATAGCACCACCATACTACTCCCATACACCATACTTCGGCTGAGATCAGCCGGCTAGCAGCGAATGTGATAGCGTAGCGACGATGAAATTGCCCATCCTCGTTGGTGCCGCCACGTTGGCCGCGGCTATGATCTTGATGGCTCAGCAAGCCAAAGAAGAGCCTTCCTGGGCGCCCAAGGCGATCAAGAAGACGGTCTGGACGCCCCCGCATAAGCCCCACACCAAGCTGGTGGAAGTGAAGGCACAGCATGCCGGCGAGAAGAGCTGGCGCCACGTGGTGGTGGATGACGAGCATTTGAGCGGTGTCTATGTCCAGATGCAGCCCGGCGAGAAAGTAGGCCGCCGCTTCCACCCTGATACGCGCGAATGGTGGATCATCCTCGAAGGCGAAATCAAGTACACCATCGAAGGCAATGAGCCGTTTGTGGCCACCAAGGGCAGCATGGTGCAAGTCCCCATGCAGACCATCTACGAGATGGAAAGCATCGGCGACAAGCCGTCACTCCGCTACGAAGTGAACATCGCCAAGGCCCACATGCTCTTCCCCAAGGACGTCAGCCCGCCCAAGGTGGAAGGCTTCGAGTTTGTGGCCGTCACCCTGAACCGCAAGCCGCAGCCGCTGGGGGCCAACAACAAGACGCACATCAACCTCTACGAGCTGGCCAAGCTGCCCGAGAATCGCCCGGACTCCCCCGGCAAAGGCAACTTCCAGCACCGCTTCATCCATGACGACCGCGCCGTCTCGAACATCATCTACGGCTACGAAAAGAACCTGCCCGCATTCAACCCCAAAAACAAGGGCCACTATCACCCCGAGTGCGCCGAAAGCTGGCTGATCATGGACGGCCAAGTCCGCTACCCCGTAGAATACGCCGGCGACATCATCGCCAGCTTCGGCGACGTCGTCTACGTACCGCCGTTCACCTACCACGCCCCCCGCTGGCATGGCGAAGGCGCATCGTGCCGGTTGGCGATGAATGGCTACACCAACATCGCGCACCTGTTCGAATCCGCGATGCCGCATTAGTCGCGAGCAGCCGAGCTCAGACCAACCCAGCCCCATGCGCAAGTGTGGGGCTTTTTTGCTTCCGAGAAGACCTTCGGGCCGCCCTACATCTCGCGGCGGTTTTCGAGCGACTTCGACATCGTCACTTCGTCCGCAAACTCCAAATCACTGCCCACCGGAATGCCCATCGCGATCCGCGATACCTTCACGCCCAGCGGCTTCAGCAAACGGGCTAGATAGCTGGCCGTGGCTTCGCCTTCGACGGTGGGGTTGGTGGCGATGATGATCTCGGCCACTTCGCCGGTGCTGAGGCGCGCCAGCAGGCTCTTAATTTTGAGCTGCTCTGGACCAATCCCGCGCAGCGGGGAGATGGCGCCGTGGAGCACGTGGTAGAGGCCCGTGAAGGTGCGCGTGGTCTCCACCGGCATGATGTTGTGCGGCTCTTCGACCACGCAGATCTGGGTCTGGTCGCGGTTGGGGTTGCGGCAGTAGGGACACAGCTCCGCGTCCGAGATGTTGTTGCAGGTGGCGCAGAGGCCCAGCTTGTCCTTGACGTCCAGCAGGCTTTGGGCTAGCCGTTCGGCATCCTGGCGCGGGCTGCGGAGGACGTAGAAGGCCAGCCGCTGGGCGCTCTTGTGGCCGATGCCCGGAAGGCGGCGGAACTCTTCCACCAGGCGTTGCAGCGGCTCGGCGAAATCGGCCATCTAGAAGAGTCCTGGGGGGAGACCCATACCGCCCAACAGGCCGGAGGTTTTGGCGGAGGCCTGCTCATCCACCTTCTTGGCCGCTTCGTTGAACGCCGCCAGCACCATGTCCTGCAGCATCTCGACGTCGCCCGCCACTTCGGGGTCAATCTTGACGCCCAGTACGTTCTTCTGGCCGTCCATCTTGACGGAGACCATGCCACCGCCCGCCGTGCCTTCCACGCGGATCTGGGCGATATCGTCCTGCAGCTTCTGCTGCATCTGCTGGGCCTGTTTCATCATGGCCTGCATATTGCCGGGAAGTTTCATTGTTCTACCTTTCTCCAAATATCCTAACGAGCTAGCTAACAGCCGCCACAGAATCCGATGGGACCGCTTGCTTACGCGCGCGGCTCTGTAACGGTCGCTGCAAGATCACCATGCTACTGAGCCGCGACCGTGAGGGAGCGGTTTCTGGTGTGTTCCGCCATGGCTTGCTAGACCTCATAGTTTTTCAAATCATCCACCCGGCGCACCTGGCTGCCGGGAAACAGTTCCTGAAATCTCTGCACGTCGGGATTGGCGAGAGCGCGCTGCATCGCTTCGCTATCTTCGGGCGCGGCGGCGGAGCTGGCGGGGCCGGCCTTGGATGCAGACGCTCCCTCGGCCACTTCCACCGTGATCTTCACCGGGCGGCCCATCAACGCCGTCACCGCCTTCTGGATCTCGGCCGACTTCAGCGACAGCATAAAATCCTTGGGCGCGCGGAACGTGATGCCATCGGGCGCCTGCACCACTTCCGAATGCGCAACCGCGTCGGCCGACATCTTGCGGCCGGCCTCTACCAGAGCGTTCGTCAAACGATCCTGCAAGCTACCCGGCGTGGCCGCCCGAGGTCCGGCCTGCTCAGCGGCAGGCGGTGGTGGCGGCGCAGCAGGCCGAGTGGCAGCCGGTCGGGGCGCAGTGGGAGTGAACGGAGGCGCCGAAGCACCAGCGGTCGGTGCAAAAGGTGGCGCGGCGGAGGGCATCGCCGCAGGTCCAGCTGACGCTCGAGGGGCAAAGCGAGAGGTACCGCCACCCGCTGACGACGGCGCCGCCGGGGGAGCCTTGGGCGCGGCTGCAGGAGGCGCGCCGCCCGCCAGCGCCTGCTCCAGCGACACCATTTTTCCGGCGTAGACCAGACGCAACAGCCCCACTTCCAGCACCAGCCGCGGCTGCAAGGCGTACTGCAGTTCCTTGAATAGCTCCAGCGTCAGGTGCAGGTAGCGCGTCAGATCTTCTTCAGAGAACCGCTTCGCCACTTCGGCCAGCTTTTCCTGCTCCGACGGCGAAGCGGCGATCAGGCGCGTGCCGGGGCCGGAGATGCGGACCACCAGCAGGTTGCGCAGATACCGCGCCAGCTCCCGGCAAAAATGCTGCAAGCTGCGGCCGTTGCGTTCGAGCTCCTGCACCAGGTCGAGCATGGTGCGCGAATTGCCAGCTTCCAGCGCCGCCGTCACCTCGCCCATGGTGTCGAGCGAAAACAGACCCATCAGATCGCGCACATCCTGCGCCGCCAATGTCGTGCCGCAACAGGCAATTGCTTGATCCAGCGCCGACAGCGAATCTCGCACGCTGCCTTCGCCCACCTGCGCCAGCACCGCCAGCGCGTCCGCATCCGCGGTGATGCCTTCCTGATGGCAGATCCACTCCATGCGGCCCACCAGCTCTTCAAAATCAACGGACCGGAAGCTGAACTGCTGACAGCGGGAGGCGATCGTCGTCGGGATCTTGTGCGTTTCAGTCGTGCACAGGATGAAGACCACCCACTCCGGCGGCTCCTCCAGCGTCTTCAGAAGCGCGTTGAACGCCTCATTGGTGATCTGGTGCGCTTCGTCGACGATGAAGACTTTGTAGCGATCCCGCGCCGGGCGGAAGCGGACGTTCTCGCGCAGTTCGCGCATTTCGTTGATGCCGCGATTGGAGGCCGCGTCGATCTCAATGACGTCGATCGCCGAGCCGCTGGCGATCTCAAGGCACGAAGCGCATTTGCCGCACGGGTGGGCCGTCGGGCCTTCAAAGCAGTTCAAGCAGCGCGCCATGATGCGGGCGACGGTGGTCTTACCCGTACCGCGCTGGCCGGCAAAGATGTAGCCGTGGGCGATCCGGCGTTGGGTGATCGCATTTTCCAGCGTCACTTTCACCGGTCCCTGGCCAATCAGTTCACCGAACGACTGGGGGCGATACTTGCGGGCAATTACCTGATAGTTCGACACAAGAGATGGGCGGGGCTTTCCGCTCTTAGATTACCATTTGCCCCTCCTCAGCCTCCGGAGTTTGCCCGAAAGGCGGCGCGCTACAATGGCAAGCTAACGGGAGGCCTATGCGCCACATTCTTTTGGTCGTTTTCTGCTCACTTACCTTGGCCGCACAGACGTCGGTTGCGCCCTTCAAGAACCTGACATTCCGCGAAATCGGCCCCGCTACCATGGGCGGCCGGATTGACGACTTCGCGGTGGTCGAATCCAACCCCAACATCGCCTACGTCGCCACGGCCTCGGCGGGCGTCTTCAAGACCATCAACGGCGGCATTACCTGGACGCCCGTGTTCGACGACCAGAAAGTCTCCACCATCGGCGACGTCACGGTGGCTCCGTCTGAACCCTACACCGTCTGGGTCGGCACCGGCGAAGCCAACAACCGGCAGAGCTCCTCCTGGGGGAACGGCATCTACAAATCGGGTGACGGCGGCAAGACCTGGACCCACATGGGCTTGAAGGACACGCACCACATCGCCCGCATCGCCATCCATCCTTCGAACCCGAACGTGCTCTACGTCGCGGCCGTGGGACATCTCTGGGATGCCAACC
This sequence comes from Acidobacteriota bacterium, assembly GCA_026394055.1. GTDB lineage: Bacteria > Acidobacteriota > Terriglobia > Bryobacterales > Bryobacteraceae > JAPKYZ01. The sequence goes on from JAPKYZ010000025.1 coordinate 9,055, forward strand.
CGGAGCGCGGCGTCTTCAAGTCGACCGACGGCGGCAAGACATGGCAGAAGTCACTCTTCATCAACGGCGACACGGGTGTCACCGACATTGCGATGGACCCGCAGAACCCCGACACCATCTATGCTGCGGCTTATCAGCGGCGCCGCACGGCCTTCGGCTTCAACGGCGGGGGACCGGGCAGCGCGATTTATCGAACGGTCGATGGCTGAGCCACCTGGACCAAGCTGTCGAACGGTTTACCCAAGGGCGAAAAGGGCCGCATGGCGCTCGACATTTATCGCCGCAACCCGAACATCGTCTATGCGCTGGTGGAAGCTGCCGACGGTGGCACGGGCATCTACCGGTCCGACGACAAGGGCGAGAACTGGACCAAGATGTCGTCCACCAACCCGCGCCCGATGTACTTCAGCCAGGTCCGCGTGGACCCCAACAATGACCAGCGCGTCTGGGTGCTGGGGGTCCAGATGCACTACTCAGAAGACGGCGGCAAGACCTTCCGCACCAACCTGGTCAACCGCATCCACGTCGACTTCCACGCCATGTGGATCGACCCGGCCAACTCCAACAACATGCTGATCGGCTGCGACGGCGGCATCCACTTCTCGCGCGACCGGGGCCGCACCTGGGACGCCAAGTACAACATCGCGCTCGCGCAGTTCTATGAGATCGGCGTCGACATGCAGAAGCCCTACAAGATCTGCGGCGGCCTGCAGGACAACAACACCTGGTGTGGACCTTCCGCGACAACAGACCTGCGCGGCATCAAAAATGACGACTGGTACACCGTCCAAGGCGGCGATGGCTTCTACGCGCAGATTGATCCGGTGGAGCCCTACATCGTCTACGCCGAATCGCAGGACGGCAACCTGGTGCGGCGTGATTTGCGAACGCACGAAGCGCGCCTGATCCGCCCGCGTGAAGATAGCGATGAACAGGCGCGCTACCGCTTCCAGTGGAACTCGCCCATCGTCGTCTCCAAGCACGACCGCAAGACGCTCTACTACGGCGGCAACTTCGTCTTCAAATCGACGAACCAGGGTGACACGTGGCGCCGCATGAGCCCGGATCTGACCACTAATGTTGACCGCAAGACGCTCGAAATCATGGGCCGCAAGGTGGAGGATCGCACGATGCTCTCGCGCAACGACGGCGTCGGCAACTTCCCCACCATCACTTCGCTCGCTGAATCGAGCGTGCGCGCGGGCATCGTCTGGGCGGGCACCGACGATGGCCTGTTGCATGTCTCAAAAGACGGCGAGACCTGGACCAACATCACTGAGAAAGTGCCCGGCCTGCCCAAAGGCACCTACGTCAGCCGCATTTTGCCGTCGGCCCACGCGGAAGGCACCGCCTACGCCGCCTTTGACGGCCACCGCACCGGTGACTTCGGCATCTACCTCTACAAGACCACCGACTTCGGCCAAAACTGGAAGCTGATCACCAAAGGGATTCCGCAGGAAGGCGGCATCATCAACGTGGTCCGCGAGCACCCGCGCAACAAGAATCTGCTGTTCGCGGGTGGCGAATACGGCCTCTACATCAGCCAGGATGCGGGTGAGACGTGGGCGGAGCTCAAGAACAATTTGCCGCGCGTCCCGGTGGACGACATCGCCATCCACCCGCGCGATAACGACCTGATCCTGGGTACGCACGGCCGCGGTATCTGGATCCTGGATTCGATCTCAGCGCTGGAGCAAAGCACTCCGGCTACCGCAACGGCTGCGGCGGAGCTGTTCAACATTCGCCCGGCAACCTTGTGGCGCATGGCCCGCACTCGCGACTTCGATGGACACGATCACTACCTCGGCTCGAACCCGCCGTACGGTCCGCTGATGGACGTGCACTTCAAGGCAAAGCCTGAATTGAAAGACCTCAAAATTGTCATCTTCGACAAGACGGGCAAGCAGGTGCGCGAGATTCGGACACGGGACCTGAAGCTCGACGCGGGCGTCAACCGCCTGGTGTGGGATCTGCGGACCGATGCGCCCGTCCCGCCCGTGGAACGCCCTGCCGGTGAAGCGGGTGCGGCGGAAGCGGGTGAAGGCGGCGGTGGTGGTGGTGGAGGCGGCGGCTTCGGCCAAGGCCCCGCACGCGGCGTCACGGTGGACCCGGGCGAGTATCGCCTGGAAATCTCCCTGGGCGGCACCAAGGTATCGAAGACGTTCAAGGTGGAAGAGGACCCGCGGGTCACCTTCTTCTCGGACGCCGACCGCGCCAAGCGCCGCACCGCTATCGTCGAGCTGTTTGACCTCTACAAGCAGGCCGATGGCTTGCGGAAGAAGTTCGTCGGCGTGGATGCGTCGCTCAAGTCCCTGCAGGCGTCCTGGAAGCGGCCCGATGCGGCGAAGATGAGTGACGAGGTGAAGAAGGCCGCCGAGACGCTGCAGAAGTCGCTCGACGAGCTTCGGCCCTCGTTCGTCTTCAGCGGAGGCGCCTTTGGTCCGCCGCCTTCGCCCGAGGATCTGAAGAAGCCCGAGCCGGCCTTTACGCTACCTCCGCTCACCAACCGCGTGTCGCAGTTGATCGCGGCGATGGATAGCTTCTCAGCCGCCCCTAGTGCCTCGCAACTGGAGCAGGCGGCGCTGGTGAAGAAGGCGCTCGCCACCAGCAGCCAGCGCATCGACAAGCTGACCAAGGAAGATGTCGCGCGGCTGAACGAAGCGATGAGCAAGGCCAAAGTGCCCTACATCGCGGTGCCCTAAACGTTGGCGTTGCGCTTCTGGCGCAGCAGCCACAACGCAAAGATGGTGGTGGCCCCCGCGGCCACCGCCACCGTGGGCGCTACGCCAAAGCTATCCCGGTAAGCACCCGCCACTAAAATCCCCAAACCTCCCGCCAGCCCGCCCATGCCATTCAGCAAGCCCGCCGTGAAGCCGTAGTTCCGTTCGGCCACCCATTCATAGGCCAGTGCGAAGACGTTGGCTTGGAACAGCCCGGCCGTCAGGCCAAAGCCAATGGCACTGGCGATCGTGAAGCCCAGTGTTGGCGCGGCAAACACCAGGTAGCCAAAGATGGGACAAGCGACCAACCCCAAGCCCGCCACGCGCCGCCGCCCTCGCTGATCACCCAGATAGCCGCCCACGATCATGCCCGCCAGCGTACTCACTTGCAGGTAGAGCGTGGCGGCCAAGCCGGCGTCCGTCATCGACAACCCGTAGCGCTGGTAGATGTGGTGCGGCAGCCAGGCGTAGATCATCCACAGCATGCCGCAGAAGCAGAAGAAGGCGGCCGTGAGTATTCGCAGCGACGGCGAACGCAACGCATCCTTGGGCGAGGCTTCGCCGCGCACGCGCGCCGGACGCGGAGGGATCTTGATCAACCGGAGCGAGACGGCCAGCACCACCGCATAGAGCACGCCCGCCCCGGCCAGCGCCGACAAGCCCAAGCGCCAACCGGCATGGTCCGCCGCCCAGCCCCCATACCAGCCGCCCAGAGCACCGCCGATCAGCTGCGCGCTCTGGTGCACGGCCAAGGCGCGAGATCGTGTGGCGTGTCCGTGGCAACCGGCGATCAACGCGGCGGCGGCGGGAAAATAGAGCGCTTCGGTTAACCCCATCGCGCCGCGCCACACCAGAAACTCATTCACGGAATGGCTTTGCGCCGTGCCCCAGATGGCCACGCTCCACAGCACCAGGCTGGCGCAGACCAGCAGCGCGCGCGGCAGCAGATCAGCGAGGCGCCCAGCGATGAAGATGCCGACGGCGTAGGTCCAGATGAAGACGGTGCCGATCAAGGCCAGCGTGACGCTGGAAAAACCGAGGTCGCGCTGCAGCGCCGGGAAGATGGAGAACACCACCTGGCGGTCCACGTAGTTCAGCAGGAAGGCGCACCACAGGAGGCCCACCAGCGTCCACGCCGAACGCGGGCTGGGCGCGATGGACACGACTAACGCGGGCCGAGCTTGGGGCATCGCAACTCCTCTATTCCTGTCTGGATATCATGTGGGTCCTGTCTGGATATTATGTATGCGCGGCCGGCCTCGCGTGAGGACGGCCCCCGAAGGAACACCGATCATGCCCAAGATCCGATACGAAGAGTTGACCTGGCCCGAAGTGAAGGACGCCGTGGCGCAGCAGCGCGTGTGCGTGCTACCCGTGGGCACCACCGAACAGCACGGCCCGCACTTGCCGCTGGTGACCGATGTGCTCACGGCCGCAGAAATGTCACGGCTAGCGGTGGAGCAGGTGCCCGATGAAGCGGTGCTGCTGCCCGCGGTCTACTATTCGTTCAACGAGCATCACATGGACTTCCCTGGCACGATTGCGATCGCCGGGGAAACCATCATCCGCTACGTCACCGACATTGGTTTGAGCCTGGCCCGGCATGGCTTCGAGAAGATCCTGATCGTCAACGGCCACGGCAGCAACGTGCCTTTCCTCGACATCGCCGCCCGCAACATCACCAACGAATCCACCGCCATCGCGGCCATGGCCTCCTGGTGGAGCCTGATCCCCAAAGAGTTGATCACCGCGCAACGCGAAAGCGAATACCCGGGCGGCATGGCGCACGGCTGTGAGCTTGAAACTTCCGTGCTGCTGCACCTGCGGCCCGATCTGGTGCAGATGGACAAGGCGAGCAAGGACATCAATTTTCAGCACACGGAGTTTTTCTACTGGGACCTGCAGAACCCCTCGCCCATCTTCTTCCAGGAGTGGTTCAGCCGTTACTCGAAGACCGGCACCGTGGGTGACCCCACCAAGGCCAAGGCGGCCAAAGGCGAGCTGTTCGTCAACGCCGTCGTCGAACGCATGGTGAAGCTAATCCGCGAATTCCGCGCCCGCGAAATCGCCCCGCGCGTCGATCACCACTAAGTGCGCGCCGCGACGCTACTGCTTCTTGCCGGGCGTATCGCGGCCACCTTGGTGCAGGACCAGGCCGGATACCTTCCCTTCGGCGTCGCGCTGGAAAGAGATCTGGGCTTCGACAACGCGCAGAAACACCTCATCCTTCTTTTCGCCAAACAGCTCAAACTTGGGCTGGCCGGTCGCTTGGGCGTACAACCGGTCGCCTTCCGCGGTGATGGCAATGCTGAACGTCGGCGCCAAAGCGTAAGTACCGGCATACTCCGATAGCAGTTCGCGCGGCAAAGTAACCGCGCTGCGGGGCGGCGCCATCTTGGCCACCTGGTACTGAGCGTTGACGAAATGCAGCCCCAGATCATCAACGGAGAAGTTGGTATTGCACAGCACCACCGCCGCCCGGCGAGTCCGCGGGTCAAAGCCGGCCCACGTACGATAGCCGCCGGTGCCTCCGTTGTGCCACCACACTTCGCCGTCAAACCACGTCGAGACATGCCAGCCCAGCGCAATCTCCAGCTCCTTGACGCCGGTGGGGCGGTGTTGCGAACGAAGGGTGGCGAAGGCGGCCTTGAGGGGCGTGTCGGTCAATTCCATCGCGGCCGCCAGAAACTTCAACATGTCATTGACCGTGGAGCGCAATGCCCCGGCCCCAGCCAAGCTGTCGAGATCCCAGTTGGCGGTGGGCTTCAGATCGGGCAAGTGCCCCGGAGCCAAGCGCCGCTTCTGGCCTTCCGACAGCACGATGCTGGTGCTGGTCATCCCCAGTGGCGTCAAGACGCGCCGCTTCAGCAAATCCTCGTAGCTCAAACCGGCGCGGCGGGCCAGCGCATGGCCCAACAGGCCCACACCGACATTCGAGTACTCATACTTCTCACCGGGCAAGCGCGCCAGCTTGTGATTGGAAAGAAACTCGTACAGCAGAGAGGGTGTGTAGTCGGCGAAGGGATTGTTGGGGTCCGTGGGCTTGAAATTCGAAGGCATCCGCGGCAGCCCGGAGACTTGCATCGAAAGGTCGAGCAGCGAAATCTGACGCTCGCCCGACGCGGGCACGGTGACGCCCGCCGGTAGATACTTCGCCACGGGATCGTCCAGCTTCACTTCGCCGCGTCCGGCCATGTCGGCTAGCAGCAGTGACGTGAACACCTTGGTGATGGAACCAATCTCGAAGATTGTGTCGCCATCCAGCGGCATCGCATTCCCCGCCGCCATCCGGCCCGAGGCATACACCGTACGGCCTTGCGAATCGAGGATACCCGCCACGATTCCGACCGCCTTGGCCGCCTCGCTGGTCCGGTTGTCGAGAAGAGCCTTGGTGTCCTCAGCGCCCTGGGCCCAAAGCGTAGCAGCCGCTGCCAGAAGCAGTACGAACCGTTTCATACGGGGAGAATAGCATGGCCCGCCGAAGCTCGATTGCGCTGATCTGCATCCTCGAGGCGCGAACCGCAACTACCTCACCAGCAGCCCCACGCCCAGCAGCGCCGCCATCACCAGCAGACCGCCCGCCGCCCGCCACCGTAACCCAGGGCTCGCCAATGCCAGCACGACGGCGCACTTCAGCAGCGTATTGGAAAGGGCGCCCACCGCCGTAGCCCGCACCGCCAGCGCTCGCACGGCGGCGTCCTGCCCGGCCCGGGCCATCGAGAATGTCAGCGCGTCGACATCGGTCAAGCCCAGGATCGTGCCCGATAGCACCAACCCCGCGCCGCCCCACGCCTGCTTCACCCAATGGACCCCAAACAGCACCAGCTGAAAGACCAAGGCCATCTGGATCGCCGCCGCCAACTCGAGCGGATTGGCGAGCGTCGGCGGCTCGGTGCCCGATGGCTGCTGCCGGAGCCCGAACAGCACCATCGCGGTCCCCGCCAGAACCGGCAGCACGAACAGCAAAGCCAGATCGGCGGTCATGCTGAAGTTCAGCAGAGCTGACGCCGCCAGGATCCGCAGAAACATCAGCGTCGAGGCCGCCAGCACGCCCAACGCCAGCGGCCCGGCCATGGCCTGCTCCGCCCGGCTGAGCCGCGCAAAGGTCAACGCCACATTTGTGGAAGAGACCAACCCGCCCAGAAATCCGGCCAGCACGTAGCCCTTACCCGCCCCCACCAAGTAGCGTGCGAGGTAGCCCACAAAGCTGAGGCCTGAGAACACCAGCACCAGCATCCAAAGCTCCCGGGGCCGGACGCCGCCCCAAGGGCCGTACGGTCCCTCAGGCAGCAAAGGCAGGACGATCAGCGCCATGACACCGAACCGGATACCGGCTCGAATGCCTTCGTCGGACATCCGCTCCACCGCAGCGTGCAGGCGTGACTTCTCGGCCAATAGCAGCGTGGTCGCCGCGAACAGTCCGCTCGCCAACTGCCAGTGGTGCAGCCCTGCGCAAAGCCCGGCGCCCAGCACTACGAGAGCGGCCACATGCGTGGTGCCGTCGAGATCATGCTTCACTGAAGCCGCGTACGCGATCACGGCCAGTGCCGCCGCACCGGCGATCAGCAATGCCGCGGGCAGCGGCTGCCCCATCGAGATCAACCAGCCCGAAAGCCCGGCCAGCGTTCCGAAAAGAGTGAAGGTGCGAATGCCGGCGAAGCGCCGCCCATTGACGATCACTTGGCTGGACCGTTGCCGTTCAATGCCCACGGCCGCCCCACCCAGTGCCGCGATCAACAAACCAGCCAACCCGTCCAGCCCCATCGTGGAGGCCTCCACCACTATTTTCGCTCCGCGAGCAGCATGGCCAGCTCAATCACCAGAATCGCCACCACCGCCGCCTCCAACAGAAACGCCCGTTGCGAACTCGATTCATCCATCAGGAACTGGTATTGATCTCTCATTGCCGCCATCTGGCTCTCCACCATGCGGCGGAAATCATCAACGCCAATGCGGCTGGCGATCACGCGGTGGGCGCGGGCGTAGAACATGTCGCCGAACAGCCGCAACGCGTTGTCGCTGCGTTCGGTGATCTCCCGCACCTCCAGCAGCATCTGGTGGATCCGGGCCGCCTCTCGCGCAATGCGCCAATGCCGCCACCAGCGCCGCTGGCCCAGGCTTTTCGCCATCTCCCGCAACGCTTGCTTCAACACGGCATCGTAGTGCCGGAACTCGAGCAGCTGGCAGTTGGCGTACTCGATCAACTGCATCGAGATCTCCGCGCCTTCGCCCGCATCACACACCACCGCCGACGCCCAACCCGCCACCAGCAGATCGGACCCGTAGCAGGACAGCGCTCCTTCCAGCACCGCCCGCTCTTCTGGCGCCGACAACGGCTGGGATTCATTGCGCACCAGCTGCGCCACCAGCGGGCCGTACTGCTCGAGCAGTGGCGTCCCTGGCTCAAACCGCGCGATCACGTAGTCTTCAGTCAACCACTCGCGATAGGGCGTTTCCAGCGTCTCCTGCAGGCCCGCGATCAAGGATTCGGCCAGCCGTTTCGCGGCCACGGGCAACTGGCTGTCGTCCACCAGTTCCGCCGTTCGCAGCGCCAGCGCCTCCCAGGTACCGGCAAAGGGCAGCTCGATGGCAACGCTGACCACTCCGAATTCATAGAAAGCCACCGTGCCCTCGGGGCGCCGCACGCGCACCGCTTCACCCAATGATTCGGGCGAACGGGACAAGCGGTCGCCTTCCGTCAACCGCAACTGCGCCCACACCTGGTCGAGGTCAATGTTGTCCGAGACGTCGAACAGATAAAGCGCCCGGAGTGTCGCCCGCAGCCCCTCAGGCATTCGGATGTTAGGCCGCGTTCAAGCGGCTGTGGATGTCAGCCACGTTGCTGCGCACGGCCCCCTCCAAAATCGCAGCGCCGCTGGCACCCGGCACCTGCAGCAGGAACTTGCTGAGCGAGCCGATCAGGAAGTCGCCATAGCCACTGGTGACCGATTTCAAGCTGGCGGGTGTGATGGCGTTTTGAATCTGGGAAACCGGCTGTCCGCTCTGGCTGGCCGTGCGCACGCGGGCGGTCAGCTCTTCAATATAGTTCGCCTTCTGGATCACCACCTGCTTCGAGTGCTGCACGCCACCATGGCCCCCGATCAGATGATCGAAGTCAAAGCGCGCCAGTTCGCGCAGCGTCACCGGCCACATCGACGGATAGCCGTCGGCGATGTAGGGCGCGAAGCCGTGCATCAGGTCGCCGGTCGCCACCACCTTCTTTTCCGGGCTGTAGACCATCACATCGCCCGCCGTGTGGCCCTTGCCGCGCCACGCCAGATGCAGGGTGTGCGCCTTGTCGTGCAGGATCAGATCCTTCTCGAAGGTGATGTTGGGCAGCTCTGGCTGGTAGCTCTTCATCTCGGTGGTGTAGGCTTCGGTGTCCCGCACCATCAAGTCCCAGTAAGCCTTTTCCGCAGGCGAGACCGCGGACGCCAAGCGGCGGCGATGGTCGGGCAGTTGCGCCAGGGCTTGCTCGATTGATTGCTTGGCGCGCTTGGGCGCCTCACTCGACAACAGCTCACGCGTGGCCACCGACGAGATCACGCTGGCCTGCGGTGCAATGCGGCGATAGCCGGGCGTGCCTTGCGTATGGTCCCAATGGAAGTGCGAATTCACCACATACTTGACGGGCTTCTTTGAAATGGTGCGCCGGATCTGCGACACCAGCGAGACAACGGCCGAGGGGCGCGCGTGGGCGTCAAACAGCAGCAGATCTTTCTCTTGCTCAAAGATCGCCGCATTGCAGTTCAGCAACGGCAACGGCTTGGCGATGGCGGCATAGACCCCATCGGCCACCTTCTCGATGTCGAACAGCTCCGGCAGGTTGGGCTTCGACTGCGACTGCGCCCGGGCAACGTTGGCGCGAAAGATCGATTGCTCCAGCAGAGCGGCCCCCGTCCAGAGGCCTCCCAAAAGGTTCCTGACAAAACCGCGGCGTGAAGGAATGGGCATGGCGCTACAGATCGTATCGGAAATTTGAGGGGCCGTGGGAAGGCGTGAGTTCGCCGCCGAGCCTGCGCCCGCCGTATGATAGTGAGCGATGCGTTTACTCATTGCGATTGCACTCTCGATGGCGGCCCTGATTGCCGCCGACAAGCCGGAAAAGGGCTTCACTGCGCTGTTCAACGGCAAGGATCTGACGGGCTGGGAAAAGGCCAAGGAAAACGAAGGCACCTTCGCCATTAAAGACGGCGCCATTGTCGCCAACGGCCCCCGTTGCCACCTGTATTACACCGGCCCCTTCAAGAAGCACGAGTTCAAGAACTTCGAGCTGAAGGTGGACGTGATGACCCAGGCCAAGTCCAACGGCGGCATCTACTTCCACACCGGCTACCAGGAAAAGGGCTGGCCCGATAAGGGCTTTGAAGTCCAGGTGAACAACAGCCATGGCGATTGGCGCAAGACCGCCAGCCTCTACATGGTGCAGGACAACAAAGAAGCCGTGGCCGAAGATGGCAAGTGGTTCACGGAGCACATCATCGTCCAGGGCGACCACGTCCAGGTTTTCGTCGATGGCAAGAAGGTGACCGACTGGACTCAGCCTGCGGGCTTCAAGGGCCCCAACAAGGACATGGCCGGCCGCTTCATCCAATCCGGCACGTTCGCGCTGCAGGGCCACGATCCGGGCTCCACGGTGGCTTACAAGAACATCCGCGTCAAGCCCCTGAAGTAGGAGTTCCTCTCCATGCGGCGCGCTCTTACCTTCTTGGCTTGGAGCGCGTCGCTCTGCGCATAACTCACCTCAGTCCCCCTTCGCTCCTCCTCCCCTCATCCCTCGCTGGTGGGTTTCATCACCAGCCGCGCCCGAAGGCTTCATGGTGCCGCTCTACTTTGGCTCGCGCCGGGCTCTACCCACCGCGATGACGTCCAGCCCTACTTCTTCCGCGGTTCGCTCCAGAGCGCGGATCAAGCGGGCCCGAACGTGTGGCAGGTCGTTTTTAGAGAGGTGAAATAGCCACGTCAGCGGGAACCAATTCGGCCAACCGCCAGTCTAAGACGGCATGAAGTCCTTGCCGCTGGGAATGATTTCCGCACCTATGGCCGCGCTAGCGCTGGTTCTTCTATTGGTCCAAGTATCTAGCGGGGCGGGCAGTGCGGGCTTTCTCTTGCCCTTGACACGCACCCCTCTACCAGACCCGAACATGTTTCCGCCCTGCTGCGAAAGGTCCATCATGGTGGTCGCTCAGGCGGCAGGGCAAGTGAGCTTGAATGGGGCGCGGATGCCACTCTCCCAGCTGCCCGGCGAATTGGATCGGATCTTCCGGACACGCGCGGAGCGGATCGTTATGGTCTCGGCCGATGCGTCGGCCTCAATGGCTGACTTGACCGGGATGATCGACGTGGCCTTAACCCAGGTAGACCGCGTCGCGTGGGTAACTCCGGCGAGCGACCAGTCGTGTCATGGCCTCCCAACCGTAGCGGCCCGACGGGTGGCTATCCTGCGAAAGTAGAGGCATTCCGTGTTCGCGCAGACATTCCGCGGTTAGCGGTCCGCCCGGGCGGGAGCGATGGCCTCCACGTAAACGGTTCGGTCCTCGCTGGCAACTGCGTAGAACACCACCCATCCGTGGACAAAGAAGCGTCGAAGCCCAGCCCAACGGCCGGAATGCTCGACTTGGCACATCTTCGGGAATTGCTGGATGTACCTCAGGTCGACGAAAAGTTCGCGCCGCACTCGAGGCGGGAGCGATTCAAATACCGTGGCGGCCGACGCAGCCCAGACTATTCGGAATTGGCCTCGTGCCACGCGAGGATATCCTCATGCGAACGTACTCGGCCCGCCAGAATGTCGGCGTGACCAGCCGCAATCGCCGCCTGCCAGTCCGGCCGACGTTCAATCTGGGCCTGCTCGTCCAACTCAGCGCTGCGCAGAAGTTGTTCCACCATGTGGATGATCACGCCGCTTCGGTCCTTGGCGGTGAGGGACACTTGCCGGTCCAGCGCCGCCACCAATTCTTCCGGCAACTCGATCTCGAGCTTCATGTCACTAGTTTAGGCCTCCGGACGGCTATCCTGCGAAAGTGAAATCCTTCCGCCAAGAACTCTGGTTCAACATCCCGGCCCGCCGGGGCTTTCTCAACATCACGCCGACGGTCGAGCAGTGCCTTCACGAAAGCGGCATCACGGAAGGGCTTTGCCTGGTGAACGCCATGCACATCACCGCCAGCGTCTTTATCAACGACGACGAATCGGGCCTGCATGCCGACTACGAAAGGTGGCTGGAGCAGTTGGCCCCGCACGCGCCCACGTCCCAGTACCGGCACAATCTCACGGGCGAAGACAACGCCGACGCGCATATGAAACGCCAAATCATGGGCCGCGAAGTGGTGGTGGCGGTCACCAAAGGTGCGCTCGACTTTGGCCCCTGGGAGCAGATCTTCTATGGCGAATTCGATGGCCGCCGCAAGAAGCGGGTGCTGGTGAAGATCATCGGCGAATAGCCGCCGCTCCGCCGTTACCCCGTAACGGAGCAGATCGAGGGGGCTGGACAAATTCGAAAATCAGAGTTATGTTCAGAATTGCCGAACGTCCTCACGGACGGCGGGGGACCCAAGTATTTGGGGCGTAGTGCGGTTTACACCGCGCAGGGTACTTTTCAGCCCTAGCCCGACAGCTAACCTCGCAGGCGAATTGAAGAGCCGCAGCCCGAATCGCCGGGACGGCGCGAAAGAGGTTCGTCGTGATTTCCCAATTACGCTCGGCCGCCACGTCACGTGTCGTGGTGGCCTCCACAGCCATGCTGTCCTTCATCAGTTTTTGGAGGGCGGCCGCCATTGTTCTCTCTGACCTTGCCTCCTCGGCGTACTACGCCGGTGGAATCGCCGAACAGGCCATTGGCAAGGCGGCACCCTGGTTCATCCTGTCCATCATGCTGTTCAGCTACGCCGTCCGCGCGGTGTATGTCGAAAGCTGCAGCATGTTCGTCCGCGGCGGTGTTTACCGCGTCGTGCATGAAGCCATGGGCAGCACCATGGCCAAGTTCTCGGTCTCCGCGTTGATGTTTGACTACATCCTCACCGGACCCATTAGTGGCGTGGCGGCGGGGCTCTACATTGCCGGGTTGATCAATGAAACCGCGGAGCAGTTCTTTCAACGCCCCGGGCTGGTGAACCCCAGCCTGTTCGCGGTCGCAACGGCCGTGGTGATCACGCTCTATTTCTGGCGCCAAAACGTCCTCGGCATCCACGAATCCAGCCAGAAGGCCTTGCGCATCATGCAGGTGACCACGGTGATGGTGGTCCTGCTGATCGGCTGGTGCGTCTACACGATGCTGGCCGTTGGCTTTCAGCCGGTGCCGCTGCCCTCGCTCGACAACCTGCGGCTGAACCGCGAAAGCCTGGGCTGGCTGCCCTTGTCCTGGACCACGGCGTTTCCCGCGATCGCCATCCTGGTCGGCCTGGGCCACTCGTTGCTGGCGATGTCGGGCGAAGAATCTCTGGCTCAGGTGAACCGCGAGATCGCCCACCCTAAGCTGAAGAATCTCGAACGCGCCGGCCTGGTGATCTTTGTTTATTCGCTGGTGTTCACGTCGCTCGTCAGCTTCTTCGCCGTCATGCTGATCCCGGATGGCGAGCGCGCCCATACGCTCGACAATCTGATCGGCGGACTGGCGATGCATCTGGCCGGCCCCATGGCGTTGCGCCTGCTGTTCCGGGGGTTCGTCGTCGTCGTCGGAGCCTTGATTTTGGCCGGTGCCGTCAACACGGCCATCATCGGGTCCAATGGTGTGTTGAACCGAGTGGCCGAAGATGGGGTGCTGCCCGGTTGGCTGCGCGCACCGCATGCGAAGTTTGGCACCACCCACCGGATGGTCAACCTGATCGTGTTGCTGCAACTGTTCACGATCCTTGTCTCGGGTGGCGACATCGTGTTGCTGGGTGAAGCGTATGCGTTTGGCGTGGTGTGGAGCTTTTCGATGAAGTCGCTGTCGGTGCTGGTGCTGCGCTTCAAGCGGCCGGAGGCTCGGGCTTGGAAAGTGCCGTTGAACTTCACCTGGCGAGGCACCGAGATTCCCGTGGGCCTTGCCTTGATCACGCTGGCATTGTTTACGCTCTCCATCGTGAACGTGGTGACCAAGAAGGCGGCCACCATCTCCGGCGTCGGCTTCACGCTGGTGTTCTTTTCGATGTTCGCTCTCACCGAGTACTTCAACCGCCGCCGCATGCAGCACACCCAGGATGATTCCGCGCACGAGAAGTTCCGCCTGGAGGAGAGCGTGAATGTCTCGGCCACCTCGCTGGACGTCCGCCCCGGCTGCGTCCTGGTGGCGGTGCGGAATCCTCACCGGCTCACCCATCTGCGGCGTGTCCTGGAGCGTACCAACCCGGCACGGCTTGACATCGTCGTCGTGTCCATCCGCACCATGGCCGCCGACGAGGCGTGGACGCCGGGCCAGCTGTTCGCGCAGCCGGAAACCGATGTGTTTTCGCAGGTGGTGGCCGTTGCCGAAAAGGCCGGCAAGTCAGTCAAGCTGCTGGTGGTGCCGGGCAGTGATCCGATGTCGGCCCTGGTGCAAACGGCGGCCCAACTGGGCGCTTCACGCATCGTCCTAGGCACATCCCCGCGCCAGTCCGTCGCTGAACAGGGCTTGGCCGTGGGTCAACAGTGGGAGAAGCTGCCAGCGCCCCGCCCTTCGCTCTCACTAGAGGTGGTTCCCGATGAAGACGCCGCGTCCACGTTCGTCAATCTGGGGCCACACCCTCCGCGCCTGTGGCCTGAGGATATCGAACTGGTCCATGAGCTGTGGCTGGAGATGAGCGCGGCGGGCCTGGGCCACGGTCTGCACCACCGCGATGTGGTCGGCTATGCGTTGTGCCGCTTGAAGGACGACTTTGACGGCCCGGCTCGGCAAGCAGTCCTGGCCGGGTTGCAAGCCCGCAAACCCACCGCGCCGTCTAGTTAAGGACGGGCGCGGCGCGCTGGAGAGCAAGGGCCGGTTGACAATCTATATACTACGTGTCACGATATAGCGTCACACGTAGTTACCAATGACTGACCCTTCTCTCCTTCTGCTGACCAGCCTCGCCGATGGCGATAAACATGGCTACGCCATGATGGAAGACATCGCCGCGTTCGCCCAGGTGAAGCTGGGCCCGGGCACGCTCTATGGAGCGATCTCCCGCCTGGAAGAACAGGGCTTGATTGTGCCGCTTGATTCCGATGACCGGCGGCGGCCGTACCGGTTGACGGCCGCCGGGCAGGCGCACTTACGGGAACAGATGGGGCGGCTGCACGGGTTGGTGAAGGTGGGTCAAGCCAGATTGAGGCACGCATGAGACGGCTGCTCAACTTAGTGGCGCGGCTCTACCCGCGCGCGTGGCGCCAGCGTTACGGCGACGAGTTTTCTGCCGTCATGGAACAGCTGGAACCGAGTTGGAAGATCGTCTTTGATACCGCACAAGGAGCCCTCACCATGCAGCTGCGTAAACCCGGCCTTGTCGCTCTCACCCTGATGTTCGCGATAGCAGGAGCGTTACTGGCGGCCGGAGTCGCCTGGTCACGCCCCAGCCAGTACCGGTCACGGGCCGTTTTGGCGGCAACACTTCGCGGGGGCCCCGTCACCGCCCAGCGCGAAGCGGAGTTTCTGGGGCCTCTGGTGGCGCGGGTGCTCTCACGCCGCGCGCTGGCGGAACTGGTCACCGAATTGGATCTCTATCCGGAATTGCGGAAACAGCAGCCCCTGGAGGATGTGCTGGAAGGCATGAAGCGGTCCATCCGGATTGGCCCCGCCCCAGAGGGGACAGCCACCGAAGTATCGTTCGACTACCCGCAACAGTACCGCGCCCAAGCGGTGGTGGTCCGCCTAATCGATCGCCTCCTGGCGGAAAATGTCCGCGTTCCAGGTGCCGGCACGTTGGAGTTGGTGGACCCGCCCACCTACCCCCATCACAGCCTCCCCGGCAAGTTGTCCCAGATGATGGCGCAGGGCCTCCTGGGCGGAGCGCTACTGGGAGCCGCAGCGGGCTGGTGGCGAACCCGAAACTCGCGCAGCGCCTAGATCCGGCCCGCGAAGCCGTTGGGCAGCGCCTTTAGCAGCATGTCCAGCACATCCAGCGGCAAGTCCGTCTTCAGTTCCACGGTCGCCGCCTTGCGCGTAACCGCGATGGCGTCGTAGAACTTCAGCATCTCCATCTTGTCGCTGGGCGTGGAAAGACGGGCAATGCCGATCAAACCCTTGATCGCGTCGTGCATCTTCTCGGCGGACTTCTCGTCGCCAGAGGCCACTTCGGCTGAGAACTTCACGGCTTGCGACACATCCAGACCCGCGACAATGGAGCGGATGTCGATGGGCATGCTCTTCAGGCCCGACAGCGGTCCGGGCAGACCCGCGGGTAGAGCCGATTGAATGCCGGCAAACGAGACCGCCCACGCCTGATTGGCGGAGGAGATGGTCTTCACCCGCTCCAGCAGGGCGGCCGGAGGCTGGCCTTTGGAGCCATCGCGATTGTCGATCACCGCGCGAACACTCTCCGTCGGCCCGGCCACAATCACGCTGCGGTTGAAGTAGGTGGCGGCCACCTTCTCATCGCCATAAAGCGTGTAGCCCTTGTGATCGAAGCGCCGCGCCTCGGGTCCACCCAGCGGCTGCTCGACACCAGCAGTCCCTTCCGTGACGAACTGCACGCGCACCAGGGCCACGCCGGTCTTGCCGTTGGAAGCCACCATGATGTCAAAGACCTTCTTTTCCAGATCAATGCCCGTCTGCTTGGCAAAATCATCGAGCGGCCTCAGCTTGCCTTCCGCCTTTAGCTTCCGGTAGAGCTCCGTCTCTTTCAGCTTGTCAATGCGGACGCAGGTGAGGATGGTGGTATCGGCGGGGATCAGCGGCGCCAGCGAGGGATCGATCACGATCGTCGGCGATGGCGCCGGACGGCAAGCCGTCAACGCGAAGATGGCCAAGGCCGAAGCGGCCGCTAGAAGTCCCGTTTTTCGAAGATCCATTGTGCCGTTCCGTACACCAAGATACCGAATGCGCCCGAGGTCCAGATGGGCCACCAGGAGCCGGCCCCTTGCCCCAGCGTGATGTCGAGCGTCATGCGGCCCACATCAAACACCTTGGGCAACGCAATGTACAGGAACAGCCAAAGCTGCCGGGACCATTCCGAGGACAGCAGCCGCCGGGCGGTCTCTTCCTGCGCCAGAATCGGGCTCAAGATCATGATCACCACCGGAATCATGGTGGAGACGGCCGTCGATTCCCACAGCACGCCCGCCAGCACCACTACGGTCAGCAGCACGGAGAAGATAAAAATCGTCGTTGGTATCGCCACCAGAAAACCCGGCGACCAGATGCCTGTTTTCCAGCCGAAGATCAACCACACGCCGCCCACCAGCAGCACAATGTTGCAGGAGACCACCAGCACGTTGCCGATAAACCGCCCCATCAGCAGATGCGCGCGGGAGATCGGCTTCGACAGCATCACCTCTATCCGGCCGGGCTCCAGCACGCTGGGGATCAGGCCGGCGGACGCAAAGACGGCCAGAAACATCCCGAAGCTGTAGAGGAACGTCGAGATGGAGGAGTGGACCTGTTTCACCATCCGATCAATCTCCACCCCGTCCCGTGGTCCGGCTTGTTGGCCGAACAACGTGATCGTGGCCGTGGCGCCTTCCACCACATCGATCTTCATGATGAACAGGAAGAACAGCACCATCAGTAGTGAGAGGCCAAACAAGCCCCAAAAGATCTTGCGGGCCATCGCCTCGCGAAAGGTATCGACAATCAACGCGAAGGTGGCGGTCATTTCTTCCCCTGGACTGCTTCAATAAACACGTCTTCCAAACGGCTGGTGGTGGGCACCAGCGACTCGATCGAAAAACCTTCGCGGCGGAGATCGTCGATCTTGCCGTTGGCCTCTTCGCGGCTGCCCAGGTTCCACTCTTTTGGACCACTGCCATTCATCGCCACCAGCTTGTAGCCCTTGCCCGCCGTCAGATCGCTGACCGCACCTTCCAGCACGACGCGGCCTTTGTTGACGATGGCCACGTCGCGGCAGAACAGTTCCACCTCTTGCAACAGGTGCGAATTCAGAAAAATGGTGACGCCCTGGGCTTCAAGCGCATGCAGCACATCGCGGATCTGCCGGCGGCCCACCGGGTCCACGCCATCAGACGGCTCATCCAGCACCAGCAGCGTCGGCGAATGGATCAGCGCCTGCGCCAAGCCCACGCGTTGCAGCATGCCTTTGGAGTACTTGCCCACGCGCACGTCCATCCACTTGGGGTCCAGGCCCACGCGCTCAAACAACTCCGGGATCAGCTTGCGGCGCTTGGCCGAATCAACGCCAGACAGCGCGGCGTAGAAATCCAGCATGCCGGCACCGGTAAAGTAAGTCGGGAAGCGGTGGTTTTCGGGAAGATAGCCGATGGGGCGCCGGGCTTCGGGGTCCTTGGTATCTTTGCCATACACGCGTGCCGTTCCGGCCGTGGGAATGCAGGCCGACAGCAGCATTTTGACAAACGTGGTTTTCCCCGCTCCGTTGGGCCCCAGCAGACCAAAGGTGGTGCCCCGGTTGACCCGAAGCGAAATGTTCTCGACCGCGCAGACTTCCTTGCCGCTCCAGCGGTTCCGGAAGACTTTGCGCAAGTCCGTGGTTTCAATGGCGAGCTCAGCAGTCACTGTACTCAAGCATACGCAGTTCGCCCCAGCAAAGTTCCCGCGTTACGTCAAAGCCTACCGCCCGGCAACCCAAGTATGATGGAGGCGATCATGCGCATCGATTCGCACCAGCATTTTTGGGACTTGAAGAAGCTTTCGTATCCATGGATGCCGCCCCCGCCCAACGTGCTGGCCCGGAACTATCTCCCCGCCGACCTGAAACCGATTCTCGACGCCAACCGTTTTGATGGTTGCGTCGTCGTGCAAGCCGCCCAAGTGGACGCCGAGGCGGAGTGGCTGCTGGCGCTGGCCGACGACTATCCGTTCATCAAAGGTGTCGTGGCCTGGGTGGACTTGAAAGATCCGAAGGTGGGCGCGCGCCTGGACGTGCTGCAAAAGCACAAGCGCTTCAAGGGCGTCCGCAACATCCTGCATGATGAGCCGGACGTGAACTGGGCGCTACAGCCGGACGTCATCCGCGGACTCAAGGAATTGGAACAACGCGGCATCCCCTACGACGTGCTGGTAAAGCCGCCGCACCTGCACATCGTGGAGCCGTTGGCCGAGAAGCTGCCCAAGCTGAAGATGGTGATCGACCACATCGCCAAGCCCTACATCAAAGACAAAAAGATGGAGCCGTGGGCCCAGCAGATGGAGTCGATCGCGAAGAAGACCCCCGCCTACGTCAAGCTTTCCGGCATGATCACCGAAGCCGACCCGCAGCGCTGGAAGGCTCCGGATCTGGCGCCCTATGTTCACCACGTCTACCAGGCGTTCGGACCCGAGCGTTGTATGTTCGGTAGTGACTGGCCGGTCTGCCAGTTGGCCGGAAGCTGGAAGCAAGTGCTCGCGGCGCTGACGCAGAGCCTGGGTCCGCTGAAGCAGGATGTCCGGGAGCAAGTGCTCGGTGGCACGGCGGTGAAGTTTTACGGCTTGAGCTAAGGCGGCGGTGTTGGTCCCGTATAATCCAAACAGAAGGTACGCCCGATGGAGAACCAGCAGATCGAGCAGCGCGATGGAGTCTATTTCGTCTCCGGCACCCGGATCACGCTGGACTCGATTGTCTACGCCTTCCGCGATGGATGTTCACCAGAGACCATCCGGGAAGATTTCTCCGGCCTGACTCTGGGCGGCGTCTTTGGGGCTATCTCGCACTATCTCAATCACCAGTCTGAGATTGATGCCTATCTGGCTGGACGCCGGCAACAGTGGACAGAGTTGGAGCGCCAGTCGATCCCGCTCAATGCCGACCTTCGAGCGAGATTGGAAAAGGCTGCTGAAGCGCTCGCGATCAACCAGAGATGAAGGTTCGTTTCCTGGCGGACAATGACCTCAATAAGGCTATCGTCCGCGGCGTCGTGCGTTGTGACTCTCGCATCGACTTTCGCAGCGCGCACTCGGCCCGCTTGCATGGTTTGGACGATTCAGCTGTCCTCGCTCTGGCCGCCGAAGACAGCCGAATCCTGGTCTCTCATGATTTTCACACCATGCCCGCCCACTTCCGGGAGTTCGCCCGGGAGCATCGCAGCCCCGGAGTACTACTGATCGCGCAGGACTTGCCAGTCGGTCGAGCAATTGACAGCCTGCTGCTGGTGTGGGAGGGCTCAGTTGCGGCGGATTGGGAGAACCGCGTCTGCCTGGTACCCAGTTTGGCCACACTCGTGATGGCGTAGGTTCCGCTACGCTAATCCGGCTTCAACCCAAACAGCATCCGCGTCGCCCGAGTCCGCTTCACCACCTCAAACGTCGCCCAGGACCCCAAGAACGTCGCCGTCATGGCTGCCAACAACTTCACCAGCAAGGGCCATGGTTGCTGAATGATGTAGTAACCGGCGGCGATGGTGACGGTCTGGTGGACGATATAGAACGGGTAGACCGCCTCCGTGCAGTAAGTCAGCATCGGACTCCCTCGGCGGATGTAGTGGCGGGCATATCCGATCAGCGTAAATATCCACAACATCCCAAAGTAAGCCGAGACCAGTTCGCGGGGCACCCCTCGCAAGGGAGCCAGGTAGAAGATCGCCGCGATGAGCACACCGCCGATCAAGAACTCGCGGCGGCGGCGTTCGATCAGGTCCAGCCAGCGCGGACTGCTGGCGATCACGAATCCCCACAGGAAGGTGACAAACGAGCCCGTCAGGTTCGCCCAATCCGATGTCAGGTTGTGCGTCGTGGGCCAGTGCGGACCCAACGTCAACCCAACCGCGATCGAGGGGATATTGATCAGGTAGACCGACGGCCCAAAACGCTCCACCCACCCGGCCAGTGCAGCCACGGCACCTCGTCCCGCCCCGCTGCGCAACCAGGCAAAAATCGGGATGCCGATCAACGAATAGACCAGAATGTAGGCCACAAACCAAAGATGATGCCAGCTGGTGTTGCCCTGGGGGTAAGGAACAAAGTCGAAGACGGTCTTCCAAAAGGCCCAGTACGAGTCAAAGACCTGGCCGCGGAATAGCCGCTCGAAATAGATCTGCGGAGGCACCACCACCAGAATGCCGAACAGCAGCGGGATACCCAAGCGCCGCAGCCGTTCAAGGGCGAACGTGCCCCAGCCACGCCGCCGCAATGAGAAGGCCACGCCCGCGCCCGAGATAAAGAACAGCAGCGGCAGCCGCCACCGATTGAAGAAGAGCATCACCAGCTCCAGCGCCCGGCTCTTTTCTTCGTTCTCGATATGGAAGCCCCAGGTGACGAACATCATTCCGGAGTGATAGAAGATCAGCACGCCGAAGGCGAACACGCGCAGCCAGTCCAGGCCATATTCCCGGATCACCAGGGGGCGCGGAGCCGGGGATGAGGCAATGCCGGAGGTGGAGCTTGCTGTGGCCATGTTTCGGGTCCGTTGGTCGCGGTCAATTCACTTACGCACGCCCCTGCCAAAAAGTTCCCAGCCCGGCGGGAATATCCGGTTGGATCGCTACTTCGACGTAACGCTGATCTCTTTGAAGTAGATCGTCGACCTGGCGTCGTGGTTCTGCAGGCCAATGTAGCCTGAGGCGGGGCGCGGGCCGCGCACGGGCTCGTACCATTGCTTGCGAGCCGGAACTTCCTGGCCCTCGCGATACGTATTCACTACCGCGCCGTTCAGCTTGATCGTGGTCACCGTGCCGGCCAGGTCGATCTCCATGGTGTTCCATTCGCCCATCGGCTTCTGGCGGCGCTCCGTTACCTTGCTGATCGAATAGATCGCACCGGTCGAGTGCCATTCATCGCCACCGGCGTCGATCTGCACTTCATAGCCATTGTGGACGCCATACCAGGGGTCGGCCGGTTGCTCATCCATGCGAATGACGACGCCGGAGTTGGCGTGCTCAGTGGCGGTCTTGAACACGATTTTGACCGTGGCGTTGCCGAGCTTGGCGCGCTCATAGTAGAGCAGGCCCATACCGCCAACGGTCTTCATCATCCCGTCCTCGACCTCAAACTTGCCGGGACCGGTCATTTTCCAGCCGTCGAGCGACGTGCCGTTAAAGAGTTGCTTTTCCGCCGCTCCCACTGGAGCCGTCGCCGCCAGCGTCATCGTCAGCAGAACCGGAGCGGGAAGAAGCCGCATGATGCTTCGCATTCGCATACAGGCGAGTATATGCGACCAGACCCACCACCAGCCACCCGCCGCCTGCCATCTTGGCAAACGGGCTCAGGCTGATCCACAAGTAGAGGCAGATCAGAAAGCCCAGCACCGGCGGCACCAGGTGCGTCAACTGCTTGCGTTCGGCCCGCACGTAGTAGCGCAGGACTGCTGAAAGGTTCACGCCCATGAAGCCGATGAAGGCGCCGAAGTTCAACAGCTCCGCGCCCAACTGATAGCTCATCGCGAACGCTCCGGCCAGCGACAGCGCACCGATCAGCAGCACGTTGTTGCGCGGCACCAGTGTCTGCGCGTGGAGATCGCCGAAGAAGCGTTGTGGCAGGGCGTGATCCCGGCCCATGCCGTACATCAGGCGCGCGCCCGCCATCACGGCCCCGGAGCCAGAGCCGATGGTGGCCACCAGCAACGTCAGGTTCACCGCCTGGAACAGCCACGGCCCACCGGCGCGACCCGCCACGTGAACGTAGGCCGTATCAACATCGGGGAAGGCCAGGCCCGTCGGCCACACGATCTGCGCCGCATAGGACTCAATGGCCGACAGTACGCCGATGATCAAGCAGGTCAGCACTGTCCCCCACAGGATGTTGCGCCGCGGGTCCTTCACTTCTTCAGAAAGCGTGGAGATGCCGTCAAAGCCGATGTAGGTGAGCACGGCCAGCGAGGTGCCGGTGGAGAACGTGTTCCAGGTGAACGTGTTGGGATCGTAGAAAGGCTTCGCCAGGTCAGCGCCCGGAAAGAACTTCGCCGAAGCCACGAGCATGGCCACAATCACCACGCCCATGGCCGCCGCCAGCAGCGAATTCGTCTTGGCTGACGCCTCAATCTTGCGGATGTTCAAAATGGTGAACAGGCCCGCAAAGAAGATCGCCCACAGGGCATACGGCACACTGGGCAGTACGTTGCCCGCCGCCTTGGAGCACCAGATGGTGCAGATCACCGGATTCAGCACATAGTCCATCAGCATGCACCAGCCGGTGAGGAATCCCGCCGCCGGGTGCAGTTCCTGGCCCACGTAGGTGTAGGCGGACCCGGCACTGGGATAGGCGCGGGCCATCCGGCCATAGCTGATCGCGGTGAACAGCATCGCCACCATCGCCACTAGTACCGCCGAAACGACATGACCCTGGGCTTCATTAAAGACAACGCCGAACAGCGGCATGGGCGCCGTCGGCTGGATCATGATGATCCCCATGATGACCAGTTGCGGCAGTCCCAGGCTGCGGTGCAAACCGGATTGGGCAGGTTGTGACAAGCTCATAGCATGACTGACAAACTCCTCATATGACAAGGGCCGCGGGCAATGTTTCGGTGGTCGCAGCCATCGGCCAGGCGTGGCGGCGCCTGGATGCGTATCTGGAAAGCCGCATCCGCCAGCGCGTCACCTTGCGCGGCCTGGGCTTTACGCTGATCACGATCGCGATCGGCGTCACCGCCTTCGTCACGGCCAACAACCTGCTGTTCCTGCTACTGGCGCTGCTGCTGTCCGCACTGCTGGTCTCGGGCTTTGTCAGCCGTTTGGGCCTCGCGGGCCTGGAAGTGGATCTTGTGCTGCCGCGTCACGTCTCCGCCCGAGTTCCCTGCCCGGCCACGGTGAAGCTCCGCAACCACAAGCAGTGGATTCCCTCCTTCGCTCTGCGCCTGCAAGGGAGCCCCAACAGTGGCTTCACCCAGCCCGTCTACTTCGGCCTGCTGGCGGGTGGCGGGCAGGTGCGAGTTCCGCTGACGCTCGAGTTTCCCCGGCGCGGCCAGTACCGCGAAGATGCGTTTGAATTCTCGACCCGCTTCCCGTTCGGCTTCACGGACCGGCGGGTCCGCGTGGCGATTGAGCGTGACCTGATCGTCTACCCGTCCGTCCTCCCACAGCCGGGCTTCGAGCAGATCCTGCAACGCCTAGAAGGCGAGATCTCCTCGCGCCAGCGCGGGCGCGGCGACGACTTTCATCGCATCCGACCCTATGAACACGGCGAAGGCACGCGCCATGTCGACTGGAAGACCACCGCCCACACGGGTGCCCTGCAAGTGCGGGAGTACGTCCAGCCGGAGCAGCCCCGCGTCGAGATTTTGCTCGATCTGGCCATCGGCGCGGGCGACATGGCGTGGCTCGAAGAGGCGATCGATTGTTGCGCGTATCTGGGCTGGTCGCTCTCCGAACGCCGGGCGCCCTTCCGCTTCCGGACCCAGTTGTGCGATCTCCAGATTCCAGACGAAGCGGAGGTATACGATATGCTGAGGTTTCTGGCATTGGTGGAGCCGCTCTATGCGGCCAGTAACGTGCCCGATCCGCAGTTCGCCTCCAACTCTGATGAAGCTCTTGTGGTATTTTTTAGCCGCCGGTCTGGCACAGACCCTCGCCATAGCGCAGATCCCCGCGCCGCCCGCTCAGCCTGAGCCGGTCCGTACGCAGATCACCGTCACCGAAAGTGTGGCCTCGGAAAGCCCGGCCTCCATCACCACGCTGGGCACTCCGGAGTTGAAGCGGATTCCCGGGGTCAATCTCGATGACCGGCTACGCATGGTGCCGGGCTTTACGCTGCTGCGCCGGTCCTCCAGCTTGGCCGCCAACCCCACCACGCAAGGCATTTCCCTGCGCGGCATCGGCTCCAGCGGCACCAGCCGCACGTTGGTGCTCTCTGACGGCATTCCGCTCAACGATCCCTTTGGCGGCTGGATTTACTGGACCCGCACGTCGCCAGAAGAGGTACAGCGAGTGGAAGTGTCGCGCGGGTCCACCACCAGCGTCTTTGGCGATCGGGCCATGGGCGGCGCGATCAACTTCATTTCTCGCCAGCCGTCCACCGCGCGTTTGGCCCTGGGCTTTGAAGGCGGCAATCTGGGAACGCTGATGCCCACGGGCAGCTATTCGCAGCTGTTCCGCCGCCGCTGGGGTGTCACGGCGGGCGTGCGCGCGTTTGAGACCAATGGCTACTACATCGTGCCCCAAAGCATCCGTGGACGAGTAGATACGCCAGCCAATGTCCGGTTTGTGGCGCCGCAGGTGAAGCTCGATTGGCTGCATCCCGGGCAGCGTTTTTCGCTCAAGAGCGACATGCTGATCGAGGAGCGCCAGAACGGCACGACGCTCGTAAACAACTCGACAGGCATCGGCGCCATCTCCGGCAGCTATTCGCGCGATTGGCTTTCGCTGCTGGCTTTCCATCAGCGGCAAGAGTACCGCGCCGCCTTCTCCACCATCACTGCGGACCGCAACACGGAGCGCGTCACGTTTCGCCAAAGTGTGCCCGCTGAATCAGTGGGCGGTGCCGGCTTTGCGACGTTGCGCCGCTCCGGCGTGAACCTGCTGGGTGGTGGCGACTTCCTGCGCGTGGACGGCACGTCGCGAGATTGGCTGGTGCCCACCGGCGCCCGCATCGGCGGCGGCGTCCAGTTCCAACGGGGCGTCTTTGGTCAGGCGGACTACACCTGGCGCGGAGTGAAGCTGTTCGGCGGCTCACGCTACCACTTCACCGGGACCACGAACTTCTATTCGCCCAGTGGCGGCTTCAGCTACGGCCTCCGCGGCGGGTTCCGGCTCCGCGGCAGCGCCTACCGCAGCTTCCGCGCGCCCACGCTCAATGAGCTCTACCGCGAGTTCCGCGCGGGCAACACGACCACCTTGGCCAATCCGCTGCTGACGCCCGAGAAGGTGTTCGGCGCCGAGTTTGGAGGCGACTGGATTGGTGAGCGATCCCGCTTCTCCGTCACCATGTACCGCAATGAGCTTTCCGACCTGATCGGCAACGCCACGCTCTCCACCACACCCGCGCTGATCACCCGCATCCGCCGCAACATTGGCGCCGCCCTGGCCCGCGGCGTCGAAGCCACCTACCGCTATCGCATCGGCGTCTGGACCTGGGAGACGTCCTACCTATTTGCCGATTCTCGCGTGGTGACCCGCGAGCGCATCCCGCAGATCCCACGCCACCAAGGCAACGCCCAACTCTCCTGGAACCATCGCGGCACCCTGCTGGCCGGCGGCTTGCGTGCGGGCTCACTCCAGTTTGAAGACGACCGCAACACACAGCTGTTGCCGGGCTACGCGCTGGCGCACATCTCGTTGGCGCAGCAGTTCCGCGAAGGCGTCACCTTCACCCTCGCGGTCGAGAATGCGCTCAACCGCGAGTATCTGTCCGGCTTCACGCCAGCGCCCCAGATCGCCGGTCCGCGGCTGGTGCGGGCGGGCGTCCGGTGGACGCTCGGGCGTCAGCCGTAGCCTCTATCACGGCACTCGCTACGATGTGAGATTCGCCGCGATGATCGCCGCGAGCATGTGGATGTCGCCATGGAACGATTGGATGACAGCATCCAGGTACTCTGCAGGCCCGATGTTCTCCCAAGCCAGGTAGTAGCCGTTTTCATGGGCTAGGTGACTGATGAACTCGCGCTGAGCTCGTCCGTTTCCCTCGCGGAAGGGGTGCAGTGCATTCAGCTCAGCAAGGTAGTACGCAGCTCGTTCACCAAAAGCCACCGCGCCAAGCCCGGCGAGATGGTTCTCCTTGGCGAGTTGCCGGAAGATCGGCTCGGCAACGAGTTGGAGATAGCCGTGATGGGCAAAGCGATTGCCGCCTTTGCTGATGTCGATGTTGCGTAGCTGGCCAGCCCACTCGTACAAGTCGCCAAAGAGGTAACGATGTATGGCCTGAAGGTGGGCCAGATCGAAAGCGCCCTTCAGTGGAAGCACTGAGAGTTCGTAAGACCTAATCGCGACGATGTCGGCCTCGGCCTGCTCCAGGGTTAACTCGTCGGCTATACCGAGACGATTCCTCAAGACACCGGTTGCCGGGTCGAGGTAAGGATCACTTTCGGAGTAGCGAGCCATTCTGCACTCGCAGGCGGATGTTGCGGATCAATTCATCCGTCTCAACTTCGCCTCGCGCAGCACGTTGGAGACCAGCAACGGTAGCCGGCGTTACAGTCAAGCCTTCCAGACTCTGTTGGGCGATCGCATGGGCAACGGCACGCAACTTTTGCTCGGTGTCTTGATCGGTCGCTGTCGTCATAATGCCACCCCCTAACTAGGATATCTGGTTGGCTTGGGGCATGAACGATACTCGCGCCCCGCCCCAGCCAACTAGCGGACGATCCTGAACTCCGTCCAAGGCTGCGCAGGCAGGTCCTTTAACGTGCCGGATTGCCAGTCGAATTCGGGGTGGGCCTGGATATGCTCATTTGCCTTGAAGCTCGGGCCCGCTTGGGGACCCATCGCGGCCAAGAGCCGCATCTCGGTGGCCATCTTGGCATCGGCGGCCTTGTTCTGGACCGCGCCGGCCGGGCCGTATTCGTTCTGCCAGGGCTTCATGCCACGCGGTGAAAGATCATTGCGGCCGCAGAGCGTGCGCTCACAGGCGTTGTTCTTCTTGTCCACCACATCGTAGTCGTCGGCCATGAAGCGCTTGGCGGCTTCAACGTCGATCTTGCCTTTGTACTGCTCCATCAACTGATCCCACCGCTGGCGGCGGGCGTTGGGGGAGTTGTCGGCCTTCAGATCAAAGTCGGTCTCTTCGCGAGCCAGCTTTTCGTCCACCGGGAAGTTGGCTCCGGCGAAATAGCCGTCGGAGGTGCGCTTCAGGATCACGTTCTTCAAGCCCAGTTCCAGGCTGGCGATCTCGCCTGTACGGGCGTGGGCCACCAGCCAGTTGTTGGCATAGCCGCCATTGTTGCCGGCCGTCATCAGCCGTGAGAAATCGTCGATCGATTGCGCGTATTGCGCAGCCTTACGCGCCCGGATGAACTCGGGCACGCCCTTGGGGTCAAAGCTCAAGAAGCCGGAAATGGTGGTCTCGGTGATCATCAGGCCCGCCTGGTTGATCACAAAGTCGTCGCCGGAATGGATCAGGCCCGGGTAGCCGTCCATCAGCATGCGCTGACCATTGGCCGGTTGGATGTCGAAAATGACGTTCCAGTTGGCGCCGACGGCGTAGTCCACCCAGGCGTTGTGCGCCATCACGGGACGGCCATCTTTGGTGTAGCTGCCGGTGGCGACAAACGCACTACAATGCTCCGGCGCATTGCCGGAAGCGTTCGAAGTGGGCTGCCCTTTCTGGCGGTCCAGCCAGCCGTGGTAGTACCAGGCGAGCTCCATCCAGCCATTCAAGGCCACCACATCCCAGTAGTCCCACTTGACGCCCTGGCTGTTCAGACCCTTGGCAATGCCTTGCATCTCGCGGCGGTATTCTTCTTCGATCTGCGGGCCCAGAACGGTCTTGGCGGCCTCCCGGAACCAGCTCCATTCCTTCTTGGTGTCGTGGGCAATGATGCGCTCAATCGCCTTGCGGCCTTCGACAATCGGTTGCGCCAATTGCGAGCCGTGCTGAAATCCCATCTCCTCGGGCGAGCCCACCAAGCGAATGAAACGCCAGCCATTCTGGGTGGTGGGAGCGGCGGTGGCCGCTGCGGCAGCCAGCGCAGAGGCGGCAAACTCGCGTCGGGAAAGCATAACCGCATGATACGATGATTCTTTCATTGGACGGCTTGGCCGTCGCTCCCATATGTCCGCTGCGGTCCCAGATATCCTTTCCCGAATCGTCGCCACCAAGCGTGTTGAAGTGGAGCATTTGCGCGCGTCACGCCGCAGTTTCCGGGCGGCACTAGCAGGCCGCAAGCCCGCCGTTATCGCGGAGCTCAAGAAGGCGTCACCCAGCAAAGGCACACTGATCGAGGAGTACCACCCCGGCCAGATCGCGCACTTTTATCAGACCGGCGGCGCCGCCGCGCTGTCCGTGTTGACCGACCGGAACTACTTCCAGGGCTCCCTGCATGACCTCCACACCGCCCGGGCCGCCACGCACTTGCCCGTGCTGCGCAAGGACTTCATGATCGATGAGATCCAGATCGCCGAAGCCGTCACCTCGGGCGCTGACGCGATCTTGCTGATCGCCGCGATCATGGATGTGGCCCGCTTGCGCGCGCTGCGCGAGTTCGCCGAAAAGCTCGGCCTGGACGTGCTGGTGGAAGCGCACGATGAACGAGAGCTTCTGGCCGCACTCGAATCCGGCGCCACCATCGTCGGCGTCAACAATCGTGACTTGCGGACCTTCCAGGTATCGCTAGAAACCTCAATCCGCCTCGCGCCGATGTTCCCCAAGGATGTGATCGCCGTCAGCGAAAGCGGGATCCAATCCCGTGCTGACGTGGACCGCCTGATGCAGGTGGGCTACCGGGCCTTCCTGATCGGTGAGCACCTGATGAAAGCTGCCGACCCGATGGCGGCGCTACAGGAGTTGACCGCTTGAGCGAGGCCACCACGCCAGCGGCTATGAGCAGCGGACCCATCATCAAGGTCTGCGGCGTCACCACGCCGGACGATGCGGCGATGGCCGTTGAAGCAGGCGCCACCGCGATCGGCTTCAACTTCTGGCCGCGCAGCCCGCGCTATGTGGAACCACAGGCGTGGATGAAAGAAACTCCAGCGCTGAAAGTGGGCATCTTTGTCCATGAGGCTCCGGAACGCGTGCTGGAGATCGCAGCCTTGACCGGCCTCGACGTGGCGCAGATCTATGGCGACAAAGCGCCACCGATGCGCATCTGGCGCGCGGTGAAGCCGGGTGCGGAGATGTTGCCCGCGGAGGGCTACGTGATGGACGTCTCCGAGGGTACGGGTAAAACGTTTGATTGGTCGCTCGCCAAAGGCGCGGGTGACAGGATCGTGTTGGCCGGTGGACTGGATGGGTCCAATGTGCGTGAAGCAATCCGCGTGGCCCGACCCTGGGGCGTGGATGCTTGTTCGCGCTTGGAATCCTCGCCTGGCCGGAAAGATGCGGCGCGCGTGAGAGCTTTCGTCGCGGCGGCGCGAGAGGAGTTTATTCATGGTTGAAACGGTTGAACCGCTCGCCGGGCTCGCTTCGGGTCCGGATACGCGGGGCCACTTTGGGCCTTATGGCGGACGCTTTGTCCCCGAGACCCTGATGTCGCCCCTGGAGGAGCTGGAAGAAGCCTATCTCGCGGCCCGGCGCGACCCGGCGTTTAATGCCGAGCTCGACGACCTGCTGAAGAACTATGCCGGGCGCCCCACGCCGCTGTATTTCGCCAAACGGCTGAGCGAGCAACTGGGCGGCGCGCGGATCTACTTTAAGCGCGAAGACCTGCTGCATACGGGCGCGCATAAGATCAACAACGCGCTCGGCCAAGCGCTGCTCGCCCGGCGGATGGGCAAGCGGCGGATCATCGCCGAAACCGGCGCTGGTCAGCACGGCGTGGCCACGGCCACTGCTTGCGCGCTGCTGGGTCTCGATTGCGTGGTCTACATGGGCGAAGAAGACATGCGCCGCCAGCGGCTGAATGTCTTCCGGATGCGCCTGCTGGGTGCGCAGGTGGTGGGCGTCACGGTGGGCTCGAAGACGCTGAAAGATGCCATCAGCGAGGCCATGCGGGATTGGGTGACCAACGTCAACGAGACCTACTATTTGCTGGGTTCCGCGCTGGGTGCGCACCCCTACCCGATGATGGTCCGCGACTTCCACCGGTGCATCGGCATCGAGGCGCGGGAGCAGATCCTGGCTGCGGAAGGCCGTCTGCCGGACGCGGTGTTTGCCTGTGTCGGCGGCGGCTCCAACGCCATTGGCATCTTTCACCCCTTTGTGGAGGACGCGGGCGTCCGCCTGATCGGCATTGAAGCCGGTGGCCGCAGCGAGAAACTGGGCGAGCACGCGGCTCGATTCTCGGGTGGTGCACCGGGCGTGTTGCATGGTGCCTATAGCTACCTGCTGCAAGACGGTGACGGCCAAGTCGCGTTGACCCACTCGGTCTCAGCTGGCCTCGACTATGCGTTGATTGGACCGGAGCATGCGTGGCTGCATGACCGCGGCCGGGCGGAGTATTTGAACTGCACGGACTCGCACGCGCTCGAAGGCGCGTTGCAGCTGTCGCGCACGGAAGGCCTGATTCCGGCGCTCGAATCCTCACACGCCGTGGCCATTGCGCTCGACCAGGCACCCGCGGCGAAGGGCCAGATTTTCATCGTCAACCTCTCGGGGCGTGGCGACAAAGACATCGACCTCTATCGCGAGAACCTGCCAGAGTTGGACATCAATTCGGAGAAGGCCTCCGCGTGACGCGCATCGAGAAAGTTTTCAAATCCGGCCGCAAAGTATTGGTGGCCTATCTGACGGCGGGTGACCCGAATCCGGCCGCGACCCCGGAACTGGTGGCCGCGCTGGAACGTGGCGGGGTTGATCTGGTGGAGCTGGGCGTTCCCTTCTCTGACCCGATCGCCGACGGTCCCGTCATCCAAGCCGCTTCCGCGCGGGCACTGGCGGAGGGCACGACGCTGGCCAAGGTGCTCGAGATCGCGCGCACCATCCGGAAGACATCCGATATTCCGCTGCTGTTGTTCACCTACATGAACCCCGTGGTCCGCTATGGCTTTGAGGCGCTGGCGCGTGACGCCAAGGCAGCCGGGATTGATGGTTGCCTGATGACCGACCTGTCGGTCGAAGAAGCGGACGACTACATCGGCATCATGCGCGACGCCGGCCTGGACACAGTGTTCCTGGCCGCGCCCACCAGCACTCCGCGGCGGCTGGAACTGGTAGCCAAGTACTCGAGCGGCTTTGTCTACGTGGTGTCACGCAATGGGGTCACGGGTGAGCGTGAGCAGCTGTCGGCCTCCGTGGGCCCGCTGCTGGAACAGTTGCGGGCCAAGACCACACTGCCCCTGGCCGTCGGCTTCGGCATCTCCAACGGCGAGCAGGCCCGAGCCTCAGCCGAACATGGCGACGGTGTCGTCGTCGGCAGCGCCATTGTGCGCTTGATCGAACAAGGTGGCGATCTGGAAGCCTTTGCGCGCTCGCTGCGGGAGGGCCTCGATGGTTAACCAGAATGGCTAAGAAGAAGGCAGCTGCTCCCGAAGTAGACCCGCGCATTGCGCTCTCCGGGTTCCGCCACCAGATTGATACCATCGACCGGCAGCTGCTCGACTTGTTGAACCAGCGCGGCCGCGTGGCGCAGCAGATCGGCCAAGTGAAGAGCCAGCATGGCCTGGCCGTGGTGGAACCATCACGTGAACAGCAGGTGGTGGCCAACATGATGGCTGCCAATGAAGGGCCTTTGCCCAACGACTCGATTGAACGCATCTTTTTAGGTGTGATGATCGAAATGCGAAACTTACAAAGAAAGCCCGCCAACGCTGGCGGCGAAGGAAAGGACTAACCCACCAGTGCTGGTAGTCATGCAGGAAGGGGCGCTCGAAGCCCAGATTACAGACGTCACCGCGAAGATGAAGGCGATGAACTACGACGTCCATCGCGTGGATGGTGTGACGCACACGATTCTGGGCGGCGTCGGCCCTGACAAGTCGGACCCCACCGAATTCGCGTTGATGCCCGGCGTCCGCGAAGCGATGCGGATCTCGTCACCCTACAAGCTGGCCAGCCGCGGCATGCGGCCGGAAGGCACCGTGATCAAGATCGGCGACGTCGAAATCGGCGGCAGCCAGGTGATCGTGATGGGCGGCCCCTGCAGCGTCGAAAGCCGGGACCAGTTCTTCACTTGCGCCGAGCATGTGGCCAAGGCGGGCGCCAAGATCGTCCGCGGCGGAGCGTTTAAGCCCCGCTCCTCGCCCTACAGCTTCCAGGGCATGGGCGAAGAAGGCCTCAAGATCATGCGGGAAGCGGCCGACCAGTTTGGCCTCAAGGTCGTCAGCGAAGTGATGGACTCCTCGCAGATCCAGCTGATGCTGCCCTATGTCGACATCCTGCAAGTGGGCGCGCGCAACATGCAGAACTTCAACTTGCTGAAGGCCCTGGGCGCCATCCGCAAGCCGATCATGTTGAAGCGCGGCATCGCCGCCACCATCGAAGAACAGCTGTTGTCGGCCGAATACATCATGGCCGGTGGAAACTACGACGTGATGCTGTGCGAACGCGGCATCCGTACGTTCGAGACCTTCACCCGCAACACGATGGACATCTCGGCGCTGCCGGTGTTGAAGAAGCTGTCGCACCTGCCCACCGTCGCCGACCCTTCGCACGGCACGGGCCGCCGCGATATGGTGCTGCCGATGGCCCGCGCCAGTGTCGCCGCCGGCGCTGACGCGCTGATCGTCGAAATGCACAACGACCCGAACAAGGCGCTCTCTGACGGCGCCCAGTCGCTCTACCCCGAGCAGTTCGCCGAAATGGTCGGCCAGTGCCGCATCATCGCCTCAGCGATCGGGCGCACGATCTAGCGAGATACCATACGGGTATGGACTTCGAACAGTTCAAAGAGTTCATGCTGCAGAGCGCCGCTCAGCATGATGCCCGGATCACGGCGATCGAAGAATCGATGGGCCGTCTCATCAATACCGTGGACAAATTGGTCGATAACCAGGTGTTTTTGCAGGAAGCCAACCAGCGCACCGAATCGAGCCTTGAACGTACCAACGCCGTGGTGCAAGAACTGGCAAAACTTGTTATCCGCCACATTAGTGAACCTGGCGCCCATTCGCCATCGTCCAACTAGCGGATCGAGATTGCGCTCCGTAGCTATCGTCGGTGTTGGCCTGATCGGAGGCTCGTTCGCGCGAGCCCTCCGCCAGGCTGGTTTTGCGGGCGAGATCGTGGGCGTCAGCTCGCCAGCTACCATCGCCAAGGCCACCGGTGTCGTGGATCGTGGCGTCACCCTGGAAGAGGCGGCGGCGTGCGATCTGGTGTTTCTGGCCCAGCCGATCTTCGGCATTATTGAGACGCTGGGCCGGCTGCAGACCACCGCGCTGGTGACCGATGCCGGGTCCACCAAGCGGGCCATTTGTCAGGCCGCCGCGCATCTGCCGAATTTTCTGGGTGGTCACCCCATGGCGGGCAAAGAAGTAAGCGGCGTTGAGAACTCCGATGCCGAGCTGTTCCGCGGGCGGCCGTGGATTCTCACCTCGACACCGCCGCCCGAGTTCCGCGAGTGGCTGGAACGGATCGGTGCGCGGGTGATGATTCTGGGGGCTGAGGAGCATGACCACCTCGTGGCGCTCTCCTCGCACGTACCGCAGTTGATCTCCAACGCCATCGCCAAGGTGTCGGCGCCCGCCCGCGCGGTCGCCGGTCCGGGGCTGGAATCGATGACTCGCCTCTCGCGCAGCTCGTTTTCTTTGTGGCGTGACATCATCGCCACCAATCGGGACGAGATCGGCATGGCGCTTGATGACTACATCGCCGCCATTCAGGCGCAACGGGATGCGCTGCGCCGGGGCGACGATGAGCTGCTGTTCGGCCACCGTGACCCTTAAGTACGCCGCCTATAAGAGCGCCCAAAACTAAGTGAGGCTCACGGCGCTAGTAATCGGCCCTAGCTAGAGTATGGTACGTTTTAAAAAACAAGCGCTAAGGAAGGAAAGCACCATATGACTACGTTTGCAAGCGGCGCGCGGCGCCCCTCAATGATCGCCTTACAAATGGTGGTCTTAACGGCATTCGCCATCGTGGGCACGGCAGTGCCGGCCCGGGCGGCGCAGATCTCGTATGTCTGGCAGAATGGCGCTGGGCTGAAATTTCCTGGCACCGGCACGGTGCTCGCGATTTCGGGCCAGTTCACTTACGATACGGTCACCGAGACGCTTTCAAATTTCGAGACGACCTTGACCCCCGTCAGTGGCTTTGCGGGATGCGCCTGTGTGGGCAGTGCCACCAGCGGCCTGCTCAATTACCAGAACGGCATCACCACCATCGTCTTTTCGTATTTCAGCGCGGCCGCTGGCGGGCCGGTGGAGCCGCACCTACACCTGGATACGCCCGTGCTCGGTGGCCCTGGACCGTACTATCTTGGCGGGAAGTTTGGTCCCGGCACGTTGGTTTCCGGCGTCGGGATCGGTGGAGCCTACCTGCTGGTGGACAGCGGGAACGCCCCATTTATCCAAGCCGTTTCCTCGACCCCCGAGCCCGCCACGTGGCTAATGCTGTTGGCCGGGATGCTCCTCGTGGGAGTACGCGCCGCGCGCGGTGTCCGAACAGCCGCCCTCCGCTAGGTTAGCGCCGGGTGACGATGAAGGAGCGCGAGGCCACGTTACCCGCCGCATCACGGGCCCGGATGGTCACCGTGTTCACCCCCACCATCAGCGGGATCGAAGCCTGCCATTTCGCCGTTCCCTGCGCCGTTCCGGAAGAGCCGGTCGAGTTCTGCCAGGAGACCTGCGTTACTTCCAGGTTGTCGCTGGCCACACCCGTCACCGTCAGGGAACTGCCGGAGGCGCTGAGGGACGAAGTCCCGGGTGTCTGAATGGTGAGGCTGGGGGCGGTCGTGTCCGCTGGCCGGTAGGTGACCGTGACCGTCTTGCTCAACGTCGTTCCGGCCGTTGCCACCGCAGTGATCGTGATCAGGTTGTCGCCCGCTAGCAACGGAACCGTGGCCGACCAGGCGGTGGTGCCAGACGCCGTGCCGCTGCCGCCGCGGCCGTTCACCCAGGTGACGCGGGCGATTCCGGACGCATGGGCCGCAGCGCCATTCACGGCCACGCTGGTGGTCGTCACCACGGCCCCGGCCGTCGGGTTCTGAATGGTCAGAGTCACTGGCGTCTCCGGCAGCTTGTAAGTGACGACAATCGCCTTAGCGGCCGTCCCGCCAGCGGTAGAGACGGCGGTGAACGTGATCACGTTATCCCCCGTCAACAACGGAATGGCGGCCGACCAGGAAGTGGTTCCCGTCGCGATGCCACTGCCGCCGCGAGAGTTCGTCCAGGTGACACGCGCGATCCCGGAGGCATGCGCGGCCGTGCCGCTGACGGGCACGGAGGCGGTGTTCACCGTGCTTACCAGCGCATTGGTGACGCTCAACGTCACCGGAGTCTCCGGCGCCTTCACGGTGCCTGTCACCACCTGAGTCGCCGTCGTTCCAGCGACCGAAAGGGCGGTGAGCGTGATCTGATTCTCGCCGACTTGCATGGGAACGGTGGCGGTCCAGGCGGTGGTGCCCG
>JAPKYZ010000001.1 GCA_026394055.1 Acidobacteriota bacterium
GGCCTGAAGGAAACTCAGGCTCGCCGGATGCGCGTGCAGCGGCCGGAACGAATGATTGAGCTGGCCATTTCTGGCATGCTCCCCAAGACCAAGCTGGGCAAGCAGATGTACCGCAAGCTGAACGTCTATGCCGGTGATCTTCACCCGCACCAGGCGCAGAAGCCGGAACTGCTGGCGAAGTAGTAAGAGGATTCTGATGGCAGCAACGATCACGCAGTATCTCGCGACCGGACGGCGGAAGACGTCGACGGCGCGGGTGTTTCTCCGTCCCGGTTCGGGCAAGGTGACGATCAATGATCGTCCGCTCGAACAGTACTTCACCACGGAATCGTCCCGCAACGCGGTCCGGCAGCCTCTTTCGGCCACCGAGACGGCGGACAAGTTCGACGTTCTCGTGCTGGTTCATGGTGGTGGCTATACCGGCCAGGCCGGCGCCATCAAGATGGGCATCGCCCGCGCGCTGTGCGAGTTCAACCTGGAACTCCGCGGCAAGCTGAAGGCGGAAGGCTTCCTGACGCGCGACCCGCGCCAGCATGAACGTAAGAAGTATGGGCAAAAGGGTGCCCGTAAGAGATTCCAGTTCTCGAAGCGCTAAACACGCTTTGGTGGGAAGAGAAGGGGCCGCTCTCGAAGCGGCCCTTGTCTTGTTCAGTGGTGGTTTTGGTTCGAGTTGTACGTTCTGGGTTGTTCACGTCCACCGGTAAATCTCGCCTTGGACCGCCGGTGAGTCGTCTGGTCCAATCCATACCAATGTTTTCCAACGCGACAAGCAATTTTTGCGCGTCCTGACAGGAGAGAAGTTTGCCCCAAATTTCAATGAAAGAATTGCTCGAAGCAGGCGTTCACTTCGGGCACCAGACCAAGCGCTGGAATCCAAAAATGAAAGAATACATTTTTGGCGAACGTAACGGCATTTACATTGTCGATCTGCAAAAGACGTTGAAGCTGTTCAAGGATGCGATGCGCTTTGTGGCCGAAATGGCCGCTCAGAACAAGACCGTCCTGTTTGTCGGCACCAAGCGTCAGGCCCAGGAAGCGATTGCCGAAGAGGCGACGCGGTGCAACATGTACTTCGTGAACAACCGCTGGTTGGGTGGTCTTTTGACCAACTGGACCACGGCGCAGAAGTCGATCAAGCGCCTGAAGGAACTGGAAGGCTACGCCACCGATGGTGACTGGGGCGGCCGTCCGAAAAAGGAAATCATCCGCCTGGAGCGCGAGCGCAAGCACCTGGACAGCAACCTGCGCGGCATCAAGGACATGAACGGTCTGCCGGACCTGATGTTCGTGGTGGATTCGAACAAAGAATTGATCGCCGTCAAGGAAGCCCGCAAGCTGGGCATCCCGGTGGTGGCCGTCGTTGATACCAATTGCGATCCGGACGAAGTGGATTACGTGATCCCGGGCAACGATGACGCCCTGCGCGCCATCCGCCTGTTCACCAACAAGACCGCTGAAGCCTGCATCGAAGGCCGCGCCCTGGCGACCGAGCAAGACTTCCAGACCGAAAAGGTTGTGTCGGACGACGCAGCCACGATGGAAGATCTGTCGCAGTATTCGCACTACGTCGATCCGCAGTATTCGGCTCAGCTGATGTCGGAGAGCCTGGTTTCCGACGAAGATCTGCCCAACATGTCGCTGCCCAAGAAGGGCGCTGCGGCGGAAGTTGTGGCTGAACCCGCGGTAGAGGCGGTGGTGGAGTAATCCACCACCCTCGCTCATTCAAGCAAGTCTCAAGCAAACGAATCCAACTAAGCGAAATAAGGGGAACCCATGGCGGAAGTGACCGCTCAACTGGTAAAGCAACTCCGTGAACGGACCGGCGCGGGGATGATGGAGTGCAAAAAGGCGCTCGATTCCACCAGCGGCGATCTGGAGAAGGCGATTGACGAATTGCGCAAGCGTGGCGCCGCCTCGGCGGATAAGAAGGCCTCCCGCTCGGCGCTGCAGGGTAGCGTGGGCACGCTGATTGCCGGTGACGTGGCCGTCATCGTCGAAATCAATTGCGAGTCGGACTTTGTGGCTCGGACGGACGACTTCCAGGCACTGGTGGCGAGCGTTGCCGCCCAGGTGGCCGAGAGCGATCCGGCCGACGTGGCCGCCTTGGGTGCCCTGCCCTACTCGGGCGACCCTTCGGTGTCCGTGCTGGAAGCCGTGAAGCAGAAGATCGCCAAGCTGGGCGAGAACATGGTGATCGCGCGTTTTGGCCGCCTCACCAGCTCAGGCTCGACGGCGTTCGGCAGCTACATCCACGCGGGCTCTCAGTTGGGCGTCCTGCTGGAAGTGGAAGCCGCCACGGCCGCCGGGGCCGCCAACCCCGAAGTGCAGGAACTGGTGAAGGACCTGGCCATGCAAGTGGCCGCTGCCGACCCCAAGTTCGTGCGCCGCGAAGAGGTGGGCGCTGACGTATTGGAGCGGGAACGAGGCATCGCCCGCGATCGTGCCAAGAACGAGAACAAGCCCGAAAAGATCTGGGACCGCATTATCGACGGCCGCATTGAGAAGTTCTACGAGGAAGTCTGCTTGCTGGAGCAGCCCTTCATCAAGGAGAACTCGGTTTCGATCACGGAACTGGTGAAGCAGAAGTCCGCCAAGGTGGGCGAACCCCTCACTGTCACGCGTTTTGTCCGCTTTAAGGTGGGCGAGACGGCCGTGGCCGGGACGGCGGAGTAGCGTACGATGGCCGGTTATCGGCGAATCCTGCTCAAGCTGAGCGGCGAGGTGATGGCCGGCCAAGGCTCCTTTGGCATCGACCCGGAAAAGGTCAATGCCATTACTGAAGAAGTGGCGGAAGTGGCCCGCGAGGGCTATCAATTGGGCTTGGTGGTGGGCGGCGGAAACTTCTTCCGCGGCGTGGCCGCAGCGGCCAAGAACATGGACCGCGTGGCCGCCGATCACATGGGCATGCTGGCCACGGTGATCAATGGCATTGCGCTGCAGGATGCGCTGGAACGCCATGGCGCCCCCACCCGCCTGATGACCGCCATCCACATCAACCAGGTGGCTGAACCCTTCATCCGCCGCCGCGCCATCCGGCATCTGGAGAAAGGCCGCATCGTGATCTTCGCGGCCGGCACCTCCAACCCCTACTTTTCCACCGACACCGGCGCCACGCTGCGGGCGCTGGAGATCCACGCCGAAGTGGTGGCCAAGGCGACGCGCGTTGATGGTGTCTATGACAAGGACCCGTTGAAGCACGATGATGCCGTGATGTTCGACTCCATCGACTTCGACGAAGTGTTGACCCGCAAGCTGCGCGTGATGGATACCACCGCCATTGCCATGTGCCGCGAAAATGCCCTCCCGATCCAGGTTTTCAATCTCAACGTCCGGGGCAATATAATGCGGATGGCCCGTGGTGAGTCGATCGGCACGCGGATTCATCCGTAGCCGGCCGGTCTCCCCGGTGGACCAGAGAGAACTTTTGCTATGAATTTCACAACCGTCAAAGAAGTGGAAGCCAGCGCGAAATCGCGCATGGAGAAGGTTTTGGAAGGCCTGACGCATGACATGGCCTCCATCCGTACCGGCCGCGCGTCGGTGAACCTGCTGGAGAACGTCCGCGTCGACTATTACGGCACGCCGACTCCGATCAACCAGGTGGGCACGCTGCATGTTCCGGAACCGGGCATGATCACCGTGCAGCCTTGGGATAGCTCTATCATCAACGCCATCGAGAAAGCCATCCGGAACGCCGAACTGGGCCTGAACCCCGGCAACGACGGCAAGCTGATCCGGGTGCCGATCCCACCGTTGAACGAAGAGCGCCGCCGCGAGCTGGTGAAGAAGCTGCACGGCATTGCCGAAGAGCACCGCGTCGCCGTCCGCAACGTCCGCCGCGATTCCAACGAAGCGTTGAAGAAGCTGCTGAAGGACAAGGCGATCAGCGAGGACGATGAGCGTCGCGCCCTGGAAGAAGTGCAGAAGCTGACCGACAGCGTGATGGCCCGGCTGGACACCGCCGCCAAGGCCAAAGAGAAAGACGTTTTGGAAGTTAAGTAGTCAGGATTCGATTCAATCAGTCAGAGCTTGGGAGAGATCAACATGCGGCGATCGGTTTTGCTGTTCACATTGGCGGCGACGGTCGCCGCTTCGGTTTTTGGGGCTGACATCAAGGTGATCATTGCGGCCAACGGCGCCAAGCCAGCGGGGCCGTATTCGCCGGGCTTGCTGGTGGGGGATTACCTTTACGTGGCGGGCCAAGGCTCGGCGCGATCGGACGGTACGCGGCCGGAGGGGTTTGAGCCGAACGTTCACCAGTGTCTGAACAACGTCAAGGCGATTGTCGAAGCCGCCGGCTTGACGATGAATGACGTCGTCTACGCCCACCTCTATCTGGCCGACATCAAGAACTACGAGACGGTGAACAAGATCTGGCCGGAGTACTTCAAGGCGCTCCCGGCCCGCGCGACCCTGGGCATGGCGCGGCTGCCCACAGACCTTCCGATTGAGATCACCGTGGTGGCCTACAAGGGCGCCCGGACGCCAGTGACGCTGGCGGGCTCCACCTCGCCCGTGCCGATCTCACCCGGCATTCTGACGGCGGACCGCTTCTACATTGCCGGCATCCTGGGCCGTGACTCGGACAAGGGCACCATCCCCGCCACCTCGCAAGGGCAGGTGGACATGGTGATCTCGCGCCTGGACCGGGTGCTGGCTTCGGCCAAGCTCGACAAGAAGCATCTGGCGTTCGTGAACGTTTACCACACGCCGCAGATGCCGGTGGCGCTGGTGACGCGGACGCTGGCCAAGTATTGGAAGGCGGAGCGGCCCGCGATGGCGCTGGTCGAAGTGGCTGCCCTGCCCTTTGGGGCCAACGTCTCGATCACGGGTGTCGCCGGGCGCAACCTGAAGGATCGCGGCAAGGAAGGCGATTGCATGAGCATCGGCAAAACCGATTTCTGCTCGCTGGCGCACGCCCCGGGCTCCGATGTGGCGGCGCAAACGGCGGGGACCTTGAGCAAGTTGAAGCTGGACGACGTGGTCGCCACCACGCTCTATCTCGATTCAGTGGACGAGTTCGGCAAAATGAACGCGGCCTACGGCGAAGCGTTCAAGGGCAAGACGCTGCCTAGCCGCACCACCGTGCAGCCCCTGAAGGCTGGCGCTCAGCCGCACAAGTTCCGCTTCAGCTTTATCCGCGTCCACTAGGCGCGTTTCGGAGTCTCCCGCCAAGACGCAAAGGCGCACAGAAAACGACGCCGGAAATTCTTTGCGGCTTGGCGTCTTGGCGGGATTTTCTGCCTTCGGCCAGCTCGGGCGTCAGCGGCCAGCCCGGGCGTCAGCGGTCAGTCCAGGCCAGCCGCCGAACATCCACGAGCGTCGCCAACGCGTCTTTGGTGGGGATGTATTCCATGCCCACATAGCCCGAAAAGCCCGTCTGTTCGATGGCGCGGAAGACTTGGCCGAAGTTGATTTCGCCTGTGCCGGGCTCATGCCGTCCCGGGACATCGGCGACGTGGATGTGGCCGATGGCGGAGATGTTTTGCCGGACGGTCTCGATCAAATTTCCTTCCATGATCTGCACGTGGTAGAGGTCGTAGAGAATCTTCACGAATGGGCTGCCCACTTCACGCACCATCGCAAATGCCTCTGGCGTTCGATCTAAGAAGTAGTCGGCGTGGTTGTTGCCCTTGGGATTGAGCGGCTCCACCGGTGCCAGCGTGTTGATCACTTCGACGATCAGCGTGATGCCCAGCGGAGCCACAATGTCGTGGGCGCGCTTGAGGCCTTCCACCATGCTGGCGTGTTGCTGCGCGCGGGAGAGTCCGGGGATCTTGAAGCCGCTCAGGACCACCAGCATGCGGCTCTCAAACCGGCGGGCGGCGTCGGCTGAGGCGCGCAGCTCGGTGAGGAAGCCCTCGCGCTCGGCCGGGTCGCACAGGCCCATGCCCTTGGGGTTCACGCTGCGATTGCCAACGAGGCACACGCAATCGAGCTTCAGCCGGTTCTTCAGCGCCACTATCTGGCCCGCATCGGCCGCTCGCCAATCGCCAAACTCAAAGCCCTGGTAGCCCGCCTCCGCCACCTTCTCGATCTGCGCCGGTAACGTCAAGCTGGGGAAAAGTGGCTCGACCCGCACGGAAAGTTTCAGCCGGGGGCGCGACGGAGTGGAAGCGAGGGCGCCGGCAGCCGGCAGGCTAAGCAGAGTGCGGCGTTGCATGGAAAAAGGGGGCTGGAGTTGTTATATCATCGTGGCCTAAGCCTGCGAGAATCCATGTCCCCTCGTCCCCTTGTTTCCTGGCTGGTGTTGGCCGTTGCGGCACAGTCCCACGCACAGTCCCACGCACAGTCACACTCACAGTCCCACGCGCAGTCCATCCGCGTGGTCCGTTTCGCAGAAAGCGATCCGTTCCGGATGGGCGAGGTCACTTCCCGCCGCATCATCCATCCCGGCCTGGGCGCCAAGAAGACCACGCTCAACTTGTCAATCTCGCAGCCCGGCGCGGAGTTCGCCCAGCATGTGCACGACTATTCCGACGACACGATCCTGGTGCTGGAAGGCGAAGTGAACCTGCGTCAAGGCGATTCGATGCGCCTGTTCAAAGCGGGTGAGTGTGCCTTTGTGCCCACCGGGCAGATCCATGGCACCGTGACCGCAGGCAAAGGCGACGCGGTGATGATCAGCTTTCAGAACCCGCCGGACTTGATCTTGTATGCCGGGGCGCGCGATTCGAAAAAGACCGGCATTGCGCCCAAGGGCGACATCACGCCCGGTGCGGTGAAGTACGTCGACTTCGGCCATGCCAGCGGCCTGTTCACGTCTCCCAAGATTGGCTCGCAGCGCGCCGCCGGAGCTCACCACCGGCTGAAGCCCGGAGAATCGTTCCGGACCCGTGTCGAAAATGAAGGTGAGCAGCTGCTGTTTGTCTGGAAGGGCGCCCTGAAGGTGAGCGATGGCAAGACCACCTACCTTGCTGGGGAGCGCGACACGGTCTTCATCCAAGGCGCAGCGCAACTGACGGTGACCGCCGACGCTCCGGGTGCGGAGATCATCCAAGTGCAGGCGCCGCTGGTTGAGAACAAGTAGGCTGCTCCATGACCCGCCGCACGTTCAGCTATCTCGCCGCCGCCGCGCCGCTGCTGGGCCAGTACCGGCCTATTCGTGCCGCCATGGTCGGCTCCGGACATGGCCATGCGGCCAGCAAGGCCAAGACTCTCCGGATGATGAGGGGGCAGTTTGAGCTGCTCGGCGTCTGCCGGCCCAACCCGGAAGAACCCGTCCTTCGGGACCAAATTGGCGAATTGCCCACGCTCGACTATGCCGCGGTGCTGAAGGATCCATCGATTGAGTTCATCGCTGTGGAAGGCGCGGACGCGGCCGAGAATCTGGAATGGGCGCAGCAGGCGATTGACGCGGGCAAGTGGGTGCACCTCGATAAGCCGCCGGGAGCCAACCTGGCCGGTTTGAAGAAGCTGCTCGATGAGGCGGCGCGGCGCGGGCGTATCGTGCAAATGGGCTATCAGTGGCGCTATCACGAAGGCATGCAGGCCGCGATGGAAGCGGCGCGTCGAGGGTGGCTGGGCCGTGTTTATCGCTTCCGAGCCTCGATTGACAAGCCGATTGATGCGGCGGAGCGCAAGCACCTGGCCAAGTATCGCGGCGGCATGATGTTCTCAGAAGGCTGCCACTTGATCGACCGCGCCACGGCGCTGCTGGGCAAGCCCACCAAGGTGACCGGCTTTATTCGCCATCATTCGCCGATTGCCGATGGCCTGGCCGACAACTCCCTGGTGGTGCTGGATTATCCAAACGCCGTCGCCGAGATTTCGCTGGCGGGGTTTGATCCGCTGGGCAACCAGCACCGCTATGTGGAGATCCTGGGTACCAATGGCTCGGCGAAGGCGCAGCCGTTCGCGCCGGTGCGGCTGACGGTGGAATTGAAGCAAGCCGCCGGTCCCTACGATGCGGGTGTCCAGACGCGGGTACCGCCGGGCGCCTCGTCGGGCATGCCCTACGCGCCGGACTTTGTCGAAATGGCGGGCGTGATCCGCGAGGGTGTCAAGCCCA
This sequence comes from Acidobacteriota bacterium, assembly GCA_026394055.1. Lineage (GTDB taxonomy): Bacteria > Acidobacteriota > Terriglobia > Bryobacterales > Bryobacteraceae > JAPKYZ01. Next base: position 8,012 of record JAPKYZ010000001.1, read on the forward strand.
CTTATTCAGCCGAACATGATTTGATGACGCAGGCCGTGTTGCTGGAAGCCTGTGGCATGCTCTAACCGCCGTAACTGACCCTGACAGGAGAATCCACCACAATGTCTACCACGCCCTCACTCTCGCGACGCTCGCTTGTCCAAGCCGCCACGCTGGTCCCGCTGCAGGCCGTTCGCGGCAGCGCACAGAATTCGGCCCTCAAGATTGGCCTCATCGGCGCCGGCAGCCGCGGCACCTACACCGCCACCATCATCAACAAGAACCCGGGCGCCAAGGTGACGGCGGTCTGCGATGTGGTGGAAAGCCAGATGGCCAATGCCAAGGCCAAGATCGGCGCGCCTGATGCCAAGACGTTCACGAACTTTCAAGAACTGCTGGCCAGCGATGTCGATGCGGTGATGATCGCGACGCCGGTCTACCTACACCCGGAACATTTCGAAGCCGCCGTGAAGTCCGGTAAGCACATCTACATGGAAAAGCCCGCAGGCCTGGACGTAGCCGGTTGCAAGCGCGTGATGCGCGCCGCCGACAGTGCCCAGCGCAACGTCAACATCACGTTCGGCTTCCAGCAGCGCTACGGCGGGGTGTACGTGCAGGCCAAGCAGATGATGGAATCAGGCGCGATCGGGAAGATCCGCGAGATCCACGGCGAGTTTCTGAAGTTCGCCCTGCAAGGCAATGAGCCGCCGGTGCCCGCGCCGCGCAACGAGAAAGAGAAGCTGGAGCAGTGGAAGCTGTGGCGCGCGACCTTTGGCGAAGTGATCGTCGAGACGTATGTCCACAACCTGGACGCCATCAACTGGTTCGTGGGAGCGCACCCCGTAAAGGCCATCGGCACCGGCGGACGCACGGTAGAGAAGCGCGGTGATCTGCTGGATCACTTGAGCGTCACCTACGACTATCCGGGCAACGTGCAGATGACCTTCGCGGGGTCGCAGATGACGCCCAAGTTTTTCCGGTCCAACAAAGAGCGCTACATCGGCGAAAACGGCTTCATCGAAACGGCGCGCGAATACTGGACCTACAACACGGGCGGCGGCCTGGTGACGGAAAAGTCTGGGCACGACATCACGCAGGACGCACTGCAGGCGTTCGTGCAGCGCATTCAGGAAGGCAAGCCCGAAAACGTGGGCGTGCGCGCGGCCGAGAGCACGCTGACCGCGATTCTAGGGCAGATGGCCATCGACCGGAAGCGCGAAGTCACCTGGGACGAGATGATGCGCAGTGCGTAGGGCACCTGGTATCTGATAGAACAACAGGCAGCAGGGACGACGGAAACAGGGAGCAGGGAATATGAGATCGATCACTTTGTTTGTGGCCACAGCTGCGTTGCTGAGCAGTTCGGCCTGGGCCCAGAATGTCAGCGGATCCATCACCGGCGTCGTGACGGATTCGAGCGGCGGCGTCGTGCCTTCCGCCAAGGCGACGGCCCGCAACACCGGCACCGCCGCGGTGTTCAGCGCCACCACCAGCGCCGATGGCGTCTACTTTTTGCGCAATCTGCCGGTGGGCGAATACGACGTTGTCGTGGAGGCGGGCGGCTTCCAGAAGTTTGAAGTGAAGGACGTCCGGTTGCAGGTGAATGAAGTCTCGCGCCTGGATGTGCGGTTGAGCGTGGGCGCCACCACTGAGACGGTGACGGTGCAGGCCAGTGCAGTGACGGTGGACACCACGACGTCGACGCTGAAGGCCGTCGTCGATCAGAAGCGCATTGAGGAGCTGCCGCTGAATGGCCGCAATGCCACGCAGCTGATGCGGTTGATCGTGGGCGTCACCAATGACCCGGGCGCCAACGTCACCTCTGGCACTACGTACCCGGGCACCAATCCGGTGTCGGTGAATGGTGGCCGATCAAACACGACGAACTACGTGCTGGATGGGGCGCAGAACAACGACGTGTATTCGAACGCTCCCGCTCCGCTGCCCAACCCGGACGCGCTGCAGGAGTTCAGCGTGCAGACCAACAACTTCTCCGCCGAGTTCGGCCGCCAGTCGGGTGGCGTGGTGAATGCGGTCACCAAATCGGGCACCAACGAACTGCACGGTTCGGCCTTTGAGTTTGTCCGCAATCAAGCCTTGAACGCCACCAACTACTTTTCGCCCATCGTCAATGGATCCAAGCTGACCGACGGCTTGAAGCGCAACCAGTTCGGCGGCACCATTGGTGGCCCGCTGGTGATCCCGAAGGTCTACAACGGCCGCGACAAGACGTTCTTCTTCTTCTCCTATCAATCGACCATCATCAAGCGCGCTCCAGTTTCCGCGCAGCGGCTAGTGGCGACGGAGGCCCAAAAGAATGGCAACTTTGCCAACCTGCTGCCCCGCGTGATCCGCGACCCCGGCACCACGCAGCCCTATCCCGGCAACCTGATTCCGGCGGCGCAGTTCCACCCGGTCTCGCGCTATGTGCTGAGCAAGGTACCCAACCCGACATCGGGCAACACCATCTTTACGGCCGCGCCGAACAATTCCAATGACGACCAGATCCTGGCCCGTGGCGACCACGCCATCTCGGACCGCAACCGCATCTCCGGCCGCTACTACCGCAGCTGGGCCAGCGCCACGTCGTTCCTGAATCCGAACAATTACCTGGAGCAGAACAGCGGCGGCAACTGGATCAACGAAAGTGTCTCGATCACCGACACCCACACGTTTACGCCGAACCTGATCAACCAAGCGCTGTTCAGCTTCAATCGTCTGGATGGCTACTTCGTGCCGCCGCAACCGGATAAGAGCTTGGCGTCGCTGGGCCTGAACTACTACAACGACCCGATCATCAAGTGGGACATCGCCATCGCCGGCTATTTCTCGATCAACACCGGCGACACCAATTCCTTCCCGCGCAAGGAATTCCAGTATCTCGACACCCTGCGCTGGACCAAGGGCAAGCATCAGCTGACGATGGGTGGCGAATACGCGCACGGGTCCAACGACATCGTGAACAACTTCCGCGCCAACGGCCAGTGGAACTTCAACGGCGCCGCTCCGTTCACCACGGATGGTTTGGCGGACTTTCTGATCGGCCGCTACAACTCGCTCACCCAAGGCATTGGCGAGTACAAGGGCACGCGCGTGCGCCGCTTCTCGGGCTTTGTGCAGGATTCCTGGAAGGTCTCGCGCCGGTTGACCGTGGACGTGGGCGTCCGCTGGGAGCCGTTCACGCCGTACACCGATGCGCTGAACAAGATCGCCGTGTGGCGTCCGGCGGAGCAATCGACGCGCTACGTCAATGCGCCCAAGGGCGTGATCTACGCCGGTGACCCCAATGTCTCCAAAGGCGCCGTGCCCACCGTGTGGACCAACTTCGGCCCGCGCCTGGGCTTTGCGCTGGACGTGTTCGGCGACGGCAAAACCTCCTTGCGCGGCGGCTATGGTGTCTTCTACGACTGGACGAACACGATCTCGACGAACAGCCAGGCCACCCAAGCGCCGTTTGGCACGGTGGTGACGGTGTTCGGCAACGCCACCAATAGCTTCACCAACCCCTGGGCCGGGACCACCAACCCCTTCCCTGCCTCGCTGAATCCGCCCTCCACCGCGACGTTTCCGCAGTACACGTCGCAGTTCCTGTATGCGGCCAATTTCCGGAACCCCTACATCCAGTCCTGGAACCTGACGCTGGAGCGCGAGCTGTTCGGCGGCTTTGTGATGCGCACTTCCTACGCCGCCTCCAAGGGCACGCGCCTGGGCGTGGGCCGCGAGCTGAACCCCGCCATCTATACCGCTGGCGCAACCACGGCCACGACGAACCAGCGCCGTCCGCTGGGCCCGGCCCTGGGGGCGACGCCGATTCTCGAAAGCGTTAGCAACTCCACCTTCCATGCGCTGCAAGTGACCTTGGAGCGGCGCTTCGCCAAGGGCTTCACGATCCTGACCAACTACCAGTTCGCCAAGTCGATCGACGATACGTCGCAGAACAAAGTGAACGGCATCGCCCGGACCAACCCCACCAATCAGGCCTACGACAAGGGGCTCTCCGAGTTCCACCGCACCCACGTCTTCAACTTCTCCGGCTTGTGGGATCTGCCGTGGGCGCCCAAGGCGGGCGTGGGCCGCTTCCTGTTCGGCGGTTGGAGCATGAACGGCATCATCAACCTGAATACCGGCCAACCGTTCACGGTGACCAGCGGCGTGGACAATGCCCGCACGGGTACGGGCAGCCAGCGGGCGGATCTGGTGGGTGATCCGAACTTGTCGGGCGACCGCTCACGGCAGGATGTGGTGCTCGAATACCTGCGCAAGACGGCCTTTGCGCCCAACGCCATCGGTACTTTTGGCAATCTGGGCCGCAACACGTTCTTTGGTCCGGGCTTGGCCAATGTCGACCTGGGCCTGGTGAAGAACTTCAAGTACAACGACCGCGTGAACACCTTCCTCCGCTTTGAGGCATTCAACGCCCTAAACCGGGTAAACTTGGGCAATCCGGTAGCCGCGCAGAATAGCGCCAACTTCATGCGCATTACCGGCGCTGGCGACCCGCGCATTCTGCAGGTGGCGTTGCGAATGACCTTCTAGAGACCGGAGAACAAATGAACCGACTGATCCTGACCACGCTTGCGAGCGTGTTGCTGCACTCTGCTGTCCAGGCGGCTGAACCGCTGGCGGTGAAGAACGGTGTGGTCTACAAAGTGGCGGGCCGCTATGCGGGCTGGCCCGCCAACCATGGCATCTGGATTTGGGGCAACGAGATTGTGGTCGGCTTTGAATCCGGCCACTTCAAGGTGAACCGCTCGATCCACGCGGTGGACTATAGCCAGAAAGAAGAGCACCTGCTGGCCCGGAGCCTGGATGGCGGCGAGACCTGGACGATCGAGAAGCCACTCTCGCTGCTGCCTCCTCCGGGCGGCAAGATGGCGGGCGTGCCCACTGAAGATGGCGGCAAGCCGACCACGGATCTGAAGACCGCGATGGATTTTTCCAAACCCGGCTTCGCATTGACGGCGCGGATGTTCTCAAAGGATACCGGCCCGTCGCACTTTTACTACTCCTACGACAAGGGCAAGAACTGGAATGGCCCGTATCACGTGCCGACGTTCGGCACCAAGGGCATCATGGCGCGAACGGACTACTTCATCGATGGGCCGAAGTCGATGACGATGTTCATCACCGCCGCGCTTGATACGAATAAGGAAGGCCAGGTCTTCTGCATTCGCACCACCGACGGCGGCCTGAACTGGACCAAGGTGGGTGTTCCGTCGGTGCCGACCAACGGTTTCTCGATCATGCCTTCGTCGCTGCGCTTGTCGGCCAAGACGATCCTGTCGTCGATCCGCCGCATTGAAGGCAAGGACAACTTTATTGAGCTGACCCGCTCGGATGACAACGGCGCCACCTGGCGCATCATCTCGCGCGTCACCGCCCAGGTAACCGGCAACTCCGGCAACCCGCCCAGCATGGTCCGGTTGAAGGATGGCCGCTTGGTGATCACCTACGGCCACCGCGAAGCCCCCTACAGCATCCGAGCTCGAGTGAGCAAGGACGACGGCGCCACCTGGGGCGAAGAGTTGACCCTCCGCCAAGACGGCGGCGACCGCGACCTGGGCTACACCCGCACGGTGGTCCGCCCCGACGGCAAGCTGGTGACGATCTACTACTTCAACGACGGTCGCGAGTCAGAACGCTACATCGCCTCGACCATTTGGGAAGCTCCTGCAGGGCTAAAATAAAACTGCGAGGTGAGCATGGATTGGTCAAATTTCGCGCCAGCGATCAGTGACGAACGCTATCTTCATGGCGCGCCCGTATTCCGCGACGAGCCTCCGCATGCCGGTGCAGGCTGTTCTGGACAATCTGGATGACGGCATGACGCCGGAAGCGGTGGCCGAAGCGTTTCAGCTGGATGTTCGCCTCGTTGAGGCCGTGCAGAGATTCGCCGAGAGCGAGCGTCTTGCGCATTCTGTTCGATAAGAACGCCCCCAGCGTCGACAGTAATTGGGCTTGAGTGACTCGGATTGTTATCGGCGCGGCTGTGCTCTGCTTACAGCCCCGGCATCGCAAAGCCCAGCGCATCGAGCTCGGGCATCAAGGCGGCCGTGTGCGCTGCGCTCAGGTTCATCAGCGGCGGGCGGACGGTGACCCAATCGGGGTCGGCACCATAGTGAGCCACAATCGCCTTTAGCGCGCCGATCATGGGGTACTTCTGGATGGTGGCGCGGGTGGCGGTGATGCCGGCCTGTAGGGCGTCGGCGTTACCGGCTTGCCAGTTGGCGAACACGTGATGGATCGGCCCGGGGTTGACGTTCGCCGTGGCGGAAATGCAGCCGCGGCCGCCGTGGCGCATGTTGTCGAGCAGGAAGACTTCGCTGCCTGCGAAGACGTCAAACTCCTCGCCCGCAAAGGCGTCGAGCACGGCCTTGGTGTTGTTCCAATCGCCGGAGCTGTCCTTCATGCCCGCGATGGTTTCCGGGTAGGCCTTCTTCAGCCGTTGCATCAGCGCCACCGAGATCGGGATCTGCGCCACTGGCGGGATGTGATAGAGAAACAGCCGCAGCCGGGAGTCGCCCACGCGCTGGATCACTTCCGAGAAGTAGGCATAGAGGCCATCTTCCGGCACGCCCTTGTAGTAGAAAGGCGGCAGCATCAACGCCCCCGCGCATCCGGCGGCCACCGCGTGGCGGGTGATGTGCACGGACTCGGTAAGCGAGCAGCAGCCCGTCCCCGGCATCAGCTTCTCAGCCGGCACTCCGGCCGCGATCAAGGCCTCGAGTAGCGACGTGCGCTCATCAGCCGAGAGCGAGTTGGCCTCACTGTTGGTGCCAAAGCAGGCCAGTCCCGCGCAGCCGTTCGACAGCAGCCATTTGGCATGGCGGGCAAACCGCTCGGGGTCCGGCGACAAGTCGCGGCGGAAAGGCGTGACGGCAGGGGCAAGAACTCCGGCTAGACGGTTCATGGACGTTTACGATGGCTCCTTCAGCAGTGGTGGTCAGCACGGAACTGGGTAGTCCGCAACGCTGAACCTCGCCAGCTGAATCTGAGCATATCAAGGGTCCTGGCGTAAAAGATGACTAAGGGTCCGGCCGGGGCCGAAACGGCAACCACCACTAGGTCTTCTGCGCTTCCATGTAGGTCCGCAGGACAGCGTTGATCCGGGTTTGATAGCCCTTTTCGCGACGCAACCAGTCTAAGAGGTCGGCGTCAAGACGGATGGTCACCGTTTGCTTGGGTTGCGGCATAACAACTTTCGCTCCCAACCAGAAGTCAGTATCCGTGGGGCGCGCATCAGGATCGGCGTCGATGGCGTCGCGAATCTCCGGTCCGCTCCGTTCGCGGAGACGCTCCCAATCAGTGCTACCCGACGCTCTGCCAATAGGCTTCTCGTTCATGACGCTCTGCCCTCCAAGCCGATATGATCCGGCGCTCGCCTTCGGAGACCTCAGTGAAGATCACTGTAATCTCCATTCCGTTCACCACTCCAATGGCGTAGATGCGAACCTCGCCATAGTCGAATCGATCATCCACTCTTTCAAGCGTGGGTCCCTCAAAGATCCGGACGGCATCTTCAAACGCAATACCGTGACGTGAAAGATTGGCCCGCCCTTTCAAGGGATCCCAGACGTAGTCCATCGCCGCGTATTTACATTATGTATTGGCGTCCGACGCGGACGCAACCACCACTACACTACCCCAATGGTCGCCAGATGCCCCTTCATGTGGACCACGTAGTCATCCACCAGAAACTGGAGCGTATAGTCGGCCTCGGGGTGGTGCCAGATGCGGCCCGCGTGGGCGGGGTCGATGCGTTCGATCACAAAGGCTAAGTGTAAGTTGTAAACAGACCAGAGCGTAATCAGGTCCGCCCAGCTGGCCTGTTGATACTGGTTTGCCAGCACCCAGCCTTCTTGCGCATATCCCGGCAGGGTGAGCGCGGGCTGCAATTGGAGGCGAATGAAGCGTTGATGGTTGTTGGCGGCGGAGTCGATCAGGTGGCCGAGTTCTTCTTTGAAGGACCACTTGTCCGGTGCCGGCTTCACGGCGGCCGCCTCTTCAGTGATCGCCCGCAGGCGGGGCACGACTTGGTCTACCACCTTACGAAGTTGTGTCTGCATACACTATTCTAACTTGCGCGGCTGGTGGCGTTGGCGTGCGGAGACCTGGGTGGTTGGCGAGAACCACAGCCCGGTACAGCTCCATACAGCCCGGCCTATACTGGAGCTGTATGAAGCAGTTCAACATGAACGTCGACGCGGAATTTGAGCGGGACTTGGGACGGATCATGAAGAAGCGTGGCTGGACCCGGAAATCGGATGCCGTTCGAGCCGTAGTGCGGGAGATGGCCACGGTGATTGATCAGGGTGACAAGCCCTGGCAGTCCTACGATTGGGCTCGATTGTTAGGGTCTGGGCTGCGTGCACCGCTGAGTCCCGCACCGCGGTTCACCTCGGATGATCAGCTGTGGTCGTAGATACCTCGGCACTGTTGGCCTTGCAGTTTGGCGAGCCTTCGGCTGCGTGGGTAGTGGAGCAACTCCGCCACAGCGAGACTGAGCCCAAGATGTGCACGGTGAACTTTACCGAAGCACTGATCCGCATTCGCTCCGTACAGCCCACACTCTACCGGCAGCTGCGTGACGACATTCGGGAGCTGGTGCGGTTGGTTCCACCCTCAGCCGAGCAGGCGGAGATCGCCGCTTGGGCTCGGCTGGCGTACCCCATCAATTTGGGCGATTGCTTTGCCTATGCTCTGGCGAAGGATGTGGGCGAGCCACTGCTCACGCTGGATTCCGACTTCTTGAAGACCGACATCGTCGTCGTCTCGCCCCCGCAGCACTGACGCTCGACCCCCTAGCGCCCGCCGGGCCGCCGCTGAGCTTGGCCGGTGTAGGGGAAGCGCTTCTCCCACTGCTCCCAATCCATCTCGATGCCCAAGCCCGGCTTCGATGACGGCGTCACGGCACCGGCTGCCGGTACGGTGTGAGTGCCGCGCGTCAGGCCGGTGAACAGGCTGTCGTGAACGGCGTCCCATTCCTGCATCCAAAAATTCCGGACGCTGGACATGGCGTGGATGGAGGCGGCGTGGGCCACCGGGCCGTACCACATATGCGGCGAGATCTCCGCGCCGTAGGTTTCGCCCAGGCTGGCGATGCGGCGGATCTCGGTGATGCCGCCGCAGTGGACCACATCCGGCTGGATGATGCGCGCGCCTTTGTGGTCCAGCAGATGGCGGAAGTCGTAGCGGGTGAGCAGACCTTCGCCAGTCGCGACGGGCACCGGGCTGGCCGCCGCCACTTCAGCGAGGGACTGTGGCGATTCACGCAGCACGGGTTCTTCGATGAACAGCGGGTTGAACGGAGCCACGGCGCGCGCGAACTCAATGGCGGACCGCACGGTGAACTTCTCCCACATCTCAAGCCCAAAATCGAGCCCCGCTTCCCGCACCGCACGGCATTCGGCGACGGCTTGCTCCAGCCGCTCGCGTTCGGTGGCGGCTTGCGGCACCACCCACTTCACGGCCTTCCAGCCTTGCTCCCGCGTTTTGATGGCGAGTTCCTTCAATGCGGCCGGTGTGCGGGGCTTCACGTCCTGGCTCCAGTGCGAATAGTAGACCGCCAGGGGCTTGGCCGCGGAGGCTCCGGCGAGCCGCCAGACAGGAATGCCCAGGCGCTTGGCTTCCAGATCCCACAGGGCGATGTCGACGGCGGCCAGGGCGGTCATGATGACGCTGCCATCGCGCCAGCGGGAGAGCTGGTGGTAGATGCGGTTCCAATGATCGTCCGTGCCCGCGGGATCCAGGCCAACCAAGTGAGGCTCCAGCCAGCGGATGGCCTGCTCGGTGATGGCGGCGCGCCCGGGCAGCGAGCCTTCACCCAGGCCGGTGATGCCGCCGTCCGTTTCAATCTCCAGGAACAGGTAGTCACGGCCGCTGACAATGAATTTGCGCGTCGTGAAGCGCGTGATCGTGAGCGGTGCGGGTGCGGCACCAAGGCCGCGTGCCAGGACGGGCAATCCGAAGGCGAGTCGCAAGCCGTGGCGGCGGGTGAACAACTGGTGCGCTGACATTTGACACTCTAAGTTACACTGGACTCATGACGCGGCGCACTGCTCTTTCTGTTCTGGCGGCTACCGGAGCTCTTCCGGCGTGGGCGGCCAAAGTTCCCCGGCCCAGCCCGGAGTTCGTCATCACGATGCCGGACGACACCACCCAGCTGCTGAGCAAGCACAAAGGCAAGATCATCCTGGTGGAGTTCCTGCTGACGACTTGCCCGCACTGCCAGCGCTGCTCGCAGGTGGTGGAGAAGATGTACAAGGAGTTCGGCCCGAAGGGCTTCCAGCCGATCGGTGTCGCTATCAACGACATGGCCAAGATGCTGATCCCGGACTTCAAGAAGAATGGCAACCTCACCTGGCCGGTGGGCTTCTCGCCCCGCGACCCGGTGTACAGCTATCTGGAGCACCCGGCGATGCAGCAGCTCTATATGCCGACGCTGGTCTTCATCGACCGCAAGTTCCAGATCCGCGCCCAGTACATGGGCACCGAACCGTTCTTCAATGCCGAAGAAAAGAACATGCGCGACATGATCGAAATGCTCATGAAAGAAGGGGGCGCTCCGGCCCTTTCCAAGGGCAAGGCGCCCGCTGCGAAGAAGGCGTAACGGGCACGCCGCCCGCGTGGCACACTCCTTCATTGATGGACTTTAACAGCTGGCTCCGCAACCCTGCGGGGCCAGTTCGCGTTTGAAGTAGCAGAAGGAGAACAATGATGAAGAAACTCCTCTTCACCTCGATTTTGCTGCTCGGAGCAGCGGCTGTCCCCTCTCAGGCGGGCATTGGCGTTTCGGTGCGAATCGGCCCTCAACCTCGTTACTACCCCCGGCGAGTGTATGTGGCTCCGCCTCCGGTGTACTATGTGGCGCCTCCTCCGGTGTACCTCGTTCCCCCGCCTTACTATGGGCCGGGCTATGTGGAACCTCGTGGCTACTACCCTGCCCCAAGATATGAACGGCGCCATTGGGACCGCCGCCATCGGGGTGGCTACTGGCGGTAGGGGATGCAGATGGGGTGGGCTGAAAGTTCTGTGACCCACCCCATGCCACATGCTAGAGGATCTCAGTATCGAGACTGGCAATGAACTGAATGCCGGGTATGAATTTTCCGGTAAGTCTCCGATCATGCGTCAGAAACAGGTCAACGCGGGCTTCCGCTGCACAAGCCAAGTGAACGGCATCCGCAGGTGCGATCTTGTAACGAGACCGGATATCGGCGTAGACCTCGGCTGTGGTCAAGCTGAAGTCTAAAAGGTGCAACTCCGGCGACCGAAACAGCTCGAGGTACCGGGAGTACAAGTCCCAATTCTCGTCACGTCGCGGACCGGTCAACACCTCCGCCGCCCCCTGCGTACTAAGGCAGAGCCGATCCTTGCGAGCAGCCACTTTTTCCCACATTTCAGCCACTCGCGGACCGAATACGTCGTGGTCCTCGAACTGGTAGATCCAGAGCATGGTGTCCCAGTAGATGAGACTCACTCTGGCCAACCTTCCCGCTCCGCCCGCCACGCCGCCTCTCCACCGCCCAGCCGTTTGTACATGTCCTTAGCAATCCCCCGCATCTCGCGCATCTTCTCGAAGAGTGTCTTCTCTTGAATGGCCGGCTGCGCCTGAGGAAATGTTTTCGGCACCCCAGGAGCGCCAGTCCGGGCCGAATCCAGGAACCCATAGGTAAACACCACCGTGGTTGATGTTTGGGAAGGGGGGCCTTCGATATTCAGGAGGCGCAATCCATTAGGATCAAGAAACTTACGCGAACGCAGGGAGGCACAAACGTGCGCGATGCTGTTGCGCATTCCCAGTTGCTTCTCGACATCGCCCGCGCGCACCGAGAATTGCTGACCGCCTTGACTGCGGGTGGGCAATAGATACCGCACCCTAACGAACTCTCGAATGTCATCAGCGGTGACATGATGTAAAGTAGTCTTTTTACTAAGACCCGATCGCGCCCGCGCAGGAAGATTGTCCGCCTTCGGAACACCAAACGATTCAGCCCTCCGGATTCGTTCCGCTGCAATGGCGCGCTCTCCATCGCTAAAGAGTTGCCCCCATCTCGGCTGCAATACCAGAGCTTCTACCGTCCAGTCCAATTTTCCCGCCTGGACGAGAGACACAAATCCTTCCGTAAGTTCCTCTTTTTCCAATAGATATCGAACTGTCCCTACGGGCCCCTTATAGAGTCTTCCGTCTGCGGTCGGCTTTACCATCCTCAGAAAGATATTCTTGGCCGGGCCGATCTCCTTCCATTTCTCATACAGATTCAGTAGCTCATCTGTCAACTCTTCCTCAAGTGTCCCTACCATATCGGTCCTCCCCTGCGTGCAGAATTCGGGCACACCCAGTATGAGTACATTTACTCACTCTGTCAAGGCTGCTTCCTACATGCAGCCAGGCCCGCATTCGAAAGGCGTTCGACGATCTCCCGCAGGGATGCCAGGAACGTCGCATCGTCTTCCATAACGGCCTTCCGCGTCCGGTCCAGCGACTTGAAGTTCAGCGACGTCAGCTCTGTGAACGACTGCGCGTCCAGCCCGTAAGCCTCATTCAGCCGCCCGATGTTGTACTCGTAGCGCTCCTTCAGAAACCCCACGTAGGCTTGCTTGCCGTCCGCTTCCGAATCGAGGCCGCGCGTGAAGTCCACCCATTCCCGCCCCATCGCCGCAGTGTCGACTGCCTCACACGCCTGCTGGACCTTGTTGCGGATGCTGGTCTGCACCGCTTCCGAGAAAACGTCGGCTGGAGAAAGAGAAAGGGCCGCTGCCAAAGCAACGGCCCCTAATCCGATCATCTACTGATGTCCCTTTCCTGCAAAACCCTATTCGGGGGTTGAATCGTCGGGACCCAGGTCTTCGCTCAGGCCGCCCACATAGAGTGCGCGGGCTTCGTCGTCGTAGCCGTTCATCGAATCGAGCAGCGGATCGCCCTCGGGCTGCGTCTCTTCTTCGACGATGTCTTCGCCGGCGATCTTCACGGCCCGGTAGTAATCCATGCCGGTACCGGCGGGGATCAGGCGGCCCATGATGACGTTTTCCTTGAGACCGCGCAGGTAGTCCACCTTGCCGTTGATGGCGGCTTCAGTGAGGACACGCGTTGTCTCCTGGAAGGAGGCGGCGGAGATAAAGCTGTCGGTGGACAGCGACGCCTTGGTGATACCCAACAACACCGGCTTACCTTGAGCAGGCCGGCCGTCGGCGGCGATCACGCGATCGTTTTCGTCGGCGAACTTAAAGCGGTCCACCACTTCCTCAGGGAGGAATTCGGTGTCACCGATATCTTCGATCTTCACCCAGCGCATCATCTGGCGGGAGATGACTTCCAGGTGCTTATCGTTGATGTTCACACCCTGCAGGCGGTAGACTTCCTGGATTTCGTTCACCAGGTACTTCTGCAGTTCCTTCTCGCCGAGCACGCCCAGAATGTCGTGCGGGTTCAGCGGGCCATCGTTCAGACGGTCGCCCGCCTTCACGCGCTCGCCGTCCTGCACGTTGACGTGTTGGCCACGGGGGATGGCGTATTCCCGCTTGTTCTCCTCGACGCCGTCTTCCGGCACGATGTAGATCTTACGGGTGTTCTTGGTGATCTCGCCCATGCGGACCGTACCGTTGATCTCCGCCATCACCGCGGTTTCGCGGGGCTTGCGGGCTTCAAACAGTTCGACGACGCGGGGCAGACCACCGGTGATGTCCTTGGTCTTGGTGGTGGCGCGCGGAATCTTCGCGATGACGTCAGCGGCGTGCACTTCCTGATCGTTTTCCACCATCATGTGCGCATGGGTGGGCATCAAGTAGCGGCGCTCATCGGCCTTCGATCCGGATTCGCCGCGGATGATGACGGTGGGGACTTTCTTTTCGTCCGTTGAATCCATCACCACTTTTTGCGACATGCCGGTGATTTCGTCCACCTGCTCCTGCACCGTCAAGCCATCGATCATGTCCTTGAAGTGGACCTTACCGCTGACTTCAGTGAGGATCGAGAACGTGTAGGGATCCCATTCCAGCAACATCTCATTGGCCTTGACGGGCGAGCCATCCTCGACGAGGATCTTGGCGCCGTAGACAACCTGGTAGCGTTCCTTTTCACGGCCCTTGGAATCGACGATGGCCACATAACCGCTGCGGTTCATCGCGATCAATTCGTTCTTGGCGTTGCGCACCGTCCGGACATCGTCGAAGCGGACGAAGCCGTCGGACTTGGCGTCCTGGCGGGACTGTTCCGACTGACCAGTAGCCGTACCACCGACGTGGAACGTACGCATGGTCAGCTGGGTGCCGGGTTCGCCGATCGACTGCGCCGAGATGATACCCACCGCTTCACCGCGTTCCACCATGCGTCCGGTGGCCAGGTTACGGCCGTAGCAGAGCTGGCAGACACCGCGGCGGGATTCGCAGGTCAGCACGGAGCGGATCTTCACACGCTCGATACCCGCGGCCTGGATGGCCGAGGCGCGGCCTTCATCAATCAGTTGGTTGACCCCAACGATGATGTTGCCTTCAAAGTCCCGGCTGTCTTCAAGAGCCACACGGCCCACGACGCGCTCGCGGAGAGCTTCGATGATTTCGCCGGCTTCGACGATGTTCTCAACGTAGATGCCTTCGGACGTACCGCAGTCCGATTCGCTGATAATGACGTCCTGCGCCACGTCGCAGAGGCGGCGGGTGAGGTAGCCCGAGTCAGCGGTCTTCAAGGCCGTGTCAGCCAAGCCCTTACGGGCGCCGTGCGTCGAGATGAAGTACTGCAGCACGTTGAGGCCTTCACGGAAGTTAGCCGTGATGGGGGTTTCGATGATTTCGCCGGACGGCTTGGCCATCAAGCCGCGCATACCGGACAGCTGGCGGATCTGCTGTTTCGAACCGCGAGCGCCGGAGTCGGCCATGATGTAAATCGGGTTCAGCTTGCGGCCCGACTTGTCGTCGTCTTCCATCACCTTAAACATGGCGCCGGAGACCGCGTCGGTCACCTTCTGCCAGATTTCGATGATCTTGTTATAGCGTTCGCCGTGCGTGATGGCGCCGTCGGAATACTGCTGCTGCACGTCGATGACGAGCTTTTCCGCATCGCTCACCAACTGCGCCTTCGATTCCGGCACCACCATGTCGTCGATGCCGATGGAGATACCAGCGCGCGTGGCGTAGGTGAAGCCCAGCGACTTGATCTTGTCCAGCATCTCGACCGTGATCTTCAGGCCGAACTTCAGGTAGCAATACTGCACCAACTGCGCCATGCCCTTCTTCTTGAGCAGGCCGTTGATGAACGGCATTTCGTCGGGCAGCGTGTCGTTCAGAATGACGCGGCCGACGGTGGTGTCCATGTACTGCTTGGCGAACTCGATCGGTTCAGTGTGCAGCAGGTTCTGGCTGTCGAACGCCTTGGTGAGGTCGATCACCTTGCCGGTGTAGCGCAGCTTGATGGGGGTCAGCGTTTCCACTTCACCCATTTCAAGCGCGATCAGCACGTCGTCCATCGAGGCAAACGTGCGGCCTTCACCCTTAGTGCCCGGGCGGTTCTTGGTCAGGTAATAGAGACCCAACACCATGTCCTGCGTCGGCACCGTGATCGGGCCACCGTGCGCGGGCGACAGAATGTTGTTCGAGGCCAGCATCAAGGTGCCAGCTTCAATCTGAGCTTCGGGCGACAGCGGCACGTGCACGGCCATCTGGTCACCGTCGAAGTCGGCGTTGAAGGCGGTACAAGTCAGCGGGTGCAGCTTAATGGCCTTGCCTTCCACCAACACCGGCTCAAAGGCCTGGATACCCAAACGGTGAAGCGTAGGAGCGCGATTGAGCAGAATCGGGTGATCCTTGATGACTTCTTCGAGTATGTCCCACACCACCGGGTCCTGCTGCTCCACCAACTCCTTGGCTTGCTTGATGGTGGTGCAGTGACCACGCTGTTCGAGGCGATGATAGATGAACGGCTTGAACAGTTCGAGCGCCATCTTCTTGGGCAACCCGCACTGGTTCAACTTCAGTTCCGGACCCACTACGATCACCGAACGGCCAGAGTAATCGACGCGCTTACCGAGCAGGTTCTGACGGAAGCGGCCCTGCTTGCCTTTCAGCGTATCCGAAAGCGACTTCAGCGGGCGGTTGTTGGCGCCACGCAGCACGCGGCCACGGCGGCCATTGTCGAACAGAGCGTCAACGGCTTCCTGCAGCATGCGCTTTTCGTTGCGCACGATCACGTCCGGAGCATGCAGCTCCATCAGTTTCTTCAAGCGGTTGTTGCGGTTGATGACGCGGCGGTAGAGATCGTTGAGATCGGAGGTGGCAAAGCGGCCGCCATCGAGCGGCACCAGCGGACGGAGTTCCGGCGGAATCACCGGGATCACGTCCAGAATCATCCACTCCGGCTTGTTGCCGGACTTGCGGAAGCTTTCGGTGACCTTCAGGCGCTTGGCGTACTTCAGCTTCTTCTGCTGCGAAGCTTCGGTCTTCATCTTCTCGCGGATTTCCACCGAGAGAGATTCGCAATCGACCTTCTTCAGCAGTTCCTTGATGCCTTCGGCACCCATCATGGCGACAAACTTGCCGGGGCCGTGGTCGGCATCCAGCTTGCGCTTGTCTTCATCGCTCAGCACTTCGCCCATCTCGACGATGGAGGAGAGTTCGCCTGGATCAACCACGACGAACGCTTCAAAGTAGAGCACGCGCTCCAGCTCGCGCAGGGTGATGTCGAGCAGGTACCCGATGCGCGACGGCAGGCCTTTGAAGAACCAGACGTGCGAGCAGGGGCTGGCCAGCTCAATGTGGCCCAGGCGCTCACGGCGGACGCGCGAGAGCGTAACTTCCACACCGCACTTGTCGCAGATGACGCCGCGGTGCTTCATGCGCTTGTACTTGCCGCACAAGCATTCCCAGTCGGCGATCGGCCCGAAGATGCGGGCGCAGAACAAACCATCGCGTTCCGGCTTGAAGGTCCGGTAGTTGATGGTTTCCGGCTTGGTGACTTCACCGTGAGACCAGCTCCGGATCTTTTCGGGGCTGGCCAGAGAGATGCGGATCGAGTCAAAGTCAGCGATTAAATTCGCGCGGTCATAAGGTGATGATCGGAACATGTAATCTCTCTCCTGTTTCTCACTAGCGCTTGAGGCGTTCCTCAAGCCGGGTCAGCCTATTGTCAAGCTCGATCACTTTACCCACGAGTAGATCAAACTTATTTTCGAGGGAGGCCATCCGGGTATCCAGCCGGGCCTCGGACTGCGCAATCCGGGATTCAATGGCCCCCATGCGGCCATTGATCGTGTTCACTTGATTGCTATTGACCAGCATCCCTACCAGCACCGCAAAGGTGGGCATGCCAATCGCCAGATAGAGTTGAAATTCTGTCATGCGGTTAGCCTCGGCGCCCACGGATTAATCAGCCGCGAGCGCCGTATCCAGCGTCTCGGTGACCCGGTTCTTTTCCAACTGCACGTCCAAGCACAGCGACTGCAATTCACGGATCAGCACGTTGAACGATTCCGGCACGCCAGGTTCGGCGGCGGCTTCGCCCTTCACGATGGCCTCGTAAATCTTGGCGCGGCCGAAC
Source organism: Acidobacteriota bacterium (assembly GCA_026394055.1). GTDB lineage: Bacteria > Acidobacteriota > Terriglobia > Bryobacterales > Bryobacteraceae > JAPKYZ01. The sequence goes on from JAPKYZ010000001.1 coordinate 25,518, forward strand.
ACGTCGTCCGACTTGGCCGTCAGCAGTTCCTGCAGCACGTACGCCGCGCCGTAGGCTTCCAGTGCCCAGACTTCCATTTCGCCGAAGCGCTGGCCGCCGAACTGCGCCTTACCACCCAGCGGCTGCTGCGTGATCAACGAGTACGGTCCAATGGAGCGGGCGTGGATCTTGTCGTCCACCAAGTGGGACAGCTTCAGCATGTAGATGATGCCGACCGTGACCGGCTGCTCAAACGGCATGCCCGTCATACCATCGGTGAGTTGGATCTTGCCCGAGGTCGGCAAGCCCGCTTCCACCAACTGGCCCTTGATGTTGGCTTCGGTGGCGCCGTCGAACACCGGGGTCGCGTACTTCACGCCCAGCTTCTGACCGGCCCAACCCAAGTGGGTTTCCAGGATCTGTCCGACGTTCATACGGCTGGGAACGCCCAGCGGGTTCAGTACGATTTCCACCGGCGTGCCATCGGGCAGGTGCGGCATGTCTTCTTCCGGCACGATGCGGGAGATAACACCCTTGTTGCCGTGACGGCCGGCCATCTTGTCACCCACCGAAAGCTTGCGCTTCATGGCGATGTAGATCTTCACCAGCTTGATCACGCCGGGCGGCAGTTCGTCGCCCTTTTTGAGCTTGGCCACGCGCTCTTCGGTGATCTTTTCGAGCACCGAGATCTGACGCGAGGTCATCTCTTCGATTTCGTCGATCTGCTCGTTCAGCCGCGGGTCCTTGTCCTTCAAGCGCATGCGCTTCAAGTCCTTGGCACGCATCTTTTCGAGCATGTCGCGCGAAATGTCGGTGCCCTTCGAGAGCAGCTTCTTGTTGGTCTTTTCGTCGTGCAGGTCGGCCAGGACTTCCTTGTCCTGGAACAATGCCGCCAGACGCTGGCATTCACCACCGTGCCTTCAATGCCCGGCGGGCAGTAGAGCGAAGCGTCCTTCACGTCGCCGGCCTTTTCGCCGAAGATCGCGCGGAGCAGCTTTTCTTCCGGGGTCAGCTGCGTTTCGCCCTTGGGCGTTACCTTGCCCACCAGAATGTCGCCCGGCTTCACCGTGGCGCCGATGCGGATGATGCCCGATTCGTCCAGGTTCTTCAGGAAGCTCTCGGCGATGTTCGGGATGTCGCGCGTGATTTCTTCCGGTCCCAGCTTGGTGTCGCGGGCTTCGATTTCGAACTCCTCGATGTGGATCGAGGTGTAGTAGTCTTCCTTGATCAACTTTTCCGACACCACGATGGCGTCTTCGAAGTTGTAGCCGCGCCAGGGCATAAAGGCCACCAGCACGTTGCGGCCGAGAGCGAGTTCGCCCTTGTCGGTGCAAGGACCGTCGGCCAGCACGCCGCCCTTTTTCACCCGTTGGCCCAGCTTGACGATGGGCTTCTGGTTGATGCAGGTGTTTTGGTTGGAGCGCTTGAACTTGGTGAGCGGATAGATGTCCGCACCCACTTCGCGCGACAACTGGCCTTCGTGCGCATCGGAGCCATCCACGCGGACGATGATGCGTTCGGAGTCCACCGAATCGACCACACCGGAGCGCTTACAGATGACCACGGCGCCTGAATCGCGCGCCGTTACGCCTTCCATGCCGGTGCCCACATAGGGCGAATCGGCGCGGAGCAGCGGCACCGCCTGGCGTTGCATGTTCGAACCCATCAGCGCGCGGTTGGCGTCGTCGTTTTCAAGGAACGGAATCAGCGAGGCGGCCACCGAGACAAGCTGCTTCGGCGAAACGTCCATGTACTCTACTTCGCCCTTGTGAACCAGCACGAAGTTGCCCTGCTTGCGGGCGTTGACGAGGTCGTTCGACATGCGGCCGAACTCGTCTACCTTGACGTTGGCCTGGGCGATGAGGTACTTGTCCTCTTCCCATGCCGACAGGTAGTCGCAATAGGCTTCAAATTCGGCCGGGATCTTGCCCTTGCCCAACTTGTCGACGGCCTTCTCCAGCTCGCGCCGGTCGAGGATGTCGCCTACCTTGTAGCTGGTGTCGCCGGGGTTCAGGATCTTCACCTGATCGGCGAGCACGCCTTCTTCCACCTTGCGGTAGGGGCTTTCGATAAAGCCGTACTCGTTGATGCGCGCAAAGCAAGACAGCGACGAGATCAGGCCGATGTTCGGACCTTCCGGCGTTTCAATCGGGCAGATGCGGCCGTAGTGGGTCGGGTGGACGTCGCGGACCTCAAAGCCGGCGCGCTCACGAGAAAGACCGCCCGGTCCAAGGGCCGACAGGCGGCGCTTGTGGGTGATTTCCGACAGCGGGTTGGTCTGATCCATGAACTGCGACAGCTGCGAGGAGCCGAAGAATTCGCGGATGGCGGCCATGACGGGTTTGGCGTTCACCAGGTCGTGCGGCATCGCCGTCGACATTTCCTGGTAGACCGACATCTTTTCCTTGATCGCCCGTTCCATGCGGACCAGGCCGATCCGGAATTGGTTTTCCAGCAGTTCGCCCACCGCGCGGACGCGGCGGTTACCCAAGTGGTCGATGTCGTCGACGGCGCCCACGCCCTTGCGGAGCTTCATCAGGTAGCTGATGGTGTCGACGAAATCCTTCTCGTCCAAGGTGCGCTTGTCGAGCGAGGTGGCATCGGCCTTCTCGTGGATCTTGATGTTGAACTTCATGCGGCCGACGCGGGAGAAGTCGTACTTCCGGGCGTCGAAGAACATGCCGTCGAACAGAGATTTGGCGGTGTCGCGGGTGGGCGGGTCGCCCGGGCGCAGCTTGCGGTAGATTTCGAGCAGCGCGTCTTCCTGGCTCTTCACCGCGTCCTTGCGCAGCGTGGCCGAAATCACGGTACCGACGTCGTCGCGTTCCGGGAAGAAGATTTCCAGGTTCTGGATACCGGCCGCGGTCAGGCGCTCCAGGTGCGTGGCGAGCAGTTCCTGATTGGCTTCGAGCAGAATCTCGCCCGTCTCCATATCAATGACGTCGGCGGCGACATAGGCGCCTTCGATGTCATTGGAGGCCACTTCGATGTCGGTGACCTTGTTCTGCATCAGCTCTTTGTAGAGCCGGTCGTTGACCTTGCGACCCTGCGGCACCAGCGTATTGCCGCCTTTGGTAATCGCAAAGCTCAACTTCGAACCCACCACCCAGCGCGACACATTGGCGCGCAGCTTGCCGCCGCCCAGGTGGAGCGTGGTCAGCGTTTCGCGATAGAAGGCCTTGATGATCTGCTCATCGCTCTTCAACCCCAGTGCGCGCAAAAACACGGTGCCGTAAAACTTGCGCTTGCGGTCGATACGGACATAGAGCAGGTTCTTGTTGTCGTACTCGAACTCCACCCAGCTGCCGCGATACGGGATGATCTTGCCGAGGAAGTAGCCTTGCGCCTGCTGCTTTTCAAAAAACACGCCCGGCGAACGGTGCAACTGGCTGACGATGACGCGCTCGGTGCCGTTGATGATGAAGGTACCGTTTTCGGTCATCAGCGGGATTTCGCCAAAGAACACTTCCTGCTCTTTGATGTCCCGGACGCTCTTGTTGCCGGTATCCGGATCCTTGTCGTAGACCGTCAGGCGGATGGTCACCTTCAGCGGAGCCGCATAGGTCATACCTCGGGCTTCGCATTCCGGCACGTCGTACTTGTGTTGCAGGCCCACCGGGTCGCCGCAACGGTTACAGAAGGTGACGATGTTCTTGTTGAAGGTGCCGCAATGGGAACACAGCACGTCGCCCACGTGGAACGGATCGGTCTTGATGGTGGCGCCGCAATGACGGCAAACCGTGCGCAGATGGTTCAAGCCCTTCAGCGAACCGCACTTGCACTCCCAATTGCCGATGGCGTAATCAACAAAGGCCAACTCCGACAGTCCCCGGAAATCGGTGATCGGGAAGACGCTGCGGAAAACCCCTTGCAGACCGGAATCGTCGCGCTCATCGGGCAACATATCCATCTGCAAAAAACGCTCATAGGAACGCTTCTGAACCTCGATGAGGTTAGGGATTGGGACAGAGGTCTTGATCTTCGAAAAATCTACGCGTTCCGGGAACGCGCCGTTCAGAGACGTGGACATGGTTCGGGGTCCTCTTTGATTCCGGTCGCCGCTCCTGGCGGCGCCGTCACTTCATCTGGCAGCTGGTCTTGCTGCCCTGCGACTGGTGGACAAACTGAGACTAGCGGGCAACGCGCGTCGAGAGACACGCCAAGTGTGCTATTCGCACGGGTATGAAAGTGAGCACCCTGGGACGGCCCGGCCGCAAAACCGCACCCAGTTTTAATGTGGAGCCTCACAGGCGCAAAATTTGCCCAGAATATTCCAAATACTTAACAGTAGGCTAACAGAATATCCACCGGCCTGTCAAACCGGGCAAACGCGAGCAGGCGGGCCAGC
>JAPKYZ010000017.1 GCA_026394055.1 Acidobacteriota bacterium
GACGGTCTCGTCGAACTTCGTGAACTTCAGCTTCTGCACCAGCGGAACTGCTTCTTCGACCGCGTAGGGCCGCACTTCCACCTGCTTGAAAGCAGAAAGATATTTCTTACCTTGTTTTGCCATCGTCGCCTTAAAACTTAAGAGGGACTACTAGTGGACTGGTCCAAGCGGCTCTGTCCGAGGCAGCTGACGGTCTAGGCCGTCCACGCGCGCACCCCAGAGCCTCCCAATCGGGAAACTGCGAAACTTCAGGTTACCAAAGGATGTCGGATTGCGCAAGTTTGGCCCGCGCAGCAGTGGCAGGGGTTGCCGTTGCGCGAGTTGGGCGGGTGATCCGAGACAATCTGGCGGGCGCCAGCGCTGGCCCCGGACCACCCGGCTTCCGATCGGCCTTTGGTTTAGAGATACAACTGCTTGGGCCAGCGCGCCACGGGAAGCTTGCGCCGGATGGCGGTGCGGGTCCATTCCACCCAGATGATCGGCCACAGGCAGGAGGCGAATAGCCAGGTCTGGCTCATCAGGTGGGACCCGAAGGTCAGCCCCAGCGCGCCGATCAAGATCGCCCACTTCACCGCGCGAAAGGCACGGCCCCGCGACGGGGTGTAGATGGGCAGGTAGGGCGCCAGAAAGAACAGGCTCATGCCGATGGCCGCCGCCAGCAGTCCCCGGCCGACATCTTCCCGGCCCGCGCGGAAGCAGACAACAGCCCCGGCCAGAGCGGCGGCGGGCAGGATGAGCAACAGAGCCTTAACCCAAGCCACCGTACAATAGGCCCGCGCTTCGCGGTTTCCGTCATTCAACATCCGGGCTTCGGCGGCCGTGAGCAGGACTTCGCGATACCGCCGGTTGGCCTCCCGGGCGTCGCCCAAGGCGGCCAGCGCGGCTTGATCCGCCTGGCCGGCCGCGACGCCGCGTTCGAGCGCTGCTTCGCGTGCGGACGCAAAGTGCTCGCCGATTTCTTGCCGCACCTGCTGGCCGGCCTCGCGCGAAAGTTTGCGCGTCGCCTGGGCCAGCCAAAATTCTAGTTCAGTCATTGTCTTACGCCTCCCCTAGAATGGTCGTCACCGCGCGTGAAAGCACGCGCCACTCAGCCCGGTCCCGCGCCAAGGCGGCCGCGCCGGAATCGGTGATCCGGTAGTAGCGGCGCGCCCGGCCATTTTCGGTCGCCTCACTGGAGGACACCAGCCCTTCGCGCTCCAACTTGTGCAGAGCCGGGTAGAGGGTGCCTTCCTTGAAGTCCAGGATGCCCTCTGAACGGTCCTTGATCCGCTGCGCGATCCGGTAGCCGTGGCTGGGCTGGTGCTCCAGGGCTTCCAGGATCAACGTCGGCAGTGTCCCTTTGAAATTCATCTATGCATCTAACTCCTATGCATAGGATATGCAGACTGGTGCCGCAAGTCAATCCCTGAGTTGGATCGAGGGAAGCCGGCGCTACCAGCGCGGGAGTACGCGTTTCCAGTTCGGGTCGACGTGCTTGCGCATTTCGGCCTCGTCGTCGCGCTTGCGGTACTCGAGCTTCTCGTAGCGCTCCTTCAAGCGGGCCAGCTGGTCGTAGTCGAGCTCGACGCCCAGGCCCGGACGGTCGGTCACTTCGACGCAGCCGTCGTGGAAGGGCACGCGGCCGCCGACGATCACCTCGTCTTTTGCCGTCTGCCACGGGTAGTGCGTGTCGCAGGCGTGCGTCATGCCGGGAGCGGCGGCGGCGGCGTGGGCCATCGCCATCAGGCTGACTCCCAGGTGATTGTTCGAGTGCATCGACAAGCCCTGCCCCAGCGTCTCGCACAAGTGCGAGAGGCGCTGCTGGGCGCGGATGCCGCCCCAATAGTGCGGATCGCTCAGCACCACCTGCACGGCGTCCAGCTGCTTGGCCTTCACCACGTGGTCAAAGCAGGTGACCGAGACGTTGCTCGCAAAATCGGTGGTGATGCCTTCGGCCTGCAAGCGGCGCCGGACTTCGGCCATACCTTCAAGCTCGGCACAGGGGTCTTCAAGATAGCCGCCGTTGGCGAGCTCATCTTTCAGCGCGCGGCCGACCATGACGGATGTGTCGACGCTCCAGGCGCAGTTGGGGTCGATGCGGAGGGGCACGGTGGGGCCAAAGGTATCGTAGAGCGCCTTGATGGAGGCGATCTCGACCTCGGGGTCCAGCACGCCGCCCTTCAGCTTGATCTCACGGAAGCCGTAGGTGTCGCACATCTGGACGGCTTGCTTGACGATCTGGTCCGGCGACAGCGCCTCGCCGTATTCGTCGGAGCGGGTGTCGACACCGAGGCCACCGCCGCCCGCGTGCTTGTAGAACAGGTAGGCGGAGAACTCCACCTTGTGGCGCGCGCGGCCGCCCACCAGATCGCAGACCGGGAGGCCCAGCGCCTTGCCGATCAGGTCGAGGCAAGCCACTTCAATGGCCGCAAAGCTGCGGGCATGTTGATCGAGCGGGTTCTCGCCGGGGACCAGCCAGGCCTGGGTGCGGCCGGCGGTCTTGGGGTCCGCTGCGGCGGCCGCTTCGGTGGCGGCGCCAGCTTCGATGTCCATCCAGAGTCCGGTGAGGTGGAACGGATCCATGCCCACCACCCGGGAGCGCAGGGCTTCCAGGGCGGCCAGGGGCCGGTCTCCGCCGTAGGTTTCGCTGATCCCGGTGAAGCCGTCGGTGGAACGAAGTTCCACGATGGTCCTGAGGGCGTAGGGTGAGTGCAGTCCGTAGGAGCTGCGAAGGGGGCCGTCTGCAATCGCGATCGGGTGCAGACGCATCTCGGCGATGCGCATGCATTGGTTATATCAGGCTTCAGGTGGGGAAGGCTGGTGGCGCGGGCGGGCTTGCCCCGGGACGGGCCAATCACGAAACCCCCAGCCGGGCCAGGCAAGGCCACCGCTGGGGGCTACGCAATGTCCAGAAAGCTGAAGCGCCGCCGGGCGCGTCAGGAAAAACTACTTGCGGGCGCCGCGCTGGGGGCTCTTCACCCGGCTCTGACGGAGCTTGTGCTTCTTGCGCTTGGGCTTGGTGATGATGAAAGTGCCGGAGCCCAGATATTCGGCCTGATAGAGATTTGCAGCTGCCATAACTTTTCTATTGTAGCGCGGATGGGCCGCAGCGGGGTGGTGTGTGCGCCTAAGGCTGAACGGCGATGGTGACGGCTTGGCTGGAGCGGCCGCCGCCTTCAACGATTACCGGCACGCGGTCCGAGGCAGCAAGCCCCGCCGGTACGCGCACATTCAGCTGATAGAGGCCCGTAAAGCCAGGCGCCAGGCCGGAATAGAGGATCTCCACAGGCTGGCCGCCAATGGTCACCACCGGCCGGATCTGCGTTTCCGCCAGCGGCACCGTCGGCGCAGGCAGCCCCGCTTCCACACTGGGGCTGACGGGACCGAGGCCGGTCAGGAAGATGGTGACGACATCGCCCGTCCGCGCGGGGTTGCCGGGTTCGACATAGCGGTACTGCGAATCCACCACAACGCCCTGTCCCTTGCCGGTGAAGTCCTTGGCAAAGATGCCGGGCTGGGCCGCTGCGACCACCACCGGCTCCGGCACGGACAAACTGGTGCCCCGCCGGATCAGCAGCGATTGCTGGGTGTCGAGCGCCATGCCGTAGGGCACCATGGCGTTGATCTGGCCGTTGGCCGCATAGAGCAGGGGCAGCAGTCTGCCGCCCAGGGTCACCGAAGTGACGCCGAGCGTGGTGTCCAGGGGCAGCGAGTTGGTCTTGACCTCCGCCGTCGCCAAGCGGGCCCCAAAGATCGAGATCAGCGTGCCGGGCGCCAGCGGTGTGCGCGAGGCATAGCTGGCGGCGTTGACGATGCCGCCGCTGGCGACGATGGGCGGGTTGGTGTTGGCCTGCACGCCGCCAGTGGTCTGGTAGACGCCGCGCAGGCGGGCCGCGCTTTCCGCGGTGACGGTGATGGTCACCTGGGGCGTCAAGGCATTGCGGCCGGTCCAGGTGCCGCTCCAGCGTCCGTTTTCGAGATGGACCAGGCTGAGCGGCGAGTCGCCGTTCGAGAACGAGACCACAATGGAGCCGTCGGTCATGGGCGAGCCGCAGTCGTCCAACACGCGTACTTCCACCGGCGTGGGCCAGCCGGCCGGAATATTGAAGCCCGACCCGAACAGCGTCGAGACCGGGACCAGCTGCGTCGGCACGCAAATCGCCTGGGCGGATACAAAGCCCTCAATCGCTCCCGTGGTGGCTGTGGGCAAGGCCACCAGATCCACCACCGCTGAGGCGTCGCTCGAGAAGCCCAATTGCAGCGTTCCCCGGCGCAACCCGGCCGACGCCGCCAGCGCTTGGACGCTCACGCGGGTAGCCACGCCGGGCGCCAGCGTGCCGGACGAGGGCGTGATCGAGAACCAGATGCTTTCATCGGCGCTGTAGCGCCCGGTGAAGAAGTTCACCGGATCGCGGCCCGTATTGGTGAGCGTCACCTCCTGCGGCGCCGTTCCGGACAGCAGCAGGCCGGTGGGCTGCACCACGATGTCACCTGCCGCGTCTGGCGTGCGGACGGTCAGCACGACGGTTAAGGTTTGAGAATTGATGGCGTCGGGCGAAGTCACCAGGATCTGCCCGTAGTAGTCCCCCGCAGGGAGGCCCGATGGATTGGCGCGCACGGTCAAGGTGCTGGGCAAGCGGCCCGCGTCGGCGGTCCCTGAAGCGGGGCTGACCGAGAGCCAATTCGTGCCGCCGCCGACGACGCTGGTGGTGGCGCTCCAGTTGAGAGCGCCCACGCCGCCGTTGAGGATGGCCACCGTTTGCTCCGGAGGCGAGACGCCAGCTTCGGTGGCCCGGAAGGTCAACCCCACCGGCGTCACCACAATTTGCCGCACCGCGCGCGCCACCAACAGATTCACCACCATCGAAAGGTTCTCGGCGCCGTTGCCGTTCACCACGACGCGGGCGGAATAGGTGCCGGGGCCTAACCGGGACGGGTCCGCCGTCAGCCGGAAAGAGCCGCTCACCAACCGGCTGGCCGCCACCGTGGTTTCGGCCAAGGTCAGCCATCCGGCCGCCGTGCCTTCGTAGCGGACCGCGGCTTGATAAAGCTCCGGATTGTCACTCGACGAGGCCACTTGCAGGGGCCGGGATTGCGGGGCGCCCCCTTCCACGGCGGTGAACTGGATGAAATCGGGGTTGAGATCGGTGACGACCGGGTCGGCGACGGGGCGCACGATCACCACCGAGTAGGCGCGCCGGGCGGTCCGGCGGCTGGCATCGGCGACTTGAACAGAAAATCCGAAAAGGCCAAAGCTCGTCGGCACGCCGGTCAGTTCGCCGTTGGCGGCCAGGGTCAGGCCCGGCGGAAGGGCGCCACTGGCCAAGCTCCAGTTGTAGGGCAGGACGCCGCCGTTGGCGCTAAACACCGCGCGGTAGAACTGCCCCTGCGTGCCATCGGGCAAGGGCGAGGGCGTGGTGATGCTCAGGATCGGCCGGACGGTCAAGGTGAAGGTGCGCACCGCGGTCTGGGCGGGAGTCACCGAATCTGAGACGGTCACCGCAAAACTAAAGGAGCCTTCCGCCGACGGCGTCCCCGCCAGCCGGCCATCGGTCCCAAACGTCATACCCGGTGGCAAGCTGCCACCCGAGAGGGCGAACCGGTACGGGACCACGCCGCCCGTGGCGGACACCGCGCCCACGTACGGCGCGCCAACGCTCCCCGCAGGCAGTGCCGCCGGAGTCGTAAAGGAGACCTCGGGCACCACCTCAATCGTCACCGATCGCACCGCGCGGGCCCCATTGGCGTCCACCGAGGCCAGGGTGAACGGATACGACCCGGTCACCGTGGGGAAGCCAAAAATCGCCCCCTGGGCAAACGACAATCCGGGCGGCAAGCCTCCGGAATCCAGCACGACGGGACCGGGCACCGTGCCCCGCTCCACGGTAAAGCTCAACGAATAGGGCCGTCCCCGGGCCGCCGCGGGAGCCTTCTCCGGCACAATCACCGGGAACTCATTCACCGCCAGAAACACTTCGCTCACGCGCGACCGGGCCGGGTTGGCGCTATCGGTGATACGCACGGCCAGCGAGGCTCGGCCGCTAGCCACCGTGGGTGTGCCCGACAAGGTGCCCGTGGCGGATAGTGTCAAGCCCGGGATCGATCCACTGGTCAGCTCAAACCGGTACGGCGCAGTTCCCCCGGCAGCGCGAAGGGTGGCCGAATAGGGGGCGGTGACGGTAGCGCCGGGTAAGGTTGAATCAAGCAGCGACAACTGCCGCACCACGGTGACGTTGTACGTCCGGAAAACGGTAATGGGAGGCGAGCTGGAGTCGCGGCCCTGGACGGTGAAGCTGTATTCTCCAGCCGTCGCCGGCGCGCCGGTTAAGCTATTGCGGGCGGCATCAAGCGTCAGTCCGGGAGGCAGGGTGGCGGGGTTGGGAATCGAGATCGTAAACGGCGCCACCGCCGGAGAGCTGATGGTGAACGGGACCGTGATGGTGACGCCCGCATCGAGAGCCGGGAACGTGGCCGGCAGCAGTATGGGGGCATCCGCCACCGTGACGGCGTAGCTACGGGATGCCGTCCGGGGCGTCGCGCTGCTGTCGCGCGCGTTGATGGTCATCAGATAGGAACCCCGCGTCGTGGGCACACCCGACAGCAGGCCCGTCGACGCGCTCAACGTGAGACCGGGCGGGATAGTCCCGGACGAGGAGAAGGCCACCGGCGCCGTGGCGGGCTGCTTCATGGCGAACTGCACCGAGACCGCCTGTCCAGCCACCATCGGCGCCACGGCGGAGGGCTCCACATCCGGCCCCGCCACCACCGTTACGCTGAAGGAGCGGTTGGCTGAAAATGGCGGCGAGCTTTGATCGCGGCCCACCACCGTGAATGAATAGGTGCCAGCCGTGGTGGCAATGCCCGATAGCAATCCGGTGGAGCTATTCAGCGTCAGCCCGGCCGGAAGGTTGCCGTTGACGGAAAACTGAAACGGGGCCACTGCGGGCGAGCTGAGGCTAAAGGTCAGCGCCACCATGGACCCTTGAACAATAGAGGCGATCGAGGCCGGCGTCAGCTCCGGCGGCGGCAAGATGGTGACGCTATAGCTGCGGGAAGCGGTCAATGGCGGGGAGCTGGAATCCCGCCCAGTGACCGAGAAGCTGTAGGTCCCGCTGGCGGTCGGCGTGCCGGAAAGCAATCCGCCGGAGCTTACAGCCAAGCCCGGCGGCAAGGCCCCGGCCGCGGAAAACGTCAACGGAGCCACGGCCGGCGAGCTCATCGTGAAGCTTGCAGAGAAGGAAACACCGGCGACCAGCGGGCCAATCCCCACGGGTCCCAGAGTGGGGCCCGCCAGTACGGTGATCGAATACGCGCGGTCCGCCGTCTGCGCCGTGGGCTTGGTGCTATCGCGGACGGTCACGACGAACAGGTAGGTGGTGGGCACCGCGCCACCGGGGACACCCGCCACGCGGCCATCTTCAAGCGACAATCCCGGCGGCAGGCTGCCGCTTTTCAACGAGAAGCTGTAGGGCGCCGTACCATCGCGCGCCGCCAATGAGCAGCTGTAGCTGACGCCCGCATACGCGGTGGAGGGGCAGGAGGCATTGATCGACACCAGCGGGACGGGATTGCTTTCTGTCGCCGCCAGAGGCCCGGCAGGTGCCTGCGGGTTCGCTGCTGCCAGATATGGCAACAGCAACAGCCACGCAAACTGAGTCGTTCCCCGCTTCAAGAGATGGTCTTCTCCCTGCACCTATCCGCTGGCCTGGCCAGACGGTTTACTGCCTACTCGCCGACATAGTGGACTTCAGCTTGCCCCGCACCCGTTTGCGGATCTCGGGGTCGGCGTCCTGGTCCAGAATGTTCTGATAATGCTTTCGTCCTTCAATGGAGCGGCCACTTGAGCACAACAAGTCGCCCAATTGTTCGGCCACGACGGGGTTGGCGGGCTGGGCGCTGTAAGCCACCTCCAGATGAAGGATCGCTTCTGAAATCTTCCCCGCCGACGCCAACAGTCTAGCCAATTCCATCCGCGCGGCCAGAACCTTGGGCCCACGCTGGACCAGTTGCTGATATTCCGCCAGCGCCAACTGCGGTTCACCCATCGTCTCCAGCGCCTGCGCCAGGCTGAGGCGCGCCCGCGTGTAGTCCGGGTCGATCGCCAACGCCGCGCGCCATTCCGCCACCGCTTCCCGGCGCCTTTCCGGCTGCCGCGCCAGCACGGAGGCCAGATTATGGCGGGCCGGCAGAAACCGCGGGTCACGCTGCACCGCTTGCCGCAGCAGCTTCTCCGCCGCTGTCCAATGCCCTTGATCCGCCTCCAAGGCGCCCAGCGCCGTCAACGGCTCCACCAACTGCGGACCTTTGGTCATCGCCTCCCGGAAGCGCTGCGCCGCCAGTTGGAACTGGTTCAACTTCTGGTAGATCAAACCCTGGTTATAGGGCAGATAGGCGTACTGCGGGGCCAACCGGATCGCTTCGTCATAGGTGACCGCGGCCGCTTCCAGATCCCCCTGCTGCATCTGCAACAGAGCCCGGTTGTGCCGGGGATAGGCCCACTGCGGCGCGCGGCGGATCGCTTCATCAAATGCCTTGCGGGCCAGATCAAACTCGGCCTGCTCCAGGTACGCCGTCCCCAGAGCATTGTAGATGTAGGACGCTCCGGAATCCAGCCGCAGGGCCGCTTCCAGGCTTCGGCGGGCGGCGGCGTAGTCCTTATCCAGGATCGCCACGCGGCCCTCACAAAACTGTAGACGGCTGAGCAGGTACGGGGTTTCACCATTGATCTGGATGGCGGCATTGATGGTGCGGGCCGCATCGAGAAACTGCCGTCGTGTCGCGGGCTGTTGGTCGCCCTTCAAATAGTCGAGTAGTGTTTGCTGGTTGCGTTCTTCCAGTGCGGTCCGCAAGCGGTTCTCCTGCGCCAAGACTTGCTCCCGGGTCAACTTACGGGCCAACTTCAGCTGCCGGAAGGCGGTAAAAGCATTGGCGGGATCATCCGGCAGAATGCGCCCCGCCTGCAGCGCCTCATCAAAATCCACCGCCTGGCGAATATTGATCACTCGCACGGCCAGGTCGCGCGAATGAGTATCGAGACTCCGGACGCCGGCCAATTGAGCCCCTCCCGGCTCATTCACCGCGCCGGGTAGATAGCCGGGCATGGCAATACCGGGCTGCCGCGTGTTGGCGATGCGGACCGTGGTGTCCAGCGTGCCGCCTTCGCGCGGATGCTGCTTGTCGACGGTCGCTTCGGCCACCTTCTGCTGGACGTAGGTGGTCATCTCGTTCACCGTCACCTGGCCGTCCTGGTCAAAATCCGCCGCGCCGTTCAATGCCTCCAGCAGAAAGAAGCTAAACGCGCCGTGGCCGCCGCCGTACTGCCGACCCTCGAAGGAGACCTCGCCCGGCCGTGAGGCGGTAAACAGAAACAGCTGCGTGTCGGTCTGGGTCAAGGCGTCGAGTTGGGCGTTGATCTTCAGCTTGGCCCGGTCCGGGATCGTGCCGATGGTGCCGCTGCGGCAGGCGTCGACAAACGCGATCACGCGCGCCGTCTGGCCCAGCTCATCCCGGATAAACCGTTGCACCACCGGCATGGGCAAAGCAGTGGCGGCCAGATCCTCCGGGTCACTATCGTAGGTGACGATGTAGGCGCCGCGCAAACGCGCGTTGCTCGACTCCACCACTGTTCCATGGGAGGCCATCAACAGGATCACCGTATCCTTTGGTGTCGCCCTTTTGAGGATCGTTTCAAAAGCCGTTTTGATGGCGCCCGTGGTGGCGGCCTGGTTCACCAGCACCGTGATGTTTTCGGCCGCCAACCCGCCGCCACGGGGCGACTTCAGCAGCTGCTCCATTAGCAGAGCGTCTTCGTGCGCATAGCGCAACGGCCGGATCTGCGCGTTCTGGTACTGCGAAATGCCGATCAGCAGCGCGTAGGTCTTGCCGCCGAGGGTGGGGTCCGCCTTGGGCGCCCGCCGCCGCACCGCTGCTTCGTCGAGCACAAAAATTCGCTGGGCCGCCAGTTCGGGCACTTGGGCCTTGAGCGCCCGATAGGACGCCGCCGCCTCTGCTTCGCGGCCAAACTCAGCCAGCACCTCAGCCTTCGCAATACGGATGTAGAGCGGATCACCCTCAATGGCCGCCAGCCGCCGGTCCAGTTCCGCCTGGCGCGCCAGGGGCAATGGGGCAGGCTCAGGGAGAGCGGCTTCAGTGTCCTCGTTCAGCAGCGTGCGGGTGAGGGCGGCACCGTTGAAGGGCGACATCCCCCGATCTCGAGGTACTGCTGGGCAGATCGCTTGGCGGCAGTTGATCGTACGCGCGCCGGCCGAGATCAGATCGCCCGAATAGACCAGATCGCCCGCTTTGGCCAGGATGGGGAGCGTGGTGCCGGAACGGGTGAGCGTGGCTCCTCCGCCCTCCAGCACCAGAGCCAGCGGAAGGTCACCGGTCGCGGTCTGCGCCGCCAGCGAAGCGGCCCATAATAGGAGAAGGCCCCGCATCTTGTTGAAAGCCCTATTTCTATTATCGCTGGTCCTGGCGTCGCCCGTAGGGGCGCAAACCACCCAGGGGCTCCTGGTGGGGAGGGTCACGGATTTGCGTTCAGGCGCGGCTGTGGCGGGGGTCCGCATTGCTTACTACAACCGCGCAACTCACTCATCCGGATACGTCATTTCTTCACCGGCGGGCCGGTTTACCGTGTTTCTTCTCCCCCCGGGCCAGTACCGGTTGCGCGTGACGGCCACTTCGTATCAGGCCCAGGAGGTCCAGAACCTGGACGTCCCGGTGGCCGGGCGCCGTGAAGTGAACTTTCAGCTCCGGCCGGCCCAGGACGTCTGGGAAGCGGGGCAGTACCGCAACCTTACGCTGCCGCAGTCCGATCTGGTGGTGACGCTGTTCGGGCCGGACCTGGACAGCTCGAGGACCGGCCAGTTTCTGGCCAACTTGGGCACCGGCGGCGCGCTCGAATCGACGCTGTCGAGCGTGATCGACCCGGTGGAGCTGAGCCGGCTGCCCTTGGCCGGGCGCGACGCGTACACGATGCTGATCACGCAGCCGGGCGTTACCGCGGAAACCGGGACGGCGCGCGGCCTGGGCCTCTCTGTGAATGGCCAACGCAGCGCCGCGTCGAACTTTTTACTCGATGGCGTCGAGAACAACAACGCTCTGGTCACGGGACCCTTGGCGGCCATTGCGCCGGAAGCGATCCAGGAGTATCGCCTGTCGACCAACAACTTCTCCGCCGAGTTCGGCCGCACCAGTGGCTTCGTCGCCAACGCGATCACGCGCTCCGGTGGCAATGAGTGGCATGGTCTGGGCTACTTCAACTTGAAGAATGACGCTCTGAACGCCAACTCCTTCGAGCGCAACCGGCTGGGCCAAGCGAGGACACCGCAAAAGGAGCAGCAGTTCGGCGGTCAAGGTGGCGGGCGGCTGAAGCGGGAGCGGCTGTTCGCCTCGTTCGCCTTGGAGCAGCTGCGCTCCCGCGGCTACGGCGAGACTCAACCGTATGCCCTGCCCGCCACCGGAGCCTGGGGCACCATGGCGTCGAGCTCCATCGCGCGGCGTTTGCTGGAGCAGTACCCCGCCGTGATCCGGCCCGTCTCGCCCAATCTCACCGAGGTGGTGAATCTCCGTCCACCGGCCACGCTTGACCGCACGCTGGGCTTGGCGCGTCTGGATGTCAACGCAGGCCGCCAGCGCCTGATGCTGCGCTATTCCGCCAACCGCACCGGCAACCCCAACTTCATCTGGACCCCCTATCCCGACTTTGTCTCCGGCCTCGATCAGCAAGCCGACAGCGTTGCGGGAGCGCTCGAAAGCACGCCCCGCGCCAACATGTCGAGCGAGCTGCGCTGGGGCTGGAGCCACGACCGGTTGGCCTGGGACCGGGCGCATCCCGAGATCCCAACACTCTATGAAGGCAGCTTCGGCACCACGCTGCCCGGCAGCCCCGCCTCCTACGCCTATCGCAACCAGGGCCACTCGCTCCAGCTCTCGGAAAGCGTCGCAGCGGCGATCGGTAGCCATCTCCTGAAGGCGGGCGGTGGTCTGTTCTGGCGCAACCCCGGCGGCGAGTTGACGGCGGGCCGTGATGGACTGTTCGTCTTCCAGGACTTCTTGAACTTCACCGTCGACAAGCCCGACGCCGTGCAAGCCGCGCTGGACCGGTCGCAATTGCCGCGCTTTGTCACCCCCAACTACCAGCGCCAGTGGCGGCAAGCGCAGTGGTACGGCTTCATCCAGGACACCTGGCGGCTGACCCGGCGGCTGGTGATGAACTACGGCCTCCGGTACGACAGCTTCGGTGCGCCGACGCTTGATGGCGCGGGCGTCTATCGTGCCGACCGGAACGACTTTCAGCCCCGCTTGGGCTTCACCTGGTCACCCGGCGCGAGCTCCCGCTGGCTGGTCCGCGGCGCCTACGGCATCTTTCAAGACCGGCCGTTCGACAACCTGTGGCAGAACACGCGCAACAACGGCCTCACCATCGCCAGCTTAGCTGTCGAAGGCAAGTTCAACTACAACTACCTGGCACCGCTGTCGCAGCAACTGCCCGCCTTCCAAGGCCAGCGCTTCGGCGACGGCTTCCCAAACCTCACCCGCATGGATCCGAACCTCCGCAACGCCTACATTCAGACCTGGTTTGCGGGCGTGCAAGGCACGGCGGGTTCGCGCTGGAGTATCGAGGCGAACTCCACCGGTTCGCTCGGCCGCAAGCTGATCACCACCGATATTCTGAACCGCGCCCGCCGCGAGAACCCGGCTCTGCCCGAGATCGCCTGGCGCTCGACGCAAGGCACATCGAGCTATCTGGCGCTGCACGGCGTGGTCCGCTACCGCAACTCGCGCGGCTTCGCGCAGGCCGCCTACACTTGGTCGCACGCGATCGACAACCAGAGCGAGCCGCTCGCGGGCGACTTCTTTGACCTCAACTTCTCGCGCATCGCCAGTGGCGCCCTCACGGCGGACCGGGCCCGCTTCCTGCGCCCAGGCGATTCCAGTACCGACCGGGGCAGTGCCGACTTTGATCAGCGGCACAACCTGGTGGTCTACTCCGTGTGGCAGTTGCCCGCACCGCGAGCGCTCCCCTGGCTGCGTGGCTTCTACTTGTCGGAGATGGCCGCCTTCCGCACCGGCTTTCCCTTCTCGGTGACAGCCAGTGATCGACGCGCCGATGTGACCGGCTCCGGCACCAGCAACGCGGCAGTGGCCGGGGGCGTGCAGTGGCTGGACCCGGCGGCGTTCCGCTACCCCACCAGCTTCGGCAACTCCGGCCGCAACGCCTTCCGCGGCCCCGGACTCTACAACGTCGATTTCTCGCTCTCGAAGACGGTCACCTTTCACGAGCGGTGGCGGGCCACGCTCCGCGCCGATGCCTACAACGTGCTGAACCACGCCAATCTCAACAACCCACAGTCGTCCCTGTTCTCGCCCGACTTCGGCATCGCCCGCTACGGCCGCCGCAGCCGCGAAACGGGCTTCCCCGCCCTGGTGCCATTTGCTGAAAACGCTCGGCAGGTGCAGCTGATCATGCGATTGGAATTCTGAGGCGTGCCGGAGGGGACCGCTTGCTGACGCGCGCGGCTCAGAAACGCTACGGAGCCACGACCGTGAGGGAGTGGTCTGTCACTCGATGGCTAAGGCTTCGGCCACTTCAGATGCCTGTGCAGAAAATCAAACGTCCCGGCGCTGTGGATCATGTGGCCGCCATTGAAATACTCGATCTCGGTCTTGTCGGGGAGCCCCAGCTTGGCGTACATGCGCCGCACCTTGGCGTACTCGTAGGAGACCCACTCATCGATGCCGACGCCATCGTCATGCCCACGCTCCACCATAAAGGGCCGCGGAGCAATCAGCGCACTCATCTCGGCATAGTTGAACGTGTTGCCGAGGTTCCATTCCAGCATGTCGTATTCGGGCGTGAACATGTAGCTGAACGGCGCCGTCACGCTGGTGACCTTCCAGATCCACTCGTTGAAATCGCCGGAGCAGATCACTGCGGCATAGCGGTCCAGCAAGGACGGCACGCGCATCGCGGTCTTGCCGCCGTAGCTTAAGCCATAAAAGCCGATGCGCTGCGGATCAACAAAGGGCAGCGCGGAGAGCCAATCGAGCATCCGGTCATGCTGCCCGATGATGAAGCTGAACAGCGACAGCTTCAACGGGTTGGCCTTGCGCAGCAGCACGCGGAACTGCTCATCGCCGATGTAGGGATTCTGTGGTGAATAGACGATAAAGCCGCGTTCCGCCAGCGCCGCAGCGTAGTTGTGATAGTAGTTGAACTGCTTCGCGTCCTGCCCATCGACGGTGTCCTGCGGGCGGCTGTTCAGGCCGTGTTGCGTGACCACCACGGGCCGGCGTTCACCCGGTTTCAGATCTTTGGGCACCAGCAACACGCCGTAAGCGTAGACGTCCTCCCAGACCGGGATGACTACTTCGTAGCCCTTAAACTTGGGCCGGTCATAGACCTGCCGTGTCTCAGCGACAAGTGGCAGAGTGGGCGGCGGTAGCTTGCCCAGCACCTCCTCCCATAGCTGCTGCCGGTAGAACGGAGCCGCCTTGGTGAGCCCGGCCACGCTCTTCATGTCGGCCTGCTTCCAATAGGCCGCCCGAGCGGAATCGCTCTCGCGCACCAGGCGCTGCGCGTACTCGACCAACTGCGACACCTGCTGCTTCTGGCGGAGTTGCGGGTCAAAGCCGGTGCGTTGATCTTTCGGCGCGGCCGAGGCAGCGCTCATCGCGGCGGGCAACCTCAAGCCCACGTGAAAAGCTTCGAGCGCTTCCTTGCTGCCCGGCTCCGAGGTGCCATTGCCCTTGAGCGTCAGCGTGCCGCCGCTCGTGAAGAAGCGCTTCGCCCGCGCGAACTCCCGCTCCACCTCAGCCAGCGGCGGCGTCCCGATCAATCCCGGCGCGGCGCCTCGCCGCAGCATCTCATTCTCCGTCCGCGCGGGCGGCGGGCCGTCCACTTTGGGGTGCACAGCAGCTTCCACCACCAGCGTGCGCGGCGCAATCAAGCCCGCGATCTCGGCATCGCCCAGGCTCTTGAGCTGCCCCCAGATGGGGCGGTAGATCGGCTGCCGCCACACCTCCTCACGTGGCGCAAACGCGCCTGACACGAGCACGGAGGAAATGCGCTCATCGAGCGCCCCCGCCATCAGCGCCACCAAGGCCCCTTCGCCATACCCCGCCACGCCGATGGGCAGCTTGGCGGAAGCGCCGGACCACCAATCGACCGCCGCCAGCACCTTCTGCACCTCGATGCCCAACAGATGCCGGCCGACCGGCACCAACTGACGATGGAGCCATTCGCGGTGCGGCTGGTTGGTCATGCGGACCGCCGGGTTGCCGGACCAGGTGTCCGAGCGGTTGATCAGCACCGGCACCAGCACCTCAAGGCCGTTCTCCGCAAAGCGCCGCGCCAGCTGCGACGGCTCCGGCAGACCCGGAGCCAAGCCCGCCATCTGCTCCGGCGTCGAGTCCGCATCGGGCAGTATCACCACGCGCGCCTTCGCGGCAGTGCGCGGGGCCAACAGCAGGCCATCCCCCTCCACACCCGGCAGCACCGGCCACCGGACCGCCGTCACTTGGAACGTTGGCGTGCTCGCCACCACGGCCGAGCCGCCCAGGGTCGCCACCAGCGTGGGCGCATCAAACTTGAGGCGCGGCTCGACAATGCCCAGGATGCGGCGCAACTCTGCGCGATCGGGCTGAACGTTCGCGCGTGCGGCGGGCGCAGCGGCCAAGGCGCGCATCAGGTAGCGGTCAATCCCGGCCACCATTTCCATCGAAAGATCCCCGGTCCGGGTGAGCGGTTGGGTACCCGGCAAAGCCGGGCCAGAAGTTGCCGGTAGAGCTTGGCCCAAAATGAACAGTGCAGCGAGCGTCGTCATCGACGAAAATGATAACGAATGGCGTCTACTTCCCTGGCAGCACCCAAATTCAAGATCGGCTTGGTGCAGATGTCCTGCTCCCTCGATCCTCAAGAGAACCTCGATAAGGCCGTGGCCCGCGTTCGCGAAGCGGCAGCACTGGGCGCACAAATTGTGTGCCTGCAGGAACTGTTCCGGTCACAATACTTCTGCCGCAAAGAAGACGCGGAGCTGTTCGATCTCGCCGAGCCCATCCCCGGCCCTTCCACCGACA
Source organism: Acidobacteriota bacterium (assembly GCA_026394055.1). Classification (GTDB taxonomy): domain Bacteria; phylum Acidobacteriota; class Terriglobia; order Bryobacterales; family Bryobacteraceae; genus JAPKYZ01. Next base: position 16,063 of record JAPKYZ010000017.1, read on the forward strand.
CCATCGGCGCGGTAGCCAAGGAGTGTGGCGTCGCGGTGGTGGCCTCTTTGTTTGAGCGGCGCGCCCCGGGCCTTTATCACAACACCGCCGCCATCATCCGTCCCGATGGCACCTTGCAAGGGATCTACCGCAAGATGCACATCCCCGATGACCCGCTCTATTACGAAAAATTCTACTTCACGCCCGGCGACACGGGCTTCCTCAACTTCGACACACCCGCGGGGCGCATTGGCGTCCTGGTCTGCTGGGACCAGTGGTATCCCGAAGGCGCGCGTTTGACCGCTCTGCAAGGCGCGCACGTGCTGTTCTACCCCACGGCCATCGGTTGGCACCCGCATGAGAAGGCGCAGTATGGTGAAGCTCAGCTGGACGCATGGCGGACCATCCAGCGTGGCCATGCCATCGCCAATGGCGTCTACGTGGCGGCCGTGAACCGCGTCGGCTTTGAAGGCACGCCCGATTCGGGCCTCGAGTTCTGGGGCAACTCCTTTGTGGCGGACCCGTTTGGCCGCCTGATCGCGCAAGGCTCCGTCGACCAGGAAGAGATTCTGATCGTCGAAATTGACCCGGCCCATCAAGAAGAGGTCCGCCGCAACTGGCCGTTCTTCCGCGACCGCCGCATTGACGCTTACTCGGGGATCACCAACCGATGGCTAGCGTAGCCGGTCCCTGGCGTCTACCCGCCGAGTGGGAGGCGCACGAAGCCACCTGGATCGCCTGGCCCCATGAGAAGTCCGATTGGCCGGGTAAGTTCGCGCCCATCCATTGGGTCTACTCCGACATCGTCCGGCACTTGGCGCAAGTGGAAGTGGTGCGGATCGTCGTCCAGAGCGAAGCGGAGAAGAAAGCGGCCGGGCGGATCTTTGAGAAGTCGGGTGTCGATCTCGATTGGGTGGAGTTCTTCATCGCGCCCACTGATCGCAGCTGGCTGCGCGACACGTCGCCGATCTTTGTCCGCAACGAAGCGGGCGAGGTAGCGGCCACGGACTGGAAGTTCAACGCCTGGGCCAAGTACCCGAACTTCGCGCAGGATGACCGCTTACCCGCCTTCGTCGCCAAGCAGCTGAAGATGCCGCGCATCTCGACCAAGGTGGTGCTGGAAGGCGGCGGCATTGATTCCAACGGCGCCGGACGATTGTTGACCACCGAAGAGTGGCTGTTATCGGACGTCCAGGTGCGCAACCCCGGCTTCACGCGCGAAGACTACCAGCGCGTCTTCGCCGAGCACTTGGGTATCACCGAGGTGATCTGGCTGGACCATGGCATTGTGGGTGACGACACGCACGGCCACGTGGACGATCTGGCTCGCTTTGTGGCGGAAGATACCGTGGTCACGCTCGATGTCGGCGATGCGGTGGCGCGGCTGAAGAAGGCCGGGCTGCGGGTGGTGAAGCTGCCGCAGCCGCAACCGGTGACGTTCGACGGCCAGTTACTCCCGGCCAGCTACGCCAATTTCTATATCGCCAACGGCCTGGTGCTGGTGCCCACCTTCACTGATCCGGCGGACCGCATCGCGCTCTCGACACTCGCCAAGCTGTTCCCGGACCGCGAAGTGGTCGGCATTCCCTGCCGCGATCTGGTGCTCGGCTTAGGCACGCTGCACTGCATGACCATGCAGCAACCGGCGTAGGCCTGTTAGCAGCACTTGGCGCGCGCGTACTTCTCTTTCATCCGCTCCTCACTGAAGCGCCGCCATTCGGCGCCGGAGGGGGCGGCGCCGTGGTGGGCCAGATGACGCTCATAGGCGGTCTCATCGGAGAGCTCACGGAGGATGCCGCGGAGGATGGCGAAGAAGTTCTTCACGACGCTCATCCGCCGACCTCCTCGGGCTTCAGCTGGGTGAGCACGAAGGGCGTTTCGCTGGAGACGGCGACGGTCCTCTTGCTGAGCACCGAGATCCAGAGGCGGATCGAGTCGATCAAAATCGTCGTCACCAGAATGAGGAACAGGCCGCAGATGACGGCGTCCAGGCGTTCGTTGAAGATCAGCCGCTGGGTCTCGGCGATTTTGCCGGGGGCGATCTTACCGGCGTCGATCAGGCCCTGCAGCTGGTTTCCGCGCGCGAGAAAGCCGATGCGCGGGACATCGGAGAAGATCTTCTGCCAGGCTGCTGTGTAGGTGACGGTGAGCAGCCAGCTTAAGGGCGCGCAGGTCACCCACATGTACTTCGCGCCATGCATCTTGATCAGGATGGTGGTGGCGACGCACAGGGCGACGCTGGCCAGCAGTTGGTTGGCGATACCGAAGAGCGGCCAGAGAGTGTTGATGCCACCCAGCGGATCCAGCACGCCTTGATAGAGGAAGTACCCCCAACTGAGCACGATCACCGCGCTGGTGCCAATGACGCCGGGCATCCAACTGGTGCGGCCCAGCGGCTTCCAGATGTGGCCCAGCAGGTCCTGCAGCATGAAGCGGCCGACGCGGGTGCCGGCGTCGATCACGGTCAAGATAAACAGCGCCTCAAACATGATGGCGAAGTGGTACCAGAAGCCCAGGATCGCCTTGCCTGCTCCGGGTGCTGCCGCCAGACCTTCGGCAAAGATGTGGGCCATGCCCAACGCGAGCGACGGCGCGCCGCCGGTGCGGGCGAAGAGCGTATCTTCACCCACATCCTTGGCGAGCGCGGCCATCTGCGGCGCGGTCACCGGGAAGCCCCAGGCGGAGATGGTCTGCACCGCGGCATCGGCGGTCGCGCCCACCACGCCCGCGGGCGAGTTGACGGCGAAGTAGACACCGGGTTCGAGCGCACCCGCCGCGATGATGGCCATGATCGCCACAAAGCCCTCGAGCAACATGGAGCCATAGCCTACGGGCAGCGCATGCTTCTCCTTGGCGATCATCTTCGGTGTGGTGCCGGAACTGATCAGCGAGTGGAAGCCGGAGATCGCTCCACAGGCGATGGTGATGAAGCAGAACGGAAAGACCTTACCGGCAAAGATCGGCCCCGTGCCGTCGATGAACTGCGTGACGGCGGGCAACTGCATCTGCGGCCGGACAAACAGGATGCCGACGCCCAACATCAGGACGACGCCTAGCTTGACGAAGGTCGAGAGATAGTCACGCGGCGCGAGCAGCAGCCAGACCGGCAGAGCGCTGGCCGAGAAGCCGTAGAGGATGATGCCGATGGCCAACGCCACACCACCGAAGGTGAACATCGGCGCCAACGTGGGGCTATGCGCGACATGCTCCCCCAGGAAGATGCTGCCCATGACAAGGACAAAGCCGATGGCCGAAACTTCCAGCACTTTGCCGGGCCGGAGGTAGCGGAGGTAGAGGCCCATGAAGACCGCGATGGGCATGGTGGCCACGATGGTGAACGTGCCCCAGGGGCTGCCCTTTAAGGCGTTCACCACCACCAGCGCCACTACTGCCAGCAGGATGATCATGATCAGCAGCACGGTGACCAGCGCGGTGAAACCACCAATGCGGCCGATCTCTTCGCGGGCCATCTGCCCCAACGACTTGCCATCGCGGCGCATGGAGCAGAACAGGATCACAAAGTCCTGCACCGCCCCGCCCAGCAGACAACCGATGATGATCCAGAGCGTGCCGGGCAGATAGCCGAACTGGGCGGCGAGCGTCGGCCCCACCAGCGGACCCGGTCCAGCGATGGCGGCAAAGTGGTGGCCGAAGAGAATCCACTTGTTGGTGGGTTCATAGTCGTGCCCGTTGCGGAGCCGTTCAGCGGGCGTGGCGCGCTGATCATCGAGCGCCATCACTTTAGCGGCCAGAAATGTCCCGTAGACCCGGCAGCCAATAATCCAGATGCCAGCGCTCGCGAGCACCAGCCACATGCTGTTGACGGGCTCACCATTGCTCATCGCGATGGTGGCCAAGGCGAACGCCGCCACCGCAGAAATCAGACCCCAAACCGCGAGTCCCAACACTTTACTCATGAAGGGAATTGTAGCGGCTCAACGGGGGGTGACGGGTTGGTGGCCGATTGCGCGGGCAATTCCTCCGCTCCATTCTGTCGCGGCTCAGGTCCAAACCGGAGACATGGGTGACAGAATGATCCGGAGACATCGGTAACAAACGCAGGGCAGAGGCATGTGCGGGAGGTCCAGGAGCGGCATCGTGGAAGGATGCCGTGGATGGAGAAACGTACCATGGACCTGCGTGTCCGGTTG
>JAPKYZ010000052.1 GCA_026394055.1 Acidobacteriota bacterium
TGTATTGATTGGGCGCGTACGACAGCCGTTCCAACACCTGCATGTACCGTTGGCCGTGGCTGGCCAAGCGCTTGGACCAAACCGAACCAATGGTGAAAGCGGCCTGCGCCAGTTCCTCGAACTCCTGTTGGCTGGGGACCCGGTCGAACGCCTTGATGGCAAGGTCACCGAGACTGGTGTAGTAAGGCTCGGAGTAGCCCTCATCAACGTGGCCACCTGAGCTATTCCTCTCCTCGATATAGCGCCGCTCGATGGCCAACAGTTCGAGGGCAAGCTGAATCTTCAGGGAATCTGGCAGATCACTCGCGCTTAATTCCTTGACCGCCGCATACCTTGCCTCCCAGCGATCCGCGCGGAACTGTTCCCGGAAGGACTGCACCTTAGCGGCCCCGCTTTGGGCAGCTAGCTCCCATGGGCAAAGCAGCGCGAGGGCAGCAGCTAGACCGACCTTCCACCAGAGCGTCGCTACCACATGTTGGGACATGTTCCCCTCCAGTCAAAATGAACCCAGGTTGGTGTCATAAACAAAGGCTCCCGGCATGCCCCACAGGCAGTCTTAATGCTTTCAGTATTCATCCTAAGCACATTTCCCGATGGGGCGGAGAAGTCCACTGCATCGCCGTGAATATGACGGCTATCGCATTCCGCGCGGGTCCTGAGGCTGCTGGTGAAATGCCAATATGTATTGCTCACCTTGTACTCGGCGAACGTAAAGTTAGCCGTGCTGACGTTGGTGACAAAATCAGAGCAATTTGGACGGTAGGACGTATAGTAAATCGGGTCTCGGAGCGGTTCAACCTGAAAGATGACCCGGCCGAGCAGCGCAATCTCTACGCCGCGCAGCCTGCCATGGTGGCGCGGTTGACGGCGCTGCTTGCGCGCTATCAGGCGGACGGACGCAGCCGGCCGGCGTAGCCAAGCCAAAGCTATTTGGCGCTGCGCATCAACTCCAGATAGGCCGCGACAAACACCCAGCCCGCTCCCCACAGAATCAAAGCCGCTCCCGGGAGCACCAGTTCCGGCGTGGTGCCGTAGAGGCTGCGGGCCCACGAGAGAGCTACGCCATCGGCCAACGTCGCCGCCGCGCTGCCCACCGTCACCGCCGCCAATATTTGTGCGGGCTGCAGGCCGGCGGCCCATCTCATCAGCCAAACCGTGACCCAACCGGAGGGGATCGTCAACGCGTAGGGGACCCACAGGAAGTCCTCGTTCAGCCAGCCCCGCCGCCCCCCTTGCAGCACCAGCTGAGTACCGGCGAACCAAAGCGCCAAGCCGATGGCAATGGCGATCGCGGTCTGGGGCAGGCTCAACAGCTGCCGGACGGTACGCCTCGCCGCGGGGGCGGAGGCGGGCGATGCGGACGTTGAGGCGGAGCGCAGGGTGGCGGGTATCATGGTAACCTCCAAAGGAACGTTCTATGTAGCAGTCGCTACATCATGGTTGTAGCACTCGCTACGGAAAATGGCAAGAGAAAACACCGGTGCGGAGAATCATCCGATGAAGGGGCGTGACGCCCGGCGGCAGGAATTGGTGGAGCAGATGGCGGACCACGTCCTGAGCGTGGGCTTGCCCGGCTCCAGTCTGCGTCCGTTGGCGGCCGCCTGCGGCACCAGTGACCGCATGCTGCTCTACTACTTCGCTGATAAGAATGAGCTGCTATCGGCCACCTTGGGCGCGGTCGCCGCGCGGCTGACGCAACTGCTTGATGCGGCTCTACCGGGAGTGGCTCCGTATGCCGTCTTGTTGCCTCGGATCTGCCGCTTGATGGCAGCGGCGCCGATGAAGCCTTATCTGCAACTGTGGCTCGAACTTGCCGCGCTCGCCTCGCGCCGGCAGGAGCCTTATCTGACCATCGCTGGCCAGCTGGGTGATGGCTTCCTCGCCTGGACCGCCGCCCGCCTGGAGGTGCTCCACGAAGCCGAGCGCCTGCCCACCGCGTCGCTACTGCTGGCAACGGTGGAAGGCACGGTGGTCCTGCGGGCCATTGGCCGGGAAAGCATAGTGGCGGCGGCCCTGGGCCAACTGCCGGATGACGAGCCTAGCCCCGCACGGCCTCGGCGCCCTCGTAAATCTCGCTGATAGGCAGTTCTGCGGAGACGGTCTGCAGCTTCAACACGGCCTCTCGTGCCCGGATCGTTTCCGCCGTCCAGGAGCCATGCTCGTCTCGCCAACCGTGCTCGATCTCGACGGGGTTGGGGTCAATCAGCAGATACTCCATTAGCGTCTCGCACGCCTTATAGAGCCGCAACTTCTCGCCCCGGTCATGCCGCTCGGTCGAGGGCGAGAGAACTTCCACCACCAGCCGCGGATTGATGACGGTGTCACGTTTTTCGTCCACGTACTCAGGCTCGCCACAAATCACAAAAGCGTCGGGGTAAGTAATCAGGCCGTCCCAGCGGACCGAAACGCGAAGATCGCTATTGAAGACCTGGCAGCCCGACCCACGCAACTGGTTTCCGAGACTCGCCAACGTGTTGGTTGAGACCAGTGAATGACAAGCATCACCGCTGCCTCTCAAGATCATCTGACCCCAGAGATACTCGTGCTTGTGTGTGCTCTCCCGCTCCAACTCCAGGTAACGCTCAGGCGTGATGAAGTGGGCCGGTAGGCTCATCCCTAGACGTTACCGCGCTTCATCTCCGCCGCCAAGTAGTCTGACGCCCGCCAAGCCAGCGCGAGAATCGTCAATGTCGGATTCTTTTCGCTGGCGGTGGTGAACGATGAGCCGTCCATCACGAAGACGTTTTTCACGTCGTGCATCTGGTTGAACTTGTTCAGCGCGGAACGCTTGGGGTCGTCACCCATGCGGCAGGTGCCATGCTCGTGAATGGCCGAGCCGTAGCTGTCGATCGCACCACGGGTGAACGGCAGCATCTCCGCCTTCGCCGCCCGGAAGATCGATTCTGCCATGTCGTACATCTCTTTCAACATGCGCTGCTCGTTTTCGCCCGTCCGGTATTCCAGCTTCGCAATCGGCACACCGTACTGATCATTCGGCGTACCATCGACGCGGACGCGGTTGTGCCGGTAGGGCAGCACTTCACCATACGGGTGCATGGCCATCAGAGCCGGGAAGCAATCCTTGACGCGCTTCTTGAAGTCCGCTCCGTAGCCCGGCATTTGTTTGGCCCAGAACAGGCCCGGCTGCGCGCCCGTGTTCCAGAACTGCGACCCGAAGCCGCGCAGATAATCACGCTTGGCCCCGCGATGGTTGTACCGCGGCAGGTAGATGTGCTCGCCGCCGATGCCATCGTCGTTCTGCGCCTTGGTGCCAATCAACTCCGGCGCAAAGCCGTACATGTGGAAGCGGATCTGTTCGGTCAAGTAGTGGCCGATGACGTCGCTTGAGTTACCGATGCCGTTGGGGTAGCGCGCGGATTGTGAGTTCAGCAGGATGCGTGTTGAGTCGATGCAGCTGGCCGCGACGATCACGCGCTTGGCATAGATGCGGCGCTCTTCGCGCGTGGTGCGGTCAAAGTATTGGACGCCATTGGCCAGCCCGTCATCGCCCACCAGCACGCGCGCCACCACGGCGTTGTCGAGCACCTTTAGCCGCCCGGTCTTGAACGCCGGTTCGATCAGATAGTCGGAGGAATTGAAGAACGCCCCGATATCGCAGCCCTTGCCGCAGGCGCCGCAGAAGTGGCACTTGGGGCGGCCGTTGTGCTCCTTGGTCAACACCGCGCGTCGCCCGGCCACCACGCTGACACCCGCTTGTTTGGCGGCCCGCATGATCATTCGCTCACCGCAACGCGGCGCGGGAGCGGGCAGGTGGTACTTGGAACCGGGGAGCGAATCCTGGTCGTCGTCGCCGCCACAGACGCCGATCAACTGCTCGACGCGGTCATAGTACGGGGCAATGTCCTTGTAGCGGATCGGCCACGGAATCTCCCAGCCGTCCTTCGCTGGACCCTCAAAGTCGACATCCGAGTAGCGCAACGAGACGCGGCCCCAGACATTGGTCTTGCCACCACGCCCCCACACCCGGACCAGCTCAAACGGATTCTTCTCGTCGGTCAGGTAGGGCTGCTCTTTGGTGTCGACGTAGAACTGTGGCGGCCTTTGCCCGAGGGCGGCCTTCTCACGAGCCTCCCAGGGCTTGACGTGGCTCCAAAATTGGGTACGCCGGAAGCGCGTCCCGGCGTCGAGCATCAGCACGTTGACGCCCTGCCGCGTCAGGTTCCAGGCCGCCATGCCGCCCGCGGCGCCGCTGCCGATCACGATCACTTCGTGGACTTCGGCACTCCGTTGAACGTTGGGTGCGGCCTGGCTACCGGTGCTCATCGTGAGTGCAGCCCTTCCATTCCGGCAGATACGTGTTGGCGTTCCAGCCGAGTTCCTGCCGCAAGCCTTCACGCGTGGCGTAATAGGCGTCGATGGTCGCATCCTTCAGTAGCTTGAAATCGGGCGTGTCCACCGCCGCCTTTACGGCCGCTTCCGCATCGCCGGACATCCGGCCCAACAGCTCACGCCAGCGCGCGCCCAGACTGGCATTGGCGGCGCAGCGCTCATCAATGATCACGTGCGCCAGCGCATCGGCGGCCCCGGGTGTATCGGTGCGCGGCAGGATGACGTCCACCAGCTTGGCCAACTGCGCCAGCTCGGCTTCGGTCAGAAACTTGGGCGGGGCAGCTTGGGCCGGCAGAGCTGCGGCCCCGGCCAGGATCACCAGCGCCTCGCGCCGCGTGCTGGCGAACTGATCACTCATTCGACGCCCCCTAGAATGCAGACGTCCTTCAGTTGGCGATAGTCCTCGGCGTAATCGAGCCCGTAGCCCACCACGAACTCATCAGCGATCTCAAAGCCGCGGTAGTCCACCTTCACCGGACGCATGCGCCGCGATGGCTTGTCGAGCAGTGCGGCAATGCGAATGCTGCGCGGGCGGCGCTGGCTGAGCACGTGGATCAAGTAGGTGAGGGTGATGCCGGTGTCGACAATGTCCTCGATCACCAGCACGTTGCCACCTTCGATCGACATATCCAGATCCTTGTTCAGGCGCACTTCGCCGGAGCTGGTTTTCTCTTTGCCGTAGCTTGAAACCGAGATGAAGTCCATCTTCACCGGCCGGTCAATGGCGCGGACCAGGTCGGCCATAAAGACAAAGGAGCCCTTGAGGATGCAAACCAGATACAGGGGGCCCTCCGGATAGTCGCGCATGATCTGCGCGCCCAATTCGGCCACGCGCTTCTGAATCTCTTCGGCTGAAATCAGGACACTAAGGGTAGTCGCCATCGGTACGGCTATTGTACGATGCACGGCCCGCCGAACCGGGTTAGCTACGGTACTAAGGTGCGCCCGCGACCGACGAGAATCGTGGCAAGCGCAAGCTGGGCGGCCCAATGTGGATGTGCGGCGAAGTGGCTTGGCCGCGCACGAAGCTGCGGAAGGCGAAGTAGGGGATGCGGTTCTGTTCGAGAAAACGCCGCAGCCACAACCCCTCGGCCGTATCTGGAGCTAGCGCCACATCCACGCGATCACGATGATCGAAGCCCAGGCTGCGGTGCAGTTCGGTCATGCCCAGCGCGCTGATCGGTAGTTCGCGCTCAAACTTGCGTTTGTAGGCATCTTCGATGCCGCGCAGCATGGCCAAGCGGAAACTGCCGCTGCCTTCAAACTTTTCCGCCGCGCGCCACTGGGGTGGAGCATTGGCGGCGGCGCGGTCATCGGCGGCCCGAGCCGCAGCTTCCTGCTCCGATTCCACCATGTCCAGCAGTTCTTTGAACGTGCGCGCCCGGGATTCCGCCAGTTCTAGCGTCCGGCGGCGGATGTCGAGTTCATCCAGCACCGGCGCCAGCTCTGACCGGGCCATCACGCCATCGGCCACCATCTTTTCCATCGTCTCCAGCCGGGGCTGCAACCGTTCCAGACGGCGCCGGGCCGCGGCCACCATGGCGGCGGTTTGATCGTTAGTAAGATCCTGCACCGAAAGATGGCCAAACAGGGTCCGCTTCAGCACCGCGTCATCTTCGGCATCGGCGAGCGAGGACTTGGCCTGGTCCAGGCGCGCCTTGGCCACCGCACCTTCGCGCACCAGGTCTTCCAGCCGCGAAACGTCCATGCGGGCCTTGTCGAGATCGGCCATGGACGGCGCGGACGGAACCTGAGCGGAAAGCGGTGCCGCAAGAAAGATCGCGGCGAGGAACCAACGCATTCCTTAATTGTAGTATTCTTCGGCTATCGAGACTGTTATTCCTACCTGGCTCGCGGCCGTTCGGGCTGCGGAATCGAAAAAGGCCCTCGACATTCGTGTATTGGACCTACGCGAAGTCACCTCTTTCACCGACTACTTCGTCATTTGCTCCGGCAGCAACACGCGCCAAAATCAGGCGATCGCGGATGGCATTGAGAAAGATCTGGCCGAGATTGGCGAGCGCGCCAACTCCAGCGAAGGCTACCAGACTGCCGAGTGGATTCTGCTGGACTACGGCGACATGGTGATCCACGTCATGTCCACCGAGGCCCGGTCGTTTTACGATCTAGAGCGCTTGTGGCGCACCGCCAAGCCGGTCGAGATCCCGCCCGACCCGGCCGACGGGCGGGTGAACTAGCGCCACTGATCGAATGACCTCGGTTTGATTTTGGGCCGCGCCTCAGCCCCATGCGTCAGCTTGGGGCTTTTTGACGGAACCGGAAATAGCCAAGCTCACGCATGGGGCTGGCGAGCCATCTAGGCCGAGGCCACCTCGCCGCCCAGCGCGGTGAACTTGGCGAGCATCGTCTCGGCCGCTGCAGAACTCAGTTCCTTCACCGCGTTCGACAGCATCGTCACCGGCTTTCCCGTCTTCAGCAGACCAAACAAGGCGTTCTGGACGCAGATTTCGGTCACCACGCCGTAGACCACATAGCGATCGGCCTCCAACTGCGTCAGCACTTCGGCCAAGTGTGGATTGGTGAAGCAATCCACGGTCACTTTTTCTAAAATGACGTGCCCCGCTTGCCGGACATCGGGGCAGGGGGCGGCCAGGCTGACCTTTACCGCCCGATCGGCCACCGGCGTCACCTTACGCTGTCCGAGGCAGCCGGCGACGCAGTGATGCGGCCAACTCAAGAACTCCACGTCGTTCTCCGCATGCGCGTCCATGGTCGAGATCAACGGACTGCCGGTCGACCAAGCGTGGGCGTTCAATCGAGCAATGGTGGGCACCAGCTTCTCCGCTCCCGGGACGTAGAGCGCACCGGCGGGCAGCATGAAATCAATCTGGGTATCGACGTCGAAGAATACGGTGCACATGGTGGCAGAAGGCCGCTAGTGGCCCAATGCTTCCAGACTATCGCTCAACCGGGTTCCCTGGGGTTGGGGCAGGGGGAAGCGGTCCAGGCGGCTCCAGGGAAGGTCGCCCAACCGCTCGCCATTCATCATCACCGGCTGCAGCAGCGCGCGGCATTCACCGGGCAGGGGCTGGCACTCGTCGGCGCGGGCGATCACGTCCAGGCCATCGTAGCGGAACACCTGCTTGGCGCCAGGCACGGTCTGCTTTTCGGGGCTGTGCTTGGCGACATCGCGGCGCTGCCCGTTGCTCGAAATTTCCACCAGCTTGTAGACCATACCGAGCGACGGTGCATCGGATGACGTCGCCAGGGCCGTGCCCACACCAAAGGAGTCAATCGGCGCTCGGGCTTCCACTACCGCGCGGATCTTCGCTTCATCCAGCTCATTGGTGGCCATGATCTTGGCGTCGGTCAGGCCAGCCTGATCCAGAATCTGCCGCACTTCGCGGGACAGCGTCACCAGGTCACCGGAATCCAGGCGCACGCCCCACAGCGGACGTCCCAGGGCCACCGCCTGCCGTGCCCCGGTCAGCGTGTCGTGCGTGTCGATCAGGTAGACGCACCGCTCGCCTAAAAGCTGCTGCAGGCGAGCGAATGCCTCACGCTCATCGGCAAAAGAAAGCACCCAGGAATGCGCCGCCGTGCCGAATACCGGGATGCCAAACTGGAACCCGGCCAGCGTATTGCTGGTGCCAATGCAGCCGCCGATATAGGCCGCACGAGCGGCATAGAGCCCCGCCTGTGGTGAATGCGCCCGCCGTGTGCCGAACTCCACCACGCCGCGCCCTTCCGCCGCTTCCACGATCCGCGCGGCAGCGGAAGCGATCATCGTCTGGAAGCCGATGGTGGCCAGCAGAAACGTCTCGACCAGCTGCGCCTCAATCAGCGGAGCCCGCACGGAAAGCAGCGGCTCATTGGCATAGGCCAGCGTGCCTTCCGGCATGGCGAACACTGTACCCGTGAACCGGAAATCGCGCAAGTAGACCCAGAATGCTTCGTCGACCCGCGAGAACTGGGGCAGGGAACGGAGCCAGGCAATCTCGTCGGCCTGAAAGCGAAGGCGCTCCAGATACTCCACCGCCTGGTGCAGACCGGCCACCACCAGATGTTGCCGGACCGAGGGCAGCCGTCGCGCGAACAACTCGAACGTCGCTTGATCGTGCTGCTTGCCGGCCTCAAAGTAGCCGGCCGCCATAGTGAGCTGGTAGAAGTCGGTCAGCAGCGCGTTCAAAGCGGGTTCTATTTCTTCGGCGGGGCTGCGGAAGCCTCTTTCAGCTCCTTCACCGCCCGTTCGATCTCCTGGACATTCTTGCCGTCCAACTCATAGAGTGCCGCTTCACCATCTCGCCGCGCAACCCACCGCCCGTCGGCCTGCGAGATTTGCACCTTTTCGCCCTGCTTCGCGGTAACTGTGATTTCAATCGAAGGCGCCGCAAAACCGGTGGTCATGAACTTGATGGCCGTCAGGTCACGCAGCTTGTCGATCAAGGTCTGCACCTGTGCGGCGTCCATCTTCTTGCCGCTCCGCGTCCAGTCCTCACCAGCTTTAGCGAGCGCAGTGGCGGAATCGCCGAAGCGGAACTCCACCTTCGACGGATCGCTGAAGCCGAAATCGAACAGCTTCTTGTTGCGCAAGTCATCGAGCGGCTTATCCAGGCCCTCGCCCAACTCCTTGGCCACCTTCCAGACGCCTTCGACAGCGCTGGACTTAGCAAAGAAATCGTCCTTGTTCTTGCGGACCTCCAGCGTCTGCGTGCCGCCCGCGTCGGTGACCTTCGCCGCGGCCACCACGGCACCGGAGGCGAACTGCGCGCTCGCCTTGGCGAGCTCGTCCGTTGCCAGTGCCAAGTCCATCTTGGCGTCCTTCAGCTTGCGGACAATCTCTTCCACTTGCAGATTGTCAGCGCGGTAGGGGTCGGGCTTAAGAATCTGCCACTCACCGGCGGCATTCTTGCCGAACTCGAGCGCGGTCTTCTGGGCGGTCAGCTCCACCCGCGTCACCTTCAGCGGGTCGAACGTCATCAGCCGCTTGTCCCGCAGGTCACTGGGCGATTTGTCGATCGCCGCGCGGTTGTAATTGAAGATGGTGTAGACGCGGGCGTCAGAATCCATCTTGGCGTAGAAGCCGCCGCCGGTGGCCGTTTCATCGCCCACCAGCAGGCTGCGCGTCTTGCCGTCCTTCGTCGTGATGGCCACCTTTAGGGAGGGCGCCACCAGGCCGAACTGGGCCAGATCGGTGGCTTTCTCCTCCACCAAGCGTTCGCTCGCAAACGAAGCCAGCGTATTCGTCAAGGCGGTGATGGCATCCGTGTCCACCGGCAGTGTCTGCGGCGCCAGCATCTTCCACTTGTTATCCGCCCCACGTTCCAGCACCAGGGCCGGCGTGTCCTTCTTGCTGATCTCGAGCTTCTTGAACTGGTCGTCGCCCATCTCGATCAGCTTCGGCGCCGTATCGGCCGGCGGCTTGGCCGCCTTTTCGGCTTCCAGCTTCTCGGAGTACCAGATGCCGCCGCCCAGCGCGGCAGCCACCACGACAGCGATGATGAGGCCTCGGCTCTTCATGAACACATCCCCACAGTTCGCACTAGCGGCGCTTCCACCAAACCGCGACGCCCGCCAAGATCACCATCAGCGGGATCAGGAACTGGCTGACGCTGCGGACCATCGTCATCTGCGCGCGCGTCAATGACAACCGGCGATCTTCCGGATCCTTCGGCCGGATCGAGATCATGTCCTCATCCGCTGACAGCCAGCTGATCATGTTCAGGAACAGATCCTTATTGCCGTTGAAGCGCAGGATGTTGTTCGCCGCAAAGCCGGAGCTTCCGGCCACCACAAAGCGGCCCTGCCCACTGGCGCCCGCGTAGGTGCCGGCAGCAGCCAAGGGCAGCGGACCCTTCTGGTCCTTGTCCGAGGGCCTGATTTCAGCCGCGGAAAGGTTGGTCGTCGCGAAGCTCGATTTGGAGCTGGAGAATAGCTTCTCCACCTGCGTCTTGTCGGCGCTCTGCGTGGTCACCGAACGCGTCAGCGGCATACCCACGGCCACTTCCTTCATCTCGCGCACGATGGGGTGCTGCTCATAGCTGGTCACCAGCGGGACCACTTCGCTTAAGCCAAAGATCTGGCCGATGCCCGACAGGTCGATCACCAGATTCTTGTCGAGCGACACGCCCCAACCGGCCAACATCGCGGTGAGTGCCGCATTTTCGGCGGTCTCATCGCGGCCCAGCTTCAGCGGCGGGTCCAGCATGAACAGGACGTGGCCGCCACCTTCGACATTCGCCTTCAGGGCGTCGACGGCCGGCTGCACGTAGTCAAACTTCGGCCCAGCCACCACGGTGACGGTACAGTCCTTGGGGATCTCCATCTTGGCCCCGGAAGCGGGACCAGCGGCCGCATCGCCACTGATGTTCACCTTCTCCGGAGCCTTGGCATCCGCCGCGCGATCCGCACCCAGCAATGAGATCTGGCGCGTCTTGTAGTTGGCCTTCTCGATCGCTTCCTTCAACTGCGAATAGCCCGGGCCGCGCGTGTCTTCCAGCGAATGTTCGCCGGAGCCCGCCACGAAGCACACCGTTCGGTCGCCGCCCTTCAGCGTGCGGATAATGGCGCCGGTGATCTCTTCTTCGGTCACGGACTTGGCTTCTTCGCGCTTGGTGCCCAGTTCCACCAGCGTGGTGCCTTCGGTCTTGATGCCCGCGGCCTTGGCGATGGTCGGCTTCTTGTAGGGGTCGATGTATTCCACCTTCAGCTTGGTGGACATGGTGCTGTAGCGGTCCAGCAAGTCCTTGGCGGCCGGGAAGCGGTCCGCCTTGTCGAAGTAGGTGATCTTCACCTCCTGCTTCAAGTTCTTCACTACCTTTTCGGTCTGATCGGACAAGCTGTAGCGCTTGTTGGAGGTGGTGTCGTAGCTCTTGTTGTAGCGGTTGGCCAGGTAGTTGCCTCCCGCCAGAATTGCCACAATCACCAGCACATAGACGCTGGCGTAGGCCGTGAATTTAGTTTGACGGTTCGCCATGGTTACGCCCTCCACCGCAAGCTCTCCAGCGACCGGGCGGTCAGAAACAGCCCGAAGAAGATCACCGAGAGATAGAAAATGATGTCCTTGGAATCCAGCACGCCCTTGGCAAAGCTCTCAAAGTGGCTGACGATCGACAGATACGCCAGCACCTTGGCCCAAGTGGCTGTCTCATAGCCGGAAACCCATTCCATGATCCAGAGCAGCAGGCAGACGCCGAACGTGGTGGCACCGGCAATGATCTGGTTCTTGGTGAGCGTCGAAATGAACGTGCCGATGGCCAGCAACCCGGCCGCTTGCAGCATCAAGCCCAGGAAGGCCACCAGCATGGGCCGCCAATCGGGCTGACCGTAGGCGAACAGGAAGATGAAGTTCAAGCCCGCCACCAGCAGCATGGCGCCGTACATCAAGATCGCCGCCAGCCACTTGCCGAGCAGGATCTGCACGTCCGAGATCGGCGACGTCAGCAGCAGTTCGATGGTGCCGGAACGCTTCTCTTCAGCGAACAGACGCATGGTGATCAGGGGAATCAGGAACAGGCCGATCACGCTGACGTTGGACAGCAGCGGCCGGATCACCTGTTCATTGAGGTTCATCGGGAAGCTGCGGCCGCCCATCTGCTGTTGCATGCCCATGAATACGAAATAGCCGACGACGTTCCAGAAGAAGAAGCCGAAGATTACGGCGAACATCGTCATCAACAGATAAGCGACCGGTGAAGAGAAGTAGCTCTTCATCTCTTTTTGGCAAATTACGATCATGTTGCCCATTACTTTTTGCTCTCCGTCAATTGCAAGAAGACTTCTTCCAGGCTCACCGACACCGGTGCCAGCTCCGTCAGGTTCCAACCGCTTTCCACCACCGCGCGCGCCACTTCAGCGCGGACCACGCGGCCTTGCAGACTCTCCACCTCAAAGCGGAGACGCGCACCTTCGGCCTTGTTGATGACGCGGCTGACGCCCGAGACCTGCTCCAGCTTGCGCTGCACGTCGGCGGTGGCCAGTTCCGCGCCGTTGCGGCCTTCCACCTCGATGGCCACGGCTTCTGAACCCTTCAGCCGGTGGGTGAGGTTGTCCATCGTGTCGGTGGCCACCACTTTGCCCTTCGAGATGATGATGACGTCCTGGCAGGTGGCTTCAATCTCACTCAAGACGTGGGTGGACAGGATGATGGTGTGGTCGCCCTTCAGCGACTTGATCAGCTCCAGCGTTTCGACGCGCTGCTTGGGGTCGAGACCCGAGGTGGGCTCGTCCAGGATCAGCACATCCGGGTTGTGGATGATCGCCTGCGCCAAGCCGACCCGCTGTTTGTAGCCCTTGGAGAGCTTAGCAATCAGCTTGTTCGACACGTCGGCCACGGAGCAGCGCTCCGAGACTTCGGCCACGCGGCGCGCCAGTTCAGCCTTGGGGATGCCCTTCAGCTGGCCGACAAAGTGCAGGTACTCGCGCACCTCCATGTCGGGGTAGAGGGGCGGGGTTTCCGGCAGATAGCCGATCCGCCGTTTTACCTCCATCGGGTGTTCCAGCACGTCGAAACCGGCCACGGAGGCCGTTCCTGACGTGGCGGGCATAAAACAGGTCAGCACGCGCATGGTGGTGGTTTTTCCGGCGCCGTTGGGGCCCAGAAAACCGACGATCTGGCCCTTTTGGACCTCGAACGAAATGTTGTCCACCGCGACGGTGCGTGCGTATCGCTTCGACAGTCCGTCTACTTTAATCATGGTTAATCTCGGGTGGTGAAGTGACTCGTCTACCGCTCTTAACGGACGCGCAGAACAGCCCGTGGGTAACGAACTTCTTTCGCAATCAATGATAGTGGCGCGCGGAAACTGATGTCAATCACGCGCAGGGGCCGCTGCCCGGCCATTCGCGGTTTTGCCGCTGCGTCAGCCACTTGCGGCGCATTCGCTCCGCCAGTGCGGGCCATCGGCTGACGCGGAAGTGTCCGGAAGGGCATGGCGTACGACAGAAGTTTGCGATATGATCCCGCCGGAGCCACGGCGCTTTCGCGATGTTTCCTGGTTGGCGCTGGCTTTCAAGGTGGATGACGGCTAAGGGGACATGGACGATGATCTTCGATCAGTTTCGTTTGACGCAGGTAAACGACAGGGCCCGAAAGAGGACTGGCTGCCGGGTGGCCGCGCTGGTACTCGCGCTGAGCATGAGCATCGCAGCGCAGGACTTCCGGTCCACGCTACAAGGAACCATCTCGGATCCGACCGCCGCCGCCGTCGCGGGCGCCGCCGTCTCGCTCCGCAATGTAGACACCGGGCAGGACCGTTCGGCCACTAGCGACAACGACGGCTTCTACATCTTCCAGTTCCTCCCGCCCGGCAACTATGAGCTGTCGATCAAAGCGGCCGGCTTCCGCACGTCGGTGGAGAAGGGCATTACGCTCGCCTTAACGCAGACGCTGCGGCAGGACGTGAAGCTGCAATTGGGTGACACCACCGAGACGGTGAATGTGGTTGCGGGTGTGGCGGTGCTCGAAACCGAGTCCACTTCGCTGGGCACGGCCATCCGCACCGAGATCCGCGACAACCTGCCGCTGAAGGGCCGCAGTTCGCTCTTCATGTTCACCCTGACCCCCGGCGTGGTGAACAACCGCTATGGCGAAGACACGCGCCCCAACGACACCATCACCAACATCTTCTTTTCCGCCAACGGCGCGCCCGTGGCGGCCACCGACGTCTTCGTTGATGGCGCGTCGAACACCGTCAACGTCAACCGCGGCGTCAACATCTCGCAATGGGTGCCGAGTGTGGACTCGATCGCGGAGTTCAAACTGGAAATGGGTAGCCTCTCCGCAGAATACGGCCGCAGCGGCGGCAGCGTCACCAACATGGTGATCAAGAGCGGCACCAACTCCCTGCACGGCACGGCGTATCACTTCTTCCGCAACTCGGCGCTCGATGCCAACCTCTTCTTCGCGCGCGGCCAAGGGCGGCCACTGGCGGCGTTCGGAGCCAATACGTACGGCTTCACGCTGGGCGGCCCGCTGCTGATCCCCAGGATCTACAACGGCAAGAACCGCACGTTCTGGTTCGCCAGCTTTGAAGGTGCCCGTGAGGGCAATGGCCAGGACAACACGCTCACCGTGCCGACGCAGAAGATGCGCACGGGCGACTTCTCAGAAGTGGCGCAGGCGATCTATGATCCCTATTCGGTGGCCGCCGGCGGCACGACCCGAGTTCCCTTTGCGGGCAACATCATCCCCGCCAACCGGCAGGACCCGGTGGCGCAAAAGATCATGGGCTTCTGGCCGCTGCCCAACCGCCCCTCGCCCAACGCTGCGCAACCCTGGGTGACCAACTACGGCTTCTCCGGCAAGTGGCCGCGCAACTACGACATGTTCGTCACCAAGATCGACCACCGCTTCAGCGATTCCTGGAGCACGTTCTTCCGCCTGAACAAAGGCAACGGACTGCTGGTGTTCCCGAACGACTTTAACGGCATCGCCACGCAAGGCCGCAACGTCGTCAATCGCCCGAACATTGGCGCCTCCTGGGGTAATACGATCTTGCTGAACAGCCGCACCACGTTCGATGTCCGGCTGGGCTATGCGCGGGGCAAGGAAGACAACGTGCCGTGGTCGAACGGCTTTGATCTGGCCAGCCTGGGCTTCTCCAGCCAGTTCATCGGCCTCACGCAGCGCCAGGCGTTTCCCACCATCGGCATCACCGGCTTTACTGGTTTGGCCAATAGCCCGCTGATTGCCGATGTCGGCCACACCTATGTTCTGCAAACCAACGTCTCGCAACAGCGCGGCAAGCACACGTTGAAGACCGGCGCCGACCTCCGGCTGCTCTACGGCAACTTCTTCCGCAACACCAACCCCAGCGGCACGTTCTCGTTCTCGAACGCCTGGTCCAACGGACCGAACGCGTTGACACCTACCGGCAACACGGGTTTCCCGATGGCCTCCTTCATGCTGGGGCTGGGCAGCGGAAGCCTGGACAACAACACCGGTGTCTCGATCCTCAACAAGTACTACGGCTTCTTCCTGCAGGATGATTTCCGGGTGAGCTCGCGGTTAACGCTCAACATGGGCCTGCGCTACGAGTTCGAAACGCCGCGCACGGAGCGGTATGACCGGGCGACGCGCGGGTTCGACGTCAAGGCCGCTAGTCCGTTGAAGCCCGCGGGCTTGAATCTTTCCGGCGGGCTGGTTTATGCGGGGATGAACGGAGTCGACCGCGGCATCTACAATCCCGATCGGAACAACTTCGCCCCGCGCTTTGGCTTTGCCTACACGTTGACGCCGAAGACGGTGTTGCGGGGCGGCTATGCCATCCACTACATGCCGGTCGTCGGTTCCGTAGACCCGGTCGGCTACTCGACCACGACCGCGGTGGTGACGTCTCTAGACGGCTTTACGCCGCAGGACCGGTTGAGCAATCCCTTCCCCTCCGGCTTGGCGCAACGGACGGGCAACTCGCTTGGTCTGGCGACGCTGGCCGGGCAGAACATCTCCTTTGTTGACCCGAGCGACGTGACACCCTTGCTGCACACCTGGAACATGAACATCCAGCGTGAGGTCTTCTCGAAGTCGTTGCTGCAGGTGGGCTATGTCGGCAGCCGCGGCATCCACATCACCAGCGATCCGCAGACCGGTATCAGCGAGAACTTGAATCAGGTGCCCGCGCAGTATCTTTCGCTCGGCCGGTCGTTGCTTGATTCGGTGCCGAACCCGTTTCAGGGCATCATCCGCGTCGGTCAATTGGCCGGAGCCACCGTGCAGCGGCAACAGCTGCTGCGGCCCTATCCGCAATTCCTGAACGTCACGCGCAACCTGCCCACGTTCGGCAACACGGTCTATCACTCGATGCAGGCCAAGTTTGAGCAGCGCCTGTGGCACGGGTTGACTACCATCGTCTCCTACACGTTCTCGAAGAACATCGGCGACATCGGGCCTTATCAAAACAACTACAACCGCCAGGTGGAGCGGGCCGTGACGTCGTTCGACGTGCCACATCGCCTGACGATCACCACCTCCTGGGACATGCCCATCGGTCGCGGCCGCAAGTTCCTGGGCAGCGCCTCCAAGGCGATGGATCTGCTGATGGGCCAGTGGAACATGGCCACCTTTAGCACCTTCCAGGCTGGCTTCCCGTTGAGCTTCGGCGTCAACCAGAACACGCTCTTCCTCACCGGCGCGGGCGCCCAGCGGCCCAACGTCCCGGGCGACCCGCAGTCTGGCATCACGGGCGACATCAATAGCCGCCTGGGCGCCTACTTCAACACCGCCGCCTTTGCTCAGCCAGCTGACTTCACGTTTGGCAACGCTGGCGCTCGCGTGCCGTGGCTCCGCAACCCGGGGATGAACAATGTCAACCTGACCTTGACCAAGCAGTTTGTCATCACCGAACGCGTCAAGGCCAACCTGCGAGCCTCCTCGTTCAACCTGCTGAATCATCCGGTGTTCAGTGGCCCTAATACGACGTTCGGCGCGCTGGGCCAATTTGGCCGCATCACCGCGCAGGCGAACTTAAGCCGTCAGACGGAACTGGTGCTGAGGGTGACGTTCTAGACCCGCAGCTTCGGCCTTCGATCAGCCCCATGCGCGAGCTTGGGGCTTTGCCGGGGTTCGCGAAGAAGCCCCAAGCTTTACGCATGGGGCTATTCGATGCGGACGCCCAGCAGCGGCACCAGAGACAGCGCCTGGGCGGCATCGACAATCGCGCCGGACACATCGGCCGCGGTCAGCTTTATGCCATCCAGAATCGACCCGCGCAGGTCGGTGCCGGCTAGCTTGGCGCCGTTCATCTCGGCGTTCTTCAGATTGCAGCGGCGGAAGATGCAGCCCCGCAGATCGGCGTTGTAGAAGTCGGCGTCCTCAAAGTCGCAGTTGTCGAACTCACAGCGGTGGAACTGACCAAAGCGGAACTGCGCGAAGCGTTGATCGCCGCCGGAGATCAGCAGGCTCTGTAAATCGAGCTCCGCCCAATTGACGCCCGTCATCCGGCACTCCACTAGTTCCACCCGAATGCCGCTGACAGCCCGGATGGAGACGTTGGCCAAATCGCAGCGCGCAAAGCGTACATCGCGCCACTCAGCGGTCTGGAACGAGGTCCGGGCGAAGGAGACGGATTCGAACAGCGTGGAGATGGCTTCCAGGCGCCGGAAGCTGCCATCCTCCCGCCGGAGGCCCCGCACGGCCAGATCTTCGAGCTCGACGGACGGAACATCGAACAACGCTGCCGCGTCATCCGGCTCATCCAGAACGCGTGGCAGGTCCACCGGATCCCGCGTGGTCTTTTCTCGTCCCGCCGCTTTGGGGCGCTTCATTGAGCTTCAGCCGCCCTATTCGGGCTTCTGCAGGCCCATCACCTGGAAGCCGGCATCGACGTAGAGCACATTGCCGGTGACGCCGCGACCCAGGTCGCTGGCCAGGAACACGGCGCTGTCGGCCACTTCCGCCGGGTCCGTGGTGCGCTTCAGCGGAGCCACGGCGGCCACGCCATCCAGTACCTTTGAGAAATCCTTGATGCCGCGCGCCGAGGCCGTCTTGATGGGGCCGGCCGAGATCGCGTT
Organism: Acidobacteriota bacterium; assembly: GCA_026394055.1. Taxonomy (GTDB): domain Bacteria; phylum Acidobacteriota; class Terriglobia; order Bryobacterales; family Bryobacteraceae; genus JAPKYZ01. The sequence goes on from JAPKYZ010000052.1 coordinate 17,821, forward strand.
GACGCGAATGCCCGACGCGCCGAGATCGCTGGCCAGGTAGCGCACGCAGGCTTCGAGAGCCGCCTTCGCCACGCCCATCACGTTGTAGTTGGGGATCACGCGGACCGCACCCAGGTAGCTGAGCGTGGTGATGGAGCCCCCGGCCGTCATCTTCGGCGCGAGCACTCGCGATAGCGCCACCAGCGAATAGGCGCTGATGTCATGCGCCGTGGCGAAGCCTTCGCGAGAGGTCTGTGAGAACGGGTTCGAGAGATCTTCGCGATTGGCGAACGCAATCGAGTGGACCAGCGCGTCCAGCCGCTCAAACGGCAGCTTCGCCACCATCTCCTCAATCGCCGCGTCGG
>JAPKYZ010000083.1 GCA_026394055.1 Acidobacteriota bacterium
CCCCGCATCAATCTGCGTCATGTTCGCGCCGTCGTAGGCCAGCACAGGCAGGAACGACACAAGGTCCTTGACCGCGTTCTCCGGGTTCGGCTCGTTCGGCGAGAGCCCGATTCCGTATTCGGAAAGCTGCCGCAGCGCGCGCGTGGGCGCAAAGTCGAACACAAAACAAACGGGCTTGAGGATTTCTTCCTCGTTTGGGTCATCGCCGTTGGGGTTATTGATCGACCACGGCGATTGCACGCGAAACGCGGCTTGGAAGTAGGTCTCCGGCGACTTTAAGTTGCGCAGCATCAAGATGGATGACCACTGCGGCACGGTGATGCCCGTGGTCAGCTTGCCGCAGGAGAGCGTGATGGTCTTGGTCTCAAATCCGCTCCCAATCGCTTTCCGGACCGGTGGCAGCGCATCCAACCCGATGCCCGCCGATGCTCCAGCCGCCACCACCACGTCGTAGTCATGCCAGAAAGTGTTGTGCTTTTCGGCGAGCAGACTCGCCATGGCGTGGCAAGCCGCGACGCTCGGGAGGAACCAGAATGAATGTTGCAGGTAGGGCAGCAGCCGCACGTCGCAGTAGGGAAACGGTGGCTTGCCGGCCTTCAAGTGCTCCACTGCCTTCGCCGAGTACCCGCCACGGATGATGTCCAGCCACTTCTGCACGTCACTGTTGTACTTGAACTGCGTGTGTTTCAACTGCGCCTTGTCACCCGTGCCCGCTGCTTCAAAGAACGCGTTCAGATCAAACTCATCAAACTCTCCGGCGCTGGCGATGGCCAGCAGTTCGTCCGGCATCTGGTAGGTCAGCAGGCGCATCTGGGGCATCGCCCCGTACGGATTCCACGCTCCCGGATTCTTCGCCACGAACTCTTCTTTCGCCCGCTGCTCGTCGGTATAGGTCCAGTTGAAGATCTGCTCTTCGATAAACTCGCCCGTCGAGAGTGCCCGGAATGGGGTACCAGAGAGGTAGAGATAGGCCCTGGTCGTGATCGGCAGGAACTCAGTTTCCTTCTCCGACAACTCGCCCAAGTCTTCGTTGACACCCTCCAGGCCGCTGCCATACTCCAGCTTGGCCTCTTTCTTCGAGACCGCCGCCTCTTCGCCCTCAAACAGTTCCTTGGCCGTCTCGCGCCAAGCACCGAAGTGGTATTCGTCGAAGATCACCAGGTCCCAGTTGACAACATGGAGCCATTCATTCTTGGGCTTGATGTTGCCCGCCGCGTCGCGGCCTAGCAGGTCCTGGAAGGAGCCGAAGTAGACCACGGGCTTTTCCGATTTCACCCCGGTCGGGTCAACGCCCGAGTGGCGGGAAAGGTACTGCCACCCGTCAAAGTCCACATGGCTCTCCAGATCCGTCTGCCACGCATCTTCGACCGCCGGCTTAAATGTCACCACCAGCACCCGCGTCGCGCCAAGCTTCTTGGCCAGCTGATACGCCGTAAAGGTCTTGCCGAAGCGCATTTTTGCGTTCCACAGGAAGCGCGGAACAGCCTGCGGGTCTTGCTGGCGGATGGACTGGAAATACGCCACCGTCCGGTTCACCGCCTCCGCCTGCTCCCACCGCATCGTGAACGTCTCATGATGGGTGCCGGAGAACCGCTGGCCCGTGCGCAACTCAGTCAGCACGGTCTTTACGTCGCTCACCGTGCAGCGCATCCATTCGAGCTGTGCGTTCTCCAAGCCCTTCCGGGTCAGCGCCGCGCGCACGTCGTGGTCCGTGAAGGTGCCACCGTCTTCCCGGTCGGCGGGTTCGTCCAACTCGATGACGTAGTTCTTGATCGCCGCAGTCTTCAACTGTTCGGCCACGCGCTGCTTGACGTCGCGCGTGGTTTGCCCTACCTTCAGCAGGCCCGCGTGCGCCTCATCGGCAATGGAGTAGGCGTAGATGCGCGGTCGGGCTTCTGGTTTGAGTGCCAGGATCTCAGCGATGGTCTTACTCATCGTCACTGTCATCGAGCTTCATCGGCCGAACTTCGGATTCGATGTGCGTCTGCTCCTCGGAAGTGATGCCATACTTCATGTACAGTTCCCCATCAGTCCAGATGCGGTCCCAAGCTTGCAGCGGCACCCATGTATAGGTGGAGTGGAGTGCGTGTTGGGTAATCTTTCGAAGCGAAACGAGGAAACGGAAGAATCTTGTCGAGTAGTAAGATTGTGCGCTTTGCGCTGCGAGCTCGCTGTCTAGCCGAAGAAAGAGAAAGGATTGCGTGCAGACCGACGGCGAGGGGGCTAACTGCGGTTTCCCGAGAATCTGGTGAGGCACAGCGTCTCCGCCGTTGTATGCCTCAGGCACAAGAACCTTCCAGGTATCGATGAGGTCAGTGTTCTTTTCAATGGCTGATCGGGAAACATAGCCAACTCCCCTTTTCATCTTCTGAATAAAGTAGACCGGTATATCTCCGTGGCCTTTGATTTCTTGGATTGCGCTGTAATTGGAGGCAATTCCGAACGGCGTGTCCCTTGACAGAATGGACGTGATGGACGTCTCATCTTTGCTGAGGACTTTGTGCAAAATCGCAACAGAGAGCGGGTCGCGGATAAATACGTCGAATTCTCCAAGGTCCCGCGCCGCGTGACTCTCCTTACCGCCCCGAGTGATTGTGACGTCACACGTTCCACTGTGGTCCTTGGACCAAAGGAAGTAGCAGACTCCTCCTTTAATCTCGACACCTGGGAAAACCTCTCGTGATGCCGGGAAATCCGCCAGCGTCATCAGTTGTCCGCCGCCAAGCATCGATGCTCGAAACTCATCGAGCCCCCGGCCGCCAGCCAACCATCGAGACGGGATGATCATACTCAGATAGCGCGGATCAAGGCTTTGGGCTTGCTCAACAAACAAGTGATAGATCGAGGCGTCACTGGAACCGCCCGCTGCGCCCGTCATCTGGTATGGCGGATTGCCTATGACCACATCGAATTGCATAACGCCTCCAAATAAATCAGCGAGCCGAGCCTTGACGTCATCGGTGTGGATGAAAGGGTATGCGTGAGTCTCAAACCCGGCCGCCCGGTCAAAAATAACTTTTGGGGCACCACAATACCGGCATTTCGTGCCACTCCACGTGTGTTCCAACCGCTCAAACCAGATGTTGCCACTGTCGGAAGCCAGCCCCTTGGCGATGGAGTGCTTACCCTGGGCGTGCTTGGAGCAATAGACACTGCGCCGCGCCAGTAGGCTGGTCAGGTGCGTAATGGCGATGCCAAACACCTGCGTCCCGACGATGTGATTCACCCGCTCCTGAAGGTCCGGAATCTTTTCCGCCAGGCCATTGGTGAGACGAGCGGTGATCTCGCGTAGAAACACACCCGACTTTGTGCAGGGGTCAAGGAACTTTACCGTGCTGTCCGCCCATATGTCCGCGCCGCCGTTGTCTGCCGCCCACGCGTCAGTCAAGGTGTCCAGCATGCGGTTGGCGAGCTCCGGCGGCGTGAAGACCTCGTCGTTTGAGAGGTTGGCGATGCAGGTCAGAACATCCGGGTTGCGGCCCTTGAGCGCAAAGCTAGCCTGGGGGATCAAGCGTGCACCTCATCAGGGTCGGGCAAGGCGATGGCAGCCAACTCACTCACAGTCATCGGCGGGTAGGTCCGCGTGGGCGTAAAGATCTCGTGCTTGCCCAAATGCGCAAACAGCGGGCTATTCGCCACAAAGCCCGCCGCCTGAGTCAGCGCGTCCAGGCGGAAATCGCGACGCTGGAACTTGCCCTTGCCCAGGTAACCCCATTCGGCGAAGACAATGTGCTGATTGTCGTGGGTACGCATTTTGAGGGCGTCCCCGTGGACGATGTTCTGCTGGAGCACATAGGATGCCGCCCGGTAGAGCTCATCGGCCTCCTCCAGGTTGAGGTAGTCAGACAGCACCTCCAGCATGTTCGCACGGCACTCGGCGATGTTGTCTTCTAGGAGCTCAATCCCGTAAGTGCACATCAGCGCCAGCAGGGCGTAATGCCGCTTTTCAAAATCGGACTTGCCAAACTTCAGCTCCACGGCGGCAAGTTTCCGCTGCAGGATGCGCACCAGGAAGTTCCCACTGCCGCAGGCGGGCTCCAGGAAGCGGGAGTCGATGCGCTCCGTCTCGTCCTTCACGAGCGAGAGCATCGCTTCCACCATCCATGCCGGGGTAAAGACTTCCCCATGGTCGGCGACGCGCTGTTTGGACTTCACTTCGCTCATGGTAGCGAATGGGAGTTGGCGGCGGGCAATTAAGCCCTCCCGCAATCCATAGGCGTCAATACCCGAGCCACCGGAGCAAGCCTTCACCAACAGGATCAAATTGCTCCTTCCTCAGCACGCCGAGTTTGCGGATGGCCCTGACCGCCGGGTATGTCGCCACGTTCTGTACCAGGAAGGCGCCGGGTTTCAGGAACGCGACCGGAATAGCGATCTCAAATTCTGACCCACGCAAACTAGTCGTATGCGGTACGACAGTAATCAAGGCCCGATCACGATCTCCAAAAACCGCGCTGACGACGAGAGCGGGCCGGACCTTCTCGGCCATGCCGAGGTCCCACAGCCAAACCTCACCGCGAAGGGGCGTCATCCTCGTGAGCCTCTTCCGCATCGAGCATGCTGAAGATTTCGTCGGCAGCGTGGGCCGTTTCCTCATCACCAAGCGGGCCGGAATCAAACGGGATAACCCGGCGGAGAAATTCCGCCGTAAAGGCGCGTTGGTCTTCCGCCGGTAAACCGTCGAAAGCTTCTAGTAGCTGGCTTGTTTGGCGGCTCATTTTTCTAGCTTAAGCCCACGCGGGGGAGGGCATCCCTACCCCCGCACGTCAATATGCCCGCGCCGGAAGCTGACGCGGATGCGGCCGTGGACGGGTTGCCCGAAGGCTGTCGCCGGGCGGAATTCGCTGAAGAGCATTAGGTTGGTCATGGCGTGCTGCATTTTGGGGTCGTGGGCGCTGCCGCCGCCGACGATGCGGTAGTCCAGGACGCGGCCTTCGTCGCCGATCACCAGGTCCACAATCAGGTCGTTCTCAGAAAAATCGATCGGCACCATGCTCTTGAAAGTCGCCTCCGTGTAGAGCACGGTGGGCACATCTTCTTCCAGCGAATGGCCGCGCAGCGGGTAGGAGGAGACGATCATGCTGAACAGCAGCGATGAGGTCATCAAGCCGCCTGCGAACGGCAGCGCGATGGGCCGCCACAGGTTGTTGAACCAGAGTTTCAGGTCCATGATGACGCTCGCGTACACCTGCGCCATGCCGCGCCACCGGCGTTGCCGGGCCAGTTCGCGGGAGGCGATCACGCGGAGCGAGGTGGTGAGCGCCAGCGGAGCCCGCAGACGCGGCAGTGCCCGCAGGGTGGGACGCGTGGAGGTGACCTGTTCGAGGCGCGCTGCACAGTCCGGGCAGCCCGCCAAGTGCCGCCGGATGCCGGCTGACTCCCCGGCCGGCAGCAGCCCATCCACATATTCCAGCGCCTGCCGGTGCACGTCCCGGCAGGGCAATCCTTCAGGAGTATTCACGGTTTGCGACTCGAACTGGGGGCCGGTCTTTTTCATGATTCTCCAACGTCTCTAGGCCCGGCGCGGTTCCCCGGTAAGGGAGCGGCCCGGCGATTCCGCCAACACCCGACGCAAGGCTTCGCGGCCCCGCAGAATTCTCGATTTCACCGTGCCCAGTTGCACCTGCAACACATCGGCGATCTCTTCGTAGCTCAACTCTTCCAAATCGCGCAATACGACGGCCGCCCGGAAGACGGGGTTGATCTCCATCAGCGCGGCTTCGATCCGCTCCTGCGTCTCGCGGCTGGCCACTACATCAAAGGGTGATTCGCTATTGTCGGCCAGGACATCCTGATAACACAGCCCGTCATCGACGGTGGAATCGAGCCCCACTTGCTGGCGCCGGTGGCGGCTGAAGGCCCGGCGGTGGTTGTAGGCCTCATTCACCGCGATGCGGTAGATCCAGGTCTTTAAGCTGGACTGGGCGCGGAACAGGCTGATCTTGCGGAACACCTTCAGGAACACTTCCTGCAAGACATCCGGGGTTTCGCCGGGGTCGTCCAGCAGCCGGTAGACCAGATTGTGCACCGGGTGCTGGAACTGCTGGATCAGCGCCTCAAAGGCTTCTTCTGAACCGTGACGCAAGCCCTCGGCCAAGCGCTCTTCGGCGGTGGCAAAGCCTCCGTCGCGCTCCAGACTTCCGGTAATCGGGTACCCAGGCGAATAATCGGCCACGCTGGTTCTCTCACCGTATTTTGACACCGATGGGCGACAATAAGTTCCACCATGGTTTTTGTCCAGATCACCGACCCTCAGTTCGGCATGCATACCGGCGACAAGGATTTCGCGCAGGAGACCGCCAACTTCGAGTTCGCCGTCGCCACGGTGAACCGCTGGAAGCCCGATTTTGTCGTCATCACCGGGGATCTGGTGAACAAACCGGGCGACCCGGCGCAGATCGCCGAATATCTCCGGATCAAGAAGCTGATCGCGGGCAGCATCCCGGTCTACGACCTGCCGGGCAATCACGACATCGGCAATGCGCCCACGCCCGAGACGCTGGCCTTCTATCGCAAGACGTTCGGGCGGGACTGGTACTCGTTCCGCCAAGGCGAGTTCGCTGGCGTCGTGATCAACACGACGATCATCCACACGCCGGGGGCCGTAACGGCCGAGGTGGCGAAGCAACGCGCCTGGCTCGACACGGAGCTCGCAAGTCTACGCGCCGCCGGAGCCAAGCCGATCGTGCTATTCCAGCATCACCCGTGGTTCACGATGAAGGTGGCGGAGCCGGATGGCTACTTCAATCTGCCGCTGGCCGTGCGTGAAGATTACATGGCGCTACTGCGGAAGTACGGCGTCAAGCAAGCCTTCGCCGGGCACACCCACCGCGGCTACCGCGCCGAGGACGCGGGAATCGAAATGGTGGTCAACGGTCCGGTGGGCATGCCGCTGAGCCCGGAAGGCTCGGGCGTGCGGGTCTGCGTGGTGAAGGGCGATCGCGTGGAGCATACCTTCCATCCGCTGCATCGGCTGCCGAACCAGATTAGATAAACCCAGTCCCATGCGTGAGCTTGGGGCTTTTTCGGGGTCCAGGAGCAAGCCCCAAGCTGACGCATGGGGCTGATCGCTAGGCGAATCGCGAGGTTAAAAACTCCGCACGCCCATCGACACCACATCATCCACGGCCATCGTCTCCTTGACCACGAAGGCTTCGCCATACTTGGCGCCGATGAGGCCGCCGTAGTAGCGGGCGACGGCGGCAAGGCGTTCGCGGATCTCGGTGGGGTTGGGGTAGAGCTCGGGGGATTCTCCCGCCGGGCCATACTGCGAGTGATAGCTCAGCAGAGCGTCCATGCGCCGGTCGAACTCGCGCGTGATGTCGACCACAAAGCTGGGCGTGACGCTCGCGTACTGCGCGGCGTAGATCACTTTGCCGGGCCGGTGCGGCGGCAGGTTGTCATCGAGCTTGGCCAGTCCGGCCAGAAAGCAGGCCTCATAGCAGAGCGTCGAGGCGTTGTAATGGTCCGGGTGGCGCGCTTCCCAATAGGGAATAATCACCACCCGCGGACGCAGGCGGCGGATCTCACCGGCCAGCGTCATGCGGCCGGGGAGCGAGTTTTCCAGGCGCGCGTCCGGTAACGCCATGTTGCCGCGCCAGGTCAACTGCAGATGCTTGGCGGCGACGTCGCCTTCTTCCATCCGCTGTTCCGGGGTGCCGCGCGTGCCCATTTCGCCCTGCGTCAAATCCAGCGCGCCGGTGCGGTAGCCCTTTTCGGCCATCTTCAGCAGCGTGCCGCCGCAGGTCTGTTCAATGTTGCTGGGATGCGCGGCGATGGCCAGGACGTCGACCGCAGGCAGGTCTTCCGAGTAGATGGTGGGGAGTCGCCACATAGTTTCAGTTCGTTCAGATTCCCCGGCCCAAGCCACGGATCTTTCTATTGTCGCGCGTTAAGAGGTCCGGCTACCAGTTCAGGTCCGCGCGTCGCAGGTGCGGCTGCTGAGTGCGCATGATCAGGATCAACACAATCCCCGCGATGAAGCCGCCAATGTGCGCGAAGAAAGCCACGCCGCCCCGTACGTGAGCCTCGCCAATCGACCCCACGCCATTGAACAGTTGCAGCATAAACCAGTAGACCAGGATCAGCACCGCCGGAACTTCCAGGGTGAAGATCAGCCCGAACCAGAACAACGTCACGATGCGCGCGTGGGGAAACTTCACCAGATAGGCGCCCATGACGCCCGCGATGGCTCCGCTGGCGCCGACGTTGGGGATACGCGAAGAAGGCGTCACCGCCATTTGCGAAGCCATGGCCAGAATGCCGCAAGCGAGATAGAAGAACAGATACGGTCCGCGGCCCAGCACATCCTCAATGTTGTCGCCGTAGATCCACAGGAACCACATGTTGCCGATCAGGTGCAGCCAGCCGCCATGCAGAAACATGGAGGTCACCAGCGCACTGAAGTGAAACCGCGCCGGGATCAGGCCGTACTCCATCAGAAAGTGGTTGCTGGAGAACGGGTCCAGCGTCACTTGGTACAGGAACACCGCCACGTTGATCGCAATGATCACCATCGTCACCAGCGGCGTCGAATAGCTGCGGTTGATGTCGCGTAAGGGGATCATGGCCGGTTGGCGCTAGCCAGCCACCGGGGTGTCATCCACCCGGTAGGCCTCATAGTCGCGATGGGAGCGCCGCTCGCCGCGGGCGATCAATTTATAGGCCTCGTCCGCCGGAGCCAGGCGTCCGCGAGCGCCGAGAGCCGTGCAGTTCAGTGCCGCCAAGGCGTTGGAGAAGGTCAGAGTCTGGCCAATGGTCCAGCCAGACAACACGCCGTAGCAGAACGCCCCGTGGAAGACGTCGCCCGCGCCGGTCGTGTCCAGGCAGTTGACGACAAAGGCCGGTGAATAGTGGAACTGGCCATCGACCAGGGCGAGCGACCCCTGTGAGCCCAGCGTCATGGCGGCGACGCGCATGCCGAACTCTTTCTGGATGCGCTCCAGTGCCTTGAATGGATCGGCTTCATTGGTCCACCGGGTCGGAAATTCGCTGGAGGTCACCAGATAGTCGACGTGGCGCAACACATCCTCAAAGCCGTGATAAATGGTATCGACATCCACGGTGACGGGGATGCCCGCCCCTCGGGCGATCTCCGCCGCGCGCGCGACGGCCGGGGTGTCGTGGCCGTCGATGTGGAGCAGCCTTGCCCCGAGAATCATCTCGGGCCGGATGTCTTCCGGCTTCAACCGCAGACAATCCTGCCGCTGCCAGAGGACGGTGCGCTCGCCCGTCGCTTCATCGATCAGGATGTAGGCGGTCTGATTGGGGCAGTTCTTGCGGACATAGACGTCCGAGATGTCGATGCCCGATTCGCGGAGGCTGTCGAGTTGGACATCGCCCCGCAGGTCGTCGCCCACGGTGCCGATGTACTTCACCCGCAAGCCCAGCCGGGCGCAGCTGACCATGGCGCTGGCCACCTGCCCACCGGGGCTTAACATCTCCTGACGAAACGGCTCTTTGCCGGCGTAGGCCGGGAATTTGGGAAGCAGGATCAGCGTGTCGGTGGCATTCAGGCCCACCCCGACCACATCAAACCGCTTCTCACCTGCAGGCACACTCGAGGTGCTTGATTGATCAACCATCCAGAACTACTTGGCGTGTTGCGGCATTTCGTACACGTAGATGGCATGGGGGCGATTCTTGCCCGCACCCGCACCCTTGTCCACGTGTGCGGGTTTCCAGCCACGCACTTCAAAATCGTGCGAGACGACGCGGGCGCCGGCTCGCAGACTGCTTTCCAATTTCGGCCGCAGCATGTCGTTGGCGTCGCGCACCAGATACATGGTGACGACATCCGCTTTGCTGATATCCACGTCCAGCATATTGCCGTGGATCACCTGGATCTTGCTGTCCAGGCCTTCCTTGTGGATGTTCTCTTCGCTTAACTTCACCAGCCGCTGGGACAACTCGACGCCCATGCCCTTGGCTTGAAACTTGTTCACCGCGGCAATCAACACCCGGCCATCGCCTGAGCCCAGATCAAATACCGTTTCACCCGGCTTCACCTTCGCCAGCTCCAGCATCCGCTCCACCACCGCCATCGGGGAACTTACCCAAGGGGCCAGATAAGTAGGAGTTTGCTGAGCCGCGGCCGGCAGGGCCATGGCCAACGCCAAACCAGTTAGAACCGTTGCACGTGCGGTCGCCAAGTTATTGTACCCCCTGTACTTGCGCCCGCCGGGTCGGGCGGGACTTGGCCACCCGGGAGACCATTTCACTGACAGCGTACCACAGGTCGCGCGGGCGGCTGATGGTGTACTCCGTGCCGCGGAAGTGTTTGATCGCATGGCTGATCGAATCGCGCCACGGGACTTGCTGGGGTGAAAGATTGTAATTCATGTAGAAGATCGGGTAGTGAATTTCACCCACTTCGCGCAGCGCATCCTGGGAGACGTTTTCGTCCAGCATCGCCTTGGGACCGGCAAAGATCAACGCATCGGGCGGCCGGTCCACCTTCAGCTCTTCGCGCATCAGCCCGGCCAGAAACTCCGTGTCGCTATGCTTTTTGGCCAGCTTGCCCAGGTCCACCGTGCCTAACTTGAGCGCGCCCAGCGCCTTGCCGATGGAGGGAAAGTCGATCTTGTCGCTATCCTCTTGACGGTAAAGCACTTTCTGATCTTGCATATTGAAGGCGACCAGTGAAAACTTGCCAATCCGCGGATCCCGCGCAATCGTCCGCAAAATGGAGACCAGCGCGCTGATGTCAATCGGCTGTAAAGCCGCCGAACGCGCATTTTGGGGAGCGAAATTCACTAACATCTTGACGCTAAGCGGGCTGTCCGGGTTGCGTTCCACTGGTGGCTCTTCGCGAAACTGTTCAAACTCCGAAGCCTGCACCGCGTTGGGCCCCAGCATCATGGTGATCTGCTTGTCTTTCGAGGAAAGCGCCGCCTCCACGTCCCAATAAGCGGAGCAGACCCGCTCACTGCGGTCGCGGATCAGCCAGTCGATGTGATACTTCCCTTCCCCCAGCTCAAAACCGCCTTCCAGGAATGCCTCGCCTTTGGCGTCGTCGGCAATGGAGGGCACGCGGATCTTCTGGGTAAAGTAACGAGGCTCGTCTTTTTCGGCTTCCGGGATGACGCGGAAGACGATGGTGAGCATGTTTTCGGTGCCGGAAAGCTCATTCAGCGGCACACTGACATCGAAGGAGGCGTGAAACTTCAGGTCGAACCCGAGCACCGGCTTTTCGTGCGTCAACGTGCAGGGCAGGTCCTTGCGCGGGTCCCCCGCCTCGAGCACGGCCCGGTCGTTCGAGAACAGGACCACCGAGGGTCCACGCCCCAAGCCGCCCATCAGCGCCTGCGCGGGAAGGCACCCGCTGACGCTCGCCAGCAGCAGCAACAGCCCAGCAGGCCGCCACGCCAACCGGGCGCCCGCCCGGCCGCAGACACAAATTGATTGATGCAAACCGCCCGATGGTTTCCTCATGGCCCGAAACCCGCATCCATGCTACCCCACCAATCGCCCAACGCAAGGGGGGCGGCAGATCTGGTCCGACCGGGGACCATCGAGGTCAGCTGGACGCTTCATTCCTCCGAGTAATGAAACGACCCTTCTGTTAAGAAAGATTACGCTCTGACTGCCGATTCTTCAAGGAAATTATCGGCGAGCCCTGCAGGAGCCGTGACGGTGCACTCCCAGGGTCCGTACCGGGGACATGGGTAACAAAACAGCCAGGCGACATGGGTGACACTTTGGTGGCCCGCTGGGGCCCGGCGACATGGGTGACAGGCTATGCAGAGACAGGCCGACGGCCTTCTCCTGGGATTTCTGTTTGCCGCGAAGGGTGTTCGCTGCAAGCGCTGGCGCCAGGGGCGCTCAGCTCTGCAGGACATGGCCAAAACCGATCGACGAAAACCCAAAGTGTTACCCATGTCGCCGGGCCAACGTGTCGCCCCATGCCGCCGAACGCCCGAGGTGGCCATTCCGTACGTGGTTGGGAGCGCGCACTAGTCTTTCCGGCGTTCGAGATCCCGCAGAGCTTCGCGGGTCACCAGACTCTGGGGCATCTTCGCCAGCCACCGTTCCAGCACCTGGCGCCGACCCGCCGTAGTTGCTTCCTGCGTAGCGCGCAAGTGATACGTAGTCTCACGCAGCGGGTCCAGAGCAATGGCCTTCTCCAGTGCCTCCACCGCCCGGGCCTTCTCTCCCGCGGCATTCAAGACCACGGCCAGCTTCTCTCGAAGGCCCGCGTCAGTAGGGCGGGCCGCCACCGCTGCCTGCAGCAACTTCACGGCGTCAGCGTGCTGGTCTTTCAAGAACAGCACCATGCCCAGGCTGGCCAGCACATCGGGGTCGCGTGGGAACTTGGCGTACACCGCCGCCAACCGCCGGTAGCCATCGTTGATCAATCGCGCTTCACCGTCCCGCTCTCCAACGATGATGGAGGCTAGGCCGCGGTTCCGCTCGCGCAAGGCCGGGTCAGCCGGTTCACGCCAGGCGCGGATGGCGGGTCCGGTGGTGCCCGTGGGCGCTGCGAACGGTGCCGCCGCTACTCGCTGGATGCGATGGTCAGTGAAGGCGGTATGCCCACCATCCGCCGCAGATCGCTGGGGCATGTGGCACCCGGCGCATCCCTCCTGCTTGGGGTGTGCCGCGGACAGGGGCGCGGTGTGGCAACTGCGGCAGCGCGTGTCGACGTTGTTTACCTTTTCCCCATGCGGCTGATGGCAGGTGCCACACCAAAGCTGTCCCTCGGAGGCCTTCGCGCAAGAACTCAGAGCCAACTGCTCCGTGTGGCTGACGACGCGCAGGTCGCCACGCGGCCGGTCATACACGAACACCTGCCAGCGATCCTCCAGCGCCTCCCCCGGCCGGAACTGAATCAGATTCTGCCCCGGATTCGCCACCCGAGCCTCGCCCGCCAGATGGCACTGCTCACACACGCTATCCCGTTGCGCGGCGGGCAAGCGGCTGGGGTTCACGATCGTCGAGCGCACCGGCTGCGCCAGATGCGCCTCCACCGGTCCGTGGCAGCGGTCACACGTGATCGCCGTCAACTGCTGGCCCGCGCTGGTCGCCGCGCCACTCGAATGACAGACCAGGCACTCCGCCGTCGCAGCGCGGTTGAAGTCCGGCCGCTCCATCTGCTCATACCCCGGAGCGACATCAAACTTCGCGGCCCGCCGGTAATAGGAGATCGGCGATTGGAACAGCTGCTCACCCAGGCGGACCAGAAAGCCCTTGGCATGCTCACCGGATCCGATCACGTACTCCACCGGATATTCCGCACGCAGCCCCTGCCGCTCAATGGACTGGACCACTCCCCCGGCTCCGGAAGTGGTGGCGAATTGCGTGCCGGAAAGGGCGTGCTGAAACTTCGCCGTCCCCTCGGCTCCCGGCCGCGCCAACGCCCGGCCCATCGGAGTCTTCAGGTAGGCCGCCGTCTGCGCTGGATGACACGATGCACAGGGATGCACCTCCGCCGCACCTGCCGCTAACCACATCAACGCCGCAAACGTCACGTGATCATTCGACCACACCCGCGCGGCCGGCCCAAGTCGAATAAACTGAAGGGAGGCCGGTGTAGCTCAGTTGGTAGAGCATCTGACTTGTAATCAGAAGGTCTTCGGTTCGATCCCGAACACCGGCTCCAGAAATCGAACTCATTTGTTCCCGAGGCCCGCCGCTGGTGGGCCGTTGTATTCCCCTAATAGTCTTGCGGGCCATTGGGAGCGGCACCGTTCTCTCACGCCGCGAAGATCAATGTCATGCACGAGGGGAACCCTCATCGCTTAGAGGGCGGGGACCGCGCGGCTACCGGGCGAGATTCCGCTCAATGCCCACGCGGACCAGTTGGGCGCGGGTGCGCACGCCCAGCTTATTGAAGATGCGCTGCAAGGTGGCCTTTACGGCGGGTTCCGAGACGTTCAGCAGGCCGGCGATTTCTTTGTTGGACTGGCCGCGGACAACCAGGCCCAGCACGACCTGTTCCCGTTCCGATAAGGAGTCGTCTACGGCCTGGGGCTCGATTTCGGGGGCGCTCCCTAATTGCTGGTAAGGCGCATCCAACCAGAGACCGCCCTGCGCCACGGTGCGGATCGCCTCCAGCACCACGTCCAGGTTGTGGAGCTTCAGCAGGATGCCCCGCACGCCCATTTGCAAGAGCCGGCGTGCTTCATCGTCGTGCAGGAAAGCGGTCAACATCAGCACGGCGCCGCTTAACCCAGCTTCGGCCACTTCGCGCACGTAACGGGTGCCGCGTTCATAGCCGAGGTCGTAATCCAGAATCACGACGTCGGGCGGCTGCTGGCGAGCGCTGGCCAGCCCTTCATCCACCGTGCCGCAGTGGCCGGTGATCTCGATGCCAGGCTCGCCGCGCAAGGCCCGGGCGATGCTGTCGCGGAAGACGGCGTGATCGTCGACAATCAGCACCCGAATATTTGGGAGCGCCAAGGCTTCAGACATCGGGCGTTCCTTTCACCAGCGGCGGCCCGTCCTCCGATGGCACTGGCGAGCGCCGAGGTCCGGGTGCCAGGGGCAGAATCACCTTGAAGCAGGCGCCCCGCTCCACCGCTTCCACTTCCAGATCGCCACCAGCCGCGCGCAGGATTGCTCGTGAGATGAACAGGCCCAGTCCGCCGGGGTCGCCGTCGCTCTTCAGCGGGTGGAACAACCGCGAAGGGTCCGGGATACCGGGTCCGGAATCGTGTACGCACACGATCAACGCGTCCCCCGCCAGTTCGGCTGCGATGCGCAGCTGCCGCGGCTCAGGCGCCTCCTCCAGCACGCGGACAGCATTAAAGGTCAAGTTGAGGAACACCTGCATCAGCTGCTCCCGGTTGCCGGAGAGCGCCGGCAGCGGGGCCGGTAGAGTCCACTGCAGTTCAATTCCCGATTCGGCGCACATCGGCTCCAGCAGAACACGCAGGTCCTCTAGCAGTGCTGCCGGTTCCGTCACTTCCAGGGTTTGGCGGCGGCTGAGCGCCAGATTGCTGGAAGCCAGCTTCTCGACGCCCGCGATCAAGGTTCCCAGCACCTGAAAATCCGGCTCGGCCGCCACGGCACGGTCGCGGCCCAGATTGGCGTGGGCCATGGTTGCGGCGGCCGCCAGATTTCGTACCTCGTGCGCCACTGCGCCAATCGCCACCCGGGTGAGGCTACCCAGCAGTTCCAGGCTGGCCTCCTCGCGGCTGCGCATGTTGTCCGTGGCGTCCCAAACTACCGCGGCCAGATTGTTGACTCCGTGCAACTGATAGGTGGCGCACCATATCTGCGCCACAAAGGCGTGACCGTCCCGCCGGGTCCCCTGCGCCTCCAGCATGGTGCGCAATCCCGGGGTGGAATGCTCCCGTACCAGCCTTTTGAGTACCGGTACCAGATCGCCGATCTCCATCCCCAGCAGGTGGCCGGGTGGTGCGGCGAAGACTCGGGTGGCGGCGGAATTTGCCATCGTGATGATGCCATCGGCACTGACGGTGAGAATCGCCAGTGGTGTCGTATCCATGATGGCGCGAAGCTGGTGCTCCATCTGGCGCAACGCTTGCTCCTGCTGCCGGCGTTCTGCCAAATGAGCCAGGATCAGCCGGCGGTTGCGGACGAGTTCGCCGAAAAACAGCGCCGGGAAGCTGAGGCCCACGGTGACGAGAAATAAACGGACTTCCACGCCCGGATCGCCCGCAAAAGGCGCAAAGGCTTCTCTCAAAATGGAGCAGACCACGCCCAGGACGATGATCTCCACCCGGCTCAGCGCTACCGATCCGGCAATCATCGGGAAGACGTACAGGAAGCCCAGCCCGCTGTTCTGGACCACCATCCAGTCAATCAGGGCGTTCATCCCGACCAAGGCCACCGCGATCAGCCGGGCTATCCGGCGGCGCTTATAGGCCCATTCCAGAGGACGATCCAGGGCTGCAGAAAAGGCCCCGAATTGCGGTTCTGTACTAGCACTGAAGTTCATGAAAGCAGCCGTAAAGCATTGTATCTAAAAGACGAGCCATCTAAAGATAGCTTTCGGGAATTCGCCCTGTTTCGCGAGACTCGATGCAGGGGACAGGCCAGACACGTTCTGGAAACACTCCCAGAACTGAATATCGGAGGCAAAAAACAAATGAATCAAAAAAATGTACTCAGCCGTTCTCTTTTCGTGGCGGCCACCTTAATGGCGGCCGCCTTACCTTCACAGGCGACTCTGATGAGCTGGAACTATGTGGGCACCGCCAATCAGGTGATCGCGAAGCTGACGCCCACCAATTCGGGCGTGACTCTCGCCAGCAACGGGGCTATCAAAGTGGCGATCGATTTTCTCCCCGCCAGCATTTCGGGCCTGGATACCGGCGACGTCAATCTGACGTTTAGCCTGGGCTCCACCACCAAAGGCTACTCCAATGGTGTGGTTTCAGAAGATAACTTCACCGGTTATCTGTTGTTCACCTATGTGGGCACCACCAATAAGAACTGGACCAAGAACGACGTTGTTCTCCGCGCTGACGTGAAGGCCGGCGCGCTGACGTCCTATTCTGGCACTACGGGCGGCACGACGATCGGCGGTGGTGGCACGGGCGACTACACCAACATCGTGTACTCCTCCAGCAACGCACTGGTAAAAGGCTTTCTGAAGTCGCAGGGCAACTACGATGCTGACTTCTCGCAGAGCCTGTCCAGCACCGGTCTGAAGGGCAATAACCTGTTCCTGAACACCACCACCAAGTTCATCTCGGGTTCCAAGTCTAAGAATCAGGTGATCAACTTCTCCAACACCTCCGGCGGGTTCAATATTGACACCGCGGTTCCGGAACCGGCCACTTACGCTTCGATGGGCGGCGCACTGCTGGCCCTAGCGCTGTACTTCCGCCGCAAGTAGGTGACGATGATAGACTAGGACCTTTTCAGTTTGCTCATCGTTCCTTGGGGCGGGCTTCGCTGACCCGCCCCGCTCCTCTTTTTCCGAGGGCGCGAATGGTCATCCGGCGACGCTTCAGCTTTAGGCTTTGGGTGAAGCAGACCAGACCTGAACCGTCTTTTCCGCATCGGCCACCGCCACCCATTGGGCGTCGGGCGAGATGGCCACCGATTCCACGCGCTGACGGGCGGGTATGGTCCGCATGATGGAGCGGGCGGGTACGTCCCAGATCAGCACCTTGGTGGGGTTTTTCACCGTCACATCATCAAAGCCGCCCGCGACCAGGATCCGGCCTTGTGGTGCGAGCGCCAACGCCGTGATCATCTCCGGTTGACCATTCAGCGCCGCTACCTTCTTCCAGCCCCCCGTCTCAAAGACATGGATGGTGCGATCCGCACCGGCCGCCCCGAAATAGCGTCCGTCAGGGGAGAACACCATCGCAAACATCGTGACGGGGAGATCGTCGATCACCGCCACATGTTTGCCCGATCCGGCATGCCACACGCGGAGCACCGTATCGCTATTGGCGCCCACCAGCAAGCTGCTGTCCGGAGAGAACAACAAGCTGGAATCGCCCAGCCCATCGGGCAAGGTCAGCAGTTGCTTGGCGGCGGCCAGGTCCCAGAGCCGCACGGTGTTCTCCGCTTCCGCATTGCTCGCCAGCATTTTGCCGTCGGGTGAAATCGCCAGTTCGCCGGGCGCGATGGGCAGCGCGGGCATCCGGTGCCGCATCTCGCCGGACTTGAGATCCCACACCTTGATGGCCTTTTCCGGGCCACTGGCTGCCAACAGCCGCAGGTCGGGCGAAAGCGTGACGCCACGCAGGTCTTCTTTGGTCCAAGGCACCGCCCGCTGCAAGGCGCCGCTTTGCGGGTCCCAGAAGCGAACCTGGCCGTCCTGGCAGACGCCGATCAAGGAGCCGCCATCCGGGGTAAATGCGACTTGCCGCACCACGGCGTCGGCCGTGATGATGCGCTCGGGAGTGTCAGCCATTACGCGGTCTCCATGCAGATGTCGAAGGTGATGGCGGCGCGCGGCGCTCCGGGACCTTCATAGAGTGAAACTGGCCGCACCAGTTCGCGGTTATGCACGATGTTACGCTTGGCGAACTTCTTATCCGGGTCGCCTTCAAAGAACGGGTCCGTGGCAAAGTAAGCCTGGGTTACTAGAGTCTTATGGCCGGGGGCGGAGATCAGGTAGTGGATGTGCTGGGCCGGCCGGTCGTCATAGTGGCCGGGCAAAATGGTCTCGACCGTGTAGAGGCCTTTCTCGTCGGCCGTGAGCTGGCTGCGGTACTTAAAGCCCACCAAGTCATAACGTCCGTGGTGATCGGAGTGCCAGATATCGATCTTGACGCCCTCCACCAGCTGTCCCTTGGTATTGACCACCTTGCCCGCGACGGTGAGCGGGAAGCCAGGGTCGCCTGCGGGGCGCAGCTGTTTCACGTTCGGGGCGCCCTTTTTATAGAACGGCCCCAGGACCTCGCGCGCGGTGGGCTTCTGCGCGGCAGCCTCGGCGGCTTGCCAAGCCGCGAACAACTTTGTCTGCGACAGGGCAGCGCCGGAGAGCAGCAGCCCGCGGCTGATGCAGCTTTCGAGCGCCTGGCGGCGCGTGAGGCCGGAGAATTTCATGCCGCGATTATGTCATAGCGAGCCCCAAGATGGAGCTACGATTGAGAGAACGCTATGTCCAACCACGCTACGCGCGACGAGATCCGCGCCCGCTTTGACCGCGATGTGGAGCGCTTCTCCAAACTCGAGACCGGCCAGACCACCACCATTGACGCGGCCTATGTGCTGGATCTG
Source organism: Acidobacteriota bacterium (assembly GCA_026394055.1). Taxonomy (GTDB): domain Bacteria; phylum Acidobacteriota; class Terriglobia; order Bryobacterales; family Bryobacteraceae; genus JAPKYZ01. The sequence continues at coordinate 18,652 of JAPKYZ010000083.1, forward strand.
ATTGCTGAGTGCGCGCAGGCCACCGTTCCGGGTGCGACACGCCTGGTGGACCTGGGCTGTGGCGCGGGGAACTTTTCGCTGAAGCTGGCCCAGGGGCTGCCGCTCGAATCGATCACGCTGGTGGACTTGAGCCGCCCGATGCTCGACCGCGCTTCGGAGCGCCTCGCCGAAGCGACGCCCGCTACGGTAACAGCGCTGCAAGTCGATTTGCTGGATCTCAAGCTGCCGCCCGCCTCCGCCGATATCGTGGTGGCGGCCGCCGTGCTGCATCATCTCCGGGAGGATGCGGATTGGCTGAATGTCTTCCGCGCAATCTGGGAATCGCTGGCGCCGGGCGGGGTCTTTTTTATCTGGGACCTGATCGACCACGACTGGCCGGGTATCCGGCAGGTGATGGCCAACCGTTATTCGCAATATCTTGAAGGCTTGGGCGGTCCGGAGTTCCGGGATAAGGTGAATACGTACGTCGCCTACGAAGATACGCCACGGAGTGTGCCGTTTCAAATGCAGACGCTGACCAACGCGGGTTTCTCCGCCGTCGAAGTGCTGCACAAACATATCTCGTTTGCCGCGCTGGCGGCCCGCAAGTAAGTCTCCGGCCGGTGGGCGGCGACTCGGCGGGCAAGTCCTATCTGAGGGATTCGCCGGTGCGGCGTCACTTCGCGGGACCCTCCGCCACGCGGGTGCGCCAGATCACCAAGGCGGCGATGGCCACGCAGGCCCAACCCAGCACGTTGCCCACCTGGGTGTAGAGCGTGGCTACCGGCGGAGGCACGGGTGCGTCCACGCGCAACCGTTGTCCGGGAAGCGGGCCACTGCCTTGCTCGCCGAGAATCCGGCCCCTCGCATCGGTGACCGTCAGCAGCCCTTCGCGTGCGGCGCGCACCACCAGGTAACCGTTCTCGATTCCGCGCACCGCCGTCATCCGCGCGCCCAGCCAGCGGTCTAGGCCAAAGTCCCAGGCTGGCACCATCATCACCGCCGCCTGCCGCTGCCCGTAGGCGCGCCCCAAGGTGGCGAAGTGCATATCCTTGCAGATGGCGATCCCGTAGCGTGCGCCCTCCACCTCCCGAAGGGTGTACTCATGGCCCGCCACATACCCGCGCTCGGGCGGCGCCATGAACTGCTTGCGGTAGGATGCATCGAGCTCGCCGTTGGGAGTGAACAACCACGCGTCGTTCACAATGCCGCCGGGTGTCTGCACCGCCATGCCGGCGTTCAACCATACGCCATGCGCTTTCGCCTGGTCCGCCAGATGCGCTTGCCATGCGGCCGCATCGGCCGGCGAGGCCACCGCAATCTTCTCCGGCAGCAGCACCACCCGCGCGCCTTCGGCGGCCAGCCCTGCTATTTGTTGGTCATACGCGGCGCGGATCGCGTTCAGGTAGGGCGCCTTGGCTTCAAGGCCAATGGGATCGTCAATGGCGGCCAGTCCAAACCGGGTGACGGGCGCGGCCGGCGGAGGAGTCTCCAATCGAGAGATGCCGAACGTCACCGCGGCGGCCAGGAGTCCCGCCGTGCTGGCCAGCATCGCCACCACGCCCTTGGTGTTTCGGCCCAGTACGAACGCGGTGGCGATGGCCGAGGGGACCAGTGCCAACAAGAACAAAACGCCCGCCACTCCGAAAAGTGAGGCGGTCTGCATGATGGGCAGCACGTCGGCCTGTGAGTAGGCCAGGCTGGCCCAGTTGCCGTCCGGCAGCAGCACCGCCATCAGCGTGTCCACGGCCACCCACAGGACGGGATACACCAGGGCGGTCCACGGCGCGCGCCAGCGCCGGACTGCTCTCCGTGACTCCGCCACCACGAACATCCACAGCAGCGACTGCCCGGCCAAGATCAACACCACAACCGGTGCGGGAATCACCCGCAGAAAGTAGACCACATTGCCACTGACCGCAATCAGCGCCGCCGCAAGGGTCAGCACGCGCCACGACCGGCCGGACGCGGTGTACGCCAGCACCAGCAACAGCGCCGGGGCCAGCCACGCCAGCCACCAGACCGGCTCCAGCGCCACGACAAAACGTAGCAGGACTCCCGCTACGATCGCGCCCACGATGCCGGCGGCGTTAAACCGTGGCTGCGCTTCAGATGGATTTATAGCCACTTAGCATGCCGATGATGTGAGATTCCGGAAGAAGGCTTGACACACGCTCCTGGGCCGGACCTTACATAGTTTGGACTATCAAGCGAATGCTGCTCAAGCTGGTCGAAGCGGCTACTCCGGCCGCAGCGCTTCCATCGGATTGATACGGGAGGCGCGCCACGCGGGGAGGGATGCCGCGGCCACCGCGGTGGCCAGCAGCACGATCGCTACGACGGACCAGACCATTGGATCGGTGGCGGCCACACGATAGAGATAGCTATCCATCACTTGCCGCAACGCATAACTCAGGGCTCCTCCGGCCAGCAGGCCGGCCAACGCCAGCAGCAACGCCTGACCCTGAAACCGCCGCCGGATGGCCTCCGGCGCTGAGCCCAGCGCCAACCGGATCCCAATCTCCCGGCGCCGCTGCTGCACCGCATAAGAAAGCAGCCCGGCGATGCCGGTGGCCGAGATTAACAGGCCAAAGCCGGCAAAGCCCGCGAGCAGCAAGGAAAGCAGCCGCTCCGTCCTCACTGACTCACGCACGTTGCCTTCCACGGTGGAGATCTTGACATACGGCACGCGCCCCGCCTCCTGGCGGAACAAGGCCTGCAGCGCGGCCACCAGCGGTTCGCGTGCTCCGGAGTGCCGGACGGCCAGCGTCATGCCAGGGCTCTGCGGGCCGTTGATCCAACTGGGGAAGTACACGGTAGGCGGACTGGCTTCGCGAACGTGACTGTACTTGGTGGCGGGCACCACGCCCACCACCTCAATGGGGTCCTTGTCTTTTGACAGGCCGATGAACTGCCCGATGGCGGCATTCGGGGTGCCGTAGTAGCGGCGGGCGACGTCCTCGCTCATGATGCACATCCAGCGCCGCCCGGAAGACGGAGCGGGAAACTCCCGGCCGGCCAACAGCGGAATGCCGAGCGTCTCAAAGTAGCCATCCGTTACCGAATGCAGAAACACCATCCGGTCCTTGGGCGGCACATGCATGTGGCCGGGCACATTGATGGAGGTCAGCTGGGCTTGCGGCCCCAAGGGCGCCATCCCGGTCCAAGCCGCCGTGACGACTCCAGGCATCTGCCGCGCCTGTTCCAGAATGTGGCGATACGCTCCGTCGTGCGCCGGGCGGCTGATGCCGGCGTTGAACAGGTCTGGCGTCAACAAGACGGTGGCTTGCGCGTCAAAGCCGGTCCTTTCATGAACCAGGCCCTGGACCGACTTCAGCATCAACGCCGCCCCGCCCAGCAAGGTGAACGTCAGTGCCGTTTGCAAAACAATCATGCTGGCCCGGAATCGCCCGCTGGCCGCACTGCCCGTGCTCGCGCGCATCGCCTGGTAATGCTGGCGCGACGCGGTCCACGCCGGAAACCAACCGGCGATCAGGACCACTAACGCCAGTACGGCCGCGACAAAAGCCAATACGGTCAGATCCAGATGCGTGTCCAAATCCAGGTTCAGTTGCGCGGGGATGGCCACGGCCAGCCACTGGGCCAACACCAAACCACCGGCGACACCACCGAGGGCGAGCAGGGTGCTCTCCACCAGCAGCTGCTGGCGGACGCGGCCGGGTGTGGCCCCCAGCGCCAAACGCGTGGCGATCTCCTGGCGGCGGGAGGCGGCGCGGGCCAGCAGGAGATTGGTCAAATTGGTGGCGGCAATTAGCAGCACCGCCCCCACCGCAGCGAGCAGAATCAGCAGGACGGGACGGTAGGTCTTCATGGGCGTCGAGTCTCCCGCTGGCGTGGAGCGGACCTCCATTTTCATCGCGAGAAACTGCTTCTCCGCCTCGGCTGACAGCCCGGCCTCCTTCGCCTCGGCCAAAAGTCCCGGAGCCATCGCCGTCATCTGCTGGCTGGCCAGCTCCGGCGCGACGCCCGGCTTCAGGCGGCCTTGCACCCGTAAGAAGGCCAGTCCCGCGTTGGTCCGCCACCCAAAGGTTGGGTAGAGCGCTTCCATGGCGCTTACCGGCATCCACATGTCGATCGCGGTGCCGGGCGTGGTGCCGGTGAAGGCCCGAGGCGTTACGCCCGCCACCACAAAAGGCACCTGCTCCACCGTGATGGCGGCGCCGATGGCGGTGCCCGAGCGGTTGAACGCCCGGGCCCACAACCCATCGCTGATCACCACCGGCCAGCCGCCAGCGGGTCCGCCGCGTATGTCATCTTCAGAGGTCAGCAAGCGGCCCGCCTGGGGCTGCACGCCCAATACGGGGAAGTAGGTGCCCGTCACCCGAGCCGTCATGGGCCGGTGTGGTGAGCCGTTCACCTCAACCGCCACGGTGCCGGTTCCGGCCACGCCAAAGATCTCAGTAAATGCCCCCGTCTGCTTGGTGAGTGCCTGATAGAGCGGATAGGAGACGAAATCCCGCTCCGTCTCTTTCTTCTCACGGCCATTCACCCAGTAGCGCCCGGTGGCTGGGATGTTCGTTAGCACCAGCTTGGCCAGTTGCTCCGGTTGCTTGACCGGCAGCAGCCGCAGCAGCAATCCATTGGTGATCGAGAAGACGGCCGTGTTGGCCCCGATGCTGAGCGTCAGCGTCAGCAGCACCACGAAAGTGAACAGCCGTTCCTTGGCCAGCAAGTGGACCCCGAAACGGATGTCCCGCCACAAGGCCTCCAGACGATTGAACAGCCACGCCTCGCGCGTCTGCTCCTGCCACGCCGTGGCGTTGCCCAGGGCGATCCGTGCTTCCCGGGCGGCCTCGATTGCCGGCTTGCCTTCCAGTTCCAAGGCTCGCTGCTTTAAGGCCAAGTGCGCCGCTAGTTCATCTTCCAAATCCTGATCGAGCTGAGAACGCTGGCCCAACTGCCGCAGCCGCGTAAGCAGTGAAGTCATCCAGCCGTTCATGATTTGAATTCCCCCAGAACCCGGCCCATTCCCAGCGCGATCTGCGCCCAGCCGGTCCGTTCTTTGGCGAGTTGCCGCTGGCCCTCGGGCGTCAACCGGTAGTACTTGGCCTTGCGATTGGCCTCCGACATGCCCCACTCCGATTCCAACCAGCCCTTCACCTGCAACCGGTGCAACGCCGGGTACAGCGCCCCTTCTTCCACGCGAAACAATTCGCCGGAACGGCTCCAAATGGCCTCCATGATGGCGTATCCATGCGCGGGCCCGGCCTCCAGGGTGTGGAGAATCAGCAGGTCGAGCGTGCCGGGCATGAGTTCTGTAGAGCGGACTCCCATATGCTTGTTAGGGGAAGCATAGCCCGTCTCCCCTAAACTGTCAAGGGGTGTTTTCGGCGAAGTTGGCGAGCGCTTCGAATGACGGCGGCGAGAAGTTTTAGACCCTTTCCGGATCTCCGGTCCGGAGCTGCAGCCACCGGCGGAGCATGCCAGCCAGGGCCTCGACGCTGAGAGGCTTGCCCAGGAAATCGTCCATGCCGGCGGTCCGGCACCGCTCGCGATTCTCAATGCTGACATCGGCGGTCAGCGCGATGATGGGAGTCCGCACCTCGCGTCTCTGCTCCGACGACCGGATCCGCCGCGTCGCCTCCAACCCGTCCATTCCGGGCATCTGGCAATCCATCAGGATCAGCCCCGGGGCAACACTTTCCATCATCCGCAGCGCCGCTTCGCCATCGGTGGCCACCTCCACCTGGAGCCCGAGATTTTCAAGCAACCGGGCGGCCACCTTGCGGTTCACCGGGTTGTCTTCCACCAGCAGGATGGTGCCTTGCATCGCCGGCCGCTCCGCGGGAGATTCCTCGGCCGCCGGCGCCAAACCCACCGGCAGCGGGAGGTTGAACCAGAAAGTGGAGCCCTGGCCCACCTCGCTGTTTACCCCGATCTCGCCCTGCATCAGGTCGATCAGCTGTTTGGCGATCGCCAGTCCCAGGCCGCTGCCGCCATGCTTGCGGGTGCTGGAGGCATCGCCTTGTTCGAACGGCTCAAAGATGCGGGCGCGCAGGCCGGCCGCGATGCCCGGCCCGGTATCTTGCACCGAAGTCTGGAGCTGCCCGTGCTCATAGGCGGCCCGGATGGTGATGCTCCCTTCGGTGGTGAACTTGGTGGCGTTCATGGCCAGGTTCAGCAGCACCTGACGGATGCGGCTCTCATCGCCGGTGAGGTACGGAGGCAGGCTGGGCGAAAGGTCCGACAGCACCTCCACTTGCGGCGCCGAAAGCAGTGCGCGCGTCATCTGCGCGGCTTGTTCCACCAACGCTGCCGGGTCAAACGGCGCGGGTTCGAGCACCAGTTTGGCCGATTCAATCCGGTTCAAGTCGAGAATGTCGCCCAGCAGCGAGTTTAGGTTCGAGGCGGATCGCGCGGACAGTTCGGCCAGATCCCGCTGTTCGGGCGACAGTGGGGTTTGGAGCAGAAGTTCGGTCAAACCCAGGCAACCGTGCAGCGGTGTGCGAATCTCGTGGCTCATCACGGCCAGAAAATCGGACTTGGCGCGCGTGGCCGATTCCGCCGCTAGTCTCGCCCGCCGCGCCTCACGGTTCTTGGTGATGGCCACGCCCAGCGCAACCAGCAGCAGACTGGCGAGCACCAGCGTGGCCATCAGCATGGTCCATATCCGGTCCCGTTGCGTCTCGAACTCGGCCAGCGTCACCATCGAGCTGAAACTGCGGTTCACCGTCAGCCCATAGCGCGCATAAAAGCCTTCGCCCTCGCCGCGCGTGACGATGCTGGCAATCTCTGACCTGATCCGCTCCGCCTCGCGCGCGAACTCCCGCCGGGCGCCCACCGCGACGGGGATCGACATGTTCGGCCGCTCAATCCAATCCATGGGCTTGTCCGCGCAGCCCGGCGGAAGGCCCCGCGCCAGACTCTGCGAGATCCGGGGAGACGTGATCAGGGCATCTGCGCGGCCGTCGCAGATCGCCTGCAGGCCGGCGTCGCGGGTGCCGACGAAGCTGACAATCGAGTGGGGAAAGAGGCGGTTCTGGACAACCCGGTCGATCGGATGGTCAATCATCACCGTCCGCAAATCTGGGGCCATCGGGTCTTTGCCCTGGAGCAGCAACGCCACATACTCGGCCCGAATCCAAGGCTTCGTGACGTAGAGCGACGCTGGGGGCGCCGGCTCCAGCGGCAGGGCGTGAAACAGATCGGCCTCGCCCCGCAGCAGCACGTCCACCGGGTTGCCCTGGGTCACCACCCATTCAACGGAGTACCCCGCGCGCTGGGCGGCGGTGTTGAACAGGTCCACGTTCACACCCGCGATCTTGCCGTTGGCATCGGCGAAGACAAGGGGGGGCGAATAGGCGGCCACAAACCGGATGCGAGGTTTCTCCGCGGCGGAGACACCACTGGCGAAAGCCCAGACCAGCGCCGCCAGCAACAGTAGGGAATCGGCCGCTCCAGCTACGAGGGAGCGCGATCCCTGCACGTTACTCCGCTTTGCCGTCAGCACCGCTCGGCCTTCAGGACCGCTCCGCGGTTCCTGCGTTGTCACGATAGTGCCCATTTTCATCCCACTTCCAAGCATACGAGCACCGGGCGATGGCGAAAACAGCCCGATCAATACCGCGCTATCAATAACGTCGCCAACGGGAGTGTCCCGAACCCCACCCAAGTCTGTACTGCCTATGGCGGAAGTCTACCAGAGGCCTCAGTAAAAGCAAGTCTTACCGCGGCATGCTGGGGGGTATAGAACCGCGCTCGCAACTTCTGCTAGCGGGGGTGACTGGTAGCGTCGACGCTGCGGTGGCCACCGTGTCCCGTTCGCACGCGCTTAGATTCCCGCGTACCAGGAGTAGCTGCCGCCCGCCTCGGTGGGCTTCAAGCTGTCCACCACCCGGATGCGGTTGATGAACTTCACGCTCTTGTAGCCCAGTTGGCGCGGCACGCGCATGCGGAGGGGGCCGCCGTGGCCATAAGGCAGGTCCGCTCCATTGAACGTGTGCGTCACCAGTGTCTGCGGATGCAGGGCGTCATCCATATCAATGCTGTCGGCCCAACTGCGTTGAATGGAGTGATAGGTGACGTAGCGCGCTTGCGGCATCGTGCCCACGCGCTCCAGAATCAAACTCAAGGGCACGCCGGTCCATTCGGCGACATAGGACCAGCCTTCCTCGCACGCCAAGCTGGTGATCTGGCTGCGCACCGGGAAGCCCTTCAGGTCAGCCAGCGAAAAGGTCATCGGACGTTCCACCAGACCCTCGACGGTCAGCCGCCACTCGGCAAACCCACCAGCCTCCAGCCGCTTGTACTCGTCTGACTTGCGGGAGGTGGGGTTCGGGAACGGTTGGGGCGAGATCTGGTCCCGCCGGAACTCCCGCGCCAGCGTGTGGCGGGTGAGCAGCCGCTGGGCGGCGTAGGTCAACGTATCCCCGGGCGTGTAGAGTGACGTGGGTCCAGGTGGCAAAAGGCCGGTGCGGTCCGCCAAGCGGACAGCGGCAGTCAATCCCGCCGCTCCGGCGGCCGTGGTCAAGCCGGCCGTGATCAGTTTACGCCGCGAGATTTCGCTCATTGGTGGGTACCGCCTCCCGTTATCATCGCATTCACCCGCTGCCGGAACCCGGCGCGGATCACCATGGCCACATGCGCCACCAGGAACAACATCAGCAACCCAAAACCCAAAAAGTGCAGCGTCCGGGCCGATTGATGGCCACCGAACACCGCCATCGCCCCCGGGAACAAACCCACGATGGCCGGCGACATCGCCAGGCCCGTCCAGATCATCAGCGGGAACGCGATGAAGACCACGCTGAAATAGGCCAACCGCTGGAGGACGTTGTAGCCGGCTTCCGGCTTGGCGAAACGCAAATGGTCGCGCAGCACGCGGGCTAAAGCCGGTCCTCGAAGTTCAGCCGCCGAGGGTACTAGCTCGCGCTGCACATGCCGCGAGGCCAAGCCCATCAGCCCGTAGACCACCCCGGCAAACACCACCAGCCAAGCTGCCTCAAAATGGAGCGACCGGCTCCACCCATTCTGATCCGGCAGCACCGTCTTAAAGCCCGTGGGGACATGCCCGCGCGAGGCCGGGATAGGCAGCTGAAACAGCGCCGGCATCCCCGAATGCCCGGTATCGCCCCAATAGAAGCGCGGATGGGAGATGAGAATTTCGACGCCGCTCAGCACCAGGGCGGCAAAGGCGAGCACGGTAACCCAGTGCGTCACCCGCACAAACGCAGGATGTCGCGGCGTAGGGCTGACAGCAGGAGCGGCCATGGGGAGAAGGCTACCACGCTTGAGGCGTGATACGCTGCGGCGAGTGAAGAACTTATTCGAATCATCTCAGCCCGCGACGCTAACCCACGTGCGCTGAATCTATTTGGATGCGCGACAATAGTTGAATGGCTGTGCTCAGCATTCTGACTGACGAGTTCGCACAAGCGGTGGCGCGGGCTGGGTGGTGTGCCCGCCAGGACGCATTGGCCGCTGGCCACCCGGTGGTCTTCATTGATCCCGCAGGACGTTACGTCGAAGAGCATCCTGACGGAAGGCGATTTGAGATCTATCTGGATCCCGCTGTGCCCCGGGATACACACCGGGTCGTGCTCCGCGAACTGGCTTCTCCCGCTGCGTGAGTGATGCAAGTCTGACCTTGGTGGCGGGTCCGAATGGCTCGGGGAAAAGCACCCTAACTGCGTCTGTCACCTTTCCCGGGGCCGCAACGGTGGTGGACCCGGACGCAATTGCCCGGAAGTTGGATCCTGCACAACCAGCGAGAGCCGCGATTCCCGCCGCTCGTGAGGCGATATTGCAGTGCCGTTCGCTGCTTGCATCTCGAAGCAGCTTCATTCTGGAGAGCACCCTCGCCGGCAACGGCGCCATTGCCCTTTTCCGCGCCGCAAAACGGATGGGCTACCGGACGAGCCTTATCTACGTCGCTCTCGGCGATCCCGAACTGCACATCGAACGCGTACGGCTGCGGGTCTCGCGAGGTGGTCACGACATTCCGGATTCTGACATTCGGCGCAGATACTGGCGCAGTTTGTCTCGGGCGCCAGTCGTGATGCGCCTTGCCGATGAAACCGTCGTACTAGACAACTCAGGATCACATCCGGAACGAATGTTGATGCTGCGGAGCGGCCAGCTGACTTGGCGCGCCGACTGTCCGCCAGATTGGGTTGAAGAGCTTTCTCGCGAATTGTTCCGGTGAGGTGACGCCCTACCGCGGCGTAATATCCCCACCAATGCCCGCGTAGGTCTCTTTCACCTTGATCACCTTATTCCCCGCACCGCCGAAGGTGACGAAGGTGATCTTACCCGGAGCTTGGCCGTAAACCCAATCTTCCGTATCGACGCCCTCTTTTGATTCGCGCGAGTGATACTTGGGCTGGCCGAGCACCATCTTGACCTGCTCCTTATTCATGCCCTCCACCACCTTGCCGGCTTTTACCGCGGCTTGGATTTCGGGGGGCAGGTTCTCGACGTAATCTTCGGTGGCGGAGTGCTCGTCGAACTTGAAGATCGGCGACAGCATCTTCTTGATCTCAGCCACTTCGATGGGCTCGATCGGTTTGGGGAACTTCAGCACCAGGGCGGTGCCGAGGGAAAGCTTGGTGGGGCCGCCGACCGGAGTCATACCGCCGTTGTTGCCGCCGGTGCCGACGCCCACCTGCACGCGGTCGCGCCAGGACTTGCCGGTCTTCAGGCCGCCGTTGATTTCGAGCACGATGTTGTCATCGTTGATGTCGACCTTGGTGATCTGCACCTGGTCGCCCACCTTGGCCGCGGGGCCAAACTCGCGGCTGGCGGCATCCCAGCGGGCTTTGTCCCATTGCGTGTCGCCCGCCTTTTGCTGGGTGGTCAGCTCCAGTGGCTTCTTCGAGCGCGGCAGCGGGATCTTGGCGCTGGCGTATTCGGCGGAGAGGCCGCGGATCAGCTTCACCCGGTCTTCCTGGGTCAGCTTCTCCGCGCAGGCAAGCACGGGGAGCGCCACCAGGATGAGGAGACGGAATCTCATTCTTCCTCCCGCAATAGATAGGGCCGCTGGACTGAAAAGGGCGCCTTCCAGAGGTAGAAGCCGACAATCGGGATGACGATCAGCGTCAAGAGGCTGCCCTCGACACCATAGCCGCCGCCCGACCACAGCTTACTGGCTGTCCATTCCATCCGATAGCCCGTCACACTCATTGTAAAGCCGCTCAGGTTGACGCCGAACAGCGGCAGCGTCCAGTTCCAGCCAAAGTGCATGCCGATCGACAGCCACAGGTCACCCGTGCGGAGGAAGCAGACGCCGAAGATCACGCCCCACAGAAAGGTGTTCGCGTAGCCGATCCAGTTGATGTCGGGGTTGGCCGAATGGCCGTTCGAGAACAGTACCGCCATCGGCAGAATGGTGGCGAACGCTCCCCAGCGCTTCAGCAGCAGTTGGAAGCCATAGCCGCGGAACAGCATCTCTTCGCCCACCGCGCCCAGCAGCAGGACCACGCTGACGAACAGCAAGCTGTACCAGTTGCGCGGCTGCTCCGGCGCGGGCACCAGTTTCGCCATACCCAACACCAGCGGCGGCACCAGCACGAACAACGCTGCCCCCAGTCCACCCAGGAACCCCAGGCCCAGGTTGCGCATGCCGCCATCGTCGACAGTTAAGCCGATATCGGAAAGCCGCCCCCGCTCATAGACCCGCAGGGTGATGCCGTTGGCCAGCGCCGCCGCGGCAAAGCTGGTCACCGCACCCGTGATCAAGGCGCCCGCCCACGGCAGCAGCAGCCGGCTGAGCACCATGATCGTCACCACTTCGATCAACGCGAACAGGATCACGCGGACGATCACCCGCGGTGGCTGTCCGGGCACTTCCACCGTTCCTGGCGCGTTGTTGGGATTGGGCGGTGTGGGCGGGGCGGAGGGTTGCATAGGGTTCCGCTCGGCTCCGCTACAGGCTCTTGACGTTGACGCGGACGCCCTTGGGCGCCACTTTGACGGGCAGAACGGTGGCGCCTTCCGCCGCGATCGCTTCCGAAACGCGCTGCTTGGCGTCAGGCTCCACCAGGAAGAAGACGCAGCCGCCACCACCCGCTCCGCAGACCTTGCCGCCCAGTGCGCCCTTCTTCTTGGTGACGGCGATCAGCTGGTCGATCAGCGGTGTCGTGATGCCGGGGGCGTTCTTGCGGCGATGGCCCCATTCTTCGCGCACCAGCCGGCCCACTTCGGCCCAATCGCTCTTTTCGAGCGCGCCGCGCATTGCCTGCGCAATGGCCGAGATCTTGGCGAAGTTGCGGTGGACCTGCTTGTCGCCATCAATGTGCAGCTTGGTGACTTCCCAGTTATTGATGCCGGAATTGCGCGGCAGGCCGGTGTAGGCCAGCACGATGCGCTGGTTGAAGTCGTCCAGATCGACCGGAATGGGCTTGCGGATCAGTCCATCGACGCGCAGCTCCAGCGCGCCCACGCCACCGTACATGGCCGGGTAGTAATCCTGAGCGCCCGTGGGGACGTTGATAATCTGCGCCTCAATGTTCTGGGCCACTTCGCGGACGCGCTCAATGGAATAGCCGGTGCCGCAGAGCTTGTTGAACGCGCTCGAGATGGTGATCAGCAGCGCCGACGAACCCGAGATGCCGGCACCGGCGGGCGCTTCTGAGCTGGTCCATAGCTCAAAGCCATTCAGCGCGTCCAGTTTCTCGCGCGCCACAGTGGCAAAGTGGCGGATGGCCCAGGCCAGCAAGCCCAGCCCCGGTTTCTTCTCCGCCAGCAGCGAATCCAGCGAGGCGAAGGCTTCGGTCTTTTTGAGATCCTCCGACACCAGCACCACCGCGCCGTCATTGCGAGGCGTGATGCGGCAGTGTGTGTAGCGGTCCACCGCAAAGTTCACCGTCACCGCGCCCGGGTGATAGAGATAAAGCGGCCAGATGTCCAGCGTGCCGCCCGCCATATCGACGCGGCACGGAGATTGAGCAGTGTAGATGTTCGCCAAATCACTATTCTAGTTGAGGTTTCGGCCTGAAACGGGGTCACAGCGCGTGGAAGAAGATGAGAGCGTTCAGCAGGCAGAGCACCAGCGCCGGAATCGCGGCCACCGGCGGGTCCTTGATTCTGAAGCGGGTCACCACCGCCAGAAACATCATCAGCGCTAAGCCGCCGGAGGACAGCAGAAGTAGGGGGCGATAGAGCTGGCCCGCGAGCAGGCCCAGGCTGGCGGCCACCTGCAGTGCCCCGGTCAGCCGCTGGAAGCGGGCCAGGCCGTAGCGTTCAAACTCCGCCACCATGCGTTCCGATAGCAGGCAATTTAGACCGTAGCCGCCGAACAGGACGGCGGACAGAAAGGGCGCAATGAGCAGGAAATTAGTAGTTAACACTTGTCCGCTCCAATGATAGACTTACCGCAGGCCAACAATTTAGTCTGGCCACAAAGGACGAGAAATTAAATGCAAACGGTGATGTGGGCCTTTCAAGTTCTCGTCGCTTTAGGGCTGCTGAACGTTTGGCTGCTCCGCTTTCAGCACAGTACTGCTTATCGGGGCGGTAACGCCCACTCCATGCCGGAAGAGTTTGCGGTTTACGGTCTGCCGCCTTGGTCAACTTACGTCGTCGGCGCGCTGAAGGTGGGCGCGGCTATTTCTCTGATTGCCGGTATCTGGGTGCCGGTCTTGGTTCTGCCCGCGGCAATGCTCGTTAGTGTTTTGATGCTGGGCGCGTTGGCAATGCACTTGAAAGTTCGCGACCCCTTAAAGAAGTCCGCCCCGGCGCTTTGTATCCTCGTTCTCTGCGTGGTGATCAGCTGGGGTTCGTGGGACCAGGTGGCGGGGCTGTTGAGCCGAATTTAAGCAAATCGTATACGCCGCGCGGCGATGCCCCGGTTCCAGTGATGGCCCGCAACGGGCCCTCCTGGTATTCTGAAATGGAGACAGAACCATCTGTTCCAAGGAGAACTCCCTTTTATGGCAATCAAAGTAGCCATTAACGGCTTTGGCCGTATCGGTCGCAATGTGTACCGTGCCGCGATCGGCAACCCGGCGATTGAGATCGTCGCCACCAATGACCTCACCGACATCAAGACGCTGGCCCACCTGCTGAAGTACGACTCCATCCTGGGGCCGCTCCACGCGGACGTCAAGATCGACGGCGACGTGATCCATGTCGACGGCAAGCCGCGCGAAGAAGCACCTGAAGGGTAGCGTGAAGAAGGTCATCATCTCGGCCCCGGCCACCGATGAAGACGTCACCATCGTGCTAGGCGTCAACGACGGCATGTACGATGCCTCCAAGCACAACATCGTCTCCAACGCCTCCTGCACCACCAACTGTTTGGGCCCGGTGGTGAAGGTGCTGCACGACAAGTTCGGCATCGACAAGGGCTCGATGACGACCATCCACAGCTACACCAACGACCAGAACGTGCTGGACTTCCCGCACAAGGATCTGCGCCGCGCCCGTGCGGCCGCGCTGAACATGATCCCCACCTCCACCGGCGCCGCCAAGGCGATCGGGCTGGTGATGCCGGAGTTGAAGGGCAAGCTGGACGGCTACTCGATGCGCGTCCCCACCCCGAACGTCTCCGTGGTCGACCTGGTGGCGGTGCTCAAGACCAACACCACCGCCGCCGAAGTGAATGCGGCCATGAAGGCTGCCTCCGAAGGCGCGCTGAAGGGCATTTTGGCCTACACGGAAGATCCGGTGGTCTCCACCGACTTGCTGCATTCCCCGGCCAGCGCGACCGTGGATTCCCAGCTCACCAAGGTGATGGACGGCAACTTCCTGAAGGTAGTGGCCTGGTACGACAACGAGTGGGGCTACTCCTGCCGCGTGGTCGACCTGGTCAGCTTCTTGCTGAAGTAGTACAGTAATTTAGTTACGGAGAAAGGGCGCTCGGCTGTAGGGCGCCCTTTTTCTATGGACCGTTCGAACTTGAGGATGCTGCCTGCTATGAAGTTCTCCCGTCTGCTGCCCCTGCTCACTGGCCTGGTGTTGTTGGCCGCCCCACCCAAATCCGGCGTCGACAAAGCCGCCATCGACCCCACTTGCATGCCCTGCGATGATTTCTGGCGGTACGCCAACGGCAGCTGGATCGACAAGAACCCGATTCCCGCCAAGTCCGCCGGTTGGGGCAGCTTCCTGGTCCTGCGTGACCAGAATGCCGAACGGCTGAAAGGCATTTTGGACGAGGCCGCGCAGAAGCCCACGCCGAAGACGGCCAAGATTGGTGCGTTCTATGCCGCCTGCCTCGATACCGAAGCGCTCGACCGGAAGGGCTTTTCGCCCGTGGAGCCGATGCTGAAACGCGTCAACCAGATCGACAGCCCCGCGGGTGTCGCGGCAGAGATCATGGCGATGGTCCGGTTGGGCCTGTCGGCGCCGCTTGATGTCTCTACCGGCGCAGACTACAAGAACTCGACCGAGATCATCCTGGGCGTCGATATTGGCGGCCTGTCGCTGCCGGACCGAGACTTCTACGTCAACACCGACGCGCGCAGCCAGCGGGTCCGCACGGAGTTTTTGAAGTACAGCGCCCGTCTGCTGGAGCTGACCGGCATCCCAGCGGAGCAGGCCACCCAGCGAGCGGAGACAATCCTCGCTTTTGAAACCAAGTTGGCCGAAGCTCGCATGAAGCGGGCGGACCTCCGCAATCGCGACAACACCTATAACAAGACCGATCAGGCCGGCTTGAAGGTGATGGTCCCGGGCATCAGCTGGGGCGCGTTGATCGATTCTGAAGGGCTGAAGCAGACAATTCCGGTGAACGTCCGCGACATGGGCGCGCTGAAGGCATTCGGGCAGCGCCTGGCGGATACGCCGGTCGACACCTGGAAAGCCTATCTCCACTGGCGCTGGCTGAGCGCCTCCGCCGACAAGCTCTCAAAACCGTTCCGCGATCAACAGTTCGCCTTCAACCGCACCGTTTTGGCGGGCGTCAAGGAAATGGAGCCACGCTGGCAGACCTGTTCGGCGCAGACCGATGCCGTGCTGGGTGAAGAGCTGGGGCAAGTGTTCGTAGCCAAGTACTTCCCGCCCGCCGCGAAAGCGCGCATGCGGACGCTGGTCGAGAACCTGCGCGAGACCTTGCGCGAAGAGTTGCCCACCGTGCCGTTCATGGGCCCGGCGACGCAGAAGGCCGCGCTTGAGAAACTGAACGCCTTCTTCCCCAAGGTGGGCTATCCGGATAAGTGGCGCGACTATTCGGCGCTGGAAGTGAAGCGCGACGATGTCTTCGCCAACTTCCTCGCCGCCCGAGCTTTCTCGCATCGTGAGGCGATGAGCCGCGCGGGCAAGCCGGTGGACCGCAGCCGCTGGGGCATGACGCCTCCGACGGTGAACGCCTACTACAACGCCTCGCTGAACGAGATCGTGTTTCCGGCCGGCATTCTCCAGCCGCCGTTTTTTGATCTCGAAGCTGACGACGCCGCCAACTATGGCGCCATCGGCGCGGTGATCGGGCATGAGATGGGCCACGGCTTTGACGACCAGGGCAGCAAGTTCGACGCCCAGGGCAACATGCGCGATTGGTGGACCGCCGAGGATCGCAAGAAGTTCGACGAGCGCGCCGCTTGCATCATCGACCAGTTCGACACGATTGACGTCGGCGATGGACTGCGTCACAACGGGCGCCTGGTGACCGGTGAGGCAATGGGCGACGTGGGCGGCCTGACTCTGGCCTATAAGGCGTACAAGCGCTCCTTGAAGGGCAAGCCCGGGCCGGTGATCGATGGCTTCACCGCCGACCAGCGCTTCTTCCTGGCGTTTGCCCGCGTGTGGGGCAGCTACGAACGGCCGGAGTCCCGCCAGTTGCGGTTGAAGACCGACCCGCACCCGATCTCGAAATGGCGGGCCAATGGCACGCTTTCGAACATGCCCGAATTCTTTGCCGCATTTTCCTGCAAACGAGGCGACCCGATGGTGCGTCCAGAAGAAAAGCGCTGCAAGCTCTGGTAAGTGCGCAAAAATCAGCTGAGGGAGTTTTGCATGAAGTTCACCCGTTGTCTGCCGATTCTGTTTGGCCTGATGCTGTTCGCCGCGCCGCCCAAATCGGGCGTCGACAAGGCGGCGCTGGACCCAACGTGTAAGCCCTGCGACGATTTCTGGCGTTACGCCAACGGCGGCTGGGTGGACAAGAACCCGATCCCCGCCAAGTATCCCGTGTGGGGCAGCTTTGTGACGCTCGAAGAGCAGAACAGCGAAAAACTCCGCGGCATTCTGGAAGAATCCGCCAAGCAGACCTCGGGGCCGGCGGCCAAAGTGGGGGCCTTCTACGCCGCTTGTCTCGACACGGCCGGCATGGATCGCCTGGGGTTGAAGCCGCTCGAACCAATGTTCGCGCGCATCGCCCAGATCACCAATTTGAGTGGCCTCTCCAACGAGATTCTGGCGATGGAGAAGGTGGGCATTGCAGCACCGCTCACGGTTTATGCCGACTCCGACTACAAGAACTCCTCGCAAGTGATCATGATGCTGGACGTCGGCGGCCTGTCGTTGCCGGAGCGGGACTACTACTTCAAGGACGACGAGCGATCAAAGAACATCCGCGCGGAGTTCGTGAAGCACATCGCCAAGATGCATGAACTGACCGGAGTCCCGGCGGACCAAGCCGCGAAGTTGGCCGCGACGATCATGGCGTTTGAAACCAAGCTGGCCGAAACGCGCATGAAGCTGGTGGATCGGCGCAACCCGGACAATACCTACAACAAGTCCGACTTGGCCGGTCTGAAAGTGGCCGCGCCGGGCTTTAGCTGGAACTCGCTGATCGACTCTGAAGGCCTGGCCCAGAACATCGCCATCAACGTCGAGGACATGGGCGCGCTGAAGGGCTTTGGCGAAAGGCTGAAGGACACGCCGATCGACACCTGGAAGGCCTACCTCAAGTGGCGCTGGCTGCATGCCACGGCACGGGATCTGTCGAAGCCGTTTCGCGATCAGAATTTTGCGTTCAACTACACGTTGCTGCGCGGCATTAAGGAGATGGAGCCGCGGTGGCAGACCTGCTCGGCGGAGACCGATGGCTCCATGGGCGAGCAGTTGGGCCAGGTCTTTGTGGCCAAGTATTTTCCGCCTTCTGCCAAGGCCCGCATGATGACGCTGGTGGAGAATATGCGCGCCACGCTACGCGATGAGATTCCGGGCGTGCCGTTCATGGGCCCGGCCACCAAGAAGGCGGCCATCGACAAGCTGAACTCCTTCTTCCCCAAAGTTGGCTACCCCGACAAGTGGCGCGATTACTCCGGCCTGACAGTCACGCGAGACAACTTCTTTCAAAACCAGATGGCCAGCCGCGCCTTTGAACATCGCTATACGATGAGCCAAGCAGGCAAGCCGGTCGATCGCACCAAGTGGGGCATGACGCCGCCCACGGTGAATGCCTACTACAACCCCTCGCTGAACGAGATCGTCTTCCCGGCGGGCATTCTGCAGCCGCCCTTCTTCGACATGGAAGCCGACGACGCGGCTAACTATGGCGCCATCGGAGCCGTGATCGGCCACGAAATGGGCCATGGCTTTGACGACCAGGGCAGTAAGTTCGACTCGCTCGGCAACCTGCGCGATTGGTGGACCGAAGAGGATCGCAAGAAGTTCGACGAACGCGCGGCCTGCATCGTCGACCAGTTCGACACGATCGACGTCGGTGACGGCTTGAAGCACAACGGACGACTGGTGACCGGTGAAGCGATGGGCGACGTCGGCGGCTTGACGCTGGCCTACAAGGCGTACAAGCGGTCGCTTGGAGGTAAGGAAGGCCCAGTGATCGACGGCTTCACCGCCGACCAGCGCTTCTTCCTCGCGTTCGCCCGCGTCTGGGGCATGCATGAGCGGCCGGAACATCGGCGCATGGCTGTGCAGACCGACCCGCACCCCATCGCCAAATGGCGCGTCAACGGCACGCTGGCCAACATGCCGGAGTTCTTCGCCGCCTTCAGCTGCCAGCGCGGACAGGCCATGGTGCGGCCTCCGGAGAAGCGCTGCAAGCTCTGGTAGAGCAGCGCTCGTCCCGTGCTGGGGACGGCCCACCTGAGCCGTGTTTGCAGTTGAAACACGTCTGCAATCTGACTGTAAATTTCAAATGATACTCTCGCAGGTTCGCGAGGGGGATGATCATTTGAAGCTGAATACACTCACACTGATGTTGGCGCTGGCCGGTACGACGGTTTCAGGCGCGACCATTGAACTAGTTGGAAAGTACGCGCTTTCAGGAAGCGCCACGGACAAGTCGGGACTGACGGGCTCCGTCACTTGGCCGGGGAATTCGATGCCCGCTGACCGCTTGGGCGGATTCGGCTCGGGAATCGCCTATACGGGTTTCGGCAATACCTATGTGGCCGTCAATGACCGGGGCCCGGGCGACGGGCAGGCCAACAACTACCCGGACCGTTTCCACGCCATCGACATCGCGGTGGATATCACCAAACCAGTCGATTCCAGCATCAGTTTCAACCTGCTCGAAACGCGCCTGCTGATCGATACGCTCAACCGGAACCTGGTGGGGCAGTCGAATGCTTTTTCGACCACCAACGCGGCCGACACGCTGCGTTTTGATCCGGAGGCGGTCCGCGTGACCAACTCCGGCAATCTGATCGTCTCTGACGAGTACGGCCCTTTCATCTACGAGTTTGCTCCCACGGGCAAGATGGTGCGACGCATTGAATTGCCCGCGAAGTTCCAGATCGCCTTGGACAAGCAGAGTGCGGACCCCGCCAACGAACTGCCTCCCACCAACACCACCGGGCGTCAACCGAACCGGGGCATGGAAGGGTTGGCGATCACGCCGGACGGCAAGTACGCGTTCGGCATCATGCAGAACTCCCTCATCCAGGACAACTCCTTCGACGCCGGGAGCACCACGCGGCGCGGCCTGCACAACCGCATTGTGCGGATCGATCTCACCACCGGTGAGACCAAAGAGTTTGTGTACGAACTGAACCGCCGGCAAAACGGTGTGAACGAAATTGTGGCCATCAACCAGAATGAGTTCCTGGTTATCGAGCGTGACGGCGATGCGGGGACCGCGGCGGCCTTCAAGCAGATCTACAAGATCGATGTTTCCGCCGCCACCGACGTCTCCAATAAGGCCACGCTGCCCCGTAGCGGGACCATCGCCGGCGTCACCAAGGTGAGCAAGAGCCTCTTCCTCGATCTGCTGGACCCCGCCTTCGGCCTAGCCGGTGCGTCGTTCCCGGAAAAGATCGAGGGCTTGGCGTTTGGCCCCACGCTCTCCGACGGGCGGCTGCTCCTGCTGGTGACCAGCGACAACGACTTCGATATCGCCAAAACCAGCAACATCTACGCCTTTGCGATCGAGCCGACGGCCCTGCGGTACACGCCGCAGCAGACGGCGAACCCATTCCAGATCGTGCCGGAGCCGGGTACGTACGCCATGGCCGGTATTGCCCTGGCGGCCTTGGTGGCCCTGCGCCGCCGCGGGTAGTCAACACCGACCTTGCTGGTGACCACCCCGGGGCTGACCAGGCCTCGGGGTTTCGTCTTTTTGGGGCGCAATTCAGCACGGTTTCGCGGTACAACGGTGTCATGAAGGTTGTTGCTCTGTTCGTCTTGGTGGCCGCGATTTCACTGGCGCAGTCGCGCCGCGAGGTGCCCATGCTGGTGACGGTGCCGTGGCTGGAGAACTATCTCCCGCAACCGGGTCTGGTGATTCTGCATGTGGGCTCGCAGAAGGATTTTGATGCCGGGCATATTCCCGGCGCACGCTTGGCGACGCTGGCTGACCTTTCAGTGACCGGTGCGGCGGGGTTGCGGCTGGAACTGCCCCCACCGGCCACGCTCAGCGCCGCCTTGGGGCGGCTGGGGGTTACGCCCAACTCCCGGATCGTGATCTACCCGGCCACAGATTCCGTGCAGTCGGCAACGCGCGTTTGGGTGACGCTGGAATGGGCCGGTCTGGCTGGCCGGGCGTCCCTGCTCGATGGCGGGTTGGCGGCGTGGCAGGCCGCGGGCAAGCCGCTTGAGACCACGGCGCGGGCGGCGGCGGAAACTCCCGCTCCCGCCGTGGCGCCGCATCCGGAACTACTGGTCGACAAGAACTGGGTGCGGGACCACGGGCAACAGCCCAACGTCGCCCTACTTGACGCTCGATTGCCGCAGTTCTACACGGGCGCTGAACAGGGCATCGGGAACCGCCTGGGCCACATCCCCGGCGCCCGCAATCTCCCCTTTACCAGCCTGCTCGACGCCGACCGCAAGCTGAAACCCGCCGCCGAACTGCGCCAGTTGTTCACCGAAGCCGGCGTCACCGACGGCAAGCAGCTGGCGATCTACTGCCACATCGTCCAGCAAGCGACACTGCTCTACTTTGCCGCCAAGTCGGTCGGTTTTGAGCCGAAGCTCTACGATGGCTCCTTCCAGGAGTGGAGCATGCAGGCGGACTTCCCAGTGGTCAGCGGCAAATAAGTACCGTTTCCGCAGAGTCAGTTCTAGCCGTCGTGCGATCTGGTGGCAACCCATCCGGGGTTGCCATTTGGTCATTTGGTTTCCTGTTTTCATTCGATTAGCCTCGATTTCCCCAGGGAGTCGGCCGAGCTGCCGGCGCGACCCGGCAGACACTGTTGCTGATTTGACATGTTAATGTAACCAAATGGAAACATTCCGCCCCCGGATTCGGGTTCGCTTGGCGGTGGCAGGCCTTTTTTGCACGCTCGTGCTGGCGATCGGCTGTAGCCGGGCGACGTCGGCTCCGACGATGGCCTCCGAGCCGGCGCCCACGGTCTTGGCCACCGTCGCCGTGGTGCAGCCGCAGCCGGAGACGATGAGCCAGCGCGTGGTGCTGGCCGGTGAATTCCGCCCCCATCAGGTGGTGGATCTTTACGCCAAGGTTGCCGGATATCTGCGGCAGATCTCGGTGGACGTCGGCTCCGTGGTGCAGCCCGGGCAAGTGGTGGCCGTGCTCGAAAGCCCGGAGTTGGAAACGGACGTCGCCCGCACCGGGGCGGAACTCCGGCGGAGCCGGGCCGAACGGGAACGGGCTCAAGCGGAGGTACGCCGGGCCCAAGCCAGCCTCCATCTCACCAATGTTTCACTGGAGCGTTTGTTGGGCGCGATCAAGCGCGAACCCGGCATCATTGCGCAGCAGGAGATTGATGAGGCACGCGCTCGTCAGCAGGCGGCGGAGGCGCTGCTGGAGGCGGCTCAGGCGGCCGCTTCCATTGAAGATAGCCGCATCGGCGTTGCCCAGGCGAGTGAAAAGCGGTCGCAAGCGATGGCCGCCTATCAAACCATCACCGCTCCTTTTGCCGGCGTCGTGGTGAAGCGCTATGTGGACCGGGGCGCCATGGTCCAAGCGGGCACGGCCTCCCAAACCCAGGCCAGTCCAGTGGTTCGCGTGGCGGAGCTGAACCCGCTCCGCCTGGCCGTCAGCATCCCGGAGGCGGTGGTTCCGCTGGTGAAAGTCGGGGTCCGGGCGGAGATTCGGGTCAGTGCTCTCCGGCAGACGTTCACCGGGACGGTGGCGCGGATCAATCGTGAGGTGGCGGTCTCGACCCGCACGATGGAGGCGGAGCTCGACGTGCCCAACCCGGGCAGCCGCCTGACGCCGGGCATGTTCGCCGATGTCTCGTTCCAGTTGGAACGGCGCGAACAGGTGCTGACCATTCCGATCAACGCGGTGATCAACGGAGGTGGCAACCGCTCCGTGCTGGTAGTCGGCAGCGGAGGCAAGTTAGAAGAACGAAGCATCAAGACGGGGCTGGAAAGCTCATCGCGTTTTGAAGTGATCGAGGGCTTACGGCCGGACGATCAAGTGGTGGTCTCCAACCGCAGCCAGTTGCGGCCCGGCCAGACGGTAGAAGTGCGGCGGGCGGGGGGACGTTAATGCCCGGTTTTTCGATCCGCAATCCCTACTTCATCCTGGTCTGCACACTGATCCTTTGTCTGATTGGCGGCACCGTATTGACTCGGATGCCGGTCGACATGTTCCCGCGGCTGGACCTGACCGCCGTCGTCACCGCCACCCTGTACCCGGGCATGCCCCCGGAGCAGGTAGAGAAAAACATCACCGAGCGCCAGGAGCGCTTCTTTACTCTGGCGGCCGGTATTGAGCACATCGAAAGCCGTTCCATGGCCGGAGCGGGCATCATCAAGATCTTCTTTCAGCCCGGCACCAATCCGGACGCCGCCGTTTCCACTGTGGCGAATCTGGCCCTGGCGGAAATGCGCCGGATGCCGCCTGGTACGTTGCCGCCCTACGTCTTGCGCTTTGACGCTTCCAGCCTGCCGGTCTGCCTGATCGCTCTGCGGGGTGACGGCCTGACGGAGGCCGCCCTTCGCGATGTGGGGCATTACCGGGTACGAACTCAAGTGGCCAAAGTACCCGGCGCCGCCGTACCGCCGCCGTTTGGGGGACGCTATCGCCAGATCATGCTGTACGCTGACCCGCAAAAGCTGGAATCGTATCAGCTATCGCCCATGGACGTGGTCCGCGCGGTGAACGAAGCCAACGTCATCCTGCCTTCAGGCAACATCCGCATTGGACCGCTGGACTACCCGATCTTTACCAACTCTCAATTGACTGACCTGGAAACAGTGGGCCGGGTGCCGATCAAGACGGTGGGTTCGGCGCAGGTGACGGTCAGCGATGTGGCCACGGTCCGCGATGGCGCGCAGATTCAATACAACACCGTCCGGGTGGATGGCCAACCGTCGGTGTATCAACCGGTCTTGCGGCAGGGCGGCGATGCCAACACGCTCTCGATTGTCAACGCGGTCCGCCGTGAGGTGGACCACCTGCTGGATGTGCCGGATTCATTGGTGGCTCGCGTTGTCTTTGACCAGTCCTCGTTCATCCGTAACGCGATACAGACGCTGGTCCATGAAGGCGCGGTGGGTCTATTTTTGACGTCGTTGATGGTGCTGCTTTTCCTGGGCAGCTTTCGCGGAACGCTGGCCGTGTTTTTCTCGATTCCGCTGTCGGCACTGGCGGCGTTCATCTGCCTGTATGCCACGGGCGGATCAATCAACTCGATGACGCTGGGCGGGCTGGCGCTGGCGTTTTCGCGGTTGATCGACGATTCGGTGGTGGTGCTCGAGAACATCTTCCGCCACTTGGACATGGGCAAGCAGCCGGAAGAGGCCGCCCGCGAAGGCGCCAATGAAGTGGCTCTGCCGGTGCTGGCTTCGACGCTGACCACCGCGGTGGTGTTCTTCCCGGTCGTGTTCTTGCAAGGCGTCAGCAAGGACTTGTTCACGGCCCTTTCGATCACGGTGGTGCTGGCGCTGGCGGCGTCCTATCTGGTGGCCATGACGATTGTGCCCCTGTTCTGCGCGCGGTACCTGAAGGCTCATCCTGGCGATGCGCACCACCATCCGGCGGAGCGGGTGCCGCGCTGGGTGTTCTGGTTCAATCGGGGCTTTGTGCGTTTGATGACGGCCTACGATGTTGCTCTGGCAGCGCTGCTGCGGCGGCCGCTGAACACGGTCCTGACTCTGCTGGCCCTGTTCGCTGCGAGCCTGTTGCTCTATCCGCAGCTGGGCACCACCCTGTTTCCGCGCACCGATCCGGCGCAGTTTGTGATGAACATCAAGGCTCCGCTGGGCACCTCGCTCGAGGAGACGGAGCGGCTCATCGAGCGCGTGGAGCAGATCGCGCGCCGGGTGGTGCTTCCGGCCGACTACGACATCACGGTCTCGAACGCCGGTGTCGTGCCGGACTTCTCCGCCATCTACACGTCCAACTCCGGCCCGCACAACGGCTTTGTCCAGGTGAGCCTGAAAGAGAATCACCAGATCGGCAGTTATGAATACATGTCCCGGATGCGCCGGGCCGTGCGCGAAGAGTTGCCGGAGTTGACCACCTACTTTCAATCGGGCGGATTTGTGGATTCCGTCCTGAACTTCGGCATGCCGGCGCCGATCAACGTGCAGGTAAGCGGACCTGACCTGCCCAGCATCTTTGCCACCGCCACCGGACTGGCGCCGCGCCTCCGGGCCTTGCCGGGCGTCTCCGATGTCTTCATCCCGCAGGACCTAGACCTGCCTGCCATCCGCGTGGATGTCGACCGGCGGCGGGCCGCTTTGCTCGGACTGTCGCAGCGCGAGATCGCCACCAACCTGATCACCTCCGTTGCCTCAAACGCGATGGTGGCTCCAACTTTCTGGACCGATCCCAAGAGCGGCAACGACTACTTCCTCACCGTCCAATACGCCGAGAAGTCGATCCGCTCCGTGGCGGATCTCAATGACATTCCCCTGCGTGGTGTGGGCAGCCGCGGGGTCACCAACCTGCAGGCCGTTGCGGAGATCTCCCGAGTTTCAGCGCCCACCGAGGTAGCCCATTTCGGCTTGCGCAAGGTCGTCGATGTCTTCGTCAATTTGGAGCACGAGGACCTGGGACGCGCCGGCCGTCAGATTGAGCAGTTGGTGGCCAACACCAAGCTGCCGCCGGGCGTCCGCATCGACCTTCGCGGATCGCTGGAAGGGATGCGATCCTCATTCCGGAGCTTCGCTTGGGGACTGATCCTCGCGGTGGCTTTACTGTATCTGATCCTGGTCGCCCAATTCCGCTCGTTTCTCGATCCCTTGCTGATCCTGCTGGCGGTGCCGATGGGGTTGGCCGGGACGTTGCTGCTGTTGTGGGTGACGGGCACCACCATCAATGTCCAGTCGCTGATGGGCGTCATCATGATGGTGGGCATCGTCGTGTCCAACTCCATCCTGCTGGTCGAATTCATGCGGCGGCTGCGGCAGGAAGGTATGCCGCTGGAAGATGCGGTGCCGATGGCGGGGCGTGTGCGGCTACGGCCGATTCTGATGACGTCGCTGGCCACCATCATCGGACTGGTGCCGATGGCGCTGAAGTTGGGCACCGGCAGCGAGGCCTACGCTCCGCTGGCGCGGGCGATTATCGGCGGCATGACGGTCTCGCTGATCTTTACGGTGTTCATTGTCCCGGCCGCCTACCAGGTGGCCTACCGGAGGACGGCCTAGATGGGGCGCCTTGCATGGCTGGCCGGGCTGCTCAGCTTAGCCGTAACCGGACTCGCGGCCCAAGATCGCGCGGCGATGCTGACGCTCGCCGAAGCCGAACAGCTGGCCTTGCGGAATCATCCACGCGCGGCGGCGGCCCGGCTGCTGGCGGAAGCCGCTCTCGAAACTCCGCGCCAGACCCGGGCGTTGCTGGCACCGGTGATCTCCGGTCATCTCACCGGCTCGGTGGCCGAGAACGGGACGCGTCTGGGTGCCGGGCAATTGAATCCGTCCAGCTTATTTTCCCGGACGGCCACAGGGTTCTCCATCAATCAGGTGCTGTGGGACTTTGGCCGCGTTCGGGCCCTGTCAGCCTCGTTTGATGCGCGAGCGGCCGGCGCGGCCGATTCCGCCGGAGCGATCAGGGCTGAAATCAGACTGAGGGTTCGGGATGCCTACTTTCGGCGGCTAATGGCCGAGGCGCAGTTGGAGGCGCTCCGGCAAAACCTCGAGACCCGGCGGCTGACGCAGCGGCAAATCGCGGCGCTGGTGAGCAGCAACCTGCGCTCCACCTTGGATCTGAGCTTTGCCGATCTGGCCGCGGCTGAGGCCGAGCTGGCGCTGAACCGGGCCGAAAGCGACGTTCGCGCGGGGGATGTGGATCTCTCCGCAGCCCTCGGCCTGCCCGCGGCGGCGCACTTCCTCCTTCGAGACGAGCCCGACCCGGAGGCCGCGCCGGATTCCCCGGAAGCACTGGTGGCTTCGGCGATCGACTCCCGCCCGGATGTCCGCGCGCTCCGGCAGCAGGTGCGGGCAGCACGCAGTTTTGCTGAAAGCGAACAAAGGCTGTCGCGTCCCACACTGTCGGCGGCGGGCGTCGCGGGCATGTTTGGGCCCAGCGATGCAAACCTCCGCCAGCGGTATGGCGCAGTCGGGGTGAACTTGAGTATTCCGCTGTTCAACGGTGGCCAGTTCGCATCCCGGCGCACGGAGGCGCAAAAACGGGCGGAGGCGGCCCAGGAGGATTTGCGGGATCTGGAACTACGGGTGGGACGCGACGTGCGGCTGGTGCTGGTCGAGGTCCAAAACGCCCGGCAGCGGCTCGAGTTGACGGCTAAAGTGCTGGATCAAGCCAACCGCACGCTCCGGTTAGCCCAAACCCGCTATGATCTCGGACTGGGTACGATTCTCGAACTCGCCACTGCGCAATTGAGCCGGACCACGGCGGAGGTAAGCGCCCGCTCCGCCCGGTACGAGGTCCTGATCCGGCAGGCCCAACTGGACTTCCAATTGGGCCGCATTCGCTAGCGCTGCGCTACTGCTCCGCGACGCAGGGGTTGGTGAGTTCGCCGATGCCTTCGATGAAGACGGTCATCACTTCGCCGGGCTTCAGCCAGCGCGGGGGCTTGTGGCCCAGGCCGACGCCGGGAGGCGTGCCAGTGGAGATGACGTCGCCGGGTTCAAAGGTGAAGACTTTCGAGAGATGCTCCACCAGTTCCGGGATGCCAAAGATCAGTTCTTTGGTGGAGGAGTCCTGCACGGTGACGCCGTCAATGCGGAGGCCGATGCGGAGGTTGTGGGGGTCGGCGATTTCGTCCGCCGTCACAATCCAGGGGCCCATCGGGCAGAAGGTGTCGAACGTCTTGCCCATGATCCACTGGCTGGTCTGGAGCTGCCAGTCGCGCGCGGAGACGTCGTTGACGATGGTGTAGCCAAAGACGTAGTCCATCGCATTTTCTTTCGAGACGTGGCGGCCCGGCTTGCCCAGGATCACCGCGAACTCAGCTTCGTAGTCCGGCTTCTCAGAGTTCTTCGGCAGCACCACATCTTCGCCCGGGGCGATGACGCTGTTGGGGAACTTGTTGAACACCACCGGCGTCGTGGGGATGGCCATGCCGGATTCGATGGCGTGGTCACGATAGTTCAAGCCGATACAGATCACTTTCGGGGGCCGCGGAATGGGCGCGTGCAGCTTTACGCCGCTTAGGGGCACCGGGGTGCCTTTGTTGGCGGCCGCGATGGCCTCTTTACCCGCCGCAATCGCGCCGCACATGTCGGCAAAACCCAAGACCGGGACAACCTGATCGCCTTCGACAATGCCGACGGCGGGCGTGGATCCGTTGAGAGAAAACGTGACAAGCTTCATGGTGACGCCCATGAGTTTATCAAAGACGCCTGAGGCGGGCTGGCGTGGTTGATCCCGCCCATGCGTGAGCTTGTGGCTCCTTTTCTGGGCCCCACGCCAAAGCCGGCCTACGCATCAGACAGAAAAGGACCCGGTTTTAGCGTGTCCCCGAAACTTGCGCCAATAGGCGGCGGATGAAGTCGTCTTCCGGGAACAGCTCCACATATTTCTCGAGCGTCTGCTTCGCCTCGGGATAACGCTGCAGCTTGATCAACCGCAACGCGAGCGACTTGTAGAGCACCGCCGCATAGGGCGACAGCTCAATCCCGCGGCGCAGCGCCAGGACGGCATCTTCCAGACGGCCCGCTTTGGCCAACGCCTCGCCCAGGTCTTCAAACGTGGGCGTTGCGACTGAGCCACGTTCGACGGAGCGGGTGAGGTATCGCACTGCATCCTCAAGCTGATTGCTCCGCAGCGCCCGGCGGCCCAGCGTGCCCAGCACCAGTGGATCATCGGGATGCGCACGGGCAGCTTCATCAAGCAACTGCTGGAATGGCGCCAGCAGCGCGGGCTGCTGATCGCTCAGCTGTCCGTAGGCTTGCAGTCGCGTCAGCAACGGGAGCGTCTGGCCGGGCACGGCGTTGAAGTGCACGATGGGAGCGGTGGAGAACGCCGCCGCGGGCAGAGGTTGATCGCGAGTCCGGACGATGCGGTGATTGGTGAGCGCGGAGTGCGCGATCACCTGCACGTCGCGCTTGGGCATGTGACAGCTGACACAATCACTTTCGCGAGCGGGATGCGTGGCCGGAAAGGGCGCGGTATGGCAACCCAGGCACGCTTGCCGGTAGTCAGTGCGGACGGCGTGCGGGTTGTGGCAACTGCCGCAGGAGAGCCGCTCCGCCTTCGCGGCGGTGGCGCGAAAACATTGGCTGAGGCGCATTGACTCGTGATGCTCCAGCAGATCGGCATCGGCGGGATTGTCGCGATTCCGGGGTAGCTTGAAGATGGCGACTACGTCGTTCAACGTCATGCCGGGCCGGAAGTCGCGCTCGGTTTTGCCGGGCTGCAGAATGCGGGTGTCGCCGCCCTGGTGACAGTTCATGCAGATCTCATCCGCTCGATCGGCGGGCAACCGCTTGGGGTTGACGATGGTGGAGCGGGCGCCTTTGGCGGCGATATGCCGGGCGCCGGGGCCGTGGCAGTTTTCGCAACCAATGGCGAGTTCGCGAAAGGGGGTCTTCTCGAACAGGCCGCTGCGGTCCGGCACCACATTCGGCGCGCCGCTGTGGCAGGAGATGCAACCGGCGGCGATGGGGCGGTTGAAGCCGTAGTCGGCAAACTCATAGCCGGGCGAGAGCTCCCAGCGGCCGGGCTTCGAGTAGTACGAGAGCGGCGCTTGGAACAGGTGATCGCCGCGCTGCACCACGAAGCTAAAACCATTCACGCCGGACCCAATGGCCCAGCTGACCGGCTGCACATGCCGGAACCCTTCGCCCGACTCGGCTTGCATCAGACGGCCGCCGTCGACAAAGACCTCAAAGCTCCGGCGCTGCTTGTCGTTCGTCACCGTGGCGGAGGGGCGCGCCTTCGCCAGATGTTCTTGCGCCGGGCTGACGGAGCGGCCCATCGGAGACGCCACCCAGCGGTCGTAGAGCGCACGATGACAGCCCGAGCAGGATTTTGATCCGGCAAACTCGGGCGCAGTTCGGGCGGGCTGCGCCAGCGCGGCCAGCGGCAACGCCAGCCACCCGAGC
The DNA here is from genome assembly GCA_026394055.1 of Acidobacteriota bacterium. Classification (GTDB taxonomy): domain Bacteria; phylum Acidobacteriota; class Terriglobia; order Bryobacterales; family Bryobacteraceae; genus JAPKYZ01. The sequence goes on from JAPKYZ010000083.1 coordinate 48,355, forward strand.
CGTATCCACGCTCCCGCCGGCATGATGCTTACCGCTTGCCCATCGTGGCCGTGCGCACCACGCCCGAGCCTTCTTTGATGAATACCAGCTGGTCCGCCGCCACTTTCTTCACCGTCTCCAACTGGCCGTTGGGCCAACGGATCTCGAGATCGGCTACGGTGGCTTCACCCAAGCCGAAGTGCAGGCGGAGGTCGTTCACCGAATAAAAGCTGGACTGGCTGAGCACAGCCTGCGCGTGGCGCTTGCCGCTGTAGATCGCCGTCACCTTGGCGCCAATGGCTGACCGGTTGCTCTTGACGCCCTCCAGCTTCACCTTCAACCAATGGCCCCCGCCCGAAACATCATTGCGGAGCAGCGAGGGCGGCTCATGCATGTTGAGGATCAGCACGTCCACATCGCCGTCGTTGTCAAAGTCGCCAAAAGCGCAGCCGCGGCTGGAATGGGCCTCGCCCAGCGCCGGACCGGCGCCCTCAAACATCTCCTCAAACTTGCCGCCGCCCAAATTGCGGAACAGCACGCGCGGGGTCTTGAACGGATAGGCGGGTAGCTTGGCTTCCACCTCCGGATAGACGTTGCCCGTCACCATGAACAGGTCCGGCAGACCGTTGTTGTCGAGATCCACCATCCCCGCCCCCCAACCAATAAAGCGAGTCTCGACGCCGAGTCCGCTGCGCACCGTGACGTCATCAAAGTTGCCGTCGCCAGTATTGCGGTAGAGGATGCTTGAGTCATCCGCGAAGTGCGTCTTCAGGATGTCCAGGTGGCCGTCAAGGTCAAAGTCGCCGATGCCCAACCCCATCCCGGCTTGCTCCATGCCATCTTCGTTCAACGCCACGCCGCGCTCCAGGCCGGTTTCGGAAAACGTACCGTCGTGGTTGTTGCGGAAGAAGAAGCTGGAGGTGGAATCGCAGGCGACGTAGATGTCGGGCCAGCCATCGTTGTCGAAGTCCGCGGCCACGGCCGTCATGCCGTAGCTGCCCTTGGCTTTCGCGATGCCCGAAGCTTCACTGACATCGGTGAACGTCCCGTCGCCATTGTTGCGGTAGAGCCAGTGGCGGCCCGCGGGCAGACCGCGCGGTCCACAGTTGACGGGCACGCCCTTCCAGTTGCAGAACGAACTCTCACCCGGCTTGGGCACCTTGTCGATATCGAAGTCGACATAGTTTGAGACAAACAGATCCAGCAAGCCGTCGCGGTTGTAGTCGACAAACGTGCAGCCCGCGCCCCAGTGACGGCCCTTGATCTTGAGCCCGGCGGCCTCGGTGACATCGGTGAAGGTCACCTCACCTTTTGCGTTGGGGCCGTTGTTGCGGTAGAGCGCGTTCTGCCCCCAATAGGTGATGAACAGATCATCAAAGCCATCGTTGTTGAAGTCTCCGATGCAGACCGACGAGGCCCAGCCGGTGCGGCGCAAACCGGCTTGATCGGTGACGTCCTTAAACGTGCCATCGCGGTTGTTCTTGTAGAGGCGATTGGTGGCGGTGGAGCCTTCGAGCGTGGTGCCGTTCAGCACCAGGATGTCCAGCCAGCCGTCGTGGTCGTAGTCGTAGAACGCGACGCCACAGCCGATCGTCTCCAGCAGATAGCGCTTGGCCGCAACGCCACCATAGGTGCAGGGCTCCGTCAATCCAGCCTGCTTGGCGATGTCGGAGAGCCGCGCGTTGAACGGCAGACCAGATGGCTTGCCGCGCGGGACCGGCCGGGCCACCCGCGACGATACACCTTGTCCCGCTGCACGGGGCATGGTCAACAGGGGCGCCGTCAAGATGGGCGCCGTCAAGATGGGCATCAGAGACCGGCGCGTCAGCTTCTTCACGCGACCATCTTATCGAGGTGCAGGCGGTGCTGACCGGGGCGCCGCATCCGTCCTTACCCAGCGCTGCTTCAGTTGATCCCGCACCCAGGTGACGCTCTCGGTCGAATGGCACTCAAGACACGCGTTGGGGCTTTCGGCATTGCCGAAGCGGAGCGTCATTTCGGGCTTGGGCCGGTCATCAATTTGGTGTGAGCGCGCCTTGAACAGCAGGCTGTTCATGATCTTGGGCATGTGGCACGACACGCAGCGGCTGGCTTCGCCGGAGCTGTGCTGCGTATGGGACTTGGCGCTGTAGCGGGCGTCGTGGCACTGCGTGCACATGCGGTCCGGCTGGTCGAGATACTTGAGCGACGTGGGGTTGTTGGCGGCATTCGCTGGGTGCGGATCGTGGCAGCTGCCGCAATGCGCGGTGCCTTGCTGGAAGCATTTGGAGCGCTCAAAGGCTTCGACAATGAAGGTGGTCTCGCGGAAGCGGCCGTCGCGATAGAACGCCTTGCGCGAGAACTCAGCGTAGGGCCGGCGCTGGTACTGGGGCGGAAATCCCTGCGGTGTCCGGATGGCTGACTGCGCGTGGCACTGCGCGCAAATCTGCACGGCACGGCGGTTGTCCACCTGTTGAAACTTGAATGCCGGTGCGCCACCGCGCGCATGCTCGGCTGATGGGCCATGGCACATCTCACAGTTCACGCCGGCTTCAAGAAAGCCCTTGGGCTGCAGCTGGCTGGTGTGGCATGGCGCGCAATTCTGCTGGTACGACGTCACGTCGCGCAGGCGGTGAAACTCACCCACGTTGACTCGCTCCGAGCCGGGTGGATCAATCTGCCGCCAGTAGTTCAGCCATGATTTCTCGAGCCGGTTGTACTGCAGCGGGATCACGTGCAGATCGCCGTCGGGCGCGCGCGTCGCGTAGGCTTGCTGCCACTTGGAGCCGATCGTGTAATCGATCGGATAGCGGTCCCAGCCTACGGTGCCGCGCCCAGCAGTGCGCCTCAGGTCGACAAAGAAGCGGCCATCCTTTTCAAAGCCCTTGGCCACTAGTTGCCCGAACTCCGCAAAGTTGCCCAGCGTCGTGAAGTCGGCCATGATGCCCTCCGCCGTCGCGGGCCGGAGCATCTTGGCCATGCCCGTCTGGCTCCAGGACGCGAACTGGGCGGCGTGACAAGTGCGGCAGGCTTCGCTGCCCGCGTAGGCGGCCTTCGGGTCGGGTGGAAGCTTCGCCACTTCCGGCATCTCGCCATTTGGCCCCAGAACGCGGAGCGCCGTCGCTCGCAGGCGTTCGCGCACGGGGCTCCAGTCGCGATCTTTCATGTTGGCGGGTGGCTGGAATTTGGCCAATGCCTCTAGCGTGGCCCGCGCGTCGCGCTTGGCCTCAACGGGCTCGTGGCGGTTGGCGCGCACGGCGGCCAGGGTTGCCAGCAGCAAAGGATTCTCCGGGTAGAGCTCCAATGATTGGCGCGCAAAATAGAGCCCGGTGGTGGTGTCGCCCAGGTCGAACGAAGCACGCGCCGCCGCCTCCGTCACTTGCGCCAGCAGCCAGGACGAGGGGTAGGTCCGAAGAAACGCGCTGGCTTTACTGCGGCGGGCCACGGGGTCGGGTTCGCGGTAGAGATCCAGAAAAGCCTGCCGCTCCGGAGCGCTCTCGATCTGGTCCAGAATCGTCGCACCCGGGCGGCTGCGGCCATTGAGAGCCACATCCAGATCCTGGGCCAGCATGAAGCAACTGAGCAGAAAGACGGCCATTTTGCGCGACTCGAACTGTACCGGCTCCCCGTCAGCAACCGCGGACCGGGGCCCTGGGGCATGCTATCGCAAGCGGACGCCGGACGGCGGGGAGGCCAATCTGGTTACAAGTGGTTGACGGCTGTCAATAATTGTTATATGTTACCGGGCACGCCGCAGCCGGGTATTCGCCCCGCCCGACTTCGGCCAACTTGCTTTGGTTAAGGAGCTCATTGGATGACGCCTCGTCGATCATTCGTTCTCGCCGCACTCGCTTTGGCGACCGCGGCTTCGGCCTACCCGCAAGCCTCCACGGCTTCGATCAACGGCACCCTTCGGGATTCCTCGGGTAGCGTTGTGCCGGGCGCCAGCCTGGTCTTGAAGAACCCTGCGACTTCGGTCGAAACCCGCACGGCCAGCAATGAAGCCGGCTACTACGCCTTCCTGAACATTCAGCCCGGCCAGTACACCTTGGAGGTTTCCAAGGCCGGCTTCCGGACCAACCGGCTCTCGCAGTTCACCATGGCCGTAAACCAGACCGCCACCCTCGATGTGGTGATGGAAGTGGGCTCCGTGACGGAGGCCGTGACGGTGGAGGCGATTGGCGCGGAAGTGCAGGCGTCGACCTCAGAAATTGGTGCCGTCGTGGCTCGCGAGCAAGTGGTGGACCTGCCACTGAACGGCCGCAACTTCACCCAGCTGCTTTCACTGACCCCGGGCGTAGCGCCGGTGAGCGTGTCGCAGAACACCGGTTCGGGCTTTGCCCACCCCGGCATTGGCGCCTTCATCTTCCCGGCCATCAATGGCCAGACCAACCGCTCCAACTTCTGGACCCTGGACGGCATCACCAATCAAGGCTTGATGCTCTCGACGCCCGCCGTGAACCCGATTGTCGATGCCATCGCGGAGTTCAAGGTGCAATCGCACAACGACCAGGCAGAGTTCGGCGGCGTGCTGGGCGGCGTGATCAACGTGGCCACGCAGAGCGGCACCAACTCGCTGCACGGGTCGGCCTGGGAGTATCTGCGCAACAGCGAGTTCGACGCGCGCAACACGTTCGTGCCGTCGGTGACGCCATTCCGGCAGAACCAGTTCGGCGCCGCCGTGGGCGGCCCGGTGTTGATTCCGAAAATTCTGAATGGCAAGAACACGACGTTCTTCCATGGCTCCTACCAAGGCTGGCGTCTGCGCCGCGCGAACAACTCGTTCCTGCGCGTGCCGACCCAGGCCAACTTGACCGGCGACTTGAGCGATGAGGCCCGTCAGATCTTCGACCCGGCCACCACCATCGCCAACCCCAACGGCAATGGCTTTGTCCGTACGCCGTTCCCCGGCAACCGGATTCCCGGCGCCCGCATCAGCCGCGGCGCGCTGGCCTATGCGCAGACCTTCCCCGCCGGTGGCGCGCCGATCAACGGCGACCGCAACGCGATCGATCCCTCCGGCCTCAGCCAGAACCAGGAAGAGTGGGCTGTTCGCGTCGACCGCGTGCTGGGCCCCAAGGACAACATGTTCTTCCGCATCAGCCAATCGATGCTGGACCAGACTTCTTCCGGTGGCCGTCCGTCGCTCGCTAGCTTCCGTACCTTTGATGCGCTGAACATCGGCACCAGCTGGGTGCACACCTTCAGCCCGTCCACCGTGCTGCAGGTGCAATTTGGCCGCTTGACCAATGTGGACAACAGCGGCGCCACCTTCCGCAGCCTGCCCGCCAACTTTATCAGCGATGTGGGCTATGCCTCGACGTTCTGCTGCAAGTTCCTGGACGGCCAAACGCTGGTGCCGGCCTTCAACATTGATGGCTGGGTGTCGGGCGCAGAGAGCCTTTCGCTGAACCGGCCGTCGGACGTGTGGCAGTACAAGTCCGGCCTCACCAAGATCAAGGGCAATCACCAGTTCAAGTTTGGTGGTGAGTGGAACAACATGGACTTCTACGGTTCGCCGCGCACCTCCAGCGCCACCTACCGTCCGTTCCAGACCTCCAATCCGCTCTCGCCCGGCAACACGGGCAGCCAGCTGGCGTCCTATCTCCTGGATGTTCCCGATGCCGCCGGCTTCCGCAACCGCGCCACCACCGTGCGCCGGGGCGGACATATGGCGTTCTTCTTCCAGGACCAATGGAAGCTGTCCAGCCGCTTGACCTTCAACTACGGCATCCGTTACGACAAGACGTTCATCCCGGCCCTGGGCCAGGAAGGCAACGAGAACATCTTTACCGGCGGCTACGACCTGCAACGCGGCGTCTACCTGATCCAGAAGATGCCGGGCTCCTGTGAAGAGCTGAAGGCGGCCCCCTGCGTGCCGGGTGGCAAGCTGCCCGCGAACGTCGAAGTGGACCCGCGCGGCAAGCTCTACTACAACAGCAATGACAACTGGGCGCCCCGCGTCGGCCTGGCCTATCGCCTGGGCCAGCGGACCGCGATCCGCGCTTCGTTCGGCATGTTCTACGACAACTACGCCGCCGTCGTGCAAACGGCGCAGAACTACTCCGCGCAGTGGCCCAGTGTCGGCGAGCAGTTGCAGGAGAATCTGAACAATCCTTCGGCCTCTCAGTTGACGCCCAACACCACGGGCAAGAACCCCTTCACCGGCGGCGCTCTACCGGCCGCGACGCCCTTTAATCAGGTGCAGTGGTACATGGACCCGCGCGCCAAGAACCCGTATTCGATGCAGTGGAACTTTGGTGTCCAGCACCAGATTTCCAGCGACACCGTGGTGACCGTGAACTACGTCGGCTCCGGTACACGCCGCTTGGATATCGGTGGTTTCTACAACGTGGCCACCACGCCGGGACCGGGCGATTACAGCGCCCGTTCGCCCTTCCCCTACATCCGGCCCACCTACTATGACCGCAGCTGGGGCCGCGGCAACTACCAGAGCTTCCAGTTCCTGCTGGACAAGAAGTTCAAGAACGACTTTGCGTACATGATCAACTACACGTACTCGAAGGCGATCGACATCGGCTGCTCGGGCTGGTATGGCGTTGAAGGCTGCTCCATCCAGAACCCCTACAAGTTCAACAATGATCGCAGCGTCTCTGGCTTCGACCTGACGCATGTGATGACCATGAACTTCGTCTATCACATCCCGTTTGGCACGGGGAAGCGGTTCCAGACCAAGGTCAAAGCGATCGACTACGCCTTGGGCGGCTGGCAGACCAACGGCATCGTCCGCTTGAGCTCCGGCCAACCCTACAGCTTGCAGATCAACGGCGACTTGGCCAACACGGGCAACGCCGGCACGTACCTGCGGTTGAACTTCCTGGGGAATCCGGAACTATCGAATCCGACGACTGGCAAGTGGTTCGACACCTCCATGGTGGCCGCGCCCGCGCCCTACACGTTCGGCAACTCCGGCCGCAACCGGCTACGGTCGGACGGCTGGGAGAACTTCGACATCTCGCTGTTCAAGACGTTCGCCCTGCCCTTCCTGGGCGAGGGCCGGCGCTTTGAGTTCCGCGCGGAGGGTTTCAACATGTTCAACCATGCGGTCTACGGCGTCCCGAACAACAACTTCTCCAACGGAGCCCAGTTCGGCCGCGTGACCGGCACTGCGAATCAGCCCCGCCAACTTCAGTTGGGTGGTAGATTCGTTTTTTAATGCGTAACTGTCTTCTTCTGCTGGCCCCCGCGCTGTGCGCTCAAACCGTCTGCCAGGGGCCGGCAGAATTGGAACAGCAGCTCAGGATCAAACCCGCCGCGAGCGTCTATGGCGCCCTCGGCGGGTTTTTTGCGTCCCGGCAGAATTTTGATTGCGCCATCCAGGCGTTTGAAAAGGCGGTGGCGCTGGAACCAGGTGGGGCCGCCAGTCACTTCAATCTCGGCATCGCCCGCATGCAGAAGGGCGATGGGAGCGGGGCGGTTCGTGCGTTGCAGCAAGCCGTCCGCCTGAACCCGCGGCTGACGAACGCCCGCAATGCGCTGGGCAACTTGCTGACCGAGGCGGATCAACTGGCCGCCGCGCAGGAGCAGTACCGTGCCGTACTGGCGCTGGAGCCGCGAAATGCGCTCGCACTGCGAGGCTTGTCGCGCGCGTTGATTTTAGACCGCAAGTTCACCGCGGCCATCACGTATCTCGAACAGGCGCTGGCGCTGGAGCCTCGGGAACCGGGACACTATCTGGCGCTGGGCGCGGCATTGAGCGAAAGCGGCCGGACCAACGACGCGATCAAGATTCTGGAACGGGGCCAGACGCTCGGGCCCACAGCACCCGCCTTTCCGTTCAACCTGGGCAGCGCGTACGCCCAAGCGCAGCGCTACCCGGAGGCAGCGGCGGCCTACGCTCAAGTGCTGAAGCTGGACCCGAGCAATGACGACGCCCGGCTGTCGCTGGCGCGCGCCCTGGTGGCCCATCGCGACTATGAGCAGGCGCTGCCCCACCTCGACCGTTACCGCCGCCCGCCCAACTTCGAAACTCACTACTTGAAGGGCCTGGCGCTGCGCGGCTTGGACCGCCATGCCGAAGCCGAACCAGAGCTCCGCCGGGCCGTGCAACTGGAGCCCCGGCACCCCGACGCGCAGTATCAGTTGGGGTTCGTGCTGGCCCGCTTGAACAAGTTCGCCGAAGCGCGCACGCACCTGGAAGCAGCCAAGGCCTTGAACCCCGATGGCGCCGATGTCCGCTTCCAGTTGGCCAACGTGCTGCGGCGGCTGAATGAGGATGAGAAGTCCAAGGCGGAGTTCGCGGCGGTTCAACAATCGAAGCAACAAAGCGCCCTGGGCAAGGTGGCGGAAACGCGCGCCGCCCAGGCCAATGATGACCTGCTGAAGGGCGACCCGCGGCGGGCGGTGGAAGGCTATCTGGAGGCACTGAAACTCGATGCCGGCAATGCGAAGACCCACTACAACCTCGCCCTCGCCTACGCCCGCTTGAACGACCATGCAGCGGAGCGCCGGGCGCTGGAGCAGGCCGTGAAACTGGACACCAAGTTCGCCGCGGCCTGGAATCAACTGGGATTGCTCGCCATGAACGCGGGCGAGGGCGCTCGAGCGGAACGCGAGCTGCGGACGGCGATCGCTGCTGACACGCAGTTCGCGGAAGCGCATTCCAACCTGGGCGTGCTGCTGGGGCAGCAAGGCAAGGCCGCAGAGGCGGAGCGTGAGTTTCGCACCGCGCTTGAGCTGCAGCCGGACTACGCGCAGGCGCACTTGAACTTGGGCCTGATCCTGGCCGGTCAGGAAAGGTTTGCGCAGGCCGAGCCTGAGATCGCAGCCGCCGCGCGGCTGATGCCTGACAACCCGCGCACGCTGACCGCACAAGCCATGGTGACGGCTCGGCTGAACCGCTGGCCGGAGGCGCTGCCGCTGTTCCGTCGAGTCGTGAAGCTGGAGCCGCAATCTCCTGACGCTCACCTGAACCTGGGCATCGCGCTGGCGGATCAGTTCGACCTGGCCGGAGCCCGTGCCGCCTTCGCGGAAGCGGTCCGGTTGGCGCCGCAGCATGGCCCCGCACAATACAACCTGGGCCGCGCCTGCTTCGACCTGCGTGACTATGACGCGGCCCGGACGCACTTGGGTGCGGCCATTCGCATTGACCCGAACTACGTGCCCGCGCTCTATCTGTTGGCCTTCACCGAAAAGAATCTCGACCACCCACGCGAAGCCGCGGCCCTGCTGAAGCGCCAACTGAAGTTGCAGCCCCGTGATCTGGATGCGCTGTTCCTGTTGGGCCAGAGCCTACAGCTGGCCGGTGATGCGGCGGGCGCGTTGGAGGCTTGGCGTCAAGTGTTGGCGCTCAATCCGGAACACACCGAGACGCTCTACAGCCTGGCCCGCGCGCTGAATACCAGCGCCCCGGCGGAGGCCGCGAATTACCGCAAGCGGATGCTGGCCGTCCAGCAATCGCGGCAAGTGGCGGAGAGGGCGGAATCGTTGGGCAACTTCGCCCTGGGTGCGGCTTCGGCGCATGATTGGCCACGGGCGATTGCGCAGTTTAAGGAAGCGCTGGAGGTCTGCGGCAACTGCCGCTCTCGTGCGGACCTGCACAAGAATCTCGGCCTGATCTATGCCCGCTCCGGTGATTTGGCGAACGCCGAAACCGCCCTGCGGACTGCTCGCGAATCAAAGCCCGCCGATGCCGAGATTGTGCGGGCGCTCGAGATCATCCGCACGCAGCGCTCGCGACCGTAGGCCGCTCCTAGAGACCCTTGCTCAGGACGTTGTCGTAGTACTCGCGAAACTTGGTGCGGATGCTGTCCCGGGTGGTCCGGAAGATCTTCATCTTTTCCTCGTCCGTACCGGTGGCTTTGGCCGGGTCAGGGAAGCCGATGTGGGTGCGGTGGCCCACTTTGCCGCGGAAGTTGGGGCAGTTCTTGTCGGCGTCGTCACAGACGGTGATCACGTAGTCGAAGGGCTGGCCGAGGAACTGACTGACATTTTTGGGTGTGCCACCGGAGATGTCGATGCCCACTTCCTGCATCGCTTTAATCGCGAACGGGTTCACGCGTGGGGAGGGATTGGTGCCGGCCGAATAGACTTCGAGGCGTGGGTCAAACGACTTCAGGAAGCCTTCCGTCATCTGGCTCCGCGCGGAGTTGCCCGTACAAAGCACCAGCACCCGCAGTGCCGGCGGTGCGGCCACGGCGCCTGTTCCAGCAACCAGCGCGGACAACGCCAGCAAGATCGCAATTCGTTTCATGAGAAGCCCCTTCTTATTGCCGCTACCGGCAGAGTTTGACGATATTCTCCGCCCGGACGGTTTGGGTGCGGGCGCAGCATTCTGAGTAGAGAAAGCTCAACAACTCCTCCAGCACTTCGGCATGGGCCTGATAGCGCAGAAAAGTGCCTTCCCGCGTCACCCGCACCAAGTTCTCCGACTTCAACTTTTCAAGGTGATGAGAGAGCGTGGAAGGAGCAATGCCGGTTTCGGCCTGAATCTCACCCACCACCATCCCCACCGGGTGGGCGGTGAGCAGCAGCTGGACAATGCGCAGCCGGGGCTCAGTGCCCATGGCGGCCAGCATCTCCGCGAACCGGGCGACGTCATCGTCCTGGTGACGGACTTGTGGCGCTGCTTCCATAGTTCTATTATTATCGAATCATGCGGAAAGTCAACGGGTCCTTCTTGATCGCGGCCACCGTTGCTTCCGGCGTGTTGTGGGCGGCCACGATTGAGCTGCGCCGTCCCCTGCCCAAGCACCTGGCCACCACCGAGCCCAGCGACCGGGCCGCACTGATACTTCCTCTCCAGGTAGACGCAGCTGCGTTCCGTCAATTGCAGCAGGAGTTGACGGCGGACCGGATCGACGTCCGGATGCAACCCACCAATACTAACGAAGCGGAGAAACCGTTAGCCGTGCTGGTGGATGCGTCGCAGATCGTCCGTCTGATCGTGCCGCTTGATCCCGCAGGCGGCACCATTCCAGCCGCGGTAACCAACGCCGCGCGGCAGTGGGCGGCGGGTCGGGATGCGTTTGTCACGCACTGTGGGCATTGTCATGGCGACGACGGGCTGGAGACCACCTACGCCAACATCAAGACTATGAAAGCAATCTCCACCCGCCTGACCGACCAGAAAATCCTGGATGGTGCCGCTGAATTCGGGGCGGTGGAGGTCTCCAGTTGGTCACCCCAGCAGCGGGCGGACTTGCTGCTCTTTATCCGAGGACTTTGAGGAGCCAGAGGAGATCACCATGAGCACGAAACGCCTGAATCTGTTTGAACGCTACCTCAGCCTGTGGGTAGCACTCTGCATGGCCGCGGGCTTGGGCTTGGGCCGTTGGGTGCCAGAGCTGACCGACGGGCTGCGGCGTATGGAGTTCGGCGAAGGCAGCCAGATCAATGCGCCGATCGCGATCCTGATCTGGCTGATGATCATCCCGATGATGATGAAGGTGGATTTCAGCTCGATCCGCAATGCCGGGCGGAGGCCCAAAGGGCTGATGATCACACTGTTCGTTAACTGGCTGGTGAAGCCGTTCTCGATGGCCTTGCTGGGTTGGGTGTTTTTCCGGATCATCTTTTCCGCCTGGATCACCAGCGCCGAAGCAGACCAGTACATTGCGGGCACGATCATTCTAGCGGCGGCTCCCTGCACCGCGATGGTGTTTGTCTGGAGCTATCTCACCGATGGTGACCCGGCCTACACCTTGATCCAAGTGGCGATGAACGACCTGATCATGCTGGTGCTGTTTGCCCCGATTGTGCGGTATCTGGTGAGCGGGGCATCGTCGTTGACCGTGCCGTTTGAAGTGCTGTTCTATTCGGTGGCCACCTTCATCGTGATCCCGCTGTTGGTGGGCACGCTGCTGCGCTGGCAGTTGATCCGGAGGTTTGGCGCGCGGTGGTTTGAGCAGGATTTTCTGCCCCGCCTAGGCCCGGTGACCATCCTCGCTTTGCTGGCCACGTTGATTCTGATTTTCGCCTTCCAGTCCGCCAACATCACGGGCAAGTTCCTGCACGTGGTCTTGATCGCCGTGCCCATCTTGCTGCAGGTGTATCTCAACTCCGGCGTCGCCTATGGGTTGATGCGGGCCTTCAAAGTGCCGTATCCGGTGGCCGCGCCGGGGGCGCTGATTGGCGCCAGCAACTTCTTTGAGCTGGCCGTGGCGACCGCCATCGCGCTGTTCGGCCCCGGTTCAGGAGCCGCGCTGGCGACGGTGGTGGGGGTGTTGGTGGAAGTACCAGTGATGCTCTCCGTCTGCGCCGTCTGCAACCGGACGCGGGACTGGTTTCCGGCCGAAGTAGCCAGCGCGAAAGTACGCCCGTAAATTCTCGCGCTTCTGCCGCTTGATTTGAGAGAGAATGTGGCCATGAAGCGCCGCCACTTTCTGACTGTAGCCGGTGCTGCTACCTTGTCCTGGGACGCGACGGACATGAGCCGGATTGCTGTCACCGGCGCGCCGATCCGAAGGGCTCTCTACCGCTTCCTGAATGTCTGAGTTTCTGCAAAATCTGGGCGGCGCTTGGGAGAAGCTGACGCTGATCACGGTGATCGATATCGCCGTGGTGGCGATTTTGGTCTACCAGTTTCTCGCCAATATTCGGGGCCGCCGCGCAGCGCAGATCGTGCTGGGGCTGGCGATGCTGGTCAGCCTGTATGGCTTCGCGGTCTGGTTTGGCCTGCAGTTGCTGAGCACGCTGCTGGCCGCGTTGGCGCCCTACACGGCCTTTGCGTTGATCGTCGTCTTTCAATCTGAGATCCGGCGCGTGCTGGCGCGCCTGGGCCGCCGCAAGCTGTTGGGCTTTGGCGACCGGCTGGAACGCTACGAGTCGGCCGAAGAGATCCTGCTGGCGATGGAGCACCTGGCCCAGCACCGCATTGGCGCGCTGATCGTGGTGGAGCGCGAAAGCGGCTTGCGGAGCATCATCGAAAGCGGCGTGGCGCTGGAATCACTGCTGCGGCGTGATCTGCTGATCTCGATCTTTCTCCCCCGGGGCCCGATGCATGATGGCGCGGTGATCATCCAGGGAGACCGCGTGGCGGCGGCCGCTTGCTTTCTGCCGCTGACGATTAACCCGCAGATGAACAGCCTGGGCACCCGTCACCGCGCGGCCATCGGTGTGACGGAAGAATCGGATTGTCTTGCCTTGATCGTCTCGGAAGAAACCGGCCACGTCTCCTATGCGCAGAATGGCGAATTGCACCGCAACGTCACCCTGGGCGAGATCGAGCAGGTGTTGACCGGACGGCGGACGCCCACCGGACGGTGGAAGCCGGCCACGTCCGCCTCCGCGCCGGACCGTATCCCGCAACCCGCCTATCGGAATCCGGAGCACTAAGCCCATGCCCTCTCCCTTACGTTCCGCCGGACGGATGTTGCGCGCGACGCTGCTGGACCAGGTCTGGCTGAAGCTGTTCTCGGTCTTGGTGGCGGTGCTGCTGTGGCTGGTCTTTGTGGAGGCTCCCGAGTTGACGACATCGGTCAGCGTTCCGGTAGAGTTCAAGAACTTCCCCGTGGGCCTGGATACCGGCGCCGAGATGCCGGACGAAGTTCAATTGCAGATCAGCGGCCCGCGTGATGTGCTGTCTAGCGCCGGTTTGACGAAGACCGCGGTGGTGTTGGACTTGGCCAACTTCAACCGCCCGGGTGAGCGGACCTACACCGTCACCGACAGCGTCTACGGCCTTCCGCCGCGGGTTCGGTTGGTCCGCGCGATTCCGTTCCAGTTGCGGCTTTCGCTGGAGCCTCACGTCAGCCGCAATGTTCCGGTGAAGCTGCGTTTTGCCGGTGCGGTGCCCAATGGCTTTGCTGTCGCGCAGCAGGTGATTACGCCCGCCACGGTCGCCATCTCCGGCCCCAAAAGCCAGGTGGAGCGGGTGGAAGCCGTGCAGACCGATCCGTTTGAGTTTGCGACAATTCTAGAGGGCGAAGAAGACAAAGATAAGACGTTGCAGGCCCATTTGCCTGTCTACGTCGGCAATGCCCGCGTGCGTATCGATTCAGCGTCTGCGGTCGATGTGAAGTTACAGTTGCAACGAATTCGCGACTAAACGCACGCTCTTTATTGCGCTTGTTTGTTCGGAGGAAACTGAATTGTCCACTTTGACGGCCCCCCCACCGGATCCCACCATGCGGCAGCTTTTTGGAACGGATGGCATGCGCGGCGTAGCCGGCCATTTCCCGCTGGACCCCAGGACTATTTTTGCGTTCGGCCAGGCACTGGGCCGTTGGGCCACCACTCACGGCGGCCAGCAGGTATTGATCGGTATGGATACCCGTGAATCCGGCCCGTGGATCACGGAAGCGTTGGCGGCCGGGCTGGTGCGCCAGGGTGCGGTCCCCCGCTTTGCCGGCCTCATCACAACGCCCGGCGTCGCCTGGTTGACTAAGACCGGCCCCTTTGTCGCGGGTGTCATGATCTCGGCGTCGCACAATCCGTACCAGGACAATGGGCTGAAGGTGTTCAACCATTCCGGCTACAAGCTGGCTGACGAAGTGGAACTGGAGCTGGAGCAGTCAATCTTTGCCCATCTGGCACTGGAAGAGATCACCGATAGCCTGCCGGTCGCGGTGGACCCGGGCCTGGACGCGCAGTATCTCGATTACCTGCTGTCGCTGGTGCACTACCGCCTGGACGGGCTGAAGGTGGTGCTCGATTGTGCCAATGGCGCGAGTGTCCATTTGGCGCCGGAGCTGTTCACCCGCCTGGGCGCGACCGTCGTCAAGATGGGGACCGACCCCGATGGGCGCAACATCAACGCCGGATGCGGAGCGCTCCACGTGGAAGCGCTGCGGGACCGGGTGATGGCCGAAGGAGCCGACGCGGGCTTTGCCTTCGACGGCGATGCGGACCGCTGTATCGCGGTGTCACGCAGCGGCCGGATTGTCGATGGCGACGCGACGCTGCTGATCTGCGCACGGCACCTGAAGTCGCTGGGACGCCTGGGCTCGTCCGTGGTGGCCACGGTGATGTCGAACCTGGGCTTTGAAAAGGCGCTGGAGCGGGACGGAATTGCGTTGACCCGCGCCAAGGTGGGCGACAAGTACGTGTTGGAGCAGATGCACGCGTTGAAGGCCCCGATCGGCGGTGAACAGTCCGGCCACGTCATCTTCACGGAGCATGCGACCACGGGCGACGGAATGTTGTCCGCGCTGAAGATTCTGGAGGCCAAGGTGGCCGACGGCCGGCCGCTGGATGAGATGATCGCGGATCTGGTGGTCTATCCCCAAAAGCTGGTGAACGTCCGATTGAAGGAGCGCCGCCCGGTGGAGACACTGCCCGGCATCCAACGCGAGATCGCCGCCGCCGAAGCCGTGATGGGCGAGACGGGCCGCGTGCTGGTCCGCTGGTCCGGCACTGAGGCGTTGCTGCGGGTGATGGTGGAAGCAGCGAATCCGGAGCACGTCGAAGTGTGGACCGCCCGCATCGCCGACGCCGCCCGCGCGGAACTGGCCTAGCGTTCGGACCGATTCGGACCGAGCCGCGACCAGCAGGAGCGGTCTGCCCCTGGTCCAAACCGGAGACATGGGTGACAGAATGATCCGGAGACATCGGTAACAAACGCAGGGCAGAGGCATGTGCGGGAGGTCCAGGAGCGGCATCGTGGAAGGATGCCGTGGATGGAGAAACGTACCATGGACCTGCG
>JAPKYZ010000056.1 GCA_026394055.1 Acidobacteriota bacterium
CCATCGACACCTACGTCGACCAGCACAATACCCAACCCAAACCCTTCATCTGGACCGCCAAGGCGACCGACATCCTCGAAAAAGTCAAACGCGCCCGCTCCGCATTGGATAATACTCGATCCGTGTGACGCAGTACACTAGTGAGTACGAGGCGGTAGGGGCGAGCGCATCCGCAGCCTTCATCGCATCCGATAGCCGGACAACCCGTACGGGGCGTAGAGTCTCGCATCTAGCCGAAACTGGAAATGTGCTTAATGCGACGAAACAGATTGAGGAAGTCCACAGCGCAGACGTCTTCATTGGGCTCCCCTTGGCGATAACAATGAGTGCGTCGGCAACAGGTTGTTGTCCACCTTCAGGATAATGTCCCATGCCCATCTACCGCCACGACGGTCACGATGGCGGACGCGAGAGCGATACCGGAACTGATTGCCATATTGATCCTGTAAGCGGCTTTCCGTGTAATCTAGTTCGATGGACTCCACTCTCATTTCTCGGAGCGAGTGTAGCTCCGGGCGGCTCGAAACACCGTTGTGATCCAAGTCTTGCCAAAGCAAGAGCGACTGGAAAGCCAAATCCTGCTCATCGATTACGCCATCCCCGTTTCCACCGTGTAGCGGCTTGTCAAATTCAGCCAAGGCGAGGAACCCATTCCGTTTTGATCCCGTTGGGGGCATCGGCTGAGGCGTAGCATTGCCGAAAAGCTCAACCCCACCATCAATTAGGCCATTTCGGTTGCGGTCGAGCGCCAGCCAAGCATTCGTTGACCCAGTGCGTGTCCAAGCCACTCGGTCCGGCTTGCCGTCGTCTCCTATGTCAAACAGAACACCGTCACGAGCGTTCGTCAGTGCAATGCCCGTTCCGTCAACGTCTATAACGATTGGTGTCGGAGTGCAGCAACAACCGGCGATTGGGGTCTGGTTTGGAAAAGGGCAGCCATTTCCATAGGCTGTGTACAAGCAACAATCTCGTGCTTGCCCTCCGGCTTCGCATGTCACTCCTTCCGTACAGGGCTGAGGGCAACTCCCCCCGACACTACATCCATTGCATCCCTGAGCTCGCGCTCCGTTGGTACCGCCCCATGATAAAACGAGAAGGAGAACAATACCGGAAACGCTACCAGCTAGAACAGCCGGGCGTCGCCACTGGCTGAAACGAGCTATTAACATAGAACCTCCTGTGGCCTTACTGCGTTCTCAACAAAGAACTTAACTCCAGGTAGAGGATACTGTGTTTGAAATTGTAGGCTGGCTTCCGGAGAAATACAAGAAGGATTATTTGGTAATTCGCAAAAGTTTTCCTGGATGCTACGTCCCAGAACCGGTGCGAACGCTAGATATTCTGCGTCACTTTTGACAACGCCCGCGGCTGGTCCGGATTGAGACCCTTCTCCGCTGCCAAGTGCGCCGCAAACAGCTGCGCCGGGATGATGTAGGGGATCGGGGTGTAGAGCTCGTTCAGCTTCATTGGCAACTGCAAGTCCGGCTTGCTGACTTCCTGGTTGCTCTTGTCGCTGATCACGAACGTCTCGGCGTGCAGGGATTGCAGCTTGGTCAGGGTCTCGCTCACCGCCGTCCAGGTGACGCCGGAGGGGGCGAACAGGAAGGCGGGGAAGGTGCGTTCCACCATCGCGATTGGCCCGTGCAGCAGGTCGGCCGAGGAGAAGCGTTCGGCGACGACGTAGCAGGTCTCCATCAGCTTCAAGGCCATCTCAAAGGCGTTGGCGTAGTTCAGGCCGCGGCCCACGACGACGGCGCGCTCCATGTAGTGATACCGGACGCACCGCTCCGCCACCTGCTTTTCGAGTGTCAGGGCTTTCGCCGCCAGATCCGGCAGCTTCTCCAGATCCTTCAGCTTCAGGTCCGCACCTAGCGCCCAGGCGATCAGGTACATGGCCAGCAACTGACCGGTGTAGGTCTTGGTGGCCGCGACGCTTTTCTCTTTGCCGGCGCGGACCAGGATGGTCTGGTCGGCCAGTTGCGCCAGCTTCGATTCGCTCTCGTTGGTGACGCCGATGGTGAAGGCGCCCTGTTCCTTGGCGCGTTCGAGCACAAAGTTGACGTCGGTTGATTCGCCCGATTGCGAGACGCCGATCACCAGCGTATCGGCCATGTTCACCGGCGCCCGGTAGAGCGTATGCACGCTGGGCGCGGCCAGAGACACAGGAATGCCGGTTGCGATCTCGATCAGATAGCGCCCGAACTGCGCCGCGTTGTCGGAGGTGCCGCGCGCGGCCAGCACCACGAGACGCGGCCGGTGCGTTTCCAAATACTTCCGCAGCTTGACGATGGCCGCTAGTTCAGATTTCAATGTCCGGGCCAGCGCGACGGGCTGTTCACGGATCTCCTGGAGCATCAAGGACACGACTCCATTATGCGTGGTCGCGCGATGGCTATGGTTGGTATCCGTCCAGCCCGCTCTAAGGTATTTCCCTCAGTAGAGAAATCACCTACGATGGTGCGACACTTGAGGCTGAACAACCGTGATTCAATTCGAACTCGATACCGACCGCCAGCTGTTTGAGAACACCTGGACCTTTGCGAAATCGCAAGTCAAGCGCCTCATCGAAACTCACCCGGACTTCTATCCGATGTACACCGAAGAAGGCCAGTGGAAGCACGGCAAACCGGCCTGGACCCACTGGTGCGACGGCTTCTTCCCGGGCATGATGTGGCTGTTCGAAAAGCGTTCCGAAGGCGCCGACGCCGCCTACTGGATGCAGCAGGCCATCCGCTATTCAGAGCCGCTGGAGCACCGCAAGCTGGACCGCGATGTGCACGACCTGGGCTTCATCTTCTTCTCCACCTACTACCGCTGGTTCCGCAAAACCAAGGACCAGGCGCTAAACGACGTGCTGATCGAAGCCGGCAAGACGATGTCGCTGCGCTTCAAGGAGAAGGGCCAGTACCTCCGCAGCTTCGTCGCCGACAATTCGCTGTTCATCGACATCATGATGAACGTTGGCATCATCTTCTATGCCGCTCGCGAAACGGGCGATGCGCGGTTGCGCCAGGTGGCGATGCGCCACGCCTTGACCACGCGCAAGTATCTGGTGCGTGGCGATGGTTCGACCTCACACGAAGGTCTGTTTGACACTGAAACGGGCGAGTTCTTAAAGCAGACCACGCACCAGGGCTATCGCGGCGATTCCTGCTGGTCTCGCGGGCTGGCCTGGGCGCTCTACGGCTTTGGCACCTGCTACGAGTATTCGCGCGACCCGCGGTTCCTGGAAACCGCCGAAGCCTGCGCCGACTACTACATCACCTTCACGCCCGCCGATGGCGTGCCGCCGTGGGACTACAACCCACCGGCCGACTACAAGGGCCACGACGGTGTGGATGCCAGCCGCAAGCAGGTAGACACCTCCGCCGCCGCCATCACGGCCGCTGGTCTGCTGCGCCTGTCGCGCCTGATCCAGGATCCAGTGAAGGGCCACTTCTACTGGTCCACCGCCGTGCGCATCCTCCGCAGCCTCTGCGAAAAGCATGTCCCGCACTCCAACCCCAACTGGGAAGGCGTGCTGGCCGGCGGCGTTTATCACATCCACAAGGGTCTGGGCGTCAACGAAAGCGTGATGTGGGGCGAGTACTTCTTCATCGAAGCCCTGGAACACGTCCTGCGCCCGCTGGCCTAGACGAACGGCGCGGAGAGCACTGCTTCGGGCGCACCTGGCAGGCTGCGGATAAGGCCCGAAACCGCTTGCTGACGCGCGCGGCTCAGAAGGGCTGCGCCCTTATCGGCAGTCATTTACCGAGCCACTCGCCGTGAGGGAGTGGTCCGGCAGAACCTTTTTTCCGAAGCTTGATCCCAGCGGCGACAAAACTGAGCGGAGCCTACTCGCTTCGCGTCGAATTACGGCAGTATGATCGCCACCGGCGCAGCATCACGCTGCAGCTTCACGGGCATCACCCCGGCCGGGGTCTCGATCTCGTAGTCACCCAGAAAGCCCCGCACCGTAAAAGTGCCGTCGGTGCCCGTCACGCCATCGGCATTGGTCCACCATTGGTTGAAGACCAACTCCCGGTAGGCTTTGCCGTGCGGTTTCTCTGACCAGTCGCGCCGGTAGAGGGCGGCGGCGGGTAGCCAGTGGCGGCCTTCCCAGAAGCCCCATTGCAGAAAGGCATCAATGGCCGGGTGGCTGAAGACGATGGTCAGGTAGTCGCGCAGATAGTCGGCCTGCAGCTGTTCGTCCAGCGTATTGATGTCGAACTCCGTAATCTGCAGCGGAAGGCCCAAGGCCGCAAAGCGGTCCAGCACGTCGTAGACCTTCTGCGGGTGCGTGACATCGGTGCCGAAGTGGCCCTGGATGCCGATACCGGTCAGCGGAGCGCCAGCGTCTAGCATCGCTTGCAGCAGTTGCAGGAATTGATCCTGCTTGCGGACGTTGCGGCCGCCGCCGGTTTCGAGATCGTATTCGTTGATGAACAGGCGCACGTCGGGGTCCGCCGCGCGCGCTAGGCGCAGCCAGCGCACCAGTTCCTGATCGCCCAGGATGTTCTTGAGGTCGCGATTGGGGATCGGCTCATTGATGACGTCCCAATCCTTCACCAGGCCCGCGGTGGCGGTGCCGACGTCGGTGATGTGGTCGTCGATGCGCTTGCGCAGGGCGTCTGGATTGGAGGCCAGGGCGCGTACATCGTTCGGGAGGTATTGCCAGTTGGGCCACACCATGTTGTGGCCTCGAATGTCAGTGATGCCGTTCTCGCGCAGCCAGCGGACCGCGTTCAAGGCGCGGTTGCGGTTCTGTTCCCAGCCCGGCCACTTCAGGTCGTTCTCGAAGACCACCTTATTGAACAGCTCCTTCACCTTCTGGCGGTAGATCTCGTCGTCAGCGCGAGTGCCCAGCAGACTATCCGCGGCCACGGCGCTGCCAAAGCCAAACGCATGACGCTTCATGCGCACCTTCACCGGCACGCCTTCCTGCGGCTGTCCTTGGGCGTTGGTGACCACCAACTTCAAGTCCGCCTTGCGATGCTGGCCGATCCGCTCCTGCGCCGCTGCGCGCCACGGAGCGTCGGCTTCGCGGCCCGGGTAGGTGTAGCCTTCGGTGGCCACGGGCGGGTTGGCGGACTGGCCATAGTTATCGATGGCGATGCCGCCGATCTCGATGGTCTGCGGGTCATAGCCGACCCAAAAATCGAGCATCGCGCCGCCGGGGGTGTAAGCCTCCACCATCTTGAACGGGATCTGGATGCGCCGCCAGTAAGGCGTCACCAGCGTCCCGGCGTTCACGGACTTGCGGTAGTCAGAGGTGTTGCGCTCAAAGTTGAGCTTGACGTAAGCCTCGCCCGATTCGGCCGTGGCCACGCTGCGGACCCAGAAGGCAGCCACCAGCCAGTCGCCGTTGGCCACCGGGACAGCGAGCGTGTGCCGGATGCGGCAGCTCCATTCGCGATCGGTGCCGGTGGAGATCGTCGGAGGCGTGGTGATCCGCAGCGCCTCGCCCATGCTGCCTTCCGCCGGGACCCGCTCCAACTTGCCGCCGGAGGTGCACGCCAGGCGGAAAGCGCCCAGCGTGTCGGCCGGAAGAATGGATGTTTGCGCAGCCAGGGGGGCCACCGCGGCGAAGGTCAAGCTCAACAGAGAGAGGTACCGCATGGTTCCATTCTGCCCCTTGGGCGATCACTCTGTTTCAGGCGGTACGCTGCCGTAATCCCAGGGAGCCTTGAACGGCGCGTGTGGCGGTGGCTCCGGCACGCGCCCGGGCGTCAGCGTCGAGATCAGCTCAAGCGACGCCTGCTTGATCTCCGTGCCCGCGGTCACCCGCAGATTGGAGTACGTGGTGAGGCGTGTCTCGTAGCCGCCACCACCCGGCCCCATCGCCTCTTCCGTGGGCACATAGCCGACACAGCCATTGGCCAGCATCACCGGCCAAGTGAACGGGAACCGGCCGGCCTTCTTGATGTCGAGGCCCAGTTGGCAGAAGTACTCGGACGGATTCGCCGCAAACACCACTGGGCCGACCTGCAACGCCTGCACTTCCACCGGCACCGCCGGGGAGCGCGAGATCAACCAATCGAGCATCACCGTCTCTTTGGCGAACACCCACTGCGCCGTGGTCTGCACGGCCGGTGTGGCCAGTGTGGCGGCCTTTGCCACCTTCGCCTTCGATGGCTTGCGGCGGGCCACTTCCAAGGTCTTTGAGGCCACGCGTACCGGCGTCAACGCACCGGGCGTCATCGACAGCAGACACTTCAGCGCCTCCGCCCCAACGCGGCCGCCCACCAGTTGGGCCCACTGGTCGCCCGAGGGTTGCTTAAACCGGCTGCGGTTGTCCACTTGGGTGACATCACCGGTCGCGCCCGGCAGGAACACCACCACGACATCAGGCCCATGGACGGCGCGGATCGTCTTTTCGAGGTAGTAGATCCAGTTGGCCGAAATGCCAGCAGGATTGGTGGTGGCATGGCAGGCAAAGGTCACCACACAGCCCACCAGGCGCGGGCCGTCAAAGGCTCCGATGACGCCCACCTCGGGGTCCACGGGACCCGCGGCTTCCAGCATGTCCGGGTTGCCGGCTTGCGGGTGCGTCCATGTTTGCCCGATCTTCATGTGGAACCGGCGGTTGAAGGCGGACTTCTCTTCGACGCCCGAAGCCACGCCGCACGCATAGGTACGCCGCGCGCGGAAGGCTTCGACGACGGCATCGACGATGGCGTCCTCCACCCGAGCCAGGTACTTGGGGTCCGCTTCAGTGGAGAGCTTCGCCAGTTGCTGGACGTGCGCCGGGGCGCCGTCGAACTCGCCCGGCTGGACCATGCCCACCGGACCGCCGGAGTGCGTATGCGTCGCCCCGATCAGCACCGCGGCCGGGGCAATACTGGTCAGCTTGGCGATCGTTTGCCTTGCCGCCAGCACCAACGCTCGCGGCACGATCAGCGCATCTACGCTGACCAGAGCCGCCGTCGCTGCCCCATCGGTGAAGATGGCCGCGCGCACCTTGCACGGGTCGTGGACTGACTCGTTGTAGCGCTTGTAGTAGTTGCCCGGCTGCTCCGAGCCGATGGCGGGCGTGATGTCGCGTTCCGCAAAGCCCGCGCCGGGTTGCTTGTCGGCCAGCGGCAGGCTAGACTGCGCCGCCACCGGCAGCGCGGCCAGTCCGGGCAAGGTCAGCAGAGTGCGTCGTCGCATGGGAAGCAGAGTGCGTCGTCGCATGGGAAGCACGATGCGTCGTCGCATGACCAGAACCTAGATCAGGCTGCTCAACAGACCGACCGCCATCGAGACATCGGCGCGCCACTGCTCAGGCGATTGCCCTTCGCGTTCGATGTTCACGGCGCCTTGATAGCCGATCTCTTTCAGCTTGGCCACAAAGGCGGGGATGTTCACGCTGCCCTGCCCCAGCGGCTTCTCGCTGCCCAACGCGCCGGGTGCCGTCGGGTTGACGCCATCTTTCGCGTGGACGCTGATGACATGCTTGCCCAACAGGCCCAGGGCCGGTAGGGGCTGATCGGTGCCGTAGAGGATCAGGTTGGCCGGGTCGAAATTGATGCCCAGATTGGCGCGGTCGACATCCTTGAAGAAGTCGAGCAACGTGCCCGCGGGCTCCTGCCCGGTTTCGAGCGCAAAGGTCTGCCCGTTCTTCGCCGCATGATCGCAGACGCGCCGCACCATGTCGCGCACGGCGATGTAGTCAGGGTGAGCCTTGTCGTGCGGCACAAAGCCGATGTGGCAAGCGATGGAGGTGACGCCGAGCGCCGCCGCAAAGTCGGACAGCTCCAGCGTCCGCGCCTCGCGCTCTTCGCGCGTCGCCTCCGGGATGAAGCCCACGGTGCGCTCCACGGTGGGGATGTCGGCGTAGTCCTCGCCATTGTAGGCGGCAAAGACGGTGACCAACCGGAAGCTCTCGGCTTCCAGCGCCGCTTTCCAGGCTGGAGCGGCGCCGGTGAGCGGGAAGTCGCCCGCCACACCCAGCTGGCCGCAGTTCACGCCCAACGCCTTCACGCCTTGCACCGTCGCCAGCGCATCAGGCGCGGCCCAGAACATCACTCCTACTTCCATCTTGCTTCCTCCATCTGAATGGTCCAACGCACGGCCTCGGCTGAGGTTTCCGGCAGACAATCGGCCGGCAACTGGTTCTGGCTGGCGCACTGGGCAAAGTATTCGATCTGCGCCCGGTAGCCGTCCACCGGCTCGGGCGGGGTCAGGACTTGGGGCTCCGCGCCGGGGGCGTAGAAGACCGGGTCGCCCGCCGGGAATGAGTAATCGTAGGTGCCTGCGGCGGTGACGATGGTGTATTCCATCGAGAACGGATACGCGCCCGGGTGCCAGCCGCCGGAGACGCTGACGCTGAAGCCGTCGTATTGAAATTGCGCGTCAATCAGGTCCACGCCCGCGGCCAGATCTTCGTAGCCCGTGGCAGTAACGCTTTGGGGCGACCCGTAGAGGTGGATCATCAGGTCCACGTCGTGGATCAAGAGATCAAACACGCCGCCGCCCGAGCGGGATTTATCTTTCAACCAAGCGCCCCAGCCGGGCGCGGCACAGCGCCGCCGGAAGCGCGCCGCCCGTGGCTTGTCCTTCGGGAGCACGGAGTACATCGGGAAGAAGCGCAGCACCTGGGCGCACATCACCACTCGATCGGCCGCCTTGGCCGCCGCGATGATCGCGTCGCAATCGGCTCCGCTGAGCGCCATCGGCTTTTCGATCAGCACGTGCTTGCCCGCCGCTAAGGCCGCGATGGCTTGCGGGGCGTGCAGGTAGGTGGGCAGGCAAAGGTCAACCGCGTCGATTTCGGGATCGGCGAGCGCTTCCTCGATGGTGGAATACTTCTTCACCGCCGACAGATCGATCGCTTCCGACGTCGTGTCCAGGTTGCCCCCGACGCCTGAAAAATCCCCCGCCAGCTTTTTGGGATCGCTCGATACGACCGCCGCCAGCGTGACCGAAGGCGACGCCGTGATGGCTTTAATGTGAGTGGCCCCCATGAAGCCGAGGCCGCAGACCGCAATTCTCATGGAAGGCTTAGGGTATCACTGAACGCTTCCGCATCACTAGAGCTACGCCAACCCACAGCGGATCAACAGGTTACCCTCCGGCATTGGCTCCGCTGGCCTGCGGCGCGGGTGAAGCATCGCTGGTGCCGGGGTCTCCTGGGGTGGCGCTGATCACGGCCACACCACCCACGGCCGCACTCCCGGTGGACGCTGCGCCAGGGAAGAGACTCCCCGGCGCAACAGTGAGGGCCATCATCGAGGGTGAGGGCTGAGCCGCGGCGCGTTCGGCGCGCTCCCCACTTTCCTTCTGGGCCAGCATCGGACGCAGACGGAACAGATTCTTGAGGGCATCAAACCAGAACGGCGCGCCCAGGCTCATCAAGCCCGTGCTGAGCAGGATGCCCAGAATGGCGCCCGGCGAGGCCACCGCTTTCCACCACAGATCCCCCCAACCGGCCAGTGTCGCCGAGTCGTTCGCTAAAGCCACGATGCCCAGCGGCGGGCCCGTCAGCTGTTCCAGCTGTGACTTCACCAAGCTATTGAGGCTCTTTAGATCTTGAGACTGGGCGGCCGCCGGCGGGTCCTCGGTTTTGGTCTTGGCCGCCAGCGTGACCAGCCGGTCCACTTCGGCGGAGTCGGTCGAGAGCTTCTTGAGAATAGTGATCGAATCGAGCGGCAGCAGCAGCGCCACCAAGAAAGACAGCGCAATGGTGACGAAGCGCGCGTGCGTGGCCATCGTCTGCGACATCGCCTCAGCCGCCGTGTCAAAGCCGTTCATCACGCGGTGGATGCCCGCGGCCGCTTTGGTGGTCTGGGTGGACAGATTGCCCAGGATGGCCTGCGCGTGACGGACATGCTCCGCCAGATGCGGGTACTGCTCTTCCAGCTTGGTGGCGGTGGCCCGAATCTCTTCGAGCAGCTTGGCGGGATCATCGGTTCCCAGCACCTGCCGAAGGCTGGCATTGTCACGAGCCAAGTCCAGCAGAATACGCACCAACTGCTCACGCTGAATCGCCTCGCCGCCTCCGGCCTGGGCCATCGAGTGAGCCATCACCTGCTGGGCGACCTTCTTGGCCTCGTCCGCGGTGAGGCCAATGTGCTGCAGCATGGACGCAATGCCATCCTGCAAAATGGTCTGCCGCTGCTTGAGGAGAGTGGCGCCAATCTGCGCCAGGGTCATCACCAGTGTCGTGGCGAGCAACATCACCAAACTGAAAGCAATGGCGAGATCTACGTAGTGAAGGGCTCCGGTCATGGCTAGGAAGTATAGGACACTTCGGCCCCAAACTCTAGCCGGGCGTCACGTCACCACTGTGCCATCGCGTGGCGGCAGGCTAGGCCCACGGATTGTAGGAACCAACGGTCCAAATGTGCCCTTCGCGATCACGGCAGGTGAAGGCGCGGCCCCCGTAGGATTCATCCTGGATATCGCGGACGATGGTGCCGCCATGGGCCAGCAGGCGAGCATACACGGCGTCCGGATCTTCGACGATCAGGCAGCAGGATTGGGTCTCGGCGCCCTCGAATTCGTCGGGCTGTCTCACCAGGCGCCCATAGTCGTCGGTCCGCACGGAGCTGACCATCACCATGCCGGTTCCCAGCACCAGTTGCGAATGGATCACCGTGCCATCTTCGCCGGGCACCACCAACTGGCGCGCGAAGCCGAACACCTCGCACAGCCAATCAATGGCGGCTGGAGCATTGCGATAACGCATCCCGGGAACGACTCGGGAGCCTGTGGCGGGAGTGGCGGCAGTGGGCATTTTCGCATTGTGGCATGTGCGTCACCGGTGGGCAAGGTTCACCTTATTGCTGCGCTGGACTGGACAGGTTCCGCCGGGATGGGCAGTTGCGCTATCACTAGTTCCATGACGATTGATCTTTCCGGCCAGCACGCCATTGTCACCGGCGGAGCGAGGGGCATCGGCGCCGCGGCGGTACGCCTGCTGCAAGCTGCGGGCGCCACCGTGCATGTGTTTGACCTCCCGGACGTCGATGTGACGCGGCGCGAATCGCTGGCGGCGGCGTTCGCCCAGGTGCCGGTGCCGGATATCGTGATCGCCAATGCCGGGGTGGGCATTCCCGAGCCGCCCGATGTCACCGCCGCGAGCCCCGAGAATTGGGACAAGACCATCGCCGTCAACCTCACCGGCGTCTTCCGCACCGTGCAACTGGCAGCCGAGGCGATGAAGCCGCGCGGCAAGGGCAGCATCGTGATCACCGCCTCCACCAACAGCTGGGACGGCGAGGCGACGCTGACGGCTTATAACGCCAGCAAGGCCGGTGTGCTGGGCATCATGCGGACGGCCGCCAATGAACTGGGCCGCTACGGGATCCGGGTGAATGCCGTGTGTCCGGGGCTGATCCGGACGCCGCTGACGGATTGGTACTTCAATCACGGCGACGTGCTAAAGCCCTACTTCCAGCACATCGCCATGGGCCGCGGAGGCGAGCCGGAAGAGGTAGCAAGCGCCATGGTGTTTCTGGCGAGCCCCGCCGCCAGCTACATCACCGGCACCACGCTGACCGTCGATGGCGGGCAGTTGACGTCGAAGTACTCCACTTGGACCGATGAGAATGCGGTGTTTGTGAAGGATCACTGGGAGCCGAAGGCTTAGCTGCGCAGCGTTGGTCTGCGCCAACTTACGAGCACGCGCCTCGTGATCTAAGGCGCCCGCCGCCCGCCCACAGGTAGTAATTTTTGACTGAGGCTGGAGCCTTGACGGGGCTTCTGACTTTTGTTGAACTGATCGGAGCAAATTTGCGTTTGAAGGGATCAGAGGTGGGACCCATGAAGGCAATTGTTTGGCTGGGCGCGGCACTGCTTACGTTGCCGGCGTTGGCGCAACCGAAATTCACTCTGACTTGGCTGGTGCGTGAGGACCTGTTTGCCGGGCTCTTGGCTAATGATCATGCCCGGTTTGAAAAGGGCGTCGAGACGCTGAACAAGGTTGGGCGCTTCTATCCCGAAGCCGAAGTGGTGAGCTGGCAAGGATTGGTGGAGAGCACGCGCGCGGTTTGGGCGCATGAGGCCGGGCAGCCCGAAGACTTCCGGCGGCACTACGCGCTCAGCATCGCCTATTTCGATCATGTGCGCGGGCTGGCCGCCAAGGACGAGTTCGCCAAGCGCCTGCTCGGAATTTTCGAAGGCGGCACGATGGTGGTGCTGAATGAACGCCTGCCGGAATCTATGCGCGCAGCAGCTTGGGAACGCACCTACAGGTCCTATCAGACTCTCTGGGCCATGGAGCAAGGCTCTCTGGACCGGCTGCCACTTCACATGAAAGGCGAAGTACTGGCCGGACGTGCGGCATCGGCGTTCCGCACGGGGCGCGAAGAGGAGT
This sequence comes from Acidobacteriota bacterium, assembly GCA_026394055.1. Taxonomy (GTDB): domain Bacteria; phylum Acidobacteriota; class Terriglobia; order Bryobacterales; family Bryobacteraceae; genus JAPKYZ01. Next base: position 12,281 of record JAPKYZ010000056.1, read on the forward strand.
TGAAGCAGGCGCTCGCTTTAATCCAGGAGAAGATGCCCGGCACTCCCTACGCGACAGTGGCCGAGAAATGGACGGACGATCCCGCCTCGCGGGCCAAAAGCCGCATCGCCTGCATCTCTTGCCACGAACCGAACACGCTCAAGAATTTGCTGGAGCGGAAGCCCAAGTCCGAGTAGCGCGGCATCGAAACCGGGCCACGACCGCGAGGGAGCGGTCTCCCTTCGAACCCGCTAAGGCTTCACCCGCACAAACTCAATCTCCGGAACGGCAGGCTCCAACCGGAGACGCAGCGTGGACACGGCACCATCAGCGTCGGTGGAGAAGCTGACCCGCTCGCGGCCTTGGGCGAAGGTGTCGTAGTGCCAGTGCTTCAGGTCGAGCTTGACGCCGGAACGGTCTAGCGTCAGTCCGGTGGCACTGGTCGACACCACGACGGCGCCGTAGCCGGGATGGCTGAAGCGGCCGGTGTAGTGTTCGATCGGATGGCTGGGGCGGGTGCCTTCGATCTGCTTGAGAGGCGCCGGCGGGGGCGGCGCGTTCTGTTTGTAGATGGCGCTCCAATCGGTGGGTTTGAGGCCCAACAGACGATCTGCGAGCGTGAGACACAGGATGTGCGGAACCGCGCGCTCCACCCGGTTGAGCAGCACCGTGATGCCGATTTTTTCCTGCGGCAGCCACCACATCATGGCGTGATAGCCACTGATGGTGCCGGTGTGATAGATCATGCGGCGGCCCTGGTATTCGCCAATAAATAGACCCATGCCGTAGTGCTGTGGCGCCGTGAAAGGCGAGTAGGTGCCGGTGGCGGGCATCGGGGTGTGCGGAGTGCGCATGGCCTCAAAGAAGGCGGCGGGGAGCGCGGGTTGGCCATTCCTCTGGCCGGCATTCATGTGGGCCAGCAGGTATTGGGTGAGATCTTCAATGGAGCCCGCGCTTGATCCGGCGGGCGCGATGACATCCAACCCCGGGGTGACGGGCAGCTTTTCGAAGCTCTTGTCTTTCAGACTGTACGGCTGCGCCAGCTCCGGCTTCAGCGCGGCCTCGGCATAGGTGGCGGCGATGTTGTTCAAACCGAGCGGCTCCAGCACCCGGCGGCGGACCGCCTGTTCCCACGGGGCACCGGCCGCGCGCGCACCCAGCATTCCCGCGGTCATGAACATCAGGTTGTTGTACTGGTAAGTGGTGCGGAAGTCGGCCGAGGCGGGCAGATAGCGCAGCCGCCCAAGCAGTTCCTCGCGCGTGAGCGGTTGCGGCACCACCCAGGTAAGATCGTGCCGGGGCATGCCGGTGCGGTGGCTCACCAGATCCCGCGGCGTGGCGCGTTCGGAGGCCACCGGGTCCGACAGCTTGAAGCCGGGCAGTTGATCACGAACCGGGGCGTCCCAATCGAGCTTGCCTTCCGCCGCCAGCGAGTGCAGCAGCAGCACGGTAAGGCTCTTGGTGATGGACCCAAAGGCGAAGACGCTCTTGGCCGTCACCGGCAGCCTCTTTTCGGCATCGCGCAAGCCGTAGCCTTGCTGATGGATCACCGCGCCGTCCTTGACAATCCCCACCGCCACGCCCGGCACTTGCCAATCGCGCAGCAGATCCTGCACCAGCCGGTCCGTCTCAGGGGGTACTTGGGCAAAGGCGAGAGAGCCTAGAACGAGGGCGAGCAGGAGGCGCATGGGCGGTAGTGTAGCATCGCGATTGATATCCTGAGTCTGGAGCAACACCGCCTCGAAATGGAAAACCTTCTGCGCCGAATCTCAATCGACCCGATGGTCTGCGGCGGTAAGCCGTGCGTTCGGGGCACGCGCATCTGGGTCTCGCTTCTGCTCGACTTTCTGGCCTCTGGCTCATCAATGGACGAGGTTTTGGCCGAGTACCCGCAGTTGCAGCGGGAGGATCTATTGGCAGCCATTGCATACGGCTCGGAGATGAGTCGTGAACGGTTCGTGGATTTACCCGGCAGCAACGCGGCATGAAATGGAAGTTGGATGAGAACTTCGGTTCTCGCGCGGCCCACATTCTTCGCGCCGCGGGCCATGACGCTGAAACGGTCCTGCAGGAATCGCTGAGTGGCGCCAGTGACGAAACTCTTTTCGAAGTCTGTGTGCGAGAGAAGCGGTGTCTGCTGACGCTAGACATCGACTTTGCCGACGTGTTGCGGTTCCCACCTCACATGAGTGCGGGCATTGCCGTGCTGCGCTTGCCTAAGCAGCCATCGCTGCAATTGATCGAGGCCACGGTGATGAATCTCTTGCACTATCTGCTGGTCGAACCGATCCAGGGCCGCTTATGGATCGCTGAGCCGGGGCGTATCCGGATTCATGAAGATACTGATCCGGAGCGATCAGCCCGGTGAGTGCTGCCGAAGCATTTACTGCCGCCGCGGGCCTGGGTCCGCCACGAAGCGGTAGCCGATGCCGCGCACGGTCAGCAGGTGGCGGGGGCGAGCAGGTTCGTCTTCCAGATAGCGGCGCAGACGGACGATGAAGTTGTCGATGGCGCGGGTGTCGGTGTCTTCGTGGACACCCCACACTTCATCGAGCAGCGTCTTGCGGGAGATGGTTTGGCCATCGTGGTCGGCCAGATAGCGCAGCAGATCGGCTTCCATGCGCGTGAGCGGCGTGGTCTTGCCGTTGTCGCGTAGCTCCAGATTCTCAAAGTCGATGGCGCGGCCATTCACCTCGATCACGTTGCGGGAGACCGGGGCCAGCCACTCGCGGCGGCGCAACAGGCCACCCACGCGGGCCAGCAAGATCGCCAGCTCGAACGGCTTGGCCAGATAGTCATCCGCTCCGGACTCAAACCCCTTCAGCACATCCTGCGCCTGCCCGCGGGCGGTCAGCATCAGGGTCGGGATGAAGTTTCCCATGGCCCGCAGGCGGCTGGCCACGTCAAAGCCATTAATGCCGGGCAGCATGACGTCCAGCACCAGCAGGTCGAACCGGTCGGCGGCCAACCGGTCGAGGCCCGCCTCGCCCGTCTCGGCGATGTCCACTTCGTAGCCTTCGGCTTCCAGGTTGAACTTTAGACCTTCAGCCAAATGTTGCTCGTCTTCCACCAACAGAATGCGGCTCATGTGGCGCTCCGGGCCAGCTGTGGCTCGGCAGCCAACGGCGGGGCGATCGGCAGTTCCAGGGTGAAGGTGCTACCAGCTCCGGCACCCGCGCTTTCGGCATAGGCCCGGCCACCGTGACGGCGAGCGATCGAGTAGACCAGAAACAGCCCGAGGCCGGTGCCCTTCACGCGCTGGGTGATCGAGCCGGGGATGCGGTAAAAGCGCTTGAAGATCTGCTTCAGCTCCGTGGCCGGAATGCCGACGCCTTCATCGCGGACGCGGATGATCACCTTTTCAGCCTCCGACTGCGCGAGTTGCACCCGGACACGGACGCCGCCGGTCGAGTACTTCACAGCGTTGTCGAGCAGATTGGAAACAGCGGCCTTCAGCTCCTCAGGATCGCCTTGAACGGCGGGCACGGCAACTTCGGTGAACTCAATGGCCTCGTCGGCCAAGTGGTGGCGCACGCGGGCCAGGCCAATGCATTCGCGGACCAGGTCGGTCAGGTTGATCCGGGTCTTTTGCGAAACGCGCCGGGCGGAGCCGGTACGGCTGGCTTGCAGAACCTGCTCGACGGTGCCCAACAGCCGGTCGGAATCGGCCAGCATGATCTTGTAAAACTCGCGCCGCTTGGCCGGGTCCGGCTCACGCGCTTCCAGCGTTTGCAGATAGAGCCGGATGGAGGCGATGGGGGTTTTCAGCTCGTGCGTGACGGAGTTGATGAAGGCGTCGTGCTGCTCATTGCGGCGGATCTCGCGGATCAGGAAGATGGTGTTCAGCGCCAGGCCCGCGATCAGGAGCGCGAAAAACAGGATGCCCAGCACCAGCATCACGCCGGTGCGCCAATTGATGACGATCCAACCGATGTTGAGCGCCACGGCCAGCGCCATCAAGACAATGCCGAGGACGGTAAAGAAAACAATCGACCGGCGGCGGCTGCGTCCCACGCCTTAAGTGTAGTGGGTCCAGGGCAAACTGTGTCTGTCGACGGACGGCCGCACCGGGCAGAGGCCGCCAACAGGGGGCCCAAGTTGGTATTCTCGTCGCCAGTGGGACTCTGCCGTTCTTCGCTCGCCATCCTCGTACTACCTTCCTTCGCCTTGGTGGCTCAACCGGTCAGCTACACACGCGATGTACAGCCACTGCTCGCCGCCAAGTGCGTGGCCTGCCATCAGGCGGCGAACCGGTCCGGCGGGTTGGCGCTGAACAGCTTTGCCGGACTTTCGAGCGGCGGCGCGCGCGGGCCGGCCATCGTCACCCGTGCCGTCACCAGTGCCGCGGCGGAGAGTCCGCTGCTGAGCTACATCACCGGCAATCCGCCACGCATGCCTAAGACGGGGGCGCCGCTGGCGGCCGATCAAGTGGACATCATCCGCCGCTGGATCGCGCAAGGAGCGGTGGACGATTCCGGCGGCAAGACGGAGGAGCTGTGGTGGTCCTTACGGGCCCTGCGGAAGCCGGCCATTCCCGCGGCCACGGCGGGTTGGGGGCGGACAGCGGTGGATGCGTTTATCGCGGCCAAGCTGCAGCAGAACCACTTGCAACCCTCGCCTGAAGCCGACCGCCGCACGTTGATCCGGCGGCTCTATTTTGATTTGCACGGCCTGCCGCCCACGCCCGAACAAGTGGCGGCTTTCGTCCAGGACCCCTCGCCCACAGCCTACGAAGCGCTGGTGGACCGCTTGCTCGCTTCGCCGCGCTATGGCGAACGCTGGGCGCGGCACTGGCTGGATATCGTGCACTATGGCGACTCCCACGGCTATGACAAGGACAAGCCGCGGCCCAATGCGTGGCCTTATCGTGACTATGTGATCAGCGCGCTGAATGCCGACAAGCCGTACGCGCGCTTTGTCCGCGAGCAGATCGCGGGTGATGTGATCTATCCCGACGATGCTCGCGCGATGGAGGCCACTGGATTTCTGGCCGCTGGCCCGTGGGACTTTGTCGGCCACCAGGAATTGAAGGAAGGCACGACCGACAAGAACCTGACCCGCGTCCTGGACCGGGACGACATGGTGACCACCACCGTCTCCACCTTTGTCAGCATGACGGCGCACTGTGCGCGCTGCCACAACCACAAGTTCGATCCGATCCCGCAGGCTGATTACTACAACCTGCAAGCGGTCTTCGCTGGCGTGGACCGCGCAGATCGGCCCTACGATGAAGACCCCGCCACCAACCGCCGCCGCCGCGAGCTGTTGCGCCAGAAGCAGGCGGCGCAGCTGAAGCTGCAGCCGTATCTGGACAAAGTGGAGTTTGTGTCGAGCCCGGAGCTGGTAGATCTCGACAACCGCATCCAGGATGCGGGCCTGCTGATCGTGCACTTGGGCGAGCCCAAGAACGCCGCGCAGGCCACCGAGAAGAAGCAGCTGGAAGAGCGCCGCATCGCCGATCGCGCCCGGCGGCAGACGGTCGTCGATGCGTTGGTGGGCGCCGAGACGTATGCCACCATCGCCCAACTGAAGAAGGATGTCGAGGCCGTTGACCAACTGCTGGCCCAGCTCCCGGCACCCAAGCTGATCTATGCCGGGGCGAACTTCTTCACCCGAGCCGGAGCGTTCCGTCCGTCGCTGCAGCCGCGCCCGGTGCATTTGCTCGAACGCGGCAGCGTCACTTCGCCCGGAGCGTTGGCCGCGCCCGGGGCGCTGTCGGCCTTAGGAGTGACGGCCAAGTTCGCGCTGCCGGACGCAAACGACGAGGGCGCTCGGCGGGCGGCGCTGGCCAATTGGATTGCGGATGACGCCAATGTGCTGACGTGGCGCTCCATCGTCAATCGCGTCTGGCACTACCATTTCGGCGCGGGCCTGGTGGATACGCCCAGCGACTTTGGCCGCATGGGCTCGCAGCCCTCGCATCCGGAGCTGCTCGATTATCTGGCCGTGTGGTTTCGCGATGAGGCGCACGGGTCATTGAAGCAGTTGCATCGCTTGCTGGTGACGAGCGCCACTTACCGGCAGTCCTCGCGCAACATTGAGGCGGCAGCGAAGATCGATAGCGACAACCGGCTGCTGTGGCGCATGAACCGCAGCCGCCTGGATGCCGAGGCTCTGCGCGACACCGTGCTCTCCATGGCGGGCAAGCTCGACTTGACGATGGGCGGCCCGGCCGTGCGCATGTTCGCCTTCAAGGACGACCATTCGCCGATCTACGACTACGCTCGGTTTGACCCGGATGCACCCGGCGCGCACCGCCGCAGCATCTACCGGTTTATCGTCCGCAGCGTCCCGGACCCGTTTATGGAGCGCCTCGATTGTCCAGACCCCTCCATCCAGACGCCCAAACGCACAACCACCCTGACAGCCATCCAGGCGCTCGCCATGCTGAACAACCCCTTCATGGTGCGCATGTCGGAGCATCTGGCCACTCGCGTCGCGCCCGCGGGCAGCTCCACGGTGGAGCAGGTGAGCGCCGCCGTCCGGCTGGTGCTGAACCGTCCACCGACAGCGAGCGAGGCCTCGCTCTACGGGACGTACGCCGAACAGCATGGCCTGGTCAACCTGTGCCGGCTGCTGCTGAACACCAACGAATTTCTGTTTATCGACTAGAAGGACACCTGAATGGATCGCCGGAGCTTTTTGTGGAACTGGGGTGGCGGGCTGGGCGGCATTGCGCTGGCGCAGATGTTGGGCCAGGAATCGCTATTGGCCGACGCCCCTCCGAAGCCGTCACCGGCGCTGAACGGAGGCATCCATCACCGGGCGAAGGCCAAGCGCGTCATCCAGCTGTTCATGTCGGGCGCGGCCAGCCAGTGCGACACATTCGACTATAAGCCGCGGCTGATTTCCGAAGCGGGCAAGCCGTTCCAGCCGGGCGAGAAGGTGGAGCTGTTCCAGAGCAACCCCGGCGTCGTGATGCCGAGCCCTTGGGGCTGGAAGCAGTACGGCAAGAGCGGGAAATGGGTGAGCGACCTGTTTCCGCACACCGCCCAGTGCGTGGATGAGATGGCGTTCGTGCACTCGCTGCGGTCGAAGTCGAACATCCACGGCCCGGCCACGTTCATGCAGAACACGGGCTTCATCCTGCCGGGGTTCCCCAGTGCGGGCTCATGGCTCTCCTACGCGCTGGGCACGCTGAATGACAATCTGCCGGTGTTTGTGGTGCTGCCGGATCCGCGCGGATTTCCGCCCAATGGCCCCGGCAACTGGACAGCAGGATTTCTGCCCGCCTCCCATCAAGCGACCACGATCCGCGTGGGCAGCCCGAACCCGATCTATGACCTGGAGCCACCCGCCGCGGCCAAGTTCATCACCAAGGCGAGTGAGCGTGACGGGCTGGCCCTGCTCGAAAAGATCAACCGGGAGCACATGACCGGTCGCGAAGGCGATTCGCGCCTCGATGCCCGCACCGCTTCCTACGAGATGGCCGCCCGGCTGCAATTGAGCGCGCCCGAGGTGCTGAACATCGACGGTGAATCGGAAGCCACGCGCAAGCTCTATGGCCTGGACCAGGAGATCACGGCGGACCTGGGCCGCCGCTGCTTAGTTGCCCGGCGGTTGATCGAGCGAGGCGTGCGGTTTGTGCAGGTGTGGAGCGGGGCCGACAATGGCTTCCCGCGCCGCAACTGGGATAGCCACGAGAATCTGGCCAAGGATCACGGCGAACTGGGCACCGCGCTCGACCGGCCGGTGGCGGCGCTGCTCAAGGATCTGAAGGCGCGCGGGCTACTCGATGACACCATCGTCCACTGGTCTACCGAGTTTGGCCGGATGCCGTGCAGCCAAGGCAGCAAGGGCCGGGATCACAACCCGTTTGGGTTTACGACGTGGCTGGCGGGCGGTGGCTTTCAGGGTGGCGTCAGCTATGGGGCGACCGATGAATGGTCCTACAAGGCAGTGGACAAGCCGGTCTACTGCTACGACGTCCATGCCACGATGCTCCATCTGCTGGGCATTGACCACCGGAAGTTGAGCTATCGCAACAACGGCATCGACCGCCGGCTAACCGATGTACACGGCGAGCTGCTACCAGAGCTGATTGCCTAAACCAAGGGACAAGGGATCCAAGACGCTAGAGGGCAGGACCCGTGGCGTGGGGGGGGAAGAAGTTGGGGTGCCCTACGGGGATCGAACCCGTGACATCCGGAACCACAATCCGGCGCTCTACCGGCTGAGCTAAGGGCACCACAGCCTTCACCTAGTTTATCAGCATCGGGAGAGTGATTCAAAATCCTTTTCGGTGCCCGGACTGGGGCCGATCCGTTCATCAGTAGTTGGCCCCGTTCTGGCCCTGAGTAGTGAAATACTTTATACCCCACTAAAATTCGGCGGGAGTTGCCGATAAACCTGATATGCCGTCAGCGTCCGCCCAATCTGTCCGTTGGGGCTTGCCTGAGCAGCTGGGCTTACTAGGCCGGCTGGGTCCGTTTGGCCGGCTTAGTTTGTTGGGTCTGCTGAGCCTTCTAACCTTTGCCGGTTACTGGTATTGGCAGCACCGTCTGCCCGCCGTCGTCCGCATCATGCCGGGGCAAGTGCGGCTGCCGCTCGCCCACGCCCGCCCGGACGGCACCTTCGAAGGCGCCACGGTGGACATCGCGGAACTGGCCGCCCGAAAGCTGGGCGTGCGTCTGCAATGGGTGACGGCGCCCGACCTCGACGTCGCGCTGGATCAACATTTGGTGGACATCGTGGCGCTGGCCGCACTGTCGCCGGAGCGGCGGCGGCGGGCGGAAGTGACCGATCCGTGGTTTGAAGACTCTCTGGTGATCCTCAGCCGGGCGGCGCGGCCACTTAAATCCATGGAGTCGTTGGCCGGGCACCGGGTGGTGATCCGGGAAGGCACCCAGAGCGAAAGAATCCTGATGGAGGACTCTCCCCAGGCCATTCCGGTGCGAGCCTATGCGAAGGATGATCTGCTGGCGGCACTTTGCAACGGCCAAGCGGACGCCGTGTTTGTTCAATCGCAGTTCTTACCCGCCCGTCTGCTGGATCGGGATCGAACCTGCGTGGGAGAGAAGCTGACGTCGTCTCCTGTGCCCAACACCGCCGTCGAATTGGCCACCATCGGCGCGCCCGGGCAGCTGGCGACAGCGGAGGCCTTCCGGGATGCGATCGGCGATCTGATGGCTGACGGGACACTCGCCGCCACGCTTGCCCGCTGGTCGTCTTCGCCGCGGTTTGACACGCAGTTGCGGCGGGAGCTGCAACGGAGCCAAGGGCGGCAGACCTGGCTCAGCATTGGCTTGGGAGTGTTTACGCTGCTGTTGGCGGTGCTGGCGGCGGTGCTGGTCGGGCTGCGGCGGGCGCGCATCGAGGCCCAGCAAGCGGCGGAAGCGAAGACGCGGTTCCTCAGCAACATGAGCCACGAGATCCGGACGCCGATGAATGGCGTGATGGGCATGGTGGAGATGCTGCTGCAATCCCCGCTCTCGGCGGAGCAGCGGTCACAACTGACGGTGGTGCGTAGCAGTTCGGAATCGTTGCTGGCGCTGCTGAATGACATCCTCGATTTCAGTAAGTTGGAAGCGGGCAAGATGACGTTTGAGCGGGTGGCGTTTGATGCCGCCCAACTAATGGAAGAGACTGCGTCGCTGTTGATGCCGGTAGCTCAGGCCAAGGGCATTCAGATTCAAACTGACTACCCGCCGGAGTTGGGCTGTTGGTGGTGGGGCGACAGTCTGCGCATCCGCCAAGTGCTGGCCAACCTGGCCGGCAACGCGGTGAAGTTCACCTCGCACGGTAGCGTCACGATCCGGGCGCGGCGCGGCAGCTCCGGCCTGCGGGTGGAGGTGATCGACACCGGCATCGGGATTGAGCAGCGACGCATGGGGAAGCTGTTCCAGTCCTTTGCGCAGGCGGAGGATTCCACGGCCCGGCGGTTTGGCGGCTCGGGCTTGGGCTTGGCGATCTCCAAGAGTCTGGTGGATGGCATGGGCGGCCAGATCGGAGTGGTCAGCGTGGCGGGAGTGGGATCGACCTTCTGGTTCGAACTTGCCCTAACCCCCGCCCCGGCACCAGCGGCGGACGATGCAGCCGTGGCGGCGCTGCCGTCGCTGACGGGCATGCAGGTGCTGCTGGCCGAGGACAATGAGATCGGACGCCGCGTGGCGGGCAGCATGCTGACGCGGCTGGGCGTCGCGGTGACGTTCGCGCACAATGGCCAGGACGCCATCGATCGGGTGAAGGCGCAGGCGTTTGACGTGATTTTGATGGACTGCCAGATGCCGGTGGTGGATGGCTTTGAGGCCACGCGCGCCATCCGGAAACTGGAGAACGAGCGGCGCCAGACGCCAGTGATCGCCCTGACGGCCAACGTCTCCGCCGAGGACCGGCAGCAGTGCTTCAACGCCACCATGGACGACTATCTCAGCAAGCCCGTCCGGCTGCGGGACCTGCATGAGAAGCTCTCACAATGGCAGCATGCGCCGGCGACAAAGGAAGCGCTGGCTTCGCCGCCCACTCCCGTCGCTTAGCAGATCAGATGGCGGAAGACACGGTCAAAGTAGCCGTCCGTCATGCCGGCCACATAGTCGCACACGGCCCGGTGTAGCGGCGCCGCCTCCTGCTCCACATAGCCGGGCGGCAGATGCTCCGGATGATCGAGGAAGAACTGGAAGAGCACCGCGATGGCCTCGCGGCAACGGGTCCGCTCCGCCGCCAGGGCGGGCGATTGGTAGACCCGGCTGTGCAGAAACTGCTTCAACGCGGCGCCGGTCTCCGCGGCCTGCGGGCTGAAGCAGGCTAACCGGTGCGGCAGTTGGCGAACATCCTCAACCGTCCGAACCCCGGCTTCCCGCACGGCGGCACCGGTCCCCTCAATCAGCCCGCCGACCAGCAGATTGACCAGCCGCCGCAGCATCTCCTGAAACTGGAGCCGCTCCGAGGCGGCCGGGAAATGGGTCTCGCAATCGTCCAACAGCTCGCCAGCCAGCGGGATGGCAGCGCTCAACTCCTGGGGCGTGAAGAATCCGGCGGTATAGGCGTCGTCCAGGTCCGCGGTGTTGTAGGCAGCTTCGTCGGCCAGGTCGATCAACTGCGCCTCCAGCGGCGGCTTCTGGCCGGGCAGATACTCATCCAGCGGCGGCGCCGCACCCGGCTCCACTTCCTGGGAGTGTTTGACGATGCCTTCGCGCACCTCAAAGGTGAGGTTCAACCCCGGGAACAGGGCATAGCGCTGCTCGAATACCTCCACCAGATGCAGCGCCTGGAGGTTGTGGTTGAAGCGCTGGCCAAACCGCTGCATCTGCCGGTCTAGCTCCTCTTCACCGGCATGCGCAAACGGCGGGTGTCCGATGTCATGCACCAGGGCGAGCGCTTCGGTGAGATCTTCGTTTAATTGCAGGGCTCCGGCGACGGTCCGGGCGATTTGCGCAACTTCGATCGTGTGGGTAAGCCGGTTGCGGAAATGGTCGGAGTAGCCTGCGCCAAAAACTTGAGTCTTATTCTCGAGCCGGCGGAAAGCGCGGGTGTGGATGATGCGGTCGCGGTCCCGTTGAAAATCGGACCGGTAGGGGTGAGGGGGTTCAGGGTAACGCCGCCCCCGGCTGGCCTCCGATGGGAAGCGAAGCCAGGGCACGGCGGCAGGGTTCAGATTACTTGACGTCACCGAGAGCGTTGATGGCCGCCCGGCTAACCGCCGACGCCTTGTCGGCCCGAAGCGGCTCCAGCAGTTTCTTGGCCTCGGCCGGTTTGGTGGGGGAAAGCAAACGCCCCAGCGCGATGGCCGCCTGTTCCTTGGACACAAACGCCGTCGGCTTATCCATCAGGCCGCGGTAGATCGCTTCCGCATCCGCCACTTTGTTCTGCGCGGCGTACACCTGGGCCAGCGCGAGCTTGGCGGTGGAGGAGACGTCCGCCTGGCCGCCATCGCCCACTTCTTTCAGATACTTCTCGGCTTCCGTCCACTTGGCCGCATTGGCGGCTTGGACCCCCAGGAAGTACTTGGCCACCAGACCTTCGTCGGAAGAGCCATACTTCGCCACGACATCCGCAAACGCCTTGCCCGCCGCCCGTTCCTTGTCCGCCTCGGTGGCGTAGGGAGGCGTCATGCCCGGCTGGGCGGGGCCCGCCTGCGCGGCTTGGATCAAATAGGCCTTCGAGAGCAGCTCCTGACGGGCCGCCTTTTGCGTCTGCATGTAGTAGTAGCCGCCGCCGCCGATCAGCAAAACCGCGGCCGCGATGACGCCATAAAGGGTCATCTGCTTGCGGTGATCAGCTACAAAATCGACGCCATGACCGATCTCTTCCACAAAGTGGTCGGTCTTCAGCTCTTTCCGGGTGAGTTTGTCCATGGATGCTTCAACAAAGGCGGGAGGTACCGCTCAACACTTCACTTTAACACGGGTGGTCCTTGACGCGGGGAGGCCGACGCGCAGGCGGGCCATTCGCGCGGAGATCTGCCTGAAGACGCCGCCGCGCCTGCTCGAGCGGACCCACCGCGCCTTGCGTCCATCTAAACGGCAAATCGCGGTGGAGCCAGTGGTCCACCGCGATGGGTCCGATTACAAGGTATCCGCTGGCCGCGGTTGGCGCTATTGGAAGCTGCGAACGCCTTCGGCTTCGTCGTCGAACACTTCAAAAACCGTGTACAGCTTGGTGATCTGCAGCAGGTCCTTCACGCGCTTGTTCAAGCCCAGCAGCTTCAACATGCCGCCGTGATTGGTCACCGTGGTGAAGCCGCTGACCATTTCACCGATGCCCGAGCTATCGATGTACGACACATCGCCCAAATTGAGCAACAGCTTCTTGTGGCCTTGGCTGGCCAGATCGCGAACCATGTCGCGGAAGGCGCTGGAGCCTTCGCCGAGAGTGATGCGCCCGGAAGCGTCAATCACCGTCACATCGCCAACCTGGCGGGTAGTCATATTCAAGCTCATTCGATCAATGTCTCCTCAAACCAAATTAGACTGCGAGAACCCAAAGTTTGTGCCCGTAGGCACCGCGGGCTCATTGGGGCAAATGTTTCACCAACCGGACTTCGGTGCCCTGAGGCTCCCGCTTCCGTACGACGAACTCGTCAACAAAGGCGCGAATTAACAGGATACCGCGCCCAGACTGCTTCATGAGGTTCTCTTCCGCCAACGGATCCGGGACGTCGGTGACGGCAAAGCCATCTCCCTCATCGCCCACCAGCACTTCCAGCGATCTTTCTCCCACCCAGACTTTGAGATAGACCTTCTTTTTCGTACTGTAGCGGTTCCCGTGAACGACGGCATTGGCCACACATTCCCGGATGGCCATGCCCAAACCCGGGATATCGTCTTCGTCGATGCCCAATCGTTGCGCCGCCTCGGTCACTAGTGCCTCCGCGGTGTCGATCGTTTCAAGCGTGGAATCGAGCAAATGCTCGCTTGATCCGGTACCGGCGGCCGCCGTGTGGTCCTGGGGTGCCATGGCTAATCGTTGAATTGCCACGATAGTTGATCTATTGCCCGGAAGTCAAGGAGCGGTGCATTTTCCAGCAGTCCCGGACGGACGTTCGGCTGTAGAATGGCCCCAGGGAGACCCACAATGCGACGGTGGCTGATGATGGGCGTGGCGGTTGTGTTGGTGGCCGGCGGTTTGGTTTGGTTTGGAGGGCCGCTCCAGTTTGTGCTGGGTGGAGCGCTGGTGAACGCCGGCTACCGGTTGCAGGACCGGCTGGCATCCTATGACTTCAACCACGCCGAGCTGTCGCCCGGCCAAGTGTGGGACGAGTTTTTGAAGCAGAACCAGCTGGCGTCCTCAGTGCGGTCGATCTTTCCGCGCTCCACCCGGCATCCGGTGATCGCGATGGTCACCTGCATGGATGGCCGCCTGGACACCAATGAAATTGCGGGCGACACGCGGCGTTACTACTACATCATCCGGACCGCCGGGTCCGTGCTGGCGGAGAAGGAAGAAGAGATGCTCGAGTTAGCGGTGGAAAATGGCGTGAAGGTGGTGGTGTTCACGACGCACACCGATTGCGCCGCCGAGAAGGCCGCCAAGGACCCGGCCAAACGCGCCAAGTTCCCCCAGCTCACCCGCGCCGTCGAAGAACGCGGCGTCCGGCTGCAGGAGTTTCTGGTGCGGCCCTTGATTCAGGAACGCATCAAGCAGGGAGAACTGCTGGTGAAGCTGATGGAC
>JAPKYZ010000034.1 GCA_026394055.1 Acidobacteriota bacterium
CAGGGTCTTGAGCACCAGCTGGTTCATGGGGTTGTCTTCGGCGGCCAGGACCCGGAGCTCTCGCGCCTCGGCCTGGAGACTTCGCCGCCGCTCCGCCGGCTTGATCCGCCCCACCGTCGCCCGCCTTGGCTTGGGCGCCGCACGGGCGACCCGCTTCAGGGGCAGGATCGCGGTGAAGGTGGATCCCATGCCGGGCGCGCTGGTCGCCATGATCTGGCCGCCCATCATCTCGGTCAGTTCACGGCAGATGGCCAGGCCCAGCCCCGTGCCGCCGTGACGCCGTGCCGAACTGGCATCCACCTGCGTGAAGGGCTGAAATAGCTTTCGGCCCAACACGGGATCAATGCCGATGCCGGTGTCCCGGACGCTGATGCAGAACTCCGCGACCTCAGCCTGACGGGCCAGCAACTCCACGCTGACGCTCACCATGCCCTGATTGGTGAACTTCACGGCATTGCCCACCAGGTTGGATAGCACTTGCCCCAGACGCCCCGCGTCTCCTTCCAGCCGCAAGCAGACCTCGTCCGGCAGTTGGCAGCTGAGGCTCAACCCCTTCTTGGCCGCCTGCCCCGCAAACAGTTGCGTGGCCTGCTCCACGACGGCGGGTAAGTCGAATGGTTCGCTAGCCAGGGAGAATTTCCCGGCCTCCATCTTGGACAGATCAAGAATATCGTTCAGAATCACCATCAGAGACGTGGCACTACCCCGTAAGCTGTCCACCAGGTCGCGCTGATCGCCATTGAGTGGCGTTTCGGCCAGCAGATCGGTCAGGCCCATCACACCGTTAAGCGGCGTCCGAACCTCATGGCTGACGGTGGCGAGAAAGTCCGACTTCAGCTTCGACGCTTCAACCGCCTGATCGCGGGCCGCCGCCAACTCTTGCGTTCGATGGGTCACTAACTTTTCCACCACTCGCGTGCGTGCCTGCATGCTCCGCAGGTAGAGGCACAGCATGGCGGTGGCGAACAATCCAAACACCAGTGCGCCCAGGCCGGCGCTGGGTTCGGGCTGGACCACTTCCGGAACCGGCAGGCAATACCCTAACCAGCGGCGGCCACCGACGTTGACGGTGGTGGTCACCGAACCGCTCGCCGTTTCCGCCTCGATCACCGTCTCGAGCGGTTGAATCCGCGTTTCGGCGCGGCGCGATTGGTGAAACGCCAACATCCGCTCCGGTTCGCCGGGTGTCCATTCGGTTAGGCCTACGTGCACGCCATAGCTCTCGAACCGGGCGACTGCCCGCTCCACCACCCGCGAGTACTCCAGCGCCGCCACCGCATGCCCGCGGAGCCTTCCCCGATCCAGGACCGGCATCAGGATCAGGGAAACAGCCCCGGTCTGCCCCTCAATCTCCGGCCGGAAGGCGGGTGTCAGTACCGGTTGACCGGAGGCCGTGGATTGGTCGAGAAACTTCTTCCAGCGGCGATTGGTTTCGAGCACCACCCGCTGATCTCCGGCCGCCGGACGGCAGTTGTGGAGCGCAATGCTATCCGCGAGGCCGGTACTCGAACTGAGCGGGAGAAAGCCGAACAACCGTAGATCGTGCGAGTCTCCCGCAAACGGACAAAGCCATCGCCGCGCATGAGTCTCATTCATTCCCGGGGGAGCGAGCTCCAGCGATTGCGCGACGCTCCGCACCAGCGCCAGGTCGGTTTCGGCCAGCCGCTGGATGGTTGTGAGACGGTTGTTCGCGGCCCGGCGGTAGAGGTCCACTTTGGCGGCGCCGCCAACATTGATCAACGCCCGGCTAGCGGCCACCGAAAGGGCACACCCGACAATGGCGGATATGACAATTGGGTGACGAAGACGGACGGCCAGCCGTTGGAGTCGAGTCAGCATGCACAAGAGGGGATCCGCCGCCCCTCTGGCATATCGGAAGGATATAACCGCCTATGAAACTGGCGATCAAAAGGAACGAGTATCCGGTCTTGGAAGTTCGGAGTATTTCACGATTCTCGCCTAGGTGCTAAGGGACTTTGCGGCTGAGCGGGAAAATCACTTAGGGACATTCGCCGTGGAATTCGGCCACCCGCCCTAGGGCTTCGCGGACTTGAGTACTGACTTACTCTTGGCCGCCCGGCCAAAAAACAGCGTGACATCCACTGTCTTGGCCGCCCGGTCAATCGTCACGCCGGACCGGGTCTCGCCCAGTTCCTCAAACACCTGGTCGGCGCGGACGCGGTTCAAGAAGACATCGGGATACTCCGGGTTGAACGGCTTGCCTTCCTTTAAGCCCCACATCTTGCGGATCACCGGCTCACTCTCGATATCCAGGCCTTCCACCTTCAAGGCCCGCATCATGAACTGGTCGCCCTGGTCGATGTCGATCACTAGGTCGATCACTTTCTTCTGGTCGTTCACCAAGCGGTCCGGCGTCGCCACCGCGCCGATGTAGCCCAGGCGCCGCAGGACGTTGCGCATCCGTTCCACCCCTTCGGCGACCGCGGTCATGTTGGCGATGTCGCCTTGACGGAAGTCCGCCGCGCGCATCAGGTCCGCTTCCGGCAATTGCCGCCCTTGGATGCGGATGTCGCCCAGCATGAAGCTTTCCCCTTCATCCACCGTCACCAGGACGTTCAAGCCGTTCACGTCGCGGGAACGCTCCGTCGTGACTTTGGGGAAGGTCACCCGCAGCCGGCCGCGCTCTTCATACATGGGCTTGATCGCTGTCGCCAGCAGTTGGCGGAAGTGGGTCTCGTTGTAAATGGTGCCGATGGCCACGCCGTTGATCGAGTTACGGAGCGCGGCCGAAGGGATCACGGAATTGCCGGTGAACTTGATCTCCGCCACCGACGGCGCACTGCCCGCCGGGCGGAACATCACATAGAGATTGTTGGGCGAATCGGCGTCCACCTTCCCGACTACCGGCACACCCGCCTTCTCCTGGATCAGCTTGGTCCACACCGCCACTTTCTCTTTGGTGGCCGGAATCTTGGGGCCAAATAGCGGGTCCTTGCTTTTCAGATAGGCCTCAACGCCCGCTGGCAACTCTTCCAGCCGGAACGGATAGAACGGCGTGGCTTCCACCACCGTGAACGTCGCGTCATAGCTCTTGCCGTCGGAGGCGGTGAAGTAGATGTAGTCCACCCGGTCAAAGGCGCCGGTCGCCAGCAGCCGGTCGCGCGCCGCCTCAAACGTCGGCTTGTTGGCCATCGCCCCCACGCCCAGTTGCGCCACCGCGAGAATCTGCTCGGCCGTGTAGGTGTTGTTGCCTTCCAGCTTGATGGCGGCTACCGGAAACTCGCGGATCTCACCGGGTGCGGGTGGCTGCTCCGCCACCGGCTTGGCGACTGCTGGCGCCTTGGCTGCGGGTTTGGCGGCGGCTGGCTTAGCAGCGGCAGGGCGAGGCTTGGCCTTGGCCGGAGCTGGTTGCGCCACCGCCCACAGCTGACCTGCCAGTAGCCCGATCGCCAGCGCCCGTAGGTTCATCGTTCTTACACCAGTACCGTGAGCGGATCACGCTTCTGCGGCTCATCGCCGCGCTCCACTGGACGGTAGAGCGTATCGCGCTCCACCGGATCGCGGCCCGCTTCCTTGATCAGCCGCAGCAGATCCTGCCGACGCATGCCTTGCGCCGTGGTCGCTCCGGCATCGTGATAGATGCGCTCTTCGACGATGGTGCCATCGAGATCATCCGCGCCGAAGCGCTGCGCAATCTGCGCGATCTGCGGCGTCATCATCACCCAGTAGGCCTTGATGTGCGGGATGTTATCCAGCATCAACCGCGAGACGGCAATGTTACGCAGATCCATAAAGCCGGACGTGCGCGGCAGATGGTGCAGCGCCGTGTTTTCCGGGTGGAAGGCCAGCGGAATAAAGGTCTGGAAGCCTTTGGTCGCATCCTGCAACTCCCGCAGCCGGACCAGATGGTCGACGCGGTCTTCTTCGGTTTCCAGGTGACCGTAAAGCATGGTGCAGTTCGAATGCAATCCCAATTCGTGAGCCGCCCGCGCGGTTTCAATCCACTCTTCCCCGGTCAGCTTGTGGTCGCAAATAATGCGCCGCACGCGCGGATGAAATACTTCCGCGCCGCCGCCGGGTAGGGAATCCATGCCCGCGTCTTTCAGCTTCTGTAGCACCTGACGCACGGTCAGCTTGGCCCGTTGCGCAAAATAGCCGATCTCGACCATGGTGAACGCCTTCAAGTGGACGCCGGGGTAGCGCTCCTTTAAGCCGCGCAGCATTTCGCAATACCAATCGAGCGAAAGCGTCGGGTGAAGCCCAGCGACGATGTGAAACTCCGTGATCGCCTCCGACCAGCCGAGGCCCGCCCGGTGCCACACCTCTTCATGCGTCATCGTGTAGGCGGAGGCGTCGCGCACGCCTTTGCCGAAGGCGCACAAGCGGCACGAAGCGACGCAGACATCGGTGGGGTTGATGTGCCGGTTGACGTTGAACCACGTGACGTTGCCTTGCAACCGCTCACGGACCAGATTCGCCAGATAGCCGACGGCCAGCAGATCATTGGTGCGATACAGCTGGACGCCATCCTCAAATGTCAGCCGCTCGCCATCCCGCACTTTGTCGAGCAGTGGAACCAGCGTCTGGTCTTCAAACTGAATCGGTATCAAAAGACTTTCTCCCAGAAGATGTCGGCCGCCCAAAAAAAGAAAAACAGCACGCTCACATAGCCGTTCACGGTGAAGAAGGCCGCATTCACCCGGCTGAAATCGGTGGGCGATACCAAGCTTTGCTCATAAGCGAGCAAAGCCGCCACCAGCGCCACGCCCGCCATCGCAATCCCGCCCAACTGGAACGACTGCACCAGCGCGGCAAGACACAGCAGCATCCCCAAGTGCATCACCCGCGACAGCATCAGCGCCGGCCCCGTTCCAAAACGCGACGGCAGACTGAACAAGCCCGCGCGCCGGTCAAAATCCGTGTCCTGGCAGGAATAGATGATGTCGAACCCGGCCGTCCACAGCATCACCGCCGCCGTCAGCCACAGGGTCCGCCAATCGACCGTGCCGCGGATCGCCACCCAGGCCGCACTCGGCGCAATGCCCAACGCTAATCCCAGCACCACGTGCGACAAGCTGGTGAAGCGTTTGGTGTACGAATAACCCATCACCACCGCCAGCGCCAGCGGCGCCAGTTTCAAGCAGAGCTCGTTCAATTGCCACGCCGCCAGCAGGAAAATCGCCGCGCTGACAGCTGTAAAGGCCCACGCAAAGCCTCGCCCCAGCAGTCCGGCCGGCAGATGACGCGTGGCCGTGCGCGGGTTGCGGGCGTCGATGTCTTGGTCGAGTAAGCGATTAAAGGCCATCGCCGCCGACCGTGCGCCCACCATCGCCACCACAATCCAGGCCAGCTTCACGGCTAAGCCCGCCGTCACAAAGCCGTCTTCCCGCACCGCCAACAGAGCGCCGGTAAGCGCAAAGGGCAGTGCAAACACCGAATGCTCGAACTTGATCATGTCGAGCGTGAGTTTAAGCCGTTGCAGCATGAATCCACTACCATCTTAAAGGATGCTCTCTTTCCGTCCTCGCGCCTATTTCTGGCCCGCCGTTCTCGTGCTCTCCGCCTGCGGCAGTGAGCCCACCCTCGCGCCCGGCGAAAGGCTGGTGACGCTGCCCAATGACCGCAAGATCGTGGCCGAAGTGATGGTCCGGCCGGAAGACATGGCGCGCGGCATGATGTACCGTGATTCGCTGGCCCCCGATCGCGGCATGCTGTTCTTCCACTCGAGCCCCGGCCGTTACCCGTACTGGATGCACAACTGCAAGATCGCGCTCGACCTGATCTGGCTGGATGCCGACCACCGGGTGGTGGAGATTGTCGCCAGTGCCCCCGGCTGTGAGAAGCCCGCCGACCAATGCCCCTCCTACGGCGGCACCAAGGAAGCGCGCTATGTGCTGGAGCTGGCCGGAGGCCTGGCCTCGAAGTATGGACTTACGCCGGGCGTCAAAGTAGACTTTTAGGTAAATATGGATTCGAACCAAATTCGCACCCTGCTGGAGCAGGTAAAAGACGGCGGCGTCTCCGTCGATCAAGCCGTCGACAAAATGCGGCACTTGCCGTTTGAAGATCTGGGCTTTGCCAAAGTGGACCACCACCGCGCCCTGCGCAGCGGCATGCCCGAGGTGATTTTCGGCCAAGGTAAGACTCCCGAGCAGATCGCCGGCATCGCCCAAAATCTGCTGGACCGCAGCGCCAATGTGCTGGCCACTCGGGTCTCACCGGAAGCTGCGGCCTACGTGCTGGCCGCCATTCCTGAGGCCGAGCACTTCCCGCTCTCGCGCATTGTCCGCGTCTGGCGGGACCGGGAAGAGAAAGGCAAGGGCACCATCGCCGTCGTCTGCGCCGGAACGGCCGATCTGCCAGTGGCGGAAGAGTGCCGCATCACGGCCGAAATGATGGGCAACAAAGTGGACGCCATCACCGACGTCGGCGTGGCGGGCATCCATCGCCTGTTCGCCAACCTCGACCGCCTCCGCGCCGCTCGCGTCATCTGCGCCGTAGCGGGTATGGAAGCGACGCTCCCCACGGCAATTGGCGGACTCGTCTCCGTGCCCATCATCGGCGTCCCCACCAGCGTCGGCTACGGTGCCCACTTCAACGGCCTGGCCGCACTGCTATCGATGCTGAACTCCTGTGCCACGGGCGTAACGGTCGTCAACATCGACAACGGCTTCGGCGCGGGCTACGTCGCTTCGCTGATCAACCGGCTCCCGTAGTTCGGTAACCCGCTCGGACCGAGCCCCGACCCGCAGGAGGGGCCTGCTCTCAGAACGCACATCAGCCCGTACGCAATGCGAATCCGAATGCGAACCGGTTTCTGGACTCGTCAGCATGCTGCGCAATGGAAGAGGCCCCTCCCGCAAGTCGGGGCTCGGTCCGGCGCGCGTCCCTCGGCCCTAGCTCAACGCCCCAGCCTTCTTCAGCCGCTCAATCACCCGCTCCACCGGCAACGCCTTCACCGTGCGACCGTTGGATGTCACATCCTCGGCCATGAACAACGAGTTGTACACCGCCTCCTCCGTCGCGTCAATCACGGCCTGGAACAGCGGCGACATCGGGTCGTTGCCCACTTCCGGCACCTTCTTGTCGCGTTGCGTGGAGAAGGCAATGGCGTAGTCGCCGGAGCCATTGGAGCCGCTCGATCCCGTGCGCCCTAACCCCAGCATCGCCCGCGCCCCCATCCGTGACAGGTTGCGATGGCTCACCGGAGCGTCGGTGGCGATGACGATAATCACCGAACCATCCCCGGCCGTGTCCAGCGAATCCATCGGCGTGCCCAGAATGCGCAGCTCTCCGCCATAGTTGGTCTGTACCAGCACGCCGACGGTATGGCCGCCCACCAGCCGTGACGATGTGCCGATGCCGCCCTTCCAGCCAAAGCAGATCGTCCCCGCCCCGGCGCCCACGGCACCTTGCGTGACTTCCTCACTAGCTGACCTCAGCGCGGCGAACACCTCATCCCGGCCCACAGCGCGAGCGCGAATATCATTCAGCCCGCCGTCGTTGGTTTCCGCCACCAGCGGATTCACTGACCGCACCGTCTCATTGCCTGTAAGACCCAACACATGGTCGAGCAGTGCATCGGCCACGCGCGGCACGTTCAGCGTCGCCGTCAACAGGATGGGCGTTTCGATCTCACCCAACTCATTTACTTGCGTACCTCCGGCCAGCTTGCCAAAGCCATTAAAGGTGAAGACCGCGCCCGGCACCTTCTCCCGAAACACATTGCCGTTATGGGGCAGGATGGCGGTGACGCCGGTCCGGATTGAGGGCGGCTTCTCCACCGTGGCATGTCCCACTTTCACTCCCGGCACATCCGTGATGGCATTGCGCGGACCCGTGGGGAGCTTGCCGACAATCAGACCCCACTCACGGGCGGTCTTGCGGACTTTGGCCATTTGGGCGGCAGGCAAACTAGTGTACTGCGTCAGAAGTAGTAACCCCTAACAAGCTGGCGGCGTCTCTATAGTAGAGGAGACGAGCGCCGATGCGTGTGGCCCCCACCGTAGTTTTAACCGATGAGCAGCGCCAGACACTGGAGCAGTGGGCGCGGGG
>JAPKYZ010000102.1 GCA_026394055.1 Acidobacteriota bacterium
GACGATGACCGCCACCGGCGGCGTCGGACCGTACACGTTTGAAGTGGTGGGTACCTTGCCTGCTGGCTTGACGCTGAATGCGGCGACCGGCCAGATCACCGGCACGCCGACGGCGGCGGGCACCTTCTCGGTTCGCGCGAAGGATTCGAAGGGCACGGTGTCGACCACCAGCTGTCCGTTCACGATCAATCCGCCGGTGAATCCGCTGACGCTGGCTTGCCCGTCGGGTAAGGGCTCAGTGGGTGCGCCGTACAGCTCGACTCTGGCGGTGACCGGTGGAACCGGTGGCAATGTGTTCGCCATCGTCTCCGGCTCGCTGCCTCCGGGCCTGACGTTGAACACCACGACGGGCGCGATCACGGGCACGCCGACTGCGGCGGGCACCTTCAATGTGAAGTTCTCGGTGAAGGATAGTTCCGGCACCACCGTCTACGCCTCCTGCTCGGGGTCGTGTGCGGCGGTGACCAGCTTTAACTTCACGGTACCTGCCGGACAGTTGGGCAGCACGCAGCCCTACACGGCCAATGGCGTGACCCTGACGGCTTACGGCTATAACGGATCCGGCACGACGGGCACGCCCCGCGCGCTGTTCGGCAAGACGGCCGGTGGCAACGAGAATGGTCTCGGCATCTACGGCACCAGCGCCGATAACGAGATCACGACGTCCACCTTTATCCAGGTCGACACCAATGACCTGGTGGCCAAGGGTGCCACCAACGTGCAGATGTTGATCGGTAGTGTGCAGAGCGGCGAGGGCTATGACATCTATGGCTCGAACACTCTGGGCACCATCGGCACCAAGCTGCTGTCGGGCGGAACCAGTGAGTCTCCGTTTGCGATGCCGGGCTATGGCACCTATCGCTACATCTCGGTGCGGGCGTCCGCGGTGGACGTTCTGCTGAATGGCATCAGCTTCGTGCTCCCGAGTGATTGTCAGATTGTCATCACTCCGGCGCTGACGTTGACCTGTTCGTCGAACAACACCTGCAGCGAGGGCTCGTCGCACTCTTCGACGGTGACGGCCTCCGGCGGTGTGGCGCCCTACACGTTCTCGGTGGCGACCGGCACCATCCCCAACGGGTTGACGCTGAATTCGTCCACCGGTGCGGTGACGGGTACGCCGACCACCTCCGGCTCGTTCACCATCAAGGTGACCGACAGCCTGGGCACGACGGCCTCTAACACTTGTCCGTACAGTGTGAGTGCGAAGTTGGCCCTAGGCTGCGCCAGTTCCACCACCGGTACGGTGGGCGTGGCGTTCAACGCAACGATCACGGCCACTGGCGGCTTCCCGGGCTACACCTTCGCGGTGGCGACCGGTAGTCTGCCGGCCGGTCTGACGTTGAACTCCGCGACCGGCGCCATCACGGGCACCCCGACTGCTTCCGGCACCTTCACTCTGAAGGTGACCGACAGCAAGGGCAACGTAGCGACCTCCACCTGCTCGATTACGATTAATCCGGGGGTGTCGCTAGGCTCGATCGGTGATCGGGTTTGGAATGACCCCAACTGCCTGGGCACGCAAGGCTCGGGTGAGGCGGGGCTGGTTGGCTGGACGGTGAACATCACCGGTCCGGGCAGCTACTCGGCCACCACGACCACGGGTACCAACGGTATCTACGGCTTCCCGAACCTGCCAGCGGGCACCTATACGGTGTGCGTCGTGCCGCAGTCGGGCTACGTACAAACCTACGATCTGAATGGTCTCTCGACGGCCAACTGCGCCACGGTCACCTTGACCTCGGGCCAGAACCGAAAGGACGTCGACTTTGGCTACCGCACCACCTCAAGCTTGGGGTCGATCGGTGACCGAGTCTGGAACGACCTGGATGGCGACGGCGTGCAGGATTCGGGCGAGGGTGGCTTGAAGGGTGTCAAGGTGACCATCGCTGGTCCCAATGGCTACTCCGCCACCACCAGCACGGCCAGCGACGGCAGCTACAAGTTCAGCAACTTGGGCGCCGGCAGCTATACGGTCTGCGTCAGCAATGTGCCCTCGGGCTACATCCAGACCTACGATCTGGATGGTAAGGCCACCGCTCACTGTGCCACGGTGAACCTGGCGGCGGCGCAAAACCGGACCGATGTCGACTTCGGCTATCGCTGCCCGCCCGGTACCGGCTCCATCGGTAACCGCGTCTGGAACGACGTGGACGGCAATGGGACGCAGGAAGGGTCCGGCTACGGCATCAATGGCGTAACGGTCACCCTGACGGGTCCCACCAACGCCACGGCGACCACCACCGGTGACGGTGACTACTCGTTCGTCAACCTGCCGGCCGGCGCCTATAAAGTCTGTGTGAGCAATCTGCCCTCGGGCTACACGCAGACCTACGACCTGGACGGCCTGGGTTCGGCCAGCTGCGCCAGCCTGACCATTACTTCGGGTCAGGTGAAGACCGACGTGGACTTCGGCTACTGGAAGAAGACCACCACCGGTTCGATCGGTGACCGGGTGTGGAACGACGCCGATGGCGATGGGTGCCAGGATCCGACGGAAACCGGCCTGACGGGCTGGACCGTGAAGATCACCGGCCCCAGCAGCTACTCGGCGACGGCCACCACCGGAACCGACGGCGCCTACTCGTTCTCGGGTCTGGCCGCCGGTACGTACGCGGTGTGCGTCACGCCTCAGGCGGGCTTCACGCAGACCTATGACCGGGATGGCCTGGCCACCCCGAACTGCGCCAGCATCGCGATTACCGCTGGTCAGAACAAGACCGACGCGGACTTCGGCTATAAGGCGTCCACCGCCGCCACGGGCTCCATCGGAGACCGGGTGTGGGATGACGGCAATGGCAACGGGATCCAGGAGTCCGCGGGCAACGGCCTGAACGGCGTCAAGGTGACCATCACTGGTCCCAACGGCTACACGGCCAACATGCTGACGGCGGGCGACGGCAACTACAAGTTCTCGAACTTGGCCGCCGGTACCTACACCGTCTGCACCAGCAACCTCCCGTCCGGCTACACCCAGACCTACGATCTGGATGGCATCGGTAGCGGCAATTGCGCCACCATGACGCTGGCCGGGGGGCAGGCTCGCAACGACGTGGACTTCGGCTACTGGAAGCAGGGCACGGCCCTGGGCTCCATTGGCGACCGCGTCTGGAACGACGCCTCTTGCACCGGTAATCAGGGTTATGGCGAGGCGGGCTTGACCGGCTGGACGGTGAAGATCACCGGCCCCAACAGCTACTCCGCCACCGCTACCACCGGCTCCAACGGCACCTACAAGTTCAGCAACTTGGCCGCCGGTACGTACACGGTCTGCGTGACGCCCCAATCGGGCTTCGTTCAGACCTACGACTTGACCGGTCTCGGCTCCGCCAACTGCGCCTCCATCGCCTTGGCGGCCGGTTCCAACCGGACCGATGTGGACTTCGGCTACCGCAAGCCGTAGTGGCTTCTAGCGGGCCGGCAATGGTCCCCTGAACAGAATTGGCCCCACGTACTTCGGTGCGCTGGGGCCAATTTTTTGGACCAACTGGCTCCCGTGCCGCGGTCCGCTTTCACGCGCGTGCGGGATTGGGCGCCATTTTGACAAAACCATCCTGGACGATGCTCCAGCATCGCCAAACTACGATAGACTAACCTTTTTAAGGAGCAATTATGCCGTCGAATCGCCGGGAATTTTTAGCCACCGCGGGTGCCTTGGGCGTCACCGCGAAGTCCTTTGCCGCTGCCAAGCCGGCCGCCTCCGGGCGTGTCCTGGGAGCCAATGATCGCATCAATGTCGGTGTCATCGGCACCGGCGGACGCGGCTTCTACGTCGCGCGTGAGTTCTCGAAGGTAGGCGAAGGCAAGGGCAACGCCCGCATCGCCATGGTGTGCGACGTCTACCAAAAGCGCGTCAACAAGGGTAAGGAAGCCTACAAGTGCGACGGCACCCTGGACTACCGCGAAGTGCTCGCCAAGTCCGACATCGACGCCGTGATCGTCGCCACGCCTGACCACTGGCATGCGCCGATCGCACTGGCTGCCATGGACGCCGGCAAGGACGTTTATCTCGAAAAGCCGATGTGCCACACGGTGGACGAGGCTCGCCGCCTGTCGGAGACCGTACGCGAAACCAAACGTATCCTGCAGGTTGGCTCCCAGACCACCTCGGGCGACCAGTGGCACCAGGCCAAGAAGGCCATCGGCGATGGCATGATCGGCCCGATGATCATGAGCCAGGGCAGCTACCACCGCAACTCGATTGAAGGCGAGTGGAACTGGCCGATCGACAAGGAAGCTGGTCCGGACGGCAAGGGCGAGAACTACATCGACTGGAAGATGTGGCTCGGCAACGCCACCAAGCGCGACTGGGCGAAGGATATGGGCGCGGACCGCTTCTTCCGCTTCCGCAAGTACTGGGATTACTCGGGCGGCATCGCCACCGATCTCTTCTTCCACGTTGTCGCTCCGATGAACATCTGCTGGCCGGAACCGCAGTTCCCGCACCGCGTCATGTCGGGCGGCGGCATCTACAGCTTCTCGAAGCTGCCGGAAGATCCGAGCAAGCCGGACCGCGAAGTGCCGGACACCTTCCACCTGATCGGTGAGTACTCCAAGGGCCACAGCTTGGTGCTCAGCAGCTCCATGGCGAACTCGCAGCACATCCCGGGCCTCATCCGCGGCCACGGCGCCTCACTGACCATGGTGGAGCACGGCCGCTTTGAAGGCTACTCGCCTTTCATCACGCTGAAAGCGGAAAAGGCTCGCGGCGGCAAGTTTGTCGTGCCGGAGCTGGAAGCCAAGTTTGAAGGCAAGGACGAGATCAAGATCCCGGTGGCCGACAACCCCACCATGCCCACCCACGTCGGCAACTTCCTGGACTGCATGCGCAGCCGTCAGAAGCCGACCCTCGATGTCGATACCGCCGCCCGCGCCCAGGTGCTGATCACCATGGCCGTGCAGAGCTATCGCCAGGGCAAGGTGCTGTACTTCGACGAGAAGACCTGGAAGGTTTCCGACAAGCCCACTCGGGCGTAGGTCACCGATCCAAACTTGAGCGTTTTGACGGGCGGGCGGTCCACGAGACCCCCGCCCGTTGGTCTTTCTACCCCCCCCAATCCGATGCCAGCTGGACCTCGTAGTGCTGGATGAGTTTATGTTTCAGACAGTTATGGCAATGTGTGGCGAAATTCATTGTACCTGTGGTACTAGTCCGTGGTATGGTTTTACTGGTACCCGGTGGTACCGTCTGGGGATCGATTGTGATACCTCAGACATGCGAACGTACGCTTAGTGAGTCAAATGAAACCAATTGCGTTCGCTCTGTTGGCGTTGATCTACGCAAGCCCGACCTTTGCCGGCCGCATGCTGGTCAGTCACCTGGACGCTGACTATCACGCCTCCTTTGAGCCGGGACCCTACACGCTGGACCCGGCATCAGCTCAGGATTTCATGCGGACCTCCATCGATTGGGTGCGCAACGGCTCCACCAAACCGTTTCTGTTCGTCGAATCCAGTATCATCCCGCCCTATGTGGAGAAACTCCCCAACGGTTTGATTAATGGCAACAAGGCCTTTCATGCCGATGGCGAAATCGGACTCAAGAACGCCGGTTACTCCGCGGGCACCGACTATGTCCGGGCAGACGCGGCGCAGTTGGTGAATGAATTGAAGAACCTGGGTGCCTACTCCGCCATTGTCGTGGCCAGCGACTTTGGAGGCATTCTTACCGGTGCCGAACTCGAGCAATTGCGCCTCCAAAAGGACCTGATCGCCAGCTTTGTCGCCAACGGCGGCGGACTCTACGCGATGGCTGAATCGAACGACGGCATTGGCCGTTACAATCCCGCCACCGGCGAGGCCGATCCGGAAGCGACGGCCCCGGGATACCTGGCGGCAGGCAACGGGCTGCTGGGCTCAGAGACGCCGTATGGGTTTCTGCCGGTTCCGGTTACCTCCAAGTCCAGCTACGGCCAATATGTGAAGAACTCTACCTTGACGCCATTTGGCGCTGATCTGGGGTTTACCAAGGGTATGCTGGACGGCAATGAATCGCCGATCTACTTCAACCCGTCACCCGGGTGGACGCCGATCTCCTACGATTCAAACGGCCGAATCTCGAACATGGCGGCTATCTACACCGGCCGCGACGCATCCATCGTGCCGGAGCCGGAGACCTACCTGCTGGCGGGCACTGTCCTGATCGCCATCGGTCTCTACCGCCGGCAAAAATAGCCCGCGGCCGTTGGTAGAATTGGGCCATGGCCACCGCTCCACTGCTGAGGTTCACCGAGGCCCAGTATCTACGCTACGAGCGAGAGTTCCAACAGAAGCACGAATTCGTCCACGGCAACATCCTGGCCATGGCGGGTGCGGGCACCCGGCACAACATCATTGCCGCCAATCTGCTGTCGGCGCTGGTTGTTGGACTGCGCGGAAAGCGTTGTCGCGCGGTGGGCTCAGATCAGCGGGTGCGTGTGCAACCGGGCGCCCTCTATTTTTACCCCGACGTGACGGTGCTCTGTCCGCCGGTGGAACATTTGGACGAGACACAGGACACGGTGCTGAATCCTCACTTCATTGCCGAGGTCTTGTCTTCCGCTACCCGGCGTCATGACCAGGATTTGAAACTCCCGGCCTACCGTGAGCACCCCACCATCCAAGAGATCTTATTGATCGAGCCCGATGTACTGTGGGTTCAGCAGTGGTTCCGGTCACCCAGCGGCGAATGGCAGATGCGCACAATCTCTAGCGCCTCTGCGACGGTCAGCCTTGGCTCATTGGGCGTCGAGGTGCCCATCAGCGAGATCTACCTGAACGCAGCTGACGGTTAGGGGTTTCGTGTAAAGGAATGCGAGGCGCGGACTGGCCACGGCCTCGCCGGCCTCTACTTTCCTGGCTTCACACGCAGCTGGATACCCAGCTCGCGCAGTTGCTTGTCGTCCACCGTGCTGGGGGCCTCGCACATCAGGTCGGTGCCCTTGGAGGTCTTGGGGAAGGGGATCACGTCGCGGATCGTCTCTTCGCCGGCCAGCAGCATGACAAGCCGGTCAAAGCCCAGCGCAATGCCTCCATGCGGCGGAGCGCCGAATTCCAGCGCTTCCAGCAGGAAGCCGAACTTCTTCTTCGCTTCTTCCTTCGACAATCCCAGCGCGTCGAACACGGTGGACTGTACGTCCTGCCGGTGGATACGGATCGATCCGGATGCCAGCTCAATACCGTTCAGCACGATGTCGTAGCTCTTGGCGCGGCAGCGGCCGGGCTCGGTGGAAAGGAAGTGCAGGTCTTCGTCCTTCACCGAAGTGAAGGGATGGTGCGCCGCCACCCAGCGGTTGTCCTCGTCGTCCCATTCGAACATCGGGAAATCGACCACCCAGAGCCAGCGCAGATCCTTGGGGTCCAGCAGCTTGTGCCGGTCGTTGTACTTGCGGGCGGCATGCAGACGCAGGTCGCCACAAGCCTTCAGCACGGTCTCCTGCGGGCGATGCCCGGCCACTTCATTGGGCCAGCCGCACACCAGCACCAGATCTTCCTCGGTGGCGCCGATGCGTTCGCGGAGCTGCGGCATCACTTCGGGGAAGTCCCGGTCCAGGCGCTTCATGTCGTCGAACACCCGCAGACCCTTCTCCTGGCCGTAAGCCTTCAGGTCGTCACGTTCCTTGCGGGAAAGCGGACCGGTCTTGGGAATGATGATCGCCACCAGCGGCAAGCCCGGATGCGTCATCGGCACGGGAGCATTGGCAAACAGATCTTCAACGCGCCAGAAACGCGGGATACGCAGATCCGGCTTGTCGCTGCCGTACTGGTCCATCGCCTCGGCGTAGGTCATGCGCGGGAACTGGTAGTCCAGCGGGAACCCGGCCGCTTTGCAGACGGCCTTCACCATCGGCTCGATGTTCTCGTAGATGGTCTCCTGCTGCGGGAAGCTCATCTCGACGTCGATCTGCGTGAACTCGTACTGACGGTCGGCGCGCAGGTCCTCATCGCGGAAGCAGCGGACCAGCTGGAAGTACTTCTCGTAGCCCGCCACCATGTAGAGCTGCTTAAAGATCTGCGGCGATTGCGGCAGGGCGTAGAACATGCCCTGGTTCATGCGCGACGGCACCAGGAAGTCTCGCGAGCCTTCGGGGGTGGACTTGGTGAGGAACGGCGTCTCGAGTTCCAGGAAGCCCGCGCCGTACATGTACTCGCGCACCGCAAACGCCAGCTTCGACCGCATGATCAGATTGCGCTGCATCCGCGGGCGCCGCAGGTCGAGATAGCGGTACTTCAGGCGCATCTCTTCCTGCACATCGACCGAGTCTTCCATGGGGAAGGGCGGCGTCTTGGACGTGTTCAGAATCCACAGCTTGTCGACCACGATCTCCACTTCGCCGGTGGCGATGGCGGGGTTGATGGTCTCCTTGCTGCGCAGCTCCACTTCGCCTTCAAAGGCCACCACATACTCGCTGCGGATCAGCGCGGCTTTGGCGAGAATTTCGGAGTTCTGCTCGGACCGGAAGACGATCTGCGTGATGCCCTCGCGGTCGCGGATGTGCATGAACAGCAGTCCACCCAGGTCGCGGACCCGGTGCACCCAGCCCATGATGAGGGCGCGCTTGCCGACGTCGGGCGGGCGCAAGGCGCCGCAATGATGAGTGCGGCGCAGGTCGCCCAAAAAGTCGAGTTGGAATTCTTCAGCCATGGCTTCGTAGTTAGTTTCCGAGTAGTTCTTCGATCGTGACTTGCTTCTGTTCACCGGTGCCCATGTCCTTGAGCATCGCGCCATTGGGCGGCAGTTCGGAGTAGCCCAGAATCGCTACCTGCCGGGCGCCGATCTTGTTGGCCAGTTCGAGCGACCGCTTCAAGCGGGCATCGAGCGCCACTTCCACCCGGCGTCCGCGCTGGCGCAAATCGTAAGCCAGCTTCCGCGCCGGAGTTCCAGCTTCCTCACTCAAATAAGCGACAAAAATCTCGGGGCCGGTTTCGAGCTTGGTGCTCTCCTCCACGCCCATAATCAGCCGGTCCTCACCAATCGAGAAGCCGATGCCGGGCGCCGGTTGCTTGGCTCCCAATGATTCCGCCAAGCCGTTGTAGCGCCCGCCGCCCATCACCGAATTCTGCGCACCCAGCGCCCCGTGGACGATTTCGAACGTCGTGTGGGTGTAGTAGTCCAACCCACGCACTAGGCGCGGCCGCACTTCGTATTGGATCCCGCGCTCATCCAGCAGCCGCCGGACAGTCGCAAAATGAGCCCGGCAGTCGTCATTCAAGAAGTCGAGAATGCTGGGCAGCTTGGCGATGATCGCCTCGTCTTCCGGCGCCTTCGAGTCAAGCACGCGCAGCGGATTGGTGACCGCGCGGCGTTGGTTGTCTTCGGTCAGCTGATCCTTCACCGGGGCCAAGTCTTCGCGCAAGCGCTCAATATAAGCGGCGCGGCTTTCCTTGTCGCCCACCGAGTTGATCACCAGGTGGAAGTCCTTCAACCCGCACTCCGACAGCGCCACCGTCACCATCTCGATCACTTCGGCATCAATGGTCGGCGACGTGGTCCCGATCGCCTCCGCGCCAATCTGGAAGAACTGTCGGTAGCGGCCCTTCTGCGGACGTTCGCGGCGGAACATCGGGCCGATGTAGTAGAGCTTGGCGATGCCGGGCCGCTGATCGAGGCGATGCTCGATGTAGGCGCGGATGACGGAGGCGGTGTTTTCCGGCCGCAGCGTTAGCGAGGTGCCGTCCCGGTCCGCGAAGGTGTACATCTCCTTGGTGACGATGTCGGTCTCTTCGCCCACGCCACGGGCAAACAGCGCCGTCTCTTCAAAGATGGGCGTGCGGATCTCTTCGTAGTTGTAGCTGCGGAAGACCCGGCGAACGGTTGCTTCGACGTGGTTCCAGATGGTGCTTTGGGGCGGCAGGATGTCCCGCGTCCCCTTGATGGCGCGGATCATTGGTTGCTCGCCGATGCTACGGGCGCTGCTGCCGCCTCAGCCAAATACTCCGCGGCGCGGTCGATGTAGTGCTGCAAGTTCTGGTCGAACCGTTCTTTCTCTTCAGGGGTCACTTGACGCCGGATCTTGCCCGGGACGCCCATCACCAGGCTATCGGGCGGCACTTCCATGCCTTCCGGCACCAACGCTCCAGCGGCGATCACGCTGTTCTTGCCGATACGGGCGCCGTTCAGGATGATCGCCCCAATACCAATCAGGCATTGATCTTCAACGATGCAGCCGTGCAACATCACCTGGTGGCCGACGGTGACGCGATTGCCAATGATGAGCGGGAAACCGTCATCGGAATGGAGCGTCGAATTGTCCTGGATGTTCGATTCATCGCCGATGCGGATCAACCCCACATCGCCGCGAATGACCACGCACGGCCAGACGGACGAGCGTTCGCCAATGGCGACCTCGCCGATGACCTGCGCGCTGGGATCAACATATGCCGACGCAGCCACTTGGGCGACGTGGCCACGGTACGGCCGGATCATGGTGGAATTGTTATTGTAGCGAATACATGAGCGTCAAGCCCAACGTTCTGACACCGCCCCCCTGGACCAATCAGCCGCTTACCGTGTTTCACGGGACCAACGTGGGTGCCGCTCGACGCATTCTGAAGTCGGGCATTGACCTGAACCGTGCCCGCCAAGGGACCGACTTCGGGCCAGGTTTCTACGTCACGACGTTGCAACAACAGGCCTGGAACTGGTCTGTAAGCCGATTCGAGAAAGATCCAACCGTCCTGCGCTTCCGCCTCGACCGGTTGGATTTTGGGCGGGCTACCTGCTTGTTCTTTCTGGATGCTGGGGTGCTGGCTGAAGACTACTGGAGCTTTGTGTGGGCGTGCCGCCGTGGCGCAACCAAGCATCACGCCATCGGATACTACGATGTTGTGGGCGGGCCTTTCGCGAGCACGTGGAGGATGCGGACCGCCGATCCCGCTGGCAATCAACTCAGTTTTCACACCAGCGCGGGTGTTAGTCTGTTAGGAAAGGGGGAGATCATTCAATGAATTTTCCGATTTCACCTCCTTTGGGCGTAACCGAGACCGAGGCGCTTGCTTTTTGGAGGGCTGTTGAAGCGTGTCTCAACCGCTTTCACCAGCAAGCAGCTGCTCCCCACGACTACAGCGCGCGGTTGGCGCGGACAATCGCCCGGCTTTCGGGCAACCCCATGGTTTACCACGATGAACCATTTAACGTGGCCCAAGAGATCGCCAAAGCTCGAGTCCGGCGCACGCCCCAAGTGCAGGCCGCGTATGAGGAGATCCTGGACCGGGTAAGCTTGGGCGAATAGAGCATGCCATGACGGACAAGGCACCGGCACCGCCGCGCTTTGCGAGCTGGACTTCGCCCGAGGGGCCGCCGAAACGGCCGATCTGGTAAAAGCCGGCTGCTTTGATTACCTCGATACCAGGGTCGTCAGGGGCGAGATCAAGGTCATGGAACCTGATTGGGACAGGATGTGGGCGTCTTCTTCCCGCTCCCGGGCCACAAGGTCCGCCTCAACGGCCTCGCGATGGCCAAGATAGAACGCAATTGCGCCGTAGACCTGCTCCAAAGTCAGAGTAGGGTAGTGGGCACGGATGGATTCCGGCGATTCGCCCGCTTGAAACTCTCTAACGAGATGAGCCAGCGGCACGCGGCTTGCCGCCACGTAAAAGCTGCCACTGCGGAGTTCAACAAAATCCTTCGTCATGCCCGGACCTAGCTTCAGTTTACCGGACGGCCTTCCATCGCTGCGATGCTGCTTGAAGGGACTGCTTCGTCATTCGGCACTAGGCCGGCACCGGGTGCTGCCACAACGGCCACTGCGTCGATCGCCGCCTCGTCACCCGCAACGACACCATCCGCCGCCGGCAGCTCGCTGGGCTCGGCGATCACCGCCGTCTCCGGCTCCACCACCGCCGGACGGATGCGCATCGGCTGCCGCTTCCAATAGGTGAGCGAACGCCAGCACCATTCCAGTGGCCCAAAGTAGAAGTGCCGCAGCCAGATGGGGCTCCAGGTCAGGTTGAACGTCCAGATCGCGAGCACGATCAAGTAGAGATGCCAGCGCTCCAGCTTGCCCGCCAGGCCAAAGCCGTAGCCGCCGTAGAAGATCACGCTGCAGATCAGCGAGTGGCTGATGTAGTTGGAAAAGGCCATCTGGCCCACGGAGGCTAGCCGCGCCGTGATGCCGGTGGCGGTGGCGGTCTTCACGGCCAGCACCAGCAGGGCCACGTAGCAGAGCGCCATCGGCACGCGGCCGATCTCGTAGGCCGCGCCGTCGAACGGGCCAGCGATGCGGCTAAAGTCGTGCTGCCACATAAACCACATGGTGGTGCCGTTGATGGCCAAACCCGACAGGCCGCCGATCACCGCCATGTTGACGTAGAAGCCCACGGAGCGTTCGCCGGTCAAGATGCCCAGCTTGTAGAACGCCATGCCCACCAGCATCATCGACAGCATGTCCCACAGGAAAGGGAAGTAGATCGGCAGTTGGTGGAAGTTCCAGGTGGCCTTTACCCGTTCCTTCATGTTCTTGGCGTAGTTGCCGCGGTAGTTCTCGTACTCTTGCTCAGCCTTCTTTTTCTGCTCGGCGATACTCGCGTTCTTGATCAGCTTCTGCCCGGCCTCCAGCTCCTGCTTTTGGTCTTTGGTCAGCGTGTTCGACTCCAGATCGATGGCCGCCACTTTGTTGTACTTCTCGAGCGTCGACTTCGTGTCAAAACCCTCCGCCGTCATGCCTGCGGTCATGATCGCCAGCTGGATGCCGGCGGTGATCAGCAGTGCCTTGGGGGACATATTGCGGAAGGCGAACAGCGCCAAGCCCAGCAGCGCGTACGGAAACAAAATATCGCCCCACCAGATCAGGAACCCATGGATCATGCCGAACAGCATCAGCCACAACGTACGGCGATAGTAGACATCGGCCACGCCCAGTCCGCCGCCCTTGGCTTCACCGCGGGAGGTCAGCAGCAGGGCGCTGGCGCCGAACATCATCGAAAAGATCGCGCGCATCTTACCTTCGCCCAGCAGCCACACCGCCACCATCACCAGCCGGTTGCGTAAGTCGTCCCCGCCGCCGACATGCGGGTTGTACATGGCCGATTCGGTGAGCCCGAAGGTGGGTATGTTCATCGCCAGAATGCCCAGCAGCGCAAACCCGCGCAGGGTGTCGATGGTTGAAAGCCGCTCGCCGCTGCGTACGGGAGCCATTGCTGGAGAAGCCATAGTGATCAGGTTAATCGATCAGCTACATCGCTACAATCGGGATATGCGCTTCGTCCCAGTATTTTTCGCTGCGCTCACAATGGCCGTGGCTCAGAAAACTCCGTTCGACATCAACGCCTTACTGAAGCTGACCCGCTTGAGTGAGCCCGCTTTATCACCAGACGGCAAACTGGTGGCCTTTACCGCCCGCAGTGTAAACGTGGAGGCGAACACGCAGCCCCGCGACATTTACGTGGTGCCGCTGGATGGCGGGCCGCCGCGCCAGCTCACCAAAGCGGGCCCCATCAATGAGCGCCCCCGCTGGTCGCCGGATTCCAAGCGCCTGGCCTTCGTGTCGAACCGCGGCGGGTCCTCGCAGATCTGGGTGATGGATGCCGATGGCGGCAATCCTCGTCAGGTGACCGCAATGTCCACCGAAGCCGAAGGCGTGCTGTGGTCGCCTGATGGCAAGCATTTGGTGTTTGGCAGCCAGGTCTACCCGGAATGTCCGGACGAGGCGTGCAACAAGAAGAAGCTCGATGCGGAGAAGGAGTCGAAGGTGAAGGCCCGTGTCTACACCTCGCTGCTCTACCGCCACTGGACCGAATGGCAGGGCCCGCGCCGCAAGCATCTGTTTAGCGTCCCGGTGGAAGGTGGCACGCCCAAAGACTTGACCCCCGGTGTGCGCGACGTGCCGCCATTCTCTCTGGGCGGACCGGACGACTACGCGATCTCGCCCGACGGCCAGGAGGTTTGCTTCGCCATGAACCCGGAGACGGAGCAGGCGATGTCCACCAACTGGGAGCTGTTTGTGGTGCCCATCGCGGGCGGGGAACCGAAGCTGATCACCGCCAATGCGGCGGCCGATGCGTCGCCCGTCTATTCGCCCGACGGCAAGTATCTCGCCTGGCGCGCGCAAGCCAAGCCCGGCTATGAGGCGGACCGCTGGCGCATGATGGTGCTGGAACGCGCCACCGGCAAGGCCATGACCATGACCGATGCCGTCGACCGTAGCGTGCAGTCGATCACCTGGTCGCCGGACTCCAAGCGCATCTTCTTCACCATCGAAGACCGCGGCCGCGTCACGCTGCAAGTAATGCCGGCAACCGGGGGCGGCTCGCGCGAGTTGATCAGTGCCCGGGCGCATGTGGACGACGTCCAGTTCTCGCCCGATGGCAAAACGATGATCTATTCGGAGGTCTCCGGTTCCAAGCCCACCGAGTTCTACCGCATCTCCTCCAGCGGCGGCACCGCGACGCCGCTGACCCGCATGAATGATTCTGTGCTCAACGCCCATCAGCTGACACCGCTCGAAGACGTGTGGGTGGAATCGAGCGCGGACAAAGTGAAGGTGCAAAGCTTCATCGTCAAGCCGCCGCAGTTTGACGCCAAGAAGAAGTACCCGGTGCTGTTCCTGATCCATGGCGGCCCGCAAGGCGCGTGGGGCGAAAGCTGGAGCTATCGCTGGAATCCGCAGGTCTTCGCCGCCGCCGGCTTTGTGGTGGTGATGCCCAACCCGCGCGGCTCCACCGGCTATGGCCAGCAGTTCACCGACGACATCAATCAGGATTGGGGCGGTAAGGTCTATGCCGACGTGATGTCGACCGTCGACCACATCGCCGCCCAGCCCTGGGCCGATGCTGAGCGCTTCGCCGCCGCCGGCGGCAGCTATGGCGGCTATCTGGTGAACTGGATCCAGGGCCATTCCAACCGCTTCAAGGCACTGGTATCGCACGCTGGCGTCTATGACCTGAAGAGCATGGGCGGCGAAACGGAAGAGCTCTGGTTCACCCGCTGGGAGTTTGGCGGCATGCCGTGGGAGAAGCCCGAGGTCTACGAGAAATGGTCGCCCTCGAACTTCGTCACGCAGTTCAAAACGCCCACGCTGGTGACGCACGGCGAACTCGACTACCGCGTCCCGATGGGCCAGGGCTTGCAGCTGTTCACCGCACTGCAGGTGCAGAAAGTGCCCTCAAAGCTGCTGCTCTATCCCGATGAAGGCCACTGGATCTTGAAGCCCCAAAACTCGATGCTCTGGTACAACTCGGTGATCGAGTGGGTGAAGGAGTGGACGAAGGCGAAGCCGAAGTAAAGGGCTTGCGGAATGACCCGGCGCGATTTTCAAATTCTGGCGCGCTTGCGCTTGAACGAGGCGGAAGTGCTCTTTGCTGCCGGCCTATATTCCGGCAGCTACTAC
Organism: Acidobacteriota bacterium; assembly: GCA_026394055.1. GTDB lineage: Bacteria > Acidobacteriota > Terriglobia > Bryobacterales > Bryobacteraceae > JAPKYZ01. The sequence continues at coordinate 15,306 of JAPKYZ010000102.1, forward strand.
TTGGCCGGTTACGCGATCGAGTGCGCGCTGAAGGCGTGCATCGCCAAACAAACACAGCGCTTTGAGTTCCCCGACAAACGCCGCGCCGAAAGCAGTCATACCCATCGTTTGCTAGATTTGGTGAGGACGGCCCGATTGGACACGGCCATGGGGTTGGCGGAGCGCGAAAGCCCGGAGATCGCGGCCTCCTGGCGCACGGCCGGCCTGTGGTCTGAGCAGAGCCGCTATACCCAAAAGGATCGTGTCGAGGCGGAGGCGTTATTGCATGCGGCGCGTGATCGCCGGTCAGGAATTATTCCATGGCTAAAGAAGCACTGGTAGACATTGACGTCGTTCGCGGAAGAGAACTTCTGGATGCGCTTGACCAAGCCAAGGTGCCCGTACCGGTCGCCTTTTGGCTGCGCAATGAGGAGTACGACGAATGGCGCCTGATTCTGGCCACTCCGTGGTACGGACCCAAGGGTTCACCCAATCCATTTCTGGACTTGGCGCGGGCGATTCCGCACAAGGATCATCTGATCGACGACCTTCATGTCGCCCTGAAGACAATGCAGAACCCCTTGATCAAATCTCTGCGCAGCATCTTCGGTCGTACAAAATCAGTTGAAGGTATGCGTTTGGGCGCGCAGATGATCGGCGGCATTTGGGTCGACGACGCCTACGTCTATCGGATCAAGTGAGCCGGCCCGCCTTGCGCGCCACTACCTTGCGAAGTAGCCCGGTTTGGCTCGAGCGGTAAGCCCCGGCCGCTTCAGCCGCACTGTGATCTTGCGGAAGGCGCCATCGCGAACCTCGTTGGAGGAGATGTAGCCTAGCTCGTAGCTGGAGCGCAGCTCTTCCCCGATCGCGCGGAACGTCTCCTTCATCCCCTTGGCCTCGGCGTCATAGTCGGCGCCGCCGGTGTGGCCGGCCAAGTGATGCATGGACCGGATGCCGTGCTTGTTCCGCGCGGTCACCTTGGACGGCTTCGCGTCGGTATAGCGAATGGCGTAGATGGTGGCGTCATTCTGCTGGGCGGCGGTGATGGCGTCCAGCAGATCGTGAGCGCTCGAGTTTTCTTCGCCGTCGGAGAAGATCACCAGCGCCCGCCGCCCGCGCTCGGTCTCCCGGAGCTTTTCTTCGCTCGCGTAGAAGACCGCATCATACAGCGCCGTGCCGGCTTCGCGGATCTCATCGGGCGGGCCCAATTTCGGAAACCCGGCCAGCTTGCCGTCGTCGTAGCGCTCCATGTTGTCCATGATCTGTTCAATGGAGGCGGTCGAGTCGCTGACGAGGCGCAGATGGTTGCCGAAGCAGAGCAGGAAGGCGCGGTCGCGCGGCTGGATCACGCCTTCCAGGAACCGCTCCAGATCCCGCCGGTGGCGGCGGAAGAACTTGCGCTGGCTGCCGCTGGCATCCACCACCAGCCCCAGATTCAGCGGCGTATCGGTGCGGCGCGCAAAGGCTCGGATGCGCTGCGGCACGCCATCTTCCAGAATCTCGAAGTCGTCCTGCGTCAGGTCCGCCACCAATTGCCCGGAGGCGTTGCGCACGGAAGCCGCCACATTGATCAACTGTACATCCACGCGAAACTGCGGCGCCTCTTGGGCGGACACCGAGGCCATCAACAGAGAAAGAAAGATCACCTCAACAGATACGGCCGAACCCGGCGGCGCGGTCACACTAAAATTTCGCGGCCGGTTGAAGATTGTGCGAACTCCAGCAAGCAATTCCGCGTCGCTCTCTATGTGAGACTAGGGGAAATGATACACTCCTAGTTTAACTAGGAGGCAATGATGGGCAAATCTGCGGATCTTCTGCCGGGAACGCTGGACATGCTGATTCTTAAGGCGGTTTCTTTGAAACCTCTGCACGGCTACGGCGTGCTGCTGCGCATTCAGCAAATCTCGGGCGATGCGTTGGAGATTCCGCAGGGATCGCTCTATCCCGCCCTTTACCGCCTGGAACACCAGGAGCTGATCGCCGCCGAATGGGGTGTCAGCGACAACAACCGGCGGGCGAAGTACTACACGCTCACCAGTGCGGGGCGCCAGCGCCTGCAGCAGGAAACGGAGGGCTGGAACCGGCTGGCCTCCGCCATCGCGTTGGCTTTGAATACGACCTCGGAGGAGGTGTAAGGTGCTGAGAAAATTACGCTCACTGTTCCGCGTGCTGCGATCACGGGACGATTTCGAACAGGGCATGGCGGAGGAGCTCCGCTTCCACATCGATCAATACACGGCCGATCTGGTCCGGTCTGGCGTCTCGCCGCAAGAGGCGGCCCGGCGCGCCCGAATCGAGTTTGGCGGTCTGAACAGCACCCAGGAAGAGTGCCGCGAGGCTCGTGGACTTCAGCTGTTCGATCACTTGCGGCGGCAGCTCCGCCACGCCGGACGGACGTTGGGGAAGTCGCCCCGATTTACGGCCACCGCGCTGCTGACGCTCGCGGTCTGCCTGGGCGCCAATCTCACCATCTTCGCCGTCGTCGATTCCATCCTGCTTCGCCCCCTTCCCTTTCCGGAGCCAGACCGGCTGGTGACGGTGTTCAACTCCTATCCCAAAGCCGGCGTGCACCGCGATGGATCGTCCACCACCAACTACTACGAACGCCGCGGCCAGATTCCGGCCTTCGCGGAACTCGCCATCTACAATGAGGGCACCGCCCTGACGGGAGAAACCGGCGCCATTGAAAGCGTCCCGTTCATGCGCGTATCGGCGGAGTTCTTTTCCACTCTGGGCGCCAACCTCGCCCTGGGACGCAGCTTCACGGAGGCGGAAATGGCCCTGCCGCCCGCCCATGTGGTGATTCTCAGCGATAGCTATTGGCGGCGTCATTTTAATGCTGACCCGCTGGTCCTGGGCCGGCAGGTCCGCGTGGCTGGAGTGGCGAACACGGTGGTGGGCGTTCTGGCGCCGGACTTCCGCTTTCTATCGTCGGAAGCGCGGCTCTATTTTCCGTATGCAACGCGCCTGGAAGAGCGTGCGCCCCGCGAGCGGCACAACGGCGGCAATGCCAAGCACATCATCGCCCGCCTGAGACCGGGCGCCACGGTGGCCCAGGCGCAGGATCAGATCGACGCGCAAAATACCGCTTTGGCCGGGGACGACCCGCAGGCCAAGTTGCTGGCCGACGCCGGCTTCCGGTCCGTGGTGGTGCCCCTGCGTGCCGACCACGTGGCCAGCATTCGCCCCACGCTGCTCTGGATGCAGGCGGGTGCGCTAGCCCTGCTGCTGATCGGCGCGTTGAACCTGGCCAACCTGCTGCTGGTCCGCGCCAATGGACGCATCAAGGAGCTCGCGGTGCGGCAGGCGCTGGGGGCCAGCCGCTGGCACGTGGCCAGTGAGGTGGTGGTGGAGACGACGCTGCTGACGCTCACGGGAGGGCTGCTGGGGCTCGCTACCGGTGCCGCCGGAATCCGCCTGCTCGACGCTCTGGGAGCGGAGCGATTGCCGTTGGGCGCCGCCATCACTCTCGATGCTCGACTGGCGCTGGTGGCGCTCTCCGGGTCCATCATTCTGGGAATCGCACTGGCCTTGCCGATTGCGTGGTTCAATCTCAGCGCCCACCCGGCCGGCGCCATTCAATCGGAAACGCGCGGTGGGACGCCCGGCCGCGCTTCTCAGGGGCTGCGGCACGGCTTTATCGTGGCCCAGATCGCGCTGGCTTTGGTCTTGCTGACCGGCGCCGGATTGCTCGGGCTGAGTCTCAAACAGGCGATGGCGGTCTCCCCCGGCTTTCGCCCGGATCATGTGTTGACCGGCCAAGTGCTACTGCCGCGGGATCAATACCCCACCTGGACTGCGCGGCTCGCCTTAAACCAGCGGCTGCTGGAGCAACTTTCGCGGCAGCCGGGTGTCCTGGCGGTGGGCGCGGTCAACAACGTCCCGCTCAGCGGCAACAACGGCAAAAGCGCCGCCACCGTCAAGGGCTACGTGCGTCCCCCCGGCGAATCCTTGCGCGGGCACTACTCCTATGGTGTCGACGGCGACTACTTCAGGGCGATGGGCTTCCGCTTGATCGAAGGGCGCTTCCTCTCCGGGGAGGATTCTCAACGTGGGCAACGGGTCTGCGTGGTCGACGAAGATTTCGCCCGGTTTTATTGGCCCCATGCGAGCGCCCTGGGCCAGCGGCTGTTCGCGGGCGCTGAAGAAACAAAGGATGCGGACGCCATCACGGTCGTCGGGGTGGTCGGCGCCGTCAAACAGGCGGGCTTGACAGACGATGCCGGTCAGGGCGCGGTCTACTACCCCTACGCGCTGCGGACCGACGAACGGCTTTTCGTGGTGCTGCGCTCCAGCCTTCCGCCGGAATCGGCCGCGACCGCTCTGCAAGCCACCGTCCGGCAGACCGGCGGCGACGCCACCCTCACCAATGTCCGGACCATGGAGACGCGGATCTCGGACAGCCTGCTCACGCGCCGCGCGCCCGCGCTGCTGGCGGCTCTGTTTTCTGCGATCGCCCTGCTGCTAACCGCCATCGGGACTTACGGAATACTCAGTTACGCGGTGGCGCAACGCCGCCGGGAGATCGGTGTGCGGATGGCCCTGGGCGCCAAGCCCCAGCAGATCCGCGGCCAGTTTCTGGCGCTCGGGTTACGCCTTCTGGCGGCGGGCACGTTGCTGGGTGTCGCTGGAACGTGGGTGCTGGGCCAGGCGATGCGGAGCCTCCTGTTTGAGGTGCCTCCGTTTCACGCGGCGACACTGGCGGCCACGGTTTGCGTGGTCAGCCTGGTTTCGCTCGCCGCCTGCCTGGTTCCGGCTCACCAGGCGGCCGGTATCTCGCCCACTGTGGCTCTTGCGGACGAGTCCTGACCGGACCGGCCTGACCGCCCGGCGGCTTACCGGGTTGCCCAGCTGCTCGGGCCCCCAGCCGCGGCTTTGGCCTCTTCGGCCGCGCCCACCATTGCGCTCAGCCGCCCCACCACGCCCAGCAGCGTGGTGGCCTGGGCGGTTAGTTCTTCGCCCGCGGCCGCGCTTTGCTCAGCGGAGGCCGCCGATTGTTGGGTCACCTTCTCCATGGCCGACATGGCCCGCGCGACGTCTTCAATGCCGCGGGTCTGCTTCTGGCTTCCCAGGCTGACTTGATCCACCAGCGCCTTCACCTTGGACGCTTCACTGGTGATGGCTTGAATGGCGCCGGCCACCTGATCCACCTTCACTTTGCCGCCATTGGACTTGGCGATCGATTCCTCGATGAGATCCGCCGTATCCTTGGCTGCCTGGGCGCTGCGCTGCGCCAGATTCCGCACTTCGTCGGCCACCACGGCAAAGCCCATGCCCGCTTCTCCGGCGCGCGCTGCTTCCACCGCCGCATTCAGCGCCAGAATGTTGGTCTGGAAGGCGATCTCGTCAATCACCTTGATGATCTTGGCCACCTTGTCACTGGAGCCCTTGATGTCGGCCATCGCCGCCACCATGGAAGCCAGTGACCGGTCTGTCTCAGCGAACCTCTCCTGTGAGAGACCCACCAGATCGGCGGCCGACCGGGAGTTCTCTGAATTCTGGTGCGCCAGCGAGCGAATCTCCGCGCTGGAGGCCGATGTCTCCTCCAGCGACGCTGCCTGTTCGGAGGCGCCCTGCGCTAACGACTGGCTGGAGGCTGAAATCTGCTCCGCCGCGCTGGCCACTTGATGGGCACCCTCGCGCAGCTCGCCCACCGCCCGGCGCAGGGTGGCGTTCACCATGCGGAGTACAAATAGCGCCACCAGACCGATGGCGATCGTGAAGCTGAGGATGATCGCGATCAGCCAGCGGCTGTTGACCGTGGTCGTTTGCGCCGACTGGATCGACTCCTTCAGAAAGTTGCGCTGCAGCTTGACCAGTACATCCACATTCTGATTGATGCCGTTCACCAGCGGAGCCAGCGTCCCGTCCATCATCGCCTGCGCCTCGACAAACTTCTCAGCCTTGCCCAATTCGAGGTACTGCTGCACGGCCACGTCGTACTTGGCCAGGTTGCCTTCGATCGCATCGAGCGCGCCGCGGCCCTCCGCGGTGATCAGCAAGGGCCGGATATCTTTCAAGCGCTCATCCAGGATCTGGCGAAACTCCACCAACGCCTGCCGTTGCCTTGCCGCGAAGGCGAGGTCGTGGTTCATGTACCCGAGCATCGCCGCGCGGTTGGCCGCCGCCACCTGCGCAATCCGGCGCCCCACCGCGTTCGAGTAGTCCAGCTTGGGGGCCGTCCGGTTCACGGCCGTATCCAACTCCTCGCCCAAGCTGCTCACCGTAAACCAGGATGCCCCGGCCAGCCCCACCACCAGCAACATCAGTGCGCCGAGGCTGATCCCCAGCTTCTTCCCTATCGTCATGCGAGAAAACAATACACTTCTCCAATCTCGATACAGGCCACAGCTTTTCGGTTGAGCCGGGCGGTCATCTGTGCGGATGTGTCGAGTATTGCTTTCCAGCGCGGCCCCCGGTGTCAGCCCCAACGCCGGATGAAGTCCTGCTCACGCCATCATCCATCCACCTGTATCGGCAGCCGCAACGTAATGATGAGCGGGCGGCGGGGAAAGGTTTTGGGTACACCACGATCAGGCCAACCGGACATGTTTGCACTGATTTAGCGGTCCGAAATGACGGCGCGGGTTACTTTTTCTTGGCGGGGCTCGGTGGCTTGGTGACGCTCGGCCGTTTGCGCGCAACTTTGGTGGCGCCAGGTTTCTTCTTGGCGGACCGTTGACCGGCCGCCAGCGCACCGCCCACCCACTTGCGCAGCGCCTCCGGATCTTCAAAGATCTCCGGCGGCGCCTGGAAGTACTTCATCACCGCATCCTGATCCGGAAACGGCTTGAACGCCTTCAATCCGCGCGCCTCGAAATCGGGGATGTTGTGCTGGTCGCCTTTGAGGTAAAGCTCGCCGTCCGCCACCAGGGAGCAGACGATGCCGTTGATGTAGACCACATGGCCACCCATCATGAAGCGGGCCGTGGCCTCACCCAAAATCGAGAACTGCTCCAGCACGAAGCTGACGAATGGCGGTTGCGGTTTCACTTCCCGTCACGTTACCAGATTCCAGCAGGCCCCTGGTTCACTTGCGCAGGATCTTGTCCATCGCCCGGCCCTTGGCCAGTTCATCCACCAGCTTGTCCATGTAGCGGATCTTCTGCATCAGCGGATCCTCAATCTCCTCCACCCGATAGCCGCAGATCACCCCGGTAATCTGGGAGACGTTCGGGTTCAATTGCGGCGCCTGGGCAAAGAACGTCTCAAAGTCCACCTTCTGGGTAATCTGCTGTTGCAGCATCGGCTCGGTGTAGCCGGTCAGCCACTCCAGGACCGTATGCAGCTCTTCCTTCGTCCGGCCCTTCTTCTCCACCTTGGTGACGTAGTGCGGATAGACGCCGGCGAACGGCATCTTGAAGACTCGCGCGTTGTTCATAGACTCTTGCCTCCTCAGGAGTTTGGGAAAACTTCTCTGCCCGATGAATGCAGAATATCCAACGCCAGCCGTCCGGTCACGATCATCTGGTTGAGACCTCGTAAAGCTGGAGAGAACCCTCCGATGCCAGAACCTTTAGATTCTCCCGGACCGCGGCGACAAAATACTGTGAGAACGCATCCTCGGTGTCCAGTAAGACATGGGTGACCCCAAGGCCAGCGATCGCCGCCCGGATATCTTTGCGCGGCAGCGGGCCGCCTGGTGGCGCCTGGCCACACGAGTATCCATCGGGGCCCCTGACAACCTTCCATTGGTCAGCCCCTTCGTCGGTGGCGAGCGCGATGGCCAGTTGATCAAACCGGGCGCCGTTTCCGGCGGCAAACTTGATCGCGATCGGACCGGTCCCACGGCTCCAAGAGCGCCAGCGCGTGGCTGTATTGTCATCCAGTGCCAGTCCGATCTCCCATGGGTTCACGGCAACGGCCGCCTTCACACCCTTCACCACCGCTCCGTTGAGCGAGAAAGAAACATCGGTCAAAGTAAGCTCCGCCGTTGGCGCCGCACGGCCGGCGATCGTCAATTCGCTTACTGGGCGAGGTAAGGTGCACACCAGGGTCCGCGTGCTCTCCAGCCGGTTCGCGGATAAGATGACTTCCTCCAGTACTTCGGCTTTGGCGGACTGCCGGTACATCACCACTCGCCGGGTTGTATAGGCTCGATCAATCCCCGTCAGGCTGAAGACCACAGCGTTTGGCGGCGTATGAGCCTCAACGAAAGAGGCTGTGCGAAAGCCAGACTGGGCGCGCAGATAATCCTGGCCGCTCGGGTAGACAACGGCCCTTACCGCCTTGACCGGGTCAATCCGGTAGGCCCAGGGATCGCAGTACAAGCTCATATTGGCCGGCCACGACAGGAATGCGTGCCCCATCACCAGCACCAGCGCCACGGGCGTCGAGCGAAACACGGCGGCCAAGAGAAGAGAAACGAAAAAGAGCGAAGGGATGAACAGTCTGGCTCCGATGTTGGCGCTGTACACGGCCAGACAGATGGCCAGCCAGATTCCCAGATAACGGCCCGCCCGGGTACGGACCACGGACCAGAGGGCAAACGGAGTCAACAGAAATAGCGGACCAATCAACCCGGAGAGTTTGTGACCCCGCATGGTCAGTTCCATCGGTATGCTGGCCCAGTTGACCTCGTTGAACGATCTCATGCTGGCCATGTATTCTTTCTCCCAACGCTGATGGATAAATGGGTTAGGGAATAGGCTGTTGAAGAATGGAAAGGCCGGATTACCAAAGGTCAGCCAATTTGTCACAATCCATGGAGTGCAAGGGATCAGGAAGGCGCCAAGCGCGTAGGCCATGGGACGTAACGCCGAGCGGCGAAGGGCATACTTGTGTGCGATCGCCAGCAACACGGCCACGACGGCAATCATTCCCGTATACTTCACCGAAAACGCAAACCCAGCCAGCAACCCGCTGAGGGCAAAGCTCCAGGGGCTATCCGTGCGCAAGCCTTCCCACAGATACCAGCAAGCGGCTCCAAGATAAGCCACCAGGGCAATATCGTTATACGCCGTCACCGCGTCGATACCGACAATCGGAGAGAGGGCGAAAAAGCAATAGGGGACGGCCCAATCTGCCGGGAGCCGAGCATCTTTCCAACCAGAAGGAATACGCCGGACAGCGCAAACAGGAAGCAGAGATGAACCAGGGCGCACGACCGGTAATCAGAGCTGATCGCATAAACATACAAAAACGCCATCTCCATCAATGGAGGGAATCCCGCCTGGTACGTGTCGCGCACCGGAACGAGACCATGGGACCGCTTGTAGAGGTCAACAAAGACCAGATGATAGTCCATCGCATCGGGGCTGTATTCGGGGCCCGTGGCATAGACCAAGTAGAGGCCGGCAAATAAGCTACTGGCGACCACCGGAATGATGGCTGAGGCGGGGATGTATGTTCCAGCATGGCGCCGGATGGGCCGCACGATCCAGACCAGCGCACTACACGCGGCGATGGCGATAAATACGCCCTTCCGGGCCGCCCCCACATGTGCCAACAAATAAACCAGAGTGCCGAGAACCCCAGAGCCGGCTAGAAAGTTAAGGCAGAGTGTCGCGTGCCAGAGCGGCTCTGAATCCAACTTCGGTAGATAAAAGAGGCGTCCTATCGAGATAGAAGCCAAAACGAAAAGTAGAACAGATACGTATGGCCACGTGAGCATGCGGGGACTGTATGTTTAGGCTATCACGAGAAAGTGTGAATCCTGTTGCGAATTGTCCGCGATGTCAGGTGTTGGAGATAAGTATGCGGGGTGTTTTAAGCGGCGCGCGTTAGCAAGCGGTTTCCGGCCTTCTCCCGCAGCCTGCCGGGCGGCACTGTTCCAGTCTCACTGGTCCGCCAACTGTCCGTCACTGCAACTGCAACCGCAGTAAGTTGAGCGCGGTCGTCGCGGCCAACGCGCGGATGCGGCTGCGGTCGCCAATCCATTTCAACTGCTTGGCGAACACTCCATGCGGGCCGGCGATGCCAATCCAAACGCTGCCGACGTCGTCACCATCAGGCCCGGCGAAGCCGGTGACGGAGACGCCCCAGGTGGCGCCGGCACGATCGCGCGCGGCAGCGGCTAAGGCTTGGGCCGTAGCTTCGCTGACGGCCGTATCCGGCAGCGGGCCGCCGAGGAGAGCTTCCTTTAACGGGACGGTGTAGACGATGTAGCCCCCGCGGAACCACGTGGAGCTTCCGGCCGCATCCGTGAACCGCCCGCCCAGCAGGCCGCCGGTGCAGCTCTCGGCGACCGCCACGGTCTCGCCCCGGGCCAGCAGCCGCCGCCCCACCGCCATCTCCAGTGGCGCGCCGTCGTCCGAGTAGACGCGTTCACCCAGCAGCGGCAGAATCTGATCGGCCACTTCTGTGCAGAGCCGCTCGGCCTCAGCCTGTTCCACCGCCCGGGCGCGCAAGTGGATCTCGACATCGCCCGGCTTGGCCAGGATCGTGGTGACCGGATTTTCGTACTTGGTGTAGACCGGGGCGATCAACGAATCAAGGTCACTCTCACCCATCCCGGCCACCCGGAACCAGCGCGTGGCAATCGACATCGGCGGCAGCAGTGCGCGGAGCTTCGGTAGCGCCCCTTCGGAGAACATGGGCTTCAGCTCGCGCGGCGGTCCGGGCAGCAGCAGCACGACGTTGTTGGCGGTCTGAATAAACTGCCCCGGGGCGGTGCCGCGTTGGTTGTAGAGGATCTCCGCGCCTTGCAAGATCATGCCCTGGCGCTTGTTGTTGTCGGCCATCGTGCGGCCGATGCGGGCAAACAAGCTGGCGATCCAGGCGAGCACGTCGGTATCGGCATACTGCGTGAGGCCCAGCGCGGCGGCGACGGCATCGCGCGTCACGTCATCTTCAGTCGGCCCCAGGCCGCCGGTGACAATCACCAGACGGGCGTTGGCCAGGGCGCGTTCGATGGCGGTGGTCAGGCGAGCGCGGTCGTCACCGGCGACGCATTTCTCCACCACCTCAATGCCGAGCCCGTTCAGTTCCTGCGTCAAAAAAAGCGAGTTGGTGTCCAGCCGCGTTGGGGTCAACATCTCGCTGCCCACGGCCACAATGATGGCGTTCACTTAAGCCAGTGTCGCGCGAAATGCCAGCGTCGCGCGAAATGCCGGGGCCGGTGCGGATGGCCGATGATGTCCCCCACGGTGCCGGACCCAGCATCAGCCCCATGCATGAGCTTGGGGCTTCTTCGCTTTACCGGAAAAAGCCCCAAGCTCACGCATGGGGCTGGCAAACGGGCACTCAATCCGGTCAGGGTGCGATTAGGAGTGGGAGATCAGGCCGCGAATGCCCACGTCGACGCGGTAGAGCGCGTTGTTGGTGGTTACCACCATCGCCTTCGATGGCGTAAAGGCCAGGCCCACAATGCCGGGGCCGGACAGGTAGAGGTCGGCGCGGCCTTGGGGCTCAATGCGAACCACACCGCGGCGCCCGCTGGTGGAGGCGGCGACGTAGAGGTTGCCGTTTTCGTCAAACGCCAAACCCTGCGGACGGCCCAGGCCACGATAGAAGACGGAAACCTCGCCTTCCCGGTTGATGCGGTAGACGGCGTCGAAGCTGGAGGTGGTGGGTCCGGTGACAAACAGGTCGCCGTCCGGGCCGATGGCCAAGTGATAGGCGGCGATGGAGGGCTCCATGGTGGCGAAGACAAAGATCTGGCGGTTGGGCGCGATCTTGAAGATGGTCCCGCTGCGGTCGCCCACAAACAGGTTGCCGTCTTTGTCAAAGGCCATGCCGGTGGCGACGCCCATGCCCTCGACGTAGACCGAAAGATTGCCTTCGCTCGACACCTGATAGACGATGCCATCGTGACGGCTGGAGACGTAGAGCATACCGTCCGGGCCAAACGCCAAGCCGGTGGCATTCATCATCTCGGTGACAAACGGACGGGCGTTGTAGTTCAGGTCGATCTTATAAACCGCCACCGGGACCTTCTGCCCGCGGGCGCCGGAGAAGGTGCTGTAGATGGCACCCAAGCGGTCCACTGCCGGGCTGGCCACGGGGTGCAGGCCTTCGGCAATCTGAATGCCGATTTCGCAGTTCCACACATCGCTGGGCTGTTGGCCGTCGGAGACCACCAGCTCACCCACCGAGGCGCCTTCCGGCACCCGCGCAATCACCAGCGAATCCGAACCAATCACCACGGGCGCCGTTACGTCACCAATCAAGACGCCGGGCCGCTGATCACGTTGGAAATGGCGGCCTTTGATGCGGAATTCTCCACCGGGGATGGCCGCCTGCGGGGTGACCCCATCAATTTCTGGACGTTCGTCGTTCATCTGTTTCCGCAACCTATTATCAATTCAACCACTAGTACAAGCCGAAAGACCGTGCCGCCAGCAGCACCAGCGCCGCCAAAATCCCGGCACCTACATCATCCATCACAATGCCCCAACCGCCAGGCAGCTTCTCCAGCCATCGCACCGGTCCCGGCTTAGTAATGTCGAACAGCCGGAACAGCGCGAAGGCGGCCAGCGCATGCTTCCACCCGAACGGAGCCGCCGCCAGGGCGATCCACTGGCCTACCACTTCGTCAATGACGACGAGCTGCGGGTCCTTCAGGTTGCGCTCTCGCGCCACCGTCTCCGATGCCCAGACGCTGGGCCACAGCATCACCACCGCCGCCGGTAAGGCCGGCACGCCCACGGCGCACGCCGCCACCGCCACCAGCGACCCCGCCGTACCGGGGCCTTTGGGAACTAGGCCGGCTCCGCCGGCGGTGGCGATCCAGAAGGCCAGCCGGCTCTTCACTCGCCGTCGTCCTGGCCCGCTCGACCCATTTCCGGCAGATACACGGGCTCGCCGGGTATGCGGTACTCCTCAGTCGCCCACTTGCCCAAATCCACTTCCCGGCAGCGCGGGCTGCAAAACGGAAAGTCGGGTTCGCCCGCTGGGACCGCACGGCGGCAAATGGGGCACTTGGCTTTCAATTCCGGACTCCTCACGAACAAGAGAATACCGCTTACCGGTGCGGCAGCGCGGAGGCCCGCGATGGCAGAATCTGGAACAGCGGCGTGGGCAACACTGGAGCGGGTTCGCCTTGATCGATCAGCTCGCCGATCAGGTCGTAGTCGCGCGCTTCGGTGACGCGCAGTTGGCGGAACTGTCCGGGCTCTGGGGTTGAATCGCCAAAATCGTTGATGTAGACGACACCGTCGATTTCCGGTGCCTGGCCCTGCATGCGCGCTTCCCACAGCAGTTCCGTTTCGGGCGACGGGCCTTCCACCAGCACCGTGAACTCACGGCCCACCAGCGCCTTGTTGCGCTTGGCCGAGATGCGCCGTTGGATCGCCATCAGCTTGCGGCGGCGGTTCTCGATTGTGCGGCCATCCACCTTGCCGTCAAGCTCATAGCTCTTGGACGTATCTTCGTCGGAGTACTTAAAGACGCCCAGCCGGTCCAGTTTCGCCGCTTCGACAAACTGGCAAAGCTCCTCGAAATCGGCGTCCGTCTCACCGGGGAAGCCGACGATGAAGCTGGTCCGGATGGAGACCTCGGGAATCGTCTTGCGCACCCGTTCGAGCAGCTTCAAAAACGCATCGCCATGCGAGCCTCGCTTCATGCGTTTGAGCACGTCGCGCGAAGCATGCTGCAGCGGCATGTCGATGTACTTCACCAGCGCTTGATGGGCCGCAATTGTCTCGAGCAACTTATCGGTGACGCGGTTGGGGTAGGCGTAGAGGAAGCGCACCCACTTGGGCTGGGGCGTTTCGATGTGGGCCAGCCGTTCCAGCAACGACGCCAAGCCATCGCGCAGGCCCAAGTCTTCACCGTAGCTCGTCGTGTCCTGGCCAATCAGGTTTAGTTCACGAATGCCTTGCCCGAACAAGCGCGTCGCCTCAGCAATGACGCTCTCAAACCGGCGGGAACGCAGCGCGCCGCGGTATTGCGGGATCACGCAGAAGGTGCAGGGATGGTCGCAGCCTTCGGCGATCTTGATGTAGGCGTGATGCCGGGGCGTGGAGAGCACGCGCGGCGTCAGGTCGTGATAGAGATACGGCTCGGGCGCTCCGCTGCCTGCGTGGGAGAAACCTTCCACCAAGGGGACGATGCGGTCCAGTTCGTTGGTGCCGATCAGCGCGTCCACTTCCGGCATGTCTTTCTGGATCTCGCCGCGGTAGCGTTCCACCAGGCAGCCGGCGACAATCAGCTTCTGCGCGCGGCCGGTCTTCTTGTACTCGGCCATCTCGAGGATGGTGTCGACGCTTTCCTGCTTGGCTGGGTCGATGAAGCTGCACGTGTTCACCACCAGGACGTCGGCGTCCGCGGGCTGGGAGGTCAGCTCATGACCACGCGCCACGAGTTCGCCCATCATCACTTCGGAGTCGACGAGATTCTTGGGGCAGCCGAGACTAACAAAACCGACTTTCACAGGGTAGGGGGAGCTTTCGAGGAAGCAACTCTCCCTTGATTTTAGCAGCCTTGCCGGTCAGGCAGGGGGGCCCGTGTCGGGTGTGGCCGTGTTGGGCGGGACAGTGGGCAGTGAAAGCCGCTCCTTGCGGGACCGCTGCACCGACACGGCGATGATCAGCAGCCACAGGACCGCGCCCGCTACGCCCAGCGTCCAGGGAAAGCGCAAAGTCAGGACAATGCAGACTGCCCATAGTGAAACGCTGGCCGCGAAGCCCGTGCCACACACTGCAACTCCGACGAACACGGCCAGTAGATTGGCCAGCAGCATCGTGCGCGAGACCACCAAGGAGACGGCGAACAGGTAGGCCGCCAACCAGAAATAGTCCCAACTCTGAGGGCCCGCCCAACGCCCCACCCGCGACTCCGCATAGAGATCCCGGACCGAGAGAAGAGTCATCTTGTCCGCAAGCACCTATGGCCGCGCCTGGCGTTTCTCGTATTGCTGATCGGCGTTTTCACGGCGCAATCCACAGTTCAAGCACGGCTCCACGCCGAGAAACTTCTCATACGTTGCTTGCAGAACGGACGGTCTCACTTCACGGTGGCTATCCAGAGCCGGTGCAATGCTGGCTTGGCTTTCTCCAGCGCGAATCTCCACCGCGCGGGTCAGCATTTCGCCAGTCATGTTACCGGACGCATCATAGGTCTTGCTGGAGATCTCCGCCTGGAAACAATCAAGCGTGGGGATCAGCCATTGCACCGTCTCGATCTGATACTGATTCAGTGGCTTCCGGGGTTCCTCCACGCGCACCGCCGGATAGCCCAGAAACTCGGCGCGCGCCGTGATCCGTTGACCTCGCCGTGGCACCGCGCATTCATGCTGGCGTTTCTCGTCGCGGAGCTTGCTCCCACTCGCTTTGGCGAAAGAGTCCTCCCACCAACTCACCTTGGCCAGCAGCGGCGAAACCTCGACACTGGTCCGGCCATCGGGTGTCGTGACGCGGCGGGTCGTATCGGTGAGTGGGCGGCCCTTCAGGCTCTGCACCACCTCTTCGGTGCCATCACTGAGGACCGTTAGCATGCGCTCGGCGTGCTTCACCTCGCGTGGTGTTCCTGGGAACTCGATGATCACCGAACGGGCGCTAAAGGCCACTTGCCGATGGGCCGCCTGCACATTCCGGGAATCCCACCAGTTGGACGACAACCTGAGGACCGCGATGGCACTGAGTACCAAGCAGGCTAACTTCAGAAATCCAGATCTCATCTACTTACTCCTGTAGCAGGGGCCGTCAGTCGGCCGCTGGGAGCAGAATAGGGCGGTTCTATCTGAGTGTCAAGCGAGAAGTTGGGCGTCGTGGGGACCGGAGGGTGCACTTGCTCAAAAAAATGATCCCGGTTACATCAACCCTATCCGCAGCCGGCCTGGCTACGGACGTTGTACCGTCACGACAATCGGCTCGCTCTGCTGGGCGTTAGCCAGAGACCGCACTTGCAGCACATTCAGCCCCGGCCGGACGTCGGTGGGGATCTGGGCTGAAATCTGACCCGGAGCGGTCTGGAGCAAGGGCAGGGCGACGTCGTTCAATACGATGCAGGAGCCGCCCAGCACTGTCGGCAGCGGCAACGTGTCGGCCGTCGACGCGGCGGCCAGATTGGCGCCACTGACGGTGATGAAAGAGCCGGGGCGGAACGTCTGCGTGCCGTCCACCGAGTTCACCACGCCCCGGGCGGCCAGCGGAATGCGTGGCTGCGTTGAGCTGTTGGTCTGCGTCAGCGGCGTTACCACCAGGCCGGAAAGTGTCACGACATAGGCCGTCCCGGCGCTGTCCACCAGCAGTTGGCGCGACGGGATGTTCGAGCGGTTGGCGCCGAAGACATTGTTCGCCGGATTCTCGGGAATGATGGCCGCCACCTGTTCCGACTGCGTCCGGACGTCCACGCGTTCCAGCGTCGTCCGGGCTTCGTCGCGCGTCGCCACCGTGATGTTCTGCCGGACCGGAGTGGTCATGCGGATAAACGTGTTCTCGCTCAGCGCCACCGCCGCGGCCACATTGCGGAGCCCGGCGCTGACTGTGTTCTGCTGCGGCGGCTGGCCCGGCTGGCCCGGGGTGGTGGTGGTGGTGCTGGGACGCTCGGCGCCGCCAACGGGTGAAAGCGCGGAGCTCAAAATCATGCCACCGGCGAGAAAGTAATTGCTGCTGGGGGCCGCCGCCAGCGGAGCATAGTAGCTCTGCGGCGCCTGATTCCACACCTGCCGCGTGTTGACGAACGAATCCGCCAGCGCGTCGTAAAGATAGGCCGTGCCGTTGGTGTTCGTGGTTAACGCGATGATCTGTTCGCCACCCGGCGTCGCCGCCATAAAGTGCGGACCCGTGGTGGAGGCGGGCGGGAAGTTATTCACCGTCGTCCGCGGCACCGCCGTGTTGCCTACCAGCTTCCAGAAGGACCCGGCCGCACCCTGGTTCATGCTGGCCGCCATCACAAACTGCAAACCGGACAGGCCCATCGCCA
>JAPKYZ010000016.1 GCA_026394055.1 Acidobacteriota bacterium
CCCGTGGTCAGCTTCTACACGCGGGTGAACGCGGGTTCGGTGGATGACCCCAGTGGCTCCACCGGCATCGCCCACATGTTCGAGCACATGGCGTTCAAAGGTACTGAGTCGATCGGTTCCAAGAACCTGCCGCTGGAGCGCAAGCTGAAGGACGCCATCGCTTCCGCCGACGCACATGTCGACAGTGAGCTCTACACGCGGCTGATGGAAGACAACGGCGCGGTGGGCTTGAATGCTTCGACGGGCGTTGATTCGACGCAGTACTTCGTCAGCTATCCGTCGAATCGCCTGGAGCTGTGGTTCCTGATGGAGGCCGACCGCTTCCGCCACCCCGTGTTCCGGGAGTTCTACAAGGAGCGCGACGTGGTGCGCGAAGAGAAGCGGATGCGCAGTGAATCGAGCCCGCAAGGCGAACTGCTCGATGCGCTGCTGGGCGCGGCCTTCCAGGGGCATCCCTACAAGGTGTCGCCCGCGGGCCTGGCTTCCGACATTGAAAACTTCCGGGCCACCGATGCGCAGAAGTTCCGCGAGAAGTACTATGTGCCCGGCAACATGGTGATCTCGATTGCCGGTGATGTCGATCCGCAGGAGTGCCGCCGGTTGGCCGAAAAGTTCTTCGGCCCCATGCCCGCCGCGCCGATGCCGCCACCGGTGGTCAGCGTCGAGCCGCCGCAGAATGGCGAGCGTCGCGTCGTGATCGAATCCGCCGCGCAGCCGATGCTGTTGATCGGCTACAAGCGTCCCGCCGCCACGCATCCTGACGACGTGGTGTTCGACGTGATCGACGGCATCGTTGCGGGCGGCCGCACGGGACTGATGTACAAGGAGCTGGTGGAGAAGAAAAAGATCGCCCTCGGTGCCGCCACCGCGGGCAGCTTTCCCGGGGCGAAGTATCCGAATCTCTACTTGTTCTATGCGCTGCCGAACGCGGGCGAGAGCATGGACGTGCTGGAGAAGTCGATCTACGAAATCATTGAGCAGTTGAAGGCAAAGCCCGTGGATGAGACGACGCTGAAACGGGTGAAGACGAAGGTCCGCGCCGGCCTGATCCGGCAACTGGATTCGAACAACGGCATGGCTGAACAGCTGGCCACCTTCTATTCGACCTTTGGCGACTGGCGCATGTTGTTCAAGGGTGTCGAGGAAGTGGAGAAGGTCACCGCCGCCGATGTGCAGCGCGTGGCCAAAGAGTATTTCAACGACCGCACCAAGACCGTGGCCTACCACGTGAAGCCCAAGCAGGAGGCCAAGACCAATGAGTAACCGAATGCTGTCGATGCTGCTGTTGGCTGGCGCGTCCTTGTGGGCACAGGCTCCAGCGGCCGCTCCAGCTAAGCCTGCTGCGGCCGCGGCCACGCCGTCGGTGAAGACGCTGAAGTTTGCGCCGCTGAAGCCGGTGAAAATTCCGGAAGTGACGCAGTTCACACTGCCGAACGGGCTGCGCGTTTATCTGCTCGAAAGCCATTCGCTGCCGGTGGTCTCCGGCTTTGCGCTGGTGAAGACCGGCAATCTGTTTGACCCGCAAAACAAGGCTGGGCTGGCGGATATGGTGGGCACCGTGATGCGCAGCGGCGGGACGCGGATGCGCACCGGGGATCAGTTGAATGAGCAGCTCGAAAACATTGCGGCGAGCGTCGAAACCGGCATTGGCGAAACCAGCGGCCGGGTGAGCTTCAATGCGCTGAAAGAGAACACGGACGAAGTGCTGGCGGTGTTCAAGGACGTGATGCTGAACCCGGAGTTCCGCCAGGATAAGCTCGACCTCGCCAAGACCCAGGAGAAGTCCGGCATTGCGCGCCGCAACGATGATGCCGCCGGTATTACGGGCCGCGAGTTTAGCAACATCCTCTATGGCCGCAATACGCCCTACGGCTGGAACATCGAGTACGAGACGATCGACCGTATCTCGCGCGCAGACTTGGTGGCCTTCCACCAGCGCTACTTCTTCCCGAAGAACACCATGCTCGCGGTCTATGGCGATTTCCAGCTGCCGGAGATGCGGGCCAAGATCGAGAAGATGTTCGGCGATTGGACGTCCAACCAGCCGCCGGTGCCCGAGTTTCCCAAGGTCGAAATGGCACCCAAGCCCGGGGTCTTTCTGGCGGTCAAGGAAGACGTCAACCAGACCAACTTCCGCATTGGCCACCTGGGCGGCGTCATCCGCGACAAGGACTTTCCCGCACTCGACCTGATGGGTGCCGTGCTGGGCGGTAGCCCCTTCACCAGCCGCTTGGGCAAAGCGATCCGCGTCAACAAAGGCTATGCCTATCAAGTGGGCGCCGATTGGGGCGCACAGTTTGACCACCCGGGGCTGTTTTCTATTTCAGCTGGGACCAAGAGCGAAAACACAGTCCCGGCCATCCGCACCATCCAGGCGGAGATCACGAAGTTTCTGGCCGCGCCGCCCACGGCGGAGGAGTTGCAGAGCGCCAAGGACAAGATCCTGAACACGTTCGTCTTCAGCTTCGACAGCCCGTCCAAGACGCTGGGCCGGCTGATGACCTACGAATACTACGGTTATCCGAAGGACTTCATCTTCCAGTACCAGAAGGCCGTCGAAGCGGTGACGCCCGCTGATGTCCACCGGGTGGCCAAGCAGTACTTGAAGCCCGAGAACTTCACCTACGTCGTCACGGGCAAGCCGGCGGACTTCAAGGAGCCGCTGTCGGACCTGAAGCTGCCGATCACCGAGATCGACTTGAAGATCCCCGAACCGAAGAAGCCAGCGGCCGCGGCCGATGCCGCCTCGCTCAACAAAGGCGCGGCGCTGCTCAACAAGGTGCGCACGGCGATGGGTGGCGCAAAGCTAGCGGCGATCAGTGATTCCACCATCGTGCTGGAGGTGAAGCTGCTGCAGGGCGGTGGCATGACCGGGGCCAAGCAGACCACGCAGCGGTTGGCCTGGGGCGGCATGCGGCAGGAGAACGTGCTCCCGTTCGGCAAAGTGGTCAGCTTTTGGGATGGCCAGTCCGGCGGGTGGCTGAAGCATCCGCAGGGCGAACTGCCGTTGCAAGGGCCGATGCTGCAGCAGGCCCAGGGGGAAGGCTTCCGGCAGCTGCTCTACCTGCTCCGGGAGCGTCCGGGCATCACCGCGAACTATCTAGCGGCGGGCGTACTCGAGATCAGCGACGGCCGCGGCAATTCCACCAAGCTGGTGGTGGATGAAGCGACCGGTGTGCCCGTGAAGCAGATTTCTGGTCAAGTGGCCATGGGCGGCCCGCCGACCGAAGTGGAGGAACGCTATTTGAGCTTCCAGGAAGTGGACGGCGTCAAGGTGCCTTCTTCGACCGAGATCTGGCAGGGGACCAACAAGATGGTCGAGACCAAGCTGGTGGAAGCCAAGTTCAACACTGGCCTGAAGCCCGAGCAGCTGGCGGCGAAACCATGAGCGGTCCGCAGCAGTCTATTGCTTCGATGAGCTCCTTCTCACTGTCGCGCCGCGGGTTGTTGACCCTGCCCATGCTCGCGCTGCCGGCCGCCTTGCGTGGGCAGGGTGCCGAGACCAAGGCACAGCGCGGCGAACGGGTGGTGAAGGAGGCGCTGGCGGCGTTGGGTGGTGATCGCTTTCTGGCCATGCGGGATCGGGTGGAGACCGGTCGCGCCTACTCCTTCTACCGGGAGCGGCTTTCCGGCCTTTCGCGCACCAAGATCTACACCCGCTACCTCACCCGCCCGGAGCCGCCGCCGCCCGGTTTCTTTGGCCTGCGCGTGCGTCAGGCGCTGGGGAAAGATCAAGACACGGCGGTGGTGTTTTTGGAAGACGGCAAGGGTTGGGACGTGGGCTACCGGGGCGCTCGACCGATTGCGGAGGCCGAAGTGGAGCGGTTCCGCGAGACGCAGATGCGCGGCATTCTCTACATCCTCCGGATGCGGCTGGGCGAACGCGGCTTGATCATTGAGAGCCAGGGCACGGGCGTGGACGATAACGCTCCGGTAGAGATTGTCGACATCACCGATGCCGACAACAAGATGGTGACGGTTTATTTTCACCAGTCCACCAAGCTGCCCCTGAAGCAGAAGATGGTGCGGCGGACCCAGGGCGACCGGATCGAGGAAGTGACCATCTTCGCCAAGTACCGCGACGTGGGCGGCGGCGTAATGTGGCCTTACACGACAGAGCGGACCCGCAACGGCGAAAAGCTGTTCGAGCTGTTTTCGGAAAGCGTCGAGATCAACCGGGGCCTCGATGATTCGCTGTTCACCATCTCGGCGGATACCAAGATCCTGAAGAAGATGCGCTAGCGCGCCAGTTTCATCAGCGGATCACCGGCGCAGATGTTCATCCAGCTGACGAAGGGGATGGACAGATAAAACGCTTCCGCCAGAGTGCGGCCTTGCTTGACGTAAGCGGGCAGCAGTTCATCCGGGTGGGGTGTGGCTTCGAGGTAAGGCTCATCCACATGACCGGTGGCTGCCGTCGCGCCTTCGGCCAGATAGTCGGCAGTCAGCGATTGGGGCGACCCGGCGAACCAGCTCTCTTTTGTCTTCCAATCCCCCAACGTCCAGTCTTCGGGCGGTGGCAGAAACGTGCGGGCATTGGTGGAGACAAACTCGGTGGCGATCGACCCCGGCAGCCATTTCAGGCCCAGAAAGCGCTGCTTGCGGGCCTTGTCATTGGACCCCCAGCCAGCATAGGCGATGATCTCCGGCAGGCCGGTGAGCACCTTGGGCGAGGCGTCAAAGATCACCTGGCCTTCGTTCAGCTTCAGCATGGCGTTCCGCAGCCAGGAGTTGCCCGGGGCATCGTCGTTGAAGCTGAGATCAAGCGCCACCTTGCCGCGCCGCCGCCACTGGCTATCGCGGCCGGCCTCGACGGAATGGTCGATCATCCGTTTCACCTGATCCACCGTGTAGGCCGCAAGGCGGGTCACCAGATACATTGGAACTTGCGGGTGGGCGAAGGGTTGCGTCTGCTGGCGGTAGTAGGGGTTGGCGGCCGGCCCCGCCACGACGCTGGGCACGCCATGCAGACGGGCGTAGAGCATCACCAGCTCGGAATCGACGCTTGCCGCATCGGACTCCATCGTGCCGCCCTTCACCGTGGCCCGGATCCGCAGCGGGACCCCTTGGGTGAGCACGATGTAGTGGATCCGCTCCACCATCCCGCCGCTCTTCAGGCATTGGGCCACGGCGGCATCCACGGTGCGGACATACTCTTCGCGGCTGATCACTTCCTGGGTGGACGCCTGGATGCGGCAGAGGTTGGCCAGGGGCACGGACCGCTGACGCACGTAATACTCTGAAATTTGACGCGAACGGGCAGAATTCTGGTTCTCCACCACCAGCACCTGGTCCGGGGTGGCGGCCACACAGGTGGCACCAATAATCAGGCCGGCGGCTAAAAGAGTGACAAAGCTCCGCCGATGGTATACTTTGGCTGTTCCAGCAGGACGGTGTCCCGGCGAGTGTTTAGGGTTTGGGCGGGCGTTCGGCAGTACTAACATTATGGACCTTGACCAGCTACATACGTTCCTGGAGATTGTTCGTCTGAAGAGTTTTTCGAAGGCGGCTCAGACGTGTTTCCGCACCCAGCCCGCCATCAGTGCCCAGATCCGGCAGTTGGAACAGGAACTCAATACCAGCTTATTTGAGCGCCTGGGGACGAAGATTTCCCTCACCACCGCGGGCAAGATTTTTGCCGAGTTCGCCGAACAGATTCTCGACCTCCGCCGCCGCGCCCAGGATTCCATTAACGAACTGGAACGCGTGCCGCGCGGGGAACTGGTGATTGCGGCCAACGAAGCCACCTGCATCTACGTGTTGCCGGAAGTGTTCTCGAAGTATACGGCGCTGTACCCCAACGTCCAGCTGCATGTCGACCGCAGCTACGGCTCCAAAGTGGTGGAGGCGGTTCAGGACAATCTGGCGGACTTTGGCATTACGCAGTTGCCGGTGGAAGAGAAGCGGTTGCAGGTGGTGAAGGTGCACTCCGATGAGATTCGCCTGATTGCCCCGCCCAACCACCCCGTGGCCCGGCTGCGAGCGGTCACCGCCCAGGACATGCGGGGCTTTCCGCTGCTGTTGCCCAAATCGGGCACCACGCGGGCGAAGCTGAATGCATGGCTGGAGCCGGTGGAAGACGAAATCCAGGTTTCGATGGAACTCGATTCCACCGAAATGATCAAGCGCTTTGTCATGGCCGGCTTGGGGCTGAGCTTCTTGGCGGGCTCGCATAGTGCCGAAGAGGTTTATTCCGGCAAGCTCGTTTCGTTGCCACTGGCACCAGACCCGATTCTGCGCCACCTGGGCCTGATCTACCGCAAAGACAAATCGCTATCGCGGGCGGCCCTGGGCTTTATCGATGTGGTGCTGGAACAGGCGGGCGGAATCAACCGGTTTGAAGTGGGCCGGGAATTGGCGCCCGTGGCGATCCGCACCAGCCCGGAAGTGAAGGTTGGCCAGAAACACTAGCGTGCACAGGGTACAAAAGCAAAAACAACAATGAGCAATTCCCGGAGGTCCTACACAGTGCGGTCGTCCACGATTTTTGTGGCGGAGGGTGGCCGGACGGAAGTATTTCGTTCCATGGACGAGGTCCCAGTGGCGACCCGGGAACGCTTGCTGAAATCGACTTCCGGCGCGGGCGCGGCGACCATTTTTATTGCCAATAAAGGTGGGCGGCGCGAACTGGCCCGCAGGCTAAAAGGGCTGCCCTCGCGCATCCGCACCCGCATGGAACCACCTGTGGAAGCCAAGGCCGAAGTGCCTAAAATCGCACCCCCCACCGTGGCTCCCGAACCACCAAAATCGACCCCCGAGATCAGCCAATTCCGGCCAGCTTTCCGGCAAATTTTGCTGGTGGCGGCCTCCGCGGGCCTGCTGGTATGGCTGTTGGCGGGTTTAAAGTAATAAAAATTCCGGAAAATCAGCCGGAAATTTAGAAATCGGCTAAAGCTGGCTCCGGACGCTCCGATCTGCTTCTCGTGGAACGCCGCCGCGAGTCTCGCCACCAAACCAATCAGCCGGTACAGCTCACCCTTCTGGGTGACAAACCTGGCCAGAATCATACGCTCGAAGGAACGATCCTGGATTTTTCCGGGCGTGGCCTGCGAGTTGAGGTGCAGGAGGCTGTTGCCCCCGGCGCCGCTGTCCGTCTGGACATGAAGGACCAGTTGATGCTGGGCGAGATCTGCTACTGCCAGCGCGCCGAAAACGGCAAGTGGGCCGTCGGCCTGCAGATGGAACAGGCGCTAAGCCACCTGGACGACCTGAGCCGCCTGATGAACGCCCTGATGGGCGAAGGCGGCCGGATGGGCTCCATTCCGCAGCGCGCTGCTTAGCGCCTGCTTCTTGCCGCACCGGGTGCTGATCGCCCGTGCTCGCACCGGCCCTTGTTCGAACCGCCGCGGCTCGCGTCGTCGCCTCAGGTCCCCTTGCCGCATCACCGCGCCCTGAAACCTGTTCCCGGCGGGGAACTGCGTGGAGTGGTGATCGCGCTCGCAACCCTCTTTCTTCGCCCCAACCTGTTCGCCTGCCGGGACTGCTCTGATATGCTCCCCAGTTAGGCATGATGCGTGGTTTCTGTCTACTTCCGGTGCTGACTGCCGCGGCCCAGGCGGCCTCGGGAGACGGGGCTCGTCAACTGTTGGCCACCCGCTGCTGGACTTGTCACGCACAGACCGCCGTGGGCGGCTTGCGGCTTGACTCACGAGAAGCCATGCTGCGCGGCGGCCCTTCCGGAGCGGCGTTGATCCCCGGTGACACTTCTCGAAGCCGCATCATGCAGGCCATCCGGCGCAACGTCCCTGGCGTCAAAGCGATGCCTCCGGGTGCTCCACTCACCGACGCTGAGCAGCGGGTGATTGAGCAGTGGATCGCCGGCGGCGCGCCGTGGAGCGATGAAGCCACTCACTGGGCCTTCCAGCCCCTGCGGCCTTTGGCCAACCAAGCGGCGATCGACCCGCTGATGGCCGCGGCCCAAGCCAGCAAAGGCATCCGCGCCAATCGACAGGCCGATCGCCGGACATTGATCCGCCGGCTCTATTTCGATGTGG
This sequence comes from Acidobacteriota bacterium, assembly GCA_026394055.1. Lineage (GTDB taxonomy): Bacteria > Acidobacteriota > Terriglobia > Bryobacterales > Bryobacteraceae > JAPKYZ01. The sequence continues at coordinate 7,995 of JAPKYZ010000016.1, forward strand.
TGGGCTTGCCGCCGACGGAGGCTGAGTTTCAAGAAGCGTCCCGAGACCCGAGCGCCAACTGGCTGGCGGCACTGACGGATCGCCTGCTCGCCTCGCCGCATTTTGGCGAAAAGTGGGGGCGCCACTGGCTGGATGTGGCTCGCTATGGCGAAGATGATTTCTCGGGCACGGCGGTGATCCCTTATCCCAATGCGTGGCGTTACCGCGATTGGGTGGTGTCGGCGCTCAATCAGGATCTGCCGTACGACCGCTTTCTGATGGCGCAGCTGGCGGGCGATCGGATGAACGATCCCGCGCTGCTGCCCGCCACTGGTCTGCTGGGGTTGGGGCCGTGGTACTACGGCATCGCCCAACCCGCGCAATCGCGCGCCGATGAACGGCATGATCGGGTGGACATGGTCTCTCGTGGAATGCTGGGCGTTACCGTCGCCTGCGCGCGCTGTCACGACCACAAGTACGACCCCATTTCGCAGAAAGACTACTACGCCCTGGCCGGCGTCTTTGCCAGTTCCGCCTACAAAGAGTACCCGCTGGTGCCCGAGGCTGAAGTGGCCGACTGGAAGCGGCGCAAGAAGGAACTGGACGAAGCGGAGAAAGCGCTGAACAAGTTTCTCGACGACCACGGCACGCGTCTGGCGGAAAGCTACGCGCCGCTGATCAGCCGCTACATGATGGCCACCCTGGATCCCACCACGGCGAAGGATCTGCCGCCCAAGCTGGTGGAGCGCTGGAAGAAGTATCTCGACAAGCCCGAAGAGTTTCACCCCTTCCTGAAGGCCTGGTTCGAGGGCCGCAAGACAAACGCTGAGGCGGAGGCGTTCCAGGCTCTGCTGATGGGGATTCTCGCCGAGAAGAAGGCGCTGGACGCCGAAAACAAGGTGCTGGTCGAAGCGGGCCAGAAGGCTGAGGCGCGGGTGATCAAGACGATCGTGCTGCCCGGCGGCTATCGCTCAGAAGAAGACTTCAACCCCGGCGCCTACATCGCGGCGAAGTCCCTGGAACGGGATCGCTTCGTTGCCTGGAATCGCACCTTTGGTGAAGCTTCCGCTCCGCTGAAGTTGCCGCGCGAGTGGGTGCCGCAGTTTCTTGACGCTCCGCAAAAGGCTGAGCACGAAAAGCTGGCGCACCGCTTTGAAGGCCTGAAAAAAGCCCTGCCGCCGCAATATGGGTTTCTGCACGGGGCGGCCGAATTTGAACCCGAAGATCTGCGGCTGAACTTGCGAGGCAATCCGGAGGCCCTGGGCGATGTCGTGCCGCGCCACTTCCCGCTGGTGCTGTCGGGCGGTCAGCCGCTTGCTCTTCAACAAGGCAGCGGGCGGCTCCAACTGGCGGAGGCGGTGGCCCACCATCCGCTGGCGGCGCGCGTGGCGGCCAATCGGATTTGGATGGCGTTGTTCGGCCAAGGGCTGGTCCGCACGCCGTCAAACTTCGGCCGTGTGGGCGACCGGCCCGCGATCCCGGAGCTGCTGGAGCATTTGGCCGGGCGCCTGGTGGCGCAACGGTATTCGGTGAAGAGCCTGATCCGCGAGATTGTGCTGTCGGAGGCGTATCAGCGCGCCTCCGTGAGCTCGCCAGCGGCTGATGCGGTCGATCCGGACAACCGCCTGCTGTGGCGCCAGAACCGTCGCCGCCTGGAAGCGGAACCGCTCCGTGACGCGATGTTGACCGTGTCGGGCGAGCTGGATCGATCGGTCGGCGGGGCATCTTCGCCGTTGACCGCTGAGCTTCGCCGCCGCACGCTTTATGGCAAGACCAGCCGCTTCCAACCCGATGAAGCCTTGTCCTTGTTCGACCTGCCCGCCGCGGCCGTGACGTGCGAGCAGCGCGTGGTCACCAATGTTCCTTTGCAGAAGCTGTTTTATTTGAACTCCGATGCCGTGCACCGTCGGGCGGCGGCGGTCGCTAAGCGCATTTCGCAACGGAGCCGGGAGAAGGGAATTGCGGCGGCTTACCGCCTGCTGCTCCAACGTGACCCGACTGCGCGCGAACAGACGCTGGGCCAGGAGTTTCTGCGCCAGGGCGGCGCCAATCGATGGGCGCAGTATGCGCAGGTGCTGCTGAGCTCCAATGAGTTTGCCTATGTCGACTAACCCCGCCATTCCAGCTGTTGTTCATCCGCGCTGGACCCGGCGCGAGGCCCTATCTCGACTCGCCGGGGGCTTCGGCTTGAGCGCGCTGGCCGGGATGCTGGAGGCGGAGACCAATCCGTTCGCGCCCAAGGTGCCTCACTTTGCTCCCAAGGCCAAGCGCATCATCTATCTGGTGATGAACGGCGGCATGTCGCACGTCGACACGTTTGACCCCAAGCCGCAGCTCACTCGCTTCAACGGCCAGCCCATGCCCGGCGGCGCCCCCAAGACGGAGCGGTCCACCGGCAATCTGTTTGCTTCGCCCTTCAAGTTTTCGCCGCGCGGCCAGAGCGGGGTCGAGGTCTCCGAACTGTTCCCCCGCGTGGGCGGCCTGATCGACGATTTCTGCGTTATCCGCTCCATGTGGACGGAGGTGCCGAATCATGAGCCATCGCTGTTCATGTTCAACACCGGCACCATCCAACCGGGCCGGCCGAGCCTGGGGAGCTGGCTGATGTACGGCCTGGGCTCAGAAAGCCGGGATCTGCCGGGCTTTGTGGTGTTGTGTCCGGGCATGCCGGTGGTGGGCTCGCCACTGTGGTCGTCGGCCTTTCTGCCCGCCGTGTTCCAGGGTACGTTCCTCAAGAACACGGAGACCGACCCTTACAAGCTGATCCAGAACATCCGTGCGCAAGCACCGCTTGCCGCCCAGCGCCGCCAGCTGGATCTGCTGAAGCAGCTCAACCAGGACCACGCCGCCGCCCGCCCGGGTGATTCGCAGCTCGAAGCCTCGATTGAAGCGATGGAGACCGCGTTCCGTATGCAGACCGAGGCTCCGGAAGCGTTCGACATCCGCAAGGAGAAGCCGGAAACACTTGCTCGCTATGGCGACAGCGAGATCGGCCGCAGCTGCCTGCTGGCCCGCCGGTTGGTGGAGCGGGGCGTGCGCATGGTGCAGGTCTATTACGGCAACTCGCAGCCTTGGGACAACCATGAAGACATCCTGGTGCTGAAACGTCTGTGCGGCCGCACGGACCCGGCCGTCGCCTCGCTCATCGAAGATCTGAAAGAGCGCGACATGCTGCGCGACACGCTGGTGGTGCTGGGCACTGAGTTTGGCCGCACGCCGGCGGTCGAGAACGGCTCCAGCACGCGGCTGCATTATGGGCGGGATCACAATTCCTACGGCTATTCGATCGCGGTGGCCGGTGGTGGCATCAAGGGCGGCACGGTGTACGGCGCAACCGACGATTTTGGGTATCGCGCGCAGGATAAGCCGGTCCACCCGCACGACGTCAATGCGACGCTACTGCATCAGCTGGGTCTGGACCACACCAAGCTCACCCACCGCTACAGCGGCCGCGACTTCCGGCTGACGGACGTGCATGGGACGGTGCTGCGGGAGATTCTGGCGTAGCGTCCAGCGCTAGGCCGGCAAGACAGCGTGCGACTCAATCCGTTTAAGCATACTAGCCGCTTCGCGCTTCTTGAGATCGGCATAGATGCGATCGAGGTCGTGCCCATGCTCTGCCGCGTAGGCATCGCGGTTGGCGTATGCTTCCCGCAGGACTTCGTCGTCCCAGGATGCATGTTCAGACAAGCTCTTCCGGGGTGCAGATGGTTGTTTTGCAGTAGCCATGTTTCGCCAGAATCCTCTCTACCTCGCGCCTAATGTGGCCGTTCGCAATGTGCTTGAAGTTCCACGTCAGCAGGAACTCGCATTCCTCGATCGAGGCCGCCGCAATGTGAACCGCATCTGGGCCGGCCTTCGCAGGGATGGCCCCAGGCACAATCAACAACCCAGCTATCTCTAGTATCCGCTGATCTACGGCGACTAGCGAAACGTCGTCCATCAACTGGCGCCGACGCGCCACCACTTGCGGATCTCCGCGTTCACATTCGGCTTCGACGAGTGCTGAAACTACGAGCGTGTACTTATGCCGCTGCGTTTCCCACCATTGCCGGGTGATCTGTTGTCGAGCGGCCGTAATGGGCTGTTTGCTGGGGCGAGCCGCCAGGTAGCTAAAGATCGTGGTCTCAATATAAACTTTCGGCTTCAACGCCCCGGCAACTCCTCTGGTGTGAGCATACCGCTAGCCTGAGGACGTTGGGTGCTTAGCCCCCTCGGGTCCCCCTCCAAGCTCGTGCGTCAACTTGATATCGTAAGCATCGCCATGTCACCGCGATCTCTTGTTGCCGCTCTCCTTTGCGCCGCCCTACTGCCCGCACAAACCGTCCGCCAGGACGTCACCATCCACATCACCAAGCCCATGGTGCCGCCGGCGTGGGCGCTGCTCGAACGAGATCTGCTGCGCTACAACTCGCAGGCGGTGGAGCGGTTTGCGGCCAAGTATGTCGACGAGAAGGGCTACCTGCTGCACACGCCGCGGTGGGGGACCCTCGATGGGCCGGATGATGCGATTGAGACGTTTTGGAACTGGACGTTGCTCCACTCGCTCGGTGCGTCCGATAGCGTGCTGAGGCTCTACCAGAAGGCGCAGGAAGGGCACTGGAAGCAGTACAACGAGATCCGCACCAAGCTGACGGAGCTCGCCAAGAACGGCTCCTATTCGAAGGAGTTCATCACCCAGTCCGATTGGTTCCACACCGGCGAAGGCATGCGCGCCTTCCTCCTCATGGGATTGTCCGATCCGAACAATGAGCTTTACCGGGAGCGCACCAAGCGCTTCGCCGCGATGTACATGGGCGAAGATCCGGAAGCGCCGAACTATGACCCGAATCTCAAAATCCTGAAGAGCATCTGGACCGGCAGCAAGGGGCCAATGTTGCGCAAGGCGACCACCTACGACTGGGTGGGCGACCCCGTGCCTGGAACATTCCATCTGCTCCACAACCCCGCCGGGCGCGGCAAGATGCTCGATCTCGAGTCCCACTACAAGAAGATGCTGGCCCATTGCGACGAGTACCTCGACAGCGCGGGCGACAACTTTCTGAACCCCGCCGCCACCATCCTCGGCATGAACGCCTACATGCTGACGGGCGATGAAAAGTACCGCAAATGGGTGGTCGAGTACATGTCGGCCTGGAAGCAGCGCGCCGGGGAGACCGGCGGCATGATCCCCAGCAACGTCGGCCTGGACGGCAAGCTGGGTGGGGAGCACAACGGCCAATGGTGGAAGGGCACCTACGGCTGGAACTTCACCATCTTTGACGGCGAACTGGAAAAGATCGCCCACCGCAATTACTTCACCGACGGCAACTGGCCCGGCTTCAGCAATGCGCTGGTGATGAGTGGTGATCAAGCGTTTGTGGGCGTGTTGCGCAAGCAGATGGACCTGGTCTATGCGCAAAAGAAGGTGGAGAACGGCAAGACGCTGCTGCCGCAAATGTATGGCGACCCGCGCGGCTACAAGTACAACGGCCCGCCCAGCTGGTACAACTACACCGACAAGCTGCACCAGGACCGGCTGGCCGAAATCTACTTCTGGTCGATGGACCGCAAGGACCTGGAGCGCATCCCCATCGCCACCAAGTTCGAAATCCCCGCTGCGAGCCGCGACGGCTACAGCGAGCAGGACCGCACATCGCCGTGGCTGGGGTATCTCGAAGGCAAACTGCCGGACTTTCCGGAGAAGGCTCTGCAGGCCGATATTGCGCGCGTTCGCGACAAGATGGAGATGCTGCGGACGGACCAGACCTCGGCTGATTCGCGCTTGGCGGACTACCTGCTCGATTTCAACCCCGCCACCACCAACGGCCTGACCAACCTCACGCTGGGCGGCTATTTCTCGCGCGGCCGGATCTGGGTGCTCCACAGCCGGTTCCGGTACTTCGACCCGGTGAAGCGCCGAGCAGGGTTGCCGGAGGATGTCGGCGCGTTGGTCGAGAAGCTGGGTGCCGATTCGGCCACGGTGACGCTAGTGAACACCAACCCGATTGAGGCGCGCGAGGTGGTGGTGCAGGCCGGGGGCTATGGTGAACACCGGTTTGACGGCGTCACCGTCAATGGCCAGACCATCACCTTTAGCGGCCCCACGATGACGGTGCGGCTCGACCCCGGCGCCGGCTCGCGCCTGGAGTTCAAGATGACGCGCTATGCGGGCAAACCCACGTTCGCCTTTCCCTGGGACCGGGGCTGGTACGGCGGACGCTAAGTGGTGTTGGCGTGGCGGATTGCCGCCGGAATGGTCTAATGGAATTTAGGAGCCCGACCAATGGAAGTAGAAATGAAAATCCGGACGCTCATGATGGATCCCGTGACGCAAATGCCGATCGTGATCTTGCGTGACATGAGCGGCGACACGATTTTGCCGATTTGGGTGGGGCCGTTTGAAGCCAACGCGATTGCGCTGGAGATTGAAAAAGTGTCCACCGCGCGTCCGATGACGCATGACTTGATCAAGACGCTGCTGTCGGGTCTGGAAGCCCGGGTGCAGAAGGTGGTGGTGAGCGAGCTGAAGGACGAGACCTTCTACGCGCTGATCTGGCTGGAAAAAGACGGCGAGATCATCAGCGTCGATTCGCGCCCTTCGGACGCTCTGGCATTGGCCCTCCGCACCGACTGCCCGATCTACGTGGAAGACGCCGTGCTGAAGAATTCCAAGCTGACCACCCAGGGTGGTGATCGCGTCAACAACGACGAACTGAAACGGTGGCTGGAAGGCTTGAACGACGAAGACTTCGGCCGCTACAAGATGTAGATGGAACCGGTGACCGAAGTACCTTCCCCAAAAGAGAAGTTCCGGGCTTTCATCTCGGGCGACATGATGTGCTTGATCAATGAATCAGGCACGGTGGGTTCGCCGATGCGGGTGACGGCGTCCGGCTTGGCGACGCTGGTCTGGCGAGGTGAGGCGGCGGTCTGGGTGGCGCGCGGCTTTGAAGAAGTGGCGACGCCCGAGCAGATCACCGCGGCACGCGGGTTCATGGAGCAGATGAAGGCCCCGCCCGCTGCCGCTTCCACTGCTCAATAAGATAAGATTCCGTGGCTCAACCCAAAATGATCGCCGTGGCCGGTGCGTCCGGTTCTGGCAAAACCTATCTGGCGGAACGCTTGGCGGAGCGTCTGCGTGCCCCGATCGTGCCGCTGGACGCCTACTACCCGGCCGCCTCCCGCATCAGCTACGACGACCGGGACAAGGTGAACTACGACCACCCGGACATCCTGGAGCGCGAGCTGATGGTGTCTCAGTTGCGCTCGCTGGCTGCGGGCGAAACCATTGAGCGGCCCGTCTATGACTACGGCACGCATGACCGCAGTCCGGAAACGCGCACCGTGACGCCGGGGGACTACGTCGTCGTCGAGGGCTTGTGGACGCTGTGGTACCCCGAGCTGCAGCCGCTTTATTCATTGACGGTTTACGTCGATACGCCCGATAGCATCTGTTATGCGCGCCGCCTGGACCGCGACACGCATTACCGGCATCGCAACGAGGAGCAGGAGCGGCGGCGCTACCAGCAAGTGCGGGAAATGGCTGCGCTTTACGTCTGGCCTACGCGGGATTGGGCCCAGGTGGTGGTTTCGGGGCTGCCGACCGAAGAGCAGGTGCTCCGGGCGCTCGGGCTACATTTTCCGGCGCATCACCCACCCCGGCGCGAGCCGTAGCGTTCTGTGCGCGTGAGCAATCGGTTCTCGCCGCACCAGCGCCTTAACAATTCGCAATCTTGCGCCCGCTAACCAAGCCGCCCTCCCGTCGTCCAAAAGGACGTGAACAAGAAAAACAGGATCGGACGAAAAATCGCCGCCGCCACGCTGTTGGCGTCGGTACTTATCCTGCCGAGTGTGCGGAACCGGTGTTTCGCGTCTGCCATACCCAAGCCAGCGGCGCGGTTTATCTACTTCTTTGAGGCGGCGGACCGGGCGGGGACGGTGGAGGAAGAAAAGGTAGGACTTTGGGAGCGGTTCGTGTACAGCTTGGTGCTGTCACGAACCGCCCCCGAGGGAGTTGGGCGAGCGGCTACTTCTTCTTTGCGGCCGGTGCAGCCTTCTTAGCCGCCGGAGCAGCCGCTTTCTTGGCCGCCGGCTTGGCCTGGACGGGCCAACCGGTTACCTTGGCCACATCTACGTCGAAGGTGACATTGAAGGGATCCTTGGCGTAGGCCAACACGGTGCCTTCAAACTCGATCTCCGTGCCGGGTTCAGCCTTGCCGGGCAGCGCTTCGTCCAGCTTTAGGGTCACATCGGGCGTGATGCCGTCGGCGATGGAGAGCGTCAGTTCCTTGGGCTTGGTTTCGGGCGTCGCCGAGATCAGCTTGCCCTTCAGTGCGCCACCCGCGTTGGTGTCCTTCAACTGGCCAAAGTAGGTGTCGCCTTCGGCACCCTTCAAGGTGTCGCGCAGTTCCAGCCAACGGCCGAGCATGGGGTTTTCGGCCTTCAGCTTTTCGCGGTTCTTCATCTGGATCGCCAGACCGCTTTCGATCTCAAACCCGGCGGGCGGGAACGGATCGGCCTTGGCCTTCGCCATGATGTCGTCCAAGCCATCCTTGCTGCCATGGTAGGTGGCGTAGTTCTTTTCGACGAAAGCCTTAATCTGATTGCGCACGGTGTCGCTAAGAGCCCCGGGGCCTTCCAGTACAGCCGCCCGCGTCAAGTGATAGAGGCCCGACGCCTGCTTCTCCGTCTTACGCTGCAGCAGGATCACGGTAATGGGCTGCAGCCAGTCGCCTACTTCAGCGCGAAGATGACAGACGCAGAGCGCAACTACGATGTGCGTGAGCAGGAGTTCATGGCTCTGCTGCGTGCGTGCC
>JAPKYZ010000081.1 GCA_026394055.1 Acidobacteriota bacterium
GTAGTCGAGTAAACGGCGGGCGGGAATCGTACCGCTGCCGGACTTCTTCACCCGGGCCGGGCAGGAACAGCGGATCCCCAGCTCCAAGTCAGTCGCCGTCAACGTGATGCGATCGCCGGAGGCTTCGATCAGTACGTTCGACAAAATCGGTATCGTGGTCTTCTTCTCGACCACTCCCTGCGAGAAGCTCAGTTCCCGGACCAGGTTCGCCTTGCTGACGGTGAATTCCATTTCAGGGGTTCTCCCTAACGTTCCTTAAATAAATTACCGATAGAGATCTAAGAGAACTATCTATTGGGCCTGTGAAAAAGTGGATATCTCTCTAAATTGTACTAAAATCAGGAGCTTTCCGCTACCACTGCCTGTCGATAACCCTTAGTCCTACCTGGAAGACTGCACTACCACCTCTAAGGCCCACAGTTTTCACCGGCCTTTTGGAGGGCCGCCTGTGGAACCCACGCTAACCCACAGTTAATGTATCAGATAGGCTGTGGATGAACTTGTTCAATTCCGGGTCCTTTAGCCGCAGCGTCTCGATCTTCTGAACCGAATGCAGCACGGTCGTGTGATGCTTGCCCCCAAAGGCGCGCCCGATCTCTGGTAGCGACGAATTCGTCAGCTCTTTGGCCAGATACATGGCGATCTGCCTTGGGTAGGCGATCTTCCGTTCATTAGACTTCTGTTTCAGCTGCGCCGGCTGCATGGAATGTTTTTCCGCTACCAGCCGGATGATCGATTCGATGGAGATGCGCTTGTCGGTGCCTTGGGACAAGTGCTTCAGCACCTGCTGGGCCATGGGCAGCGAGATCCGCTCGCCGGTGACGCTGGAAAAAGCCGTCAGCTTGATCAAGGCGCCTTCCAGCTCCCGGACGTTCGATTTGGTCTTGGTGGCCAGGAAGATGCGCACCTCGTCGGGCAGGGCGATGCCTTCCGCCTCGGCCTTCTTGTCGAGAATGGCCATCTTGGTTTCCAGGTCCGGCGGCTGGACGTCCACCATCAGCTGCGTCCGTTCCTTGCCGGCAAAGTGTTGGACATCGTCCACCAGCAGCACGTCGGCGGACCGGTAGTGTTGCTGGAACATCGCCATCCGGTCCGCTTTCAAGCTTTGGACCATCTGGTTCACAAACCGCTCGCTGGTGGTGTACACCACCCGCAGCCCGGAGTAGCGCTCCGCCAAGCCGCGGCCGATCGCGTGCATCAGGTGCGTCTTGCCCATGCCCGTGCCGCCGTAGATGAACAGCGGATTGTAGCCATTGGCCGGGTTCTTCGACACCGCCACCGCCGCCGCATGGGCGAACTGATTGCAGGAGCCGACCACGAAGCTATCGAAGGTCAGCTTGGGGTTCAGGTGGAGATTGTTGAAATTCAGCGGATCGGCAATGGCCTGGTATTGGCCGTTGGAGGTGACCACGGAGCCGTTCTGGTAACGGATGGCGCGAATCGGCAAACCCAACGTCCGAATCACCCGCTGTACCTGGGGCGCGTACTCGGTTTCCATCCACTCCCGGGTGACGTCATTAGGAACACTCACCCAGACTGTTTCGCCATCGACGTGGCTAAGTTTGGTTTTCGAGACCCAGTTCTGATATCCCTCGGCGGTGATCTCACCAGCCAGTTGACGCTTGATCTCTTCCCACAAATCCATCAACGATCCACACCCCGTTACCGAGCTACTGCGCGCAAACAACCACCCCAACTCACACTTCGCCTGGACCCATCCCCATGGGCCGCCCAAGCAGCGACAACTTTCCCACATGTTTTCCACATCTGTGGAAAACTACGCCTTTCCCGAGGACTTGGGGGATTGTCCTGCTTCGATGCGGAACCGCTGGGGTCCAGACCGGACCCGCGAAAACTGCCCCGCGGACTTTTAGTCTAACACAGCGCTTCGCGGCTTCAAGGGGTATGTGAAAAATTCTTTAACCGTATAGAAACAATGGACTTGACTGCTATGACAGAACAGTTTCAATCCCTTCTGTTTCAACCTGGTTTGACAGCCGCCGGAACGTGAGCGATACTAGAAATCGCGCCACTCGATGCGGGAGTAACTCAGCTGGTAGAGTGCAACCTTGCCAAGGTTGATGTCGCCGGTTCGAATCCGGTCTCCCGCTCCATTCCATTTTTTCCACGACAAAAAAATTTTTCGACGGCCCTCCGCATTCCGGTCAGAGCCGTCCGGTTCCGGTACAGCGCTATTTCTTCTGCTGCATCTTCTGGGTGCGGGCAGTGGTAGGCGGGGTGATGCCCTTCACACGCATGTAGCCCACCAGGTTGCCGTAATGCTCGTTCCAGCTGTTCAACAGGCCGATCATGACGCTGGCCGGCACGATTTTGCGGCCGCTTGAACCATCCATCTCCTTCAGCGCCTTTTCGTCGGTCATGGAGTTGAAGCCTTTGTCGCAATACTGGAACGATTCTTCGAGCGCCTTTTCGAGCACGGGCTTTGACATCTCGCCCTTCTTCACCTTGTCCTTGGGCGCCGGTTCGCCCAGCAGCGTGGAACAGAGGTTGTAGTTCATCTCCACGTTGTGTTCCATCCAGCCCGCAAAGCTGCGTTGAATGGGCGTCAGCTTGAACTCATAGTCCGGCGCCGGCATGGCCGCGGCGGTTTCGATCAAATTCAACTTCGCGGTGGCGTAGCGCGGTAGGATGGCCTTCATCAACGGACCTTCCTGCGCCCCAGCGGCGGCGGAAAGCAGAACCAGAGTCAGTGTCAGTTTCATGGCCGCGATTGTAGCGCGATCGGGTAACAGGACGAGGGCGTCAAATCACTGCGGAAACTTTTTCGCAGACCCCGTTGACCCTCCCCTTACAGGAGGCTTTTCAATAAAACCATGTTCGGCATCGGAGAGTTTGCCAGATTAGCCCGGGTGAGCGTGAAGACGCTGCGCCACTACGATGAAGCGGACCTGCTGAAACCGGCGCACGTGGCGCGGGACACGGGTTACCGCTACTATCGCGCTTCGCAGTTGCCCCGTCTGAATCGCATTTTGATTCTCAAGGAACTGGGATTTTCGCTCGACCAGATTGGACCGCTGATTGACCAGGGGGTCGATCAACTTGAGCTGCAAGGGATGCTCCGGCTGCGCCGCGCCGAACAACAAACCAAACTCGCAGAGGAGAGCCGCCGGTTGGCGGCGATTGAACTGATGATTGAACAAATTGCCCGTGAAGGCCAGCCACTGGAAGTGATGATCAAAGATTCGGCACCGGCCTGGATGGTCAGCGTTCGCGACGTGGTGCAAAGCTATCCGGAGATCGGCCGGCTTTACCCGGAAGTCTACGGCCAGTTGGGCGCCAAGGCGATGCAAGGGACTCCAGTCGCCGTCTGGCATGACAACAGCCAGCAACCGGGAGACATCCAAGCAGAGGCGGGGGTGCTGTTCACCGAACCGGTCGCCGTCACCGGCCGCGTGCAGTGCTACCAACTGCCGCCGGTCCGGGTGGCGAGCTATGTCCACCACGGCAGCTTTCAGCAGTTCAAGAGCGTCTACGAGCGGCTGACGCGTTGGATGGAAGAGACCGGTTGGCGGCCCAGTGGTCCCTGCCGCGAGATCTATCTGCACATCGGCAACCCCGTCCGGCAGGACGACGAAAGCTACGTCACCGAAATCCAGTTCCCGGTGACCCAGTTCCCGGTCGAAAAGCCGTAACCGCCTGCACAGCGAACCTCCTTCAGCAGGGTGCATTTGCTACCCTGAACCAATCCCTGGAGGTTCGACATGCGCCTGTTCACGGCTCTGCTCCCGTTCCTGCTTCTGCTGGCTTCGAAGCCAGTAGCGGCCGCCCGATTTGACTTGAATACGCCGGGCAAGATCGTTCGCCCGTCCGACCCGCAGCTCTCGCCGGACGGGCAATCGATCGCGGTTCTCGTCACCCGGGCCAATCTCGAAGAGAACCGGAACGACTCGCAGCTGGTCCTGATTGACGTGGCCACCAAGGCGCAGCGCGTGCTCACCCAGGGCCGCCGGGGCTTGGCGCAACCGCGCTGGAACCCGGCCGGGACGCAGCTGGCGTTCCTGGCCGCCGTGGAGGGCAAGTCGCAGGTCTTTTTGCTGCCGATGGCGGGCGGCGAAGCGGTGCAGATCACCCGCGCTCCTCAAGGCGTGCAGCAATATGCGTTCTCACCCGACGGGGCGCAGATCGCCTTTGTCAGCACCGACGAACCGGCAAAGCATGAAGGCGAGGAGCGCCACAACCGCTCCTTCGAAATTGCCAATAACGATTTCTTGACCACCACTCAGCCGCTCCCCGCACACCTGTGGGTGATTCCGGCCGCGGGCGGCAAGGCCCGCCGCCTCACCTCCGGCAGCTGGACCTTGCCCATTAGCTTTCCGCCCTCGCCTCCGGCCGCTCCGCTGTCCTGGACCCCGGATAGCAAGTCCGTCGCCATCGTCAAAGTGGCCACGCCGTACTCGGGCGACTTCAACCAATCGACGGTGCAGATCGTCAACATCGAGACCGGCCAGATGCGGGCCTTGACCGGCCAAGCCAAGAACGAAGCCCAACCGGTGATCTCGCCCGACGGAAAGTCGGTCTCCTACTGGTATCCCCGCGAGGGCCAAAGCCAGAACGTCAATGAGATCCATGTCACCTCCATGGCCGGGGGCGAAGGGCGCTCCATTACGCGCGACATTGACCGCAATATCCAACGCGCGATCTGGATGCCCGGCTCCAACTCGCTGCTGGTGAGCGCCAACGACGGCACCGGCGTCAGCCTCTGGATCCAGCCCGTGCGTGGTGCAGCGCAACGGATCGACACGGGCCGCGCGGTGGCGACGGCCCCCTTCTGGCTAGACGCCTCGGTCAGCCCTAAGGGCCAGATCGCGTTCACCGGCAGTGAGCCGCAGTGGCCCATCGAGCTCTACTATCTGGAGTCACCCGCCGCGAAGCCGGTCCGGCTGACGGAGTTCAACAAAGCCATCGCGACGCTGGAGCTCTCGAAATCAGAGACCGTGCGCTGGGACGGACCGGATGGATTCAAGAACGACGGCGTCGTCACCTATCCGCCGGACTTCCAGCCAGGGCGCAAGTATCCGCTGGTGCTCTACATCCACGGCGGGCCGCGCTCGGCTTCGAAAGAAGCTTTCTCGAACTACGCCCAATTGTTCGCCGCGCAGGGCTGGGTGGTGTTCGAGCCCAACTATCGCGGCAGCGACAACCTGGGTAATGCTTACCAGGCGGCCATCTTCAACGACGCCGGCGCCGGGCCGGGCCGCGACGTGATGGCGGGTCTTGATCTGCTGAAGAAGCGCGGTTGGGTGGATGAAGCGCGCATCGCCACCACCGGCTGGTCCTATGGCGGCTATATGACCACGTGGCTGCTGGGCAACTATCCGGCGGTCTGGCGAGCGGGTGTCGCGGGTGCTCCGGTCACCGATTGGATGGATCAATACAACCTGGGCGACGCCAACGTCCGCCGCGGCGCGGCCTTTGGCGGCTCGCCTTACACGGACCCCAAGCGCATGGAAGCCTATCGGGTGCAGTCGCCCATGGCCTACGCCACCAAGGTGAAAGCGCCGACGCTGATCATGGCCACCACCGGCGACTACCGCGTCCCAATCACGCAGTCCTACCGCTTCTACCATGCGCTGCGGGACAACGGCGTGGTCACCAAGTTCATTGGCTACCCGGTGTACGGTCACAGCCCCACGGACCCGGTCCATCAGCGTGACGTACTGCGCCGTTATGTGGACTGGCTGAAGCAATATCTCGACGCGCCCGCCGCCAGCTCGGGCCGGTAGTAGCGGCTAGTCGAGGTTGAGTGCGGCGCGCAGCAGGGGGATCAGCGCCGGAACATCTTCCGTCGCGGTCTCCCAAATGACGACATAGTCCGTATCCCAATACGCGTGCACCAGCCGGTGGCGCGTCGCGATGATCTGGACCCATGGGATCTCCGGCAACTCCGCTCTTCTGGCGGGCGAAATCTTTGACGCGGCCTCTCCGATAACCTGCACGCATTGGCGAAGGCCAAAGGCCAGAAGTCGATCGCCAAACAAAGCTCGCCGCTTGTTCAGCCGCCTCCAGCATGTGCCTCAACCGGGTACTGTCGTCAGGAAACATGCAGCGGAACCGCGGCCGCGACCACTTCCTCACGGAAGTAACGGCTCAACTCGGCCTCTGTTCGCAAATCGACTTTGCGGCCCACGGCCTCAGTCAATTCAATCTCCATACCCGCCAAGCGAAACAGACCTGGCTTACGCCCCGGCAAAAACTCGACCAGTAGATCGATATCACTCTCCGGCCCAAAGCGCTCCGTCAGCGCGGAGCCAAACAGGCTGAGTTTGGCGATGCCGTGACGCTCGCAGAATTCGCGGAGCACTTCCGGCGACGGCAGCAGAGCGGCGGCGGCAGTGCTCATACTCAGATGATAACTGGCCGGGCTCAGGCTGTTGTGGTCACGCGATGGCTGGAAACTAAGGCCGCGCCCTGCAGCTTCTTCATCTCGCGGCGCGCGATGGTGGCCCAGCTGCTGGTGGGGTCCAGCTTAAGATAGGTCCGCCAGTGCTTCAGCGCCTTCATGGCCTGGCCGGTGGTCTGGTAGAGCAGGGCCAGATTGTAATGGGCATCCGCATAGCCCGGCTTCAGGCGCAGCGCCTCTTCGTAGTGATGGAACGCCCGCGCGCGATCGCCCCGTTCATCATAGAGATTGGCCAGGTTAAAGTGCGCCAGCGGGTAGTTGGGGTCGGCTTCCAGCGCTTTCGCGTAGTGCTTCTCAGCCTCTTTCCAGGAACGGGCGTTGAAAAAAATCGTCCCGAGGTTGACGAACGCTCCGGCCGAACCAGGGTCCAGCTCGCCGGCCTGCCGGTAGGCGGAGATCACTTCATCGAGCGGCGCGCCCGATTGCTCCAATTCGAGACCGCGCTGGAAATGCCGCTCCGCTTCTTGCCTTTGGCGGCGCTGCTCGCTCTCTTCGGCGCGCGGCCGCTTGGCCACCGTTACCGCTTCCATCGCCTCGAAGCTGAGCTGCATCTGGCCGCTCCACAGCTCCACTTCCTGACCGGGAAGCTTCACCAGCACCCGCGAGCCGCGGCGGTAGATGCGGATCTTTTCCAGTGGCCGCTCCAGCTCGCTCAACCGCGAGCCCAGCCAGTCCAGCGCGCGGCGCAGCTTCTTGCCGGAAAGCCCGACCGCCTTCATGGCGGAAAGCGCACGAAGGGTCACGATGTCTTGATATTCAAAGGCGTCGGCACGAGACAGTAATCCTTGCTGTTGCCAGCTGCGGAGCTGTTGCGCCGAAACCCGTCCGTGGCGGCAGGCCTGCTGTGGCGAGTAGACCTGTGCCATCGCTGAGATGGCCACGGCTCAAGTTTAACATCGGCATCCGCACAAACAAGTGCGGCGATGCCTAAAACCTCTTTGAAACCCCAAAAATGATCGAATAGTCCGCAAAAGCGGCGTCACCGTGGATACCGTTCTGGTAATCCGGCACGCTCTTGCGTCGGTTACGTTCAACGGCCACCGGCGCGTTCAACGAAAAGGTCCAGGTGCGATGGCCATACATCAGCCCAGGGTCAATCGAGATGGCATAGCCCGGACGGCGGAATCCATTGCTTGCCCCCAGCGCATCGCGGACCGGGATACCCTCCATGCGGCCCCCAAAGCTCCACGCCCAGCCGCGGAGCTTGGGCATCGGCGCGGTGAACCCAGCGCGGTACAAGTACTGGTCGGCGACGGACAGAACGGTCTCCCCGGGACGCGTGCGGAAGCTGGAGACGCCGTTGGTGTCGGCCGGATTGAACAAGTAAGTCCCCTGCGCGTACAGGAACGATCGCCAATAGAAAGGCGTGTACGCATTCAGGTCCAATGAGAAGCCCACGCGGCCATCACCGCTCTGGATGGACTGGTCCGCTGTCGCCGTCACTATGTTCCCGTTCCGGTCCCGCGCGATTCCCGATAGGTTGTACCGGCCCGTGGGCAGTTTCAAACCCATCCCGATCCCGACATTGCTTCTTGATTCGGTCGGCGGCCGGAACAGCCAGGCTCGCGCGCCGACGGTGGCATCACCTTGGGAGAAGTTGGTGAAGACGCCCGTGGGTGCGTAGAGCTGATTGCGATAGTTCTTCACGAATGGCACGGCGGCGTAGACGCCCCAACGGTTGTTCAACTGATAGGACAACGAGAAATCGAAGATGTGGGTATCGTTGACGATCTGCGTACCCAGCACTTCCCGCTGCTTCTGCTCGACGGTGCCGACATAGTGCCGGAACGAGTTGAGATAGCGGTAGCCGAAGCCGGCTTCCCAGCGGGTCTTCTTGGGAATTCCACCCTCTTTCGGTCTTTCACAAAGCACGCCAAGCACGGGCGCACTACGGCGGGCGGCCACTCAACCCTGGCCCTGGGCCGGGCGGCCCAGCAGAATCATCAGTGCGGCCACGGAGACGCAGAGAACTACACGGGACATCAGCATCATCCTATACCGGTTTTGACACCGCCGGTTGACCAGGCTATACCGGCCTAGCCAATTCGCGATATGCTGAGATTTGCAACTGAGTGGCAACAACGCGCGAACCGTGGCCGACCTGGCCTGTCACGAAACCGGCGTCCTGCTGAGCCTGGACCTGGAGCCGGCGCTGGCTGATCGCCTGATGTTGCTGGGGTTCTTGCCGGGGGAACCGGTGGAAGCAGCGCAGTGCGCGCCCGGAGGCGACCCGCGGGTCTATCGCGTCGACGGCACCGAGATCGCCCTGCGTCGTGAAACTGCCTTGCGGCTGCTACTCAAATGACCGCCACCTCAACCGGACTGCCGGCGGCGTCTCGCACGCGGCTGGTGGCACTCATCGGCCCGCCCAATTCCGGTAAGACCACCCTGTTCAACCGGCTGACCGGGCTTCGGCAAAAGGTGGCCAACTATCCCGGGGTTACCGTCGAGCGGCATGTGGGGCGCGCGCAATTGGGAGAACAGGCCGAGGTGGATCTGCTCGACCTACCCGGCGTCTACAGCCTGCATCCGCGCACCGAAGACGAAAAAGTGACCAGCGATGTGCTGCTGGGCAAGATGCCGGATCTGGCGCGGCCGGACGCCGTGCTGCTGATTCTTGACTCCACCAATCTGGGCCACAACCTGGCACTGGTGGCCCCGATCCTGGCCTTGGGCCTGCCCACCATGGTGGTGCTCAACATGGCGGATGACTTGGGCTCCCGCGGCGGATCGATTGAGCTGGCGGCGCTCAGTGCCGAGCTGGGTGTGCCGGTGGCACTGGTCAGCGCGGTCCAGGGAGTGGGCCTCGACACCGTTCGCAGTTTTCTCCGCGGACCCGCCGTGGCCGCCCGGGTGACCTTCCCGATCCTGCAAAACGTGCAGGACGCGCCGCACTGCCGCCGCTGGGCCGCCAGCGTCACAGCTTCAGCGGGCTATCGCGCGCCGTCGCCACCGGCCTGGACGCGCCGTCTGGACGCAACTCTGTTGCATCGCGTATGGGGACCGGCGATTCTCACCCTGCTGCTGATCGCGATCTGGTGGATGATTTTTGCCGGGGCGAAACCCGCCATGGATCTGGTGGAGCTAGCCATCTCCTCCAGCGGCAGCTGGCTGAAGGGGCAACTGCCGGACACATTGTGGCGCGGGCTGCTGATCGATGGCGTCTGGGCCGGGGTGGGCAGCATTGTCGTCTTTCTGCCACAGATCCTGATCCTTTCCTTGTTCATCGGCATTTTGGAAGACTCGGGCTACATGGCGCGCGCGGCCTTGATTGCGGACCGGGCGCTGGCGAGTGTCGGCCTGCAGGGCAAAGCGGTGATCCCGCTGGTGTCGGCCCTGGCTTGCGCCGTCCCGGCCATCATGGGCGCGCGGATGATCGAATCCAAGCGCGACCGGCTGGCCACCATCATGGTGGCACCCTTTATGGTGTGCTCGGCCCGGCTGCCGGTCTATACGCTGTTGATCGCGGCCTTTGTACCGGGCGCGGCGTGGATGCAGGCGATGGTGCTGGCGGGCCTCTATGTGCTGGGGGCGGTGGCCGCCTTTGCCACGGCCCGGTTACTGAAATCGACGATTCTCAAAAGTGAGCGCATGCCGTTTGTGCTGGAAATGCCGCCCTACCGCTGGCCCACTTTCCGGTCTCTTAGTTTGCGCCTGGTTGACCGGACCCGGGTCTTCTTACGACGGGCGGGAACGATCATCTTAGGCGTGGCGGTTGTCCTGTGGCTGATGGCCACTTTGCCGTTGAAACCGGATGGGTCCGCCGCGGAGGTGGGTGAATCCATCGCGGGCACCATCGGCAAGACTATCGAACCGGCCATCCGGCCGTTGGGTTTTAACTGGAAAATTGGGGTCGGATTGATTACGTCGCTGGCCGCGCGCGAAGTTATCGTCTCCACGCTCGGCACCATCTACGGCATCGAGAGTACGGACGAAGACGCGATCAAGGAAAGCCTCCGCAGCGAACTGCAACGCGACCTGACACCGGGCGCCGCCGCCGCGCTGATCGTCTTTTTCGCGTTCGCCATGCAGTGCATGTCCACGGTGGCGGTGATCCGCCGCGAAACCGGCGGGTGGAAGTGGCCCGTGCTCCAGTTTACTTACATGCTGGCCCTGGCTTATAGCGGCGCCTGGGTGGCGAATCAGCTCACCTCCTGGTTAACAAGCGCCTAAGCCGATCCCCTAGGTAGTAGTTCCTCTTGGCCATTGCTAGGGTCAACCCAAGAGGCGTATCATACTCCCACGGGCAAATTGCGGGGGCCTGGGGCTCTCGTATCAGCCGTTCGAGGTATTCCTCAACGCACGCGGACCTCGATTCCAGCCTCATATGCACCCAAACGGGGAATACAGTCTGTCGTCTGCTGGCCGGGCCCCACTTCGCTGGGACCTGCTTGTCTGGATTCTCTCTCTCTCGATCCTATCCCCCGGCTCGGCTCCCCTACTGGCCGCCACTGGAAAGGGACTAACGGATGCGGACAAGGCTCGCGAGTGGACCATCGGCACCGATAACACCAAGCCCTACCACTATCTCGAGCAGATCGACGGCAAAACCCGCCCGCGGGGCTTGGTGGCGGAGCTGCTGGTCGCGGCGGCCGAGCGGCTGGGGCTAAAGTTAGCCTGGCGTGTGGACCCGCGCGGACCCCTCATCGCCCTTACCACCCGCAGTCTAGATCTTTGGCCGCTGTTTACAACTGATGTTAACTCCCCCGCGGTGCACGTCAGCCGCCCGTTCCTGCGCAACGTCTTCATCTCGATCAGCACCGATCCGCATTGGGCGGAGCCCGCCAACCGCTTCTCCGTGCGGAGCGTCAGCATGGTGGGTTACATGCTGGCCCGGAAGTACGCGCACCAGACCTTTCCAAACGCCGACCTGCTTTCCCGGCCGACCCGCGAAGCGGCTTTCCAGACTCTGTGCTCCGGCCAAGCCGATGCGGTGTTTGTCGAGGCGCGCACCGCCCAGTACGTCGCGCTCCAGCCGCCCCCGGGTTGCGAAGGGAGATCGTTCTATCCGACCGGGTCTGATACGCCGGTCGTCGAACTGGGAGTCGGATCGGTCCCGGCCGCGGCCCATGTGTCGGAAGCCCTGCGGCAGGAGATCGACGCCATGCTGGCCGACGGATCCATCCGCGAGAAGCTCCGTACCTGGAACTACTACTACGCGGGCGAAGCAGAACTGATCTATAACGAGCAGCAGGCCCGCGCGAGTACCCGGCTGGTCTGGGGTCTGGCCGCGGCATTGCTGCTGCTTTCGATGCTGCTGTTGGCGATGCTGCTGCGGGTGCGGCGGGTGGGCCGGGCGGCGGTGGTGGCGGACGAAGCAAAATCCCGCTTTCTGGCGAACATGAGCCACGAAATCCGTACGCCCTTGAACGGTGTCATCGGCATAGCGGAGGTTCTCGCCCTCAGTCCGCTCACCGAAGATCAGACCAAGCTACTGGCCATGCTGCGCAGCTCTGGCCAAAACTTACTGGCGATCGTCAACGATGTCCTCGATCTAGCCCGGGCGGAACGGGGCGAGTTTGAACTGAAGCCCCAGCCGTTCGCACCCGCACCCTTGGTGGTGGACGTCCTGCGGCCCTATGAACTGGCCGCCTCTCAGCGAGGGCTCACCCTAAAGCTGGAAGGGCTGGAGACACTGCCGCCGGCGGTCGTGGGTGACCCCGTCCGCATCCGTCAGATTCTGGTCAACCTGGTTAGTAACGCCATCAAATTCACGCTCGCCGGGTCCGTCACGGTTACGGTCAGCGGGGAGAATGAAGGCGGCCAGACGCGCCTGGGCCTGACCGTCTCCGACACCGGTATCGGCATCGCGCCCGAGGCGCAAGGGCGGCTCTTCGACAAGTTCTATCAGGCCGATTCCTCCATCATCCGCCGCTTTGGGGGCACCGGCCTGGGCCTGGCCATCGTCAAGGACCTGGTGCGGGCCATGAAGGGTGAGCTGTCGGTGGAAAGCACCCTGGGGCAAGGCTCGACGTTCCGGCTGAAGCTGCCTCTGCCGCTGGCGGAGCCGGCCCAGCTGCCTGCCGAAGGAGTGGCGCTGGTGGCCGGATTTGGCGAAGGTGGCCGGGAGGGCGCGGCTTCGAAGGCGCGAATCCTGCTGGTGGAAGACAACCCGGTGAACGAACACATCGTGCGAGTGATGGTGGAGAGGGCGGGCCACACCGTGGTCTCCGTCAGCGACGGGCTGCGAGCGGTCGAGCAGTTTGAGAAAGAGCACTTCGACGCGATTTTGATGGATTGCCAAATGCCGGTGATGGATGGCTATCAATCGGCCGGCGAGATTCGCAAACGCGAACTATCCGGCCGGCGCACGCCCATCATTGCGCTCACCGCCTCCGCCATGAAGGGTGAGCGGGAGCGGTGCCTGGCGGCCGGCATGGACGACTTTCTCTCAAAGCCGGTCGAACTGGCCGAGTTAAGCCGCGTCCTGACCGATTGGCTGCCCCGAGAAACGGAAGCCTCCCCCACGTCCAACTAAAGAGTGGCCGCCAAGGCTGTGGGTCAAATAAGCGAGGCAACGGCTCCCTGACCAACGCGGCGCGGGCTAACCCAGAGCGGCCCAGCATGTGATAGCATCGCCCGAGTTTTGCAAAATCCACGCTCAACCTACGCTGCTGTTCTGGTGCTGTTCGCGGTGAACGTCCTGAACTTCTACGACCGCAACATCGCCGGCGCCTTGGTAGAGCCGATGCGCAAAGAGTTCGGGCTGACCGATACGCAAGTGGGCTTGCTCGGCAGTGCCTTCATCTGGATCTACGCCATAGTGGGTGTCCCCTTCGGTCGCATCGCGGATCGCTGGAGCCGGAAGAAGCTGCTGGTGGCCGGTGTGCTGATCTGGACCTCGCTGACGGCGTTTGCGGGCTTGGCCAGCAGCTACATGATGCTGCTGATGTCGCGGCTGGGCGTGGGGGTGGGCGAAGCAGTGTGTGCTCCGACGGGCACCAGCTGGCTGGGCGATCTGTTTCCGCCGGACAAGCGAGCGCGAGTGCTGGCGATCTTCATGCTGGGTGTGCCGATTGGCGGAGCGCTCAGCTACTTCATCAGCGGTCCCGCCGCGCAGGCTTGGGGTTGGCGAACGGCAATGGTGATCGCTTCGCTGCCCGCGCTGGTGCTGGTGCCGGCGCTGCTGACGCTGAAGGAACCGCAACGCGGAGCATCTGAGAATCAGCCCGTACCAGAGGCAGTCGCGCCGGCCGCCGAGAATCCAGTGATGGCCGTCCTGTCTATCCCCACGCTGTGGTGGATCATCGCCTCCGGCGTGTTTCTCAACTTCAACATGTACGCCATCGGCACCTTCATGCCGGCTTTGCTGAGCCGCGTGCACAAGCTGTCACTCGCCACCTCCGGCACAGCCACCGGCGTCACCTATATCGTGGGAGGCCTCTGCGGCAGCCTGATCGCGGGCTACTTTGGCGACCGGATCATCCGCACCCGAGCCAATGGCCGGTTGGTGATCGCTGCGGCTCTATCGATTGTGGGCGCTCCGCTGGCCTACTTCGGCGTGGTCCAACCGGCGGGCAACGTCGCCCTCACTCTGGTCTGCCTGACGGCCGCCTACGCCACGATGAACACGTACTATGGCCTGGTCTACTCCTCCATCCAGGACATCGTCGCCCCCACGCAGCGCGGGTTGACCATGGCGCTCTACTTCATGGCGATGTACCTGTGCGGCGCCTCCTTTGGCCCACTGCTCACCGGCAGCATCAGTGACCGCATGGCCCGGCAGGCGATGGCAGAAGCTGGGGCTGCTCAAATGACGGAGGCGTTCAAGGCGATCGGACTGCAGCAAGCCATGGTGATCATCCCCGTGCTGGCGGTCGCGCTGGCGCTGGTGCTGTGGCTGGCCTCGCGGACGTTTGTGAAGGATGTAGCAAAGCGGGACCGGGCGCTCGCGGCGGTGGCGGGGAGTGCCAGCGTAGGTTAGCCGCTGTCTGCAAGCTACGAAACTCTCGGTAGGCCCTCCATGAGGCCGTCCGCCCTCAACTCGTATCGGAGCATTTGCCGCATCTCATTGTTGAGATCGAGGACGGCTACGGTTGCTCGTCCTTCCGCAGTTCTCCCATGGATGGCAATGCCTGTGGGCATCAGCGTTTCGAGGCCCCAAGAAAAGTGCTGCTCCCAGACGTCCGCCCGCGGATGAAACAGCCGTGTGATAGCGCCCGTGACCGGATCGAGACCGGTAAGATTGGGTCCTTTTTTGAGATTGCAGCGCGCGCAGGCCAAGGCCAGATTTGCCTCGGTCGTCGGGCCACCATGTTGGCGCGCGACGATGTGTTCAACATGAAACGGTTGGGTGAAGGCACGCTGCGGAATGCGGCAGTATTCGCACCGGTCACCTGCACGCAGCCTCACCTGGCTGGCCAACTCGGTCATGCGGGCGGGCGAATCGCGCGGCGAGCCTTTGCTTGCCAATAAGCCAACAGGTCAGAAACATTGACGTACGTCTCCAGCTCCATCGTCTCTTCCTGTGTCAAAACACCTTCGTTGGCCCGTTGGCTAAGCTCATCCATCCGCCGCGCATCGTCTGGGGGCAAATCCATCGCCAGAATACTCTCGGCCAGCGGCTGCGACAAACCCCTTCCCGCGAGGTCAAACACACCCCGCAACAGCTCAGCGTGGGGTTTGGCATGAAACACAGAAGATGCCATATCAAACCCAGTTTACGCCGTGCAGACCGCGCCGGCGCTACCGGCTTCTAGCTTCCCCGCTTCTGCTACATTGCGAAGATGCTCCGCTCGCTTCGCCGATCCATTGTCATCCTGCTGTCCTGCGCTGCCTTTGCGGCACCGGATCCAAAGCTCTACCAGTCGCTGAAGTACCGCTTGGTCGGGCCCTTCCGCGGTGGCCGCGTGACGGCGGTGGCGGGCGTCACTTCGCAACCCAACACCTACTACTTTGGGGCCACCGGCGGCGGTGTGTTCAAGACCACCGATGGCGGCTTCAACTGGGAGCCCATCACCGATGGCCAGATCGGCACCGGATCAGTGGGTGCGGTCAGCGTTTGTGAAGCGGACCCGAACGTCATCTACGCCGGGATGGGCGAAGTGCCGATCCGGGGCAATGTCTCGCATGGCGATGGCGTCTACAAGTCCACCGACGCCGGACGCACCTGGACGCGTGCGGGCTTGGGCGACACGCGCCACATCGGCCGCATCCGTATCCATCCCAAGAACTGTGACATCGCCTACGCGGGCGTCTTGGGCCACATCTTTGGACCCAGTAAGGAGCGCGGCGTCTATCGCACCCGCGACGGCGGCAAGACCTGGCAGCAGGTGGGCCCGGTCCGCAATGACCGGACCGGCGTGATCGATCTCGCCATGGACCCGGGCAACGCCAACGTGCTCTATGCCGGTTACTGGGAAGTGAAGCGCACGCCGTGGAGCCTGGAATCCGGTGGCGCGGGCGGCGGCATCTTCAAGAGCGTCAATGGCGGCGATACCTGGACCGAGCTCACCCGCAATCCCGGCGGCCCCAAAGGCATCGTCGGCAAGATCGGCTTGACCGTTTCGCCCGTCAATCCGGACCGCGTTTGGGCGTTGATCGAGGCCGAAGACGGCGGGGTGTTCCGCTCTGAAAATGGCGGCAAGACCTGGACCCGCGTCAATGAAGACCGTAACCTGCGCCAGCGCGCCTGGTACTACTCGCGCATCTACGCCGATCCGCTGATTGCCGATCGCGTCTATGTGCTGAACGTGCAGTTCTGGCGGTCCAATGATGGCGGCAAGACGTTCGAAGGTATTCAGACGCCGCATGGCGACAACCACGACCTCTGGATCGCTCCCAACGATTCGCAACGCCTGATTGAAGGCAACGACGGTGGCGCCAATGTTTCGGGCAACGGCGGCAAGGCCTGGACCTCGCTCTACAATCAGCCCACCTCGCAGTTCTACCGCGTCTTGACCGACAACGAGTGGCCCTACAACATCTACGGCGCGCAGCAGGACAACACTACGGTGCGCATTGCCAGCCGGACGCTCGATGCCGGTATCGATGAGCGCGCTTGGCATGCAGCGGGCGGTGGCGAATCCGGCTGGATGGCGCCGCACCCCAAGGACGCGAACGTGATCTTCGCCGGTAGCTATGGCGGCTTGCTCACCCGCTATGACCACCGCACGCGGCAAGTCCGCAATGTCACCGTGTGGCCGGACAACCCGATGGGCTATGGCGCCGAAGGCATGCGCTACCGGTTCCAGTGGAACTTCCCCATTCTGTTTTCGCCGCATGATTCCAACTTGCTCTATGCGGGCGGCAATCGCCTGTTTGCGAGCACCAACGAAGGGCAGAGCTGGAAGCCGATCTCGCCCGATCTGACGCGAGACGACAAGTCGAAACAAGGCTCCAGCGGCGGACCGATCACCAAGGACAACACCGGTGTCGAATACTACTGCACCATCTTCACGGTGGCCGAATCATTGCGCACGAAGGGCGTCATCTGGACCGGGTCCGATGATGGCTTGGTTTATGTGACACGCGATGGCGGCCAGAAGTGGGACAACGTCACGCCGCCCAAGGAGATGATGCCGGAGTGGATCCAGATCAACTCGATTGAGTCCTCGCCGCACGACCCCGGCACCGCCTATGTCGCCGCCACCATGTACAAGCACGACGACTTCCAGCCCTATCTCTACAAGACGTCGGACTACGGCAAGACCTGGAAGAAGATTGTTTCGGGCATTCCCGCCACGACCTTCACGCGCGTCATCCGGGAGGACCCGGCTCGCCGTGGCCTGCTGTTCGCGGGTACGGAGACCGGCCTCTATGTCTCGTTCAACGATGGCGACGCCTGGCAGCCGCTGCAGTTGAATCTGCCCACGGTGCCGATCACGGACCTGACGTTCCAGGCTCGCGAGAAGGATCTGGTTGTCGCCACGCAAGGCCGCGCCTTCTGGGTGCTGGACGACCTGCCGTTGCTGCATCAGTTGACCGATGACCTTTCAGCAAAAGAGCTGCACGTGTTCGCGCCCAAAGACGCTTACCGTCTGCCCGCCGTCGGCTTCAGCGAAGGCCGCGCCAGTGGACCGGTGGGCCAGAATCCCGCACCCGGCGCTGCTGTTCAGTTCTGGTTGAAGACGAAACCCAAGGACGACGTGAAGCTCGAGTTCCTGGATAGCACCGGTAAGGTGATCCGCGACGACAAGATGAAGGCGGAAGCGGGCGTGAACCGCTACGTTTGGGACCTGCGCTACGCCGACGCCAAGACGTTCCCGGGCTTGATCATGTGGGCGGGCAACGTCCGCGGACCCCGCGTGATGCCCGGCACCTATCAGGTTCGAGTCACCGCTGCGGGTGCGACGCAGACCCAAAGCCTGACCGTGAAGAAGGACCCGCGCGTCACCACCACGCCCGCCGAGTATCAGCGGCAACTCGAACTCAGCCTCCAGCTCCGCGACAAGTTGAGCGACACGCACCAGGCGATTCTGGATATCCGCGACATCCGCAAACAGCTCGACGGCGTAACGGAACGCTGGAAGGATGCGGCGGAGGGCAAGAAGGTGGTGGAAGCGGCCAAGGCTCTCAACGAGAAACTGACGGCGATTGAGCAGGAGCTTTATCAGACCAAGAACCGCTCCAACCAGGACCCGCTGAACTACCCCATCAAGCTGAACAACAAGCTGGCCGCTCTACTGGGTGTGGTCCAAAGCGCCGACGCCGCGCCGACGGACCAGTCCCGGATGCTGCAGGAAGAATTGAGCACGGCCATCAACGCGCAGATCGGCAAACTCGCCACGGTGAAAAAGGACGAAGTGCCGGCCTTCAACAAGCTGGTACGGGACGCCAACTTACCGGCGATTGAGGTGAAGAAGTAGGCGCGCTACACCTCGCCTGGAGCCGGTGGCGGATCATCCGGGAGAACGAAGTCTTCACCGATCGGATTCTCCCGGAAGAAATCGAAATATCCTGCTGGCCACCCCAGCTCTATTGGAGTAGCACCGACGCGTGTAAGGGAATCTTCGGGCGCAGTCATACTTCAAACGCTCTCGCAAAGGCCCGCTTCTGCTAGTCGCGGCTGGGTGTGAAGCGTGCTCCTAGTGGCCTTCTGCTTCGAGAAACCGCTCCACCTCAATCGCCGCCATGCAACCCGCCCCGGCGGCGGTGATGGCTTGGCGGTAGGTGCGGTCCTGAACGTCGCCCGCGTGGAAGACTCCGGTGATGTTGGTGCGGGCGCCGCCGTGAGAGATGATGTAGCCGTCTTCGTCCAAGTCCAGTTGGCCGACAAAGGGCTTGGTGTTGGGGATGTGGCCGATGGCGACAAAGAAGCCCGCCACGTCCTGCCGCCAGACTTCGCCCGAGACCACGTTCCGCAGCGTGACGCCGTTGACGGTGTTGGCCTCAACGTCGTGCACTTCCTGGACTACGGTGTTGGGTAGCCACTTGATCTTGGGGTTGGCCTTCGCCCGGTCCAGCATGATCTTCGAGGCGCGGAAATGCTCGCTGCGATGGATCAGGGTGACTTCGCTGGCGAACCGGGTGAGGAAGTTGGCTTCCTCCATGGCGGAATCGCCGCCGCCGACCACGATCACCTTCTCGCCGCGATAGAATGCGCCGTCGCAGGTGGCACAGCTCGATACGCCATGGCCCACCAGCTTCTTCTCGCTATCGAGGCCCAACCAACGGGCGGAGGCGCCGCTGGCCACAATCAGCGTGCGGGTCTCCTGCCATTCGCCGTCAATCGAGATACGGAACGGGCGCTTGGAGAGGTCAGCTTCGACGACCGTGCCCCACCGGTACTCAGCGCCGAACCGCTCGGCCTGCTTCTTCATGTTCTGGACCAGCTCCGGTCCCATGATGCCTTCCGGGAAGCCGGGGAAGTTCTCCACTTCGGTGGTGATGGAGAGCTGGCCACCGGGTTCATGACCTTCGAGAACCAACGGCTTCAGCCCGGCGCGCGCCGTGTAAATAGCCGCGGTGTTTCCGGCGCAGCCTGATCCCAGAATGACGACATTGTGCACAATTCCAGCGTATCGCGACTTGCCGCCAAAGGGGTCAATCTAGATGATCGTGCGCGGTGCGGGCCGGTCCGGCTGCGTGCACCACAGCACCCACCAGATCAAGACCGCCTGCACCGGCAGCCGCACCCACAGCACCCACTGCGGCACCGGCTGCGTGCCCAACGGGATCTGGTTGAGAGCCATATGGACGTTGGCCGGGAACACGGCAATCAATAACGCCACCAGCCACCAGGCCGCATAGCGGCGCAGGGCCGGAATCAACAGACCGATGCCTCCCACAATCTCCGCGACGCCACTTAGGTAGACCAGCTCCAAGTGCCAGGGCAGGTAGGGCGGCATGATCTTCAGGTAGGCCGGGGTGCTCGAGAAGTGGGCATAGCCCGCAAAGGTGTAGGCGAGCGCCGCCAGCACCAGCAGTATTCGGCGAATCCAGAAGATCACACCCTACTGTAGGTGATCTGGCCAGCGCTCGGATTACTTCGACCAGGGCGGCGTGACGCCCACCATGCGCGCATAAGCGATCATCTGGCCCATGTGCTCATGGCTATGGACCAGGATGCGGAGGAAGACGGCGTCGGAGGTGGTGTCCTTGCCCAGAAACTTGATCCTCTTGCTGCGATCCACTGCCGGGTAGACCTGCTTCACTGCCTTGGCCGAGCGGTCCAGCCACGCCAGCACGTCAGCCTTCGCGGTGATCTTCTTCTCAAAGTCCGGCCGAATCGCGGGCGTATCGTCAGGAATCTTGCCCCCGGCCTGGTCGAGCAAGTAGAAGTTGCCGAGCGCGACGTGCATCAGCACGTCGCTCACCGACCGGACACCCGGCGCGGGCCGCCACGAGTACTTGTCCGCCGGAATGGCCTCCGCCAGCTCCTTGATCTGACGGGAGGCCAGCGAAAACTCCGCCATCCATCCCAGCCCGATCTCGGGATACTGCGCCCTCGCGCTAGCTGCCGCCACCAGCACGAGCGCGCCAATTTGAGCTAACCTTCGCGTCTGCATGCCCCTATTGAAGCATGCCGAAACGACTGGAGAATCGCCGTACTGGTCAACCTCAGCGCTCGCTGACCATCCGCTCCCGCAGGATCTCATTGATCCGGACCAGATGTCCTTCGCCCTTTGACTTCAGCCAATCTAGCACTTCGTTATCAATGCGAAGCGAGATCTGCGTCTTGAGTGGCCGATAGTACTTGCCGATGGACGCACCGGCCCAATAGCTGGGCGGTAACTGCGGAGCCTCCGCGTCTTTGTCCAGCGAACGGTCCCGCTTCCGGTACGCTTGCTTTGTTGCTGGGCTGATCTGCAGCTTCTTATCGGAACTGGTCGTGGTAGATGCCTTCTTCATACTCAACTGCCTTTCGCGCTGAAATGATGCGGATCAGGTCCGAAGCGGGCTCAACAAACACAACCAGCAGCAGCGCCAGCTTGCGGGTCATGCCAATGATCTGGAAGCGCTGCTCGCCCGCATCCTCAATGTAGTAGTTGTCGCCCACCACATGGTTGGGGTCATCGAAAATCTCTGCCGCGGTTGTGAAAGAGACCCCGTGGAGCTTCTGGTTCTTCCTGGCTTTGGCCGGATCCCAGGTGAATCTCATTTCTGTATCACATTATCGTATAACTATCACCATCGAAACCCCCCGCGGGCCGGGCACGGCAAAAAACACTTGCATCCCTAGCGTTCTACATGTAGAGTTCTAGGTATGGCATCTGGCCGCGCGGATTCGTTGCAAGGGGCGCTCTCCCTGCTGGTCTTGAAGACCTTGGCTTTGGGCGAAATGCATGGGTATGCGATCACGCAGCATATCCAGCGGGCTTCGCAGGAGGCGCTGCGGGTGGAAGAAGGGTCGCTGTACCCTGCCCTGCACCGCATGGAGCAGACGGGCTGGATTCAGAGCCAGTGGAAGTTGACCGAAACCAACCGCCGCGCGCGCTTCTATTCGCTGACCGATGAAGGCCGCCGCCAACTCGCGGCCGAAGAGCAGAACTGGGCACGTCTGACCTCGGCGGTGGCCCAAGTGCTGGCCTGGAGCTAACCCGATGGGACTTTTCAGCAAACTTCGCAACACGCTGGGCGGCGGGGACCAGGTGGCCGATGACGTCCAGGCCGAGATGCAGTTCCACCTGGAGCAGACGGCCGCCGATCTGATGGCGTCCGGGATGGCTCCAGCTGAGGCCCGGCGCGAGGCCCGGCGGCGGTTTGGAGCCGTGACGCGCCTACAAGATGAGGCCCGTGACGCCGACATGATCCAGTGGCTGGAAGGGTGGGTGCGCGATCTCCGCTTGGCCGCCCGCAGCCTGCGCCGCCGGCCCGGCATGACCGTGACCGCGGTGGCGTCGCTCGCCATCGGCCTCGGCGCCACGGCGGCGATCTTCACGATTGTCGACGCGGTGTTGCTGAAACCGCTGCCTTTGCCAGAGCCCGAACGTCTGGTCGTCATCCGCGAGTTCCGCAATGGCCAGGGAGCTGGAGGGAATCCTCAGCGCCTGAAGGATTGGGCGGCCATGGTGCCGGCCTTTCAAGCCACCACGGGGTTCTACGAGGAGACCTTGATTCGCCGCGGCGCACGAGGACCCGAGAAGGTCAGCGTCTTGCGGACCTTCGGCCAGTTTCTCGCCGTGCTGGGAGTGCCGCCCACCGAGGGCCGGCCTTTCACCCCGGCCGAAGAGACGCAGGGTGCTCCGGTGGCAGTCTTGTCGCATCGCTTCTGGAGCACGCGCCTCAACGCCGACCCCGCCATCCTGGGCAAAACCCTGGCGCTGAATAGCGCCACCCTCACCGTGATCGGCGTGCTGCCACCGTCTGTCCAGTATCCGGAAGAGCTGGAAGTGATCACTCCGGCCACGCCTGAGATGCAGAAAACGTCACGCCGGGCAGGCTTTCTAGCTGGCCTTTCGCGGCTGAAGCCCAGCGTCACGTTGGCGGAGGCACAAGGTCAGGTGAACACGGTCGCTGCCGCTTTGGCCGCGCAATACCCGGACACCGACAAGAACCGGAGCGCACGATTGGTCCCGTTCATCGAAGATCAGGTGGAGGACGCCAGACCCGCGTTGCTGTTGCTGCTCGCCACAGTGGCCAGCGTGCTTCTGATCGCCTGCGTGAACGTATCCGGCCTCTTGCTCGCGCGTGGCGCAGAGCGTAACCGGGAGTCGTCCATCCGTGTTTCGCTGGGCGCCGGCCGCGGCAGCCTGATTCGCCTCCAACTGGCGGAGAGCCTGATGCTGGCCCTGATGGGGGGAACTCTCGGAATTGCGTTGGCTTTGGTGGGGGTGGATGCCCTGAAAGCTCTGCTACCGGCGGGTACGCTGCACCGCCTGGAAAGCGCCGCCGTGGATGCCCGGGTGGTGGGCTTCATGGCCGGTCTCGTGCTGATCTCGGCCCTGGTGGCGGGGTTGGCGCCCGCCCTCAGGCTGTCTCGCGTCCAACTCTCGGCCGGCCGCGTCACCAAGACTCGCAGCAGCCGCCATTTGCGGACCGCGTTGGTGGTGGGTCAGGTGATGCTGTCGACGGTGCTGGTGGTGGGGTCGGCATTGCTGGCGCGGAGCTTGTTTGAGATGAAGGCGGCACCGCTCGGGTTCAATCCGCAGCGGCTGACGATTGTCGAAATCGACTTTCCGTGGGACACCGAGAAAGTCCGGCTGGACCAGTTCACCCAACAGGCGCTGGATGCTTTCCGCGCCATCCCGGGCGTCAGTGCCGCTTCGGTGACGGATCGCCTGCCGACGCAGGGCGGCTCCCAATCCGGGCCCATCCTCGTCGCCGGCCGGACGCTGCCGCCGGAGCTGGCGGAGCGGTCAGTCTCGATGCGAGGGGCAAGTCCTGAGTATCTGGCCACCATCGGCGCGACGCTGAAAGCGGGCCAATGGCTGACCCCGCGCGCGCCCAACGGACCTCGGGAGGCGATCGTCAATGAAACGCTGGCCCGGTTGTACTTTCCCGACGGGCGCGTGCTGGGCAGCGAAATTGCCTTCCAGCGCGGCGGCAAAGCAGTTCCCTACCGCATCGTTGGCATTATGGGCGACCTCCGGCAAAGCCTCACCAATCGCGAACCGGCGGCGGAGGCCTTTCTCCCGATGAGCGATGTCTTCTGGCCGATGCTGCGCTTTGCGCTGCGTTCCGACAACAGCAACCTGGCCCGGCCCATCCGCGAGGTGGTGGCGCAGTTCTCGCCGGACACGATCATCGACAAGATCTCCACCATGGATGCGGAGCTGGACAAAGCGGCTTCGTCACCATCGGTGATCACCTACCTGCTGGCGGGCTTTGCCGCGGTGGCGTTGCTGCTGGCGGCGATTGGCCTGTTCGGCATTATCGCGGGGGAGGTGGCGGAGCGCACCAAGGAGATCGGGATCCGGCTGGCCTTGGGTGCCGAACCGGCGCGGGTGCAACGGCAGGTCCTGCGGCGCGGGCTGCAAGTGGCGGCGATCGGCCTCGCCGGGGGCTTGGTGGCGGCGTTGGCCACCAGCCGCCTGCTGGAATCGATGCTCTATGGCGTCACTTCGCGGGACGGGGTCTCGCTGGCGGCCACGGTGTTGGTGCTGCTGGTGGTGGCCGCCTTCGCCAGCTGGATCCCGGCGCGCCGTGCATCGCGGGTGGACCCCACGGTTGCGCTTCGCTCTGAGTAGCTTGATCGGGCGGCTCGGGGCGGCGCTAAAATGGGGCTGATGAACCGCTTTGTGTCCGCACTCGCCTTCTCTCTGCTTGCCTGCTCTCTGCTTGCCTCCGCCGCTGTTGCCCAGCAACTGCCGGATGGGCCGGGCCGCGCCGAGACGGAGAAGCTGTGCAAGCAGTGTCACGAAGTGGCGCGCTCCATTTCACCGCGCCTGGACCGTGATGGCTGGGGCCAGACGATGACCAAGATGACCGCCTTTGGCATGAAGAGCACGGCGGATGAATACGCCCTGGTGCTCGACTATCTGGTGAAGAACTACCCCGCTGAAGACGTGCCGCGGATCAACGTCAACCAGGCCTCCGCGATTCAACTCGAAAGCGTGCTCGGCCTGCGCCGGTCCCAAGCCAAGGACGTGCTGGCCTATCGCGAGAAGAACGGCGATTTCAAGACCATCGATGATCTAAAGAAAGTGCCCGGCCTTGATGCGGCGAAACTGGACGCTAAGAAGGACCGGATTCTGTTCTAGCCGCGCCCTGGGCTAAAAATCGATCCGGTCTTTACGCTCTTCCACGGCCTGAGTATTGATGCCGGGGACTTTTTTCAGGTCGTCGATCGTCTTGAAGTTGCCCTTGGCCCGGCGGTGCTCCACCAGCGCCACTGCCTGATCTTCAGCCAGACCCAGCACTTCGGCCAGCTCCGCGGCTTCGGCTGAATTGACGTTGATGCGGCGGACGGCCGGGGTCTTGGAAAAGTTCTGGACCAGGTAGTCCATCACCAGCACGAAATCTTCGTCTTCGCCCTTGGCGCCGCGGCGGATCATGTCGTCCACCACTTCGGCCCAGCCTTCGCGGTCCAGGCGGCGCTTGGTGAAGATGCCGGGGCCGTGGCAGTTGCCGCAGATGCGTTGCGTCACCGCCCTTCCCGGACCATCAGGCAGCTGAGCCTTGCCCGCTTGAGCAAAGGCCAATTCACCCGTGCAGCCGGCGGCAATCAGCCACAGCAGAGTAGAACGAAGGTGGGCGATGGGGTAACGGAGCATGTTGGTGACTAGTGATGCCCGGACGGCAAAGCCCAGCCATTAGCTGGCATTTTCTCAGATTCTGCGCCGGGCTACCGGGGCGCTATAAAATGCACCCATGCTCCTACGTCTGATTGTTGGTGGTTCCCTGCTGGCCCTGATGGTGGAGGCGCAGCCGTACACGCTGCTGATCAAAGGCGGCACCGTGGTGGACCCCAAGAATCGCCGCAACGGGCGCTTCGACGTCGCGATCGCCGGCAACAAGATCGTCAAAGTGGCCGCCAACATCCCGGCCGATCAAGCGCGTCGCGTGGCCCGCGCCGATGGTCTCTATGTCGTCCCGGGCTTGATCGACATGCACGCCCACGTCTACGCCGGTACCGGCATCAAGGCCTTGACCGGTGACAGCAGCGTCTACCCGGACGGCTTCAGCTTCCGCACCGGC
Source organism: Acidobacteriota bacterium (assembly GCA_026394055.1). Taxonomy (GTDB): domain Bacteria; phylum Acidobacteriota; class Terriglobia; order Bryobacterales; family Bryobacteraceae; genus JAPKYZ01. The sequence goes on from JAPKYZ010000081.1 coordinate 25,442, forward strand.
TGCACCACGCTGGTCGATGCCGGATCAGCGGGCTGGCGCAACTTTGATGACTTCCGCCAGCGCGTGATCGACCGGGCACAGACGCGCGTGCTCGCCTTCGTCAACATTGTCGGCAACGGCATGAGCCCCTCCGGCGAAGATGACTCAAAGGAAATGCTCGGCGAACAGGCCGCCGCCGTCGCCACCAAGCACAAGGACATCGTGGTGGGCTTCAAGACCGCGCACTTCGCGGGCGAAGGCTGGCCGTCGGTGGATGGCGCGCTGGCGGCGGGGCGGGCGACGGGGCTGCCGGTGATGGTCGATTTTGGCTACCTGAGCCTGGACCGCACGCTCCCCACACTGCTGGCCGACAAGCTGCGGCCGGGCGACATCTACACCCACTGCTACTCCGGCCATCGCGGCGAGCTGGGCGAAGACGGCAAGGTGAGCTCCGCCCTATTGGCCGGCCGCAAGCGCGGCGTGTTGTTTGATGTGGGCCACGGCGGCGGCAGCTTCTACTGGCCGGTGGCCGTCGCGTTGACGCAGCAGGGCTTCTGGCCGGATTCGATCTCCACCGACCTGCACACCGGCAGCATGAACGCCGGCATGAAGGACATGGCCAACGTCATGTCCAAAATGCTGAACCTGGGCGCGCCGCTGGAACAGGTGATCCGCATGAGCACCTGGAGCCCGGCGCAGTTCATCAAGCGCCCGGAGCTGGGGCATCTCGATGAAGGCGGCGAAGCGGACGTGACGGTGCTGAAGCTGGAAACCGGAGAGTTTGGCTTTCTCGATTCCGCCAATGCCGTGAAGAAGGGGACGCAACGCCTGGTGCCCGAGATCACCGTGAAGGCCGGCCGCGTCATGTGGGACCTGAATGGCCGGGCGGCCACCGACTGGCAGTCGTTCAAGTATCAAAAGCGGGCCGCGCGCCCGTAAGCGTCATCCGGAGCCAACATGCTGATCGCCAACCCCAAGGGCAACTATTCGTTTGTGCAAGGCATCGCGCCTTATTCGGCCGGTGCCGTCGCGGCGCCCGGCTTTGAGATTGTGCACGTCCGCTTTTTGCAGCCCATCCCGCTGGCGCAGGGGTTTGAGCGCGTGAAGGCGCACCTGACTTCGCGCCAGCGGCCCCTGCAAGCACTCTGCGGCATGGAGCTCCGGTCGCCCAAGCCGTTCACTTTCCAGGGCTTTGCCGACTTTAACTCGAGCTACATCAACGTGCTGAAAAGCTGGGACATCTTTCTGGGGCCTACTAACCCGGTGGCCCGCACCAACATCGCCCCGGAGATCGGCGCTCCGCCGGTGCCGTCGCTGTACGGCTTCAGCTACACGCTGCCCAGCCCACGTCCGGAAAAGACCTTCGTCGTGGCCGGTGCGGGGGAGCTGCCGGAAGGGTCGCTCGACCCCCATGATGTCATCCGCGCTGGCCAGACCACGCCCGAGGCGTTGCGCGAAAAGGCGCGCTACGTCATGGGTCTAATGACGGGCCGCTTGAAGGGCCTGGGCGTCGGCTGGGACCAGGTGAGTGTCACTGAGGTCTACACCGTGCACCCGATCTGCGGCTTTCTGGCGGCGGAGATTGTCCGGCCGATGGGCGCCTCCCAGATCCACGGCGTGACATGGCACTATGCCCGCCCGCCCATCGTCTCCATCGAGTTTGAGATGGATCTCCGGGGTTGCCGCCAAGAGATCGTCCTCTAGCGTTTGAATTGATTCACACTGAACGTTTCCGGGGTCTGGCGTTCTTCCGAGATCCCGGTTCGCGCTGCCGCGAACACATCCTTCCTGTTTTGTTAAGTTTCACCCGAAAACACCTCACCGCGACCAACCAGTAAACATTATCCGTTTACACGCATTTTTCACTGGCAATTGACGTATACGTCCGATATACTCAGCCCACAGCGCGGACCACCGCGCATGACTTCAGTTCAGGGGGCCCTATGTATTCTCGCGAAAGCTGCCTTTGGGCGGCTCGATCTCTCGCGTTTTCACTCGTCTTTTCGCTGGCCGCGGCCGCCGCGCCGGCGCTCCGGGATCCAAACCTTAAAGTGACCACGGTGGTGACCGGAATCACCCAAGCCACCGGTATGGCCTTCATTGGTCCGAACGACTTTCTGGTGATTGAGAAGGCTTCGGGAAGGGTGAAGCGCGTCACCAACGGAGTGGTCGTCGCCACCGTGCTCGACCTGCCGGTGAACTCCAATTCTGAGCGTGGCTTGTTGGGCATCGCACTGCACCCCAACTTCCCCACCACGTCTTCGGTCTACCTCTACTGGACCGAAAGCAGCACCGGCGCGGACTCCACCGTGGCGCTGGAAGTGGGCAACCCTGCCTCCGCCTTTACTCCCGGAACCCCGCAACCGCTGGGCAATCGCGTGGACCGCTTTACGTGGCTCCCCGCCAGCAACCAGCTCACCTACGACCGGAACATCATCCAGCTCCATGCCCGGCAGAATGACTTCAACAGCACCGCGACCCCGCTGGTGGCCACCCCGCAAGGCAACCACAACGGCGGCAAGATCGCTTTCGGCCCGGATGGCAAGATCTACGTCATGATTGGCGACAACGGCCGCCGCGGCTGGATGCAGAACCTGCCGAATGGCCCGTACCTGCCGCCCACGGTCGATGACGAATTCGGCGGTCCGGCTCCGGACAACGCCCACGTCACGGGCTCGATCTTCCGTCTGAATGATGACGGGACCACGCCTATTGACAACCCGTTCTACGCGGCGGGCGCGGGGCTGGGCGGACAGGCCGGGGCCAACATCCAGAAGCTTTTCTCCTACGGACACCGCAACGGCTTTGGGTTGGCCTTTGACCCGATCTCGGGCAGCCTCTGGAACTCTGAGAATGGCGACGATGCCTTTGACGAGATCAACAAAGTGGTGCCGGGCGGCAACTACGGCTGGGTGCAGGCGATGGGCCCGATCAGCCGGCTCGCGCAGTTCAAGCTGATCGAGACCAACATGTTCACCCCCAGCGCCACCACCGTTATCGGCGCAGTGCAACAGCTGCGCTACCCGGTGACCCGCATTGCCTACTCCCCGGCCTTGGCTCTGTCGCGGTTGCTGATGCTGCCCGGTGCCACCTATCAGGACCCGGAATTCAGCTGGCGCTACGCCATCCCGCCCTCGGGCTTGGGCTTTGTCGAAGGCAACGGCCTGGGTGCGGAATATGCGGGCACCCTGTGGTCCGGCGAAGCCCGCACCAACAACATCGTCAATGGCAGCACCGGCACCTTTGCGGGCGGCGTGTTGATGCGCTTCAAGCTGACGGTGGACCGGGCGCACCTGGACCTGAGTGCTGATCCGCGGCTGGCCGACAAAGTGGCTGACAACGGCACCTATCCGCTGCCGGTCGGCACTCCGGCGGGTACGGCCGGCTACAAGTTCGATGGCCGCGAAAGCGAATCCCTCATGATCGGCGACGGCTTCGGGATCGTCACCGACATCAAGACCGGCCCGGACGGCAACCTGTACGTGGTGTCCAACTCAGACAACGCGGTCTACAAGATTAGCCGCAACGTCCTCCTTCCCTAAGCCAAAACGAATAACGGAGAACCTCATCCATGAAACAATTCCTTTTCCTGACCGCCCTTCTGGGGGCGATGGTCCCGGCCCAGGCCGGACAATTGGTGACGAACGGGGGCTTTGAGGCCGGCTTCACCGGCTGGACGCGCGCGGATGCCCTCGGTAGTGACGGCACCTTCGTCATCCAATCGGGTACTGCCAGCCCCGTCAACGGGGATACGGTTCCGGCGCCTCCCGGTGGCAGCAACGCCGCCATGAGTGACGCGGGCGGACCTGGGAGCCACGTGCTCTATCAAACGCTGACGCTGCCGGGCCTGATGGTCACCTCGGCGACGCTCAGCTTTGACTTGTTCATCGGCAACCGGGGCGGTCTGTTTGCGACGCCGCCATCGGGCACGCTCGATTTCGGCATCAACGGCTTCAACCAGCAGCTCCGGGTGGACTTGATGGTGGACGGCAGCGGCGCATTCTCGGTCGCAGGCGCGGACATCCTCCAGAACCTCTACCAGAGCAAGGCGGGTGACGCGGCCGTCACCGGCTACAGCACCATCACCCTGGACCTGACGTCACTGGTGAACTCGAACCTTGGCAAGAACATTCTTTTCCGGGTGGCGGAAGTAGATAACTTCGCTCCGCTTCAAGTGGGCGTCGACAACGTCAGTTTGACCACCACGCCAGAACCCTCCTCGGTGGTGATGGCACTGAGCGCCGCGTTGCTGGGCCTCAGCCGGCTGCGCCGCCGTCAGTAACTGCTACTTCTCCAACCACTCCACCCCGCCGGTCCTCGCGATCGGCGGGGCTTTTTCTTGGCTCATCCGGAACAATGAAGGTAAACCCAGGGCGGGACCACGGTAAACTAGCGGCGTCATGAGAATCGCGAAGGTCGAAGCATTCCTGCTGAGTTGCCCGCTGCCGGAGCCGCTCACCCTGCGCTACCACGGCGGGGAGCGGACGATCTTGAAGCGGGACGCGATGCTGATCCGCGTCACCACGGACCAAGGCCTGGTCGGCTGGGCGCCGGGACAAGGCAGCGAGAAGGCTCACCGCCACATCCAAAGCAAAGTGACGCCCTTTCTTGTCGGGCAACTGTTGAATGACCCGGACCTGCTACGGGTGAAGTTCTACCAGGTCTTCCCCGAAGAGCCCGAGGTCCGCAAGGCCTACGCGATGGTGGAAATCGCGCTCTATGACTTGGCGGCGCAGGATCAAGGGGTGCCCGTCTCTGAGCTGTTGGGCGGCCGCGACCGGGACCGCATCAAGCTCTATGGCTCCGGCGGGATGTACATGCCACCGGAACAGTACGCCGAAGAAGCGGCGGCCGTGCAGGAGCTGGGCTATCGCGCCTACAAGATGCGCCCGGGCCTGGGCCCGGTGGATGATCTGCGCACCGTCCAGCTGATGCGCGAGGCCACCGAACCCGATTTTGGCCTGATGGTGGACGCCCACACCTGGTGGCGCATGGGCGACCTCAGCTATACGCCGGAGACGGTTGCCCGTCTGGCGCAGGACCTGGCCGAGTTCGACATCGAGTGGCTGGAAGAGCCGCTACCGCCCGATGATCATGAAGCCTACGCGCGGCTGCGGGCGGAGAGCGATGTACCGCTGGCCTCCGGCGAACATGAGCCGTCTGACGAACGCTTCTTCCACCTGATCGCCAACGAATGCGTCGACTTTGTGCAAGCTGACTTGATCTGCCAGGGTGGCTACTATAGCGGCCGCCGCGTCCTGAATGAAACCGCCCGGCAGGACTTGCGGTTCGCCTTCCATAGCTGGGGTACGGAGCTGGAAGTGATGGTGGCCGCGCAGCTGGGCATCTGCTATCCGGAGCCGGTGGCCGAGTGGCTGGAATATCCTCTCTACCGCCGGCCGGGCGTGCCGGTGATGTACCCGTTCCCGTTGGCTCAAGAGATTCTGGCCGAGCCGCTGGAGATCGAAGGGGGAGATCTGGTGGTACCTCGCACACCCGGGTTAGGCGTCAAGATCAACGAGAAAGTGATCGAGAAATACCCCTGGATCCCGGGCCCGTGGTCACGCTTCAAACTGGAATCGCCGGCTGGCGTCTGGGATGTCTCAGGCGACCACAGCGTCCGCTGGGCGGGCACGGCGGACCACTAAGCGCGACGCCAGACAACGGAGCAAACAGTTCATGTCCCCAGCACTCTCACCCATCCCTTTAACCGACGACGAACTGGTGGCGCGAATCATTGCGGTGATCGCCGCAACCACCCACAAGCCCACCGAGGCCTTCCAGCCGGATTCGAGCTTTGAGGCACTGGGGATTGATTCCCTCGATGGCATCCAGATCCTGTTCGCGCTGGAGCAGGAGTTCGACATCTCCATTCCGGATGAGCAGGCCAAGCAGATCCGCGCCGTGCCCGACGTCGTGGCCGGCGTCCGGCAATTGCTGGCGGCCAAGGGCGTTTAAGCGAAATGCGCCGGGTGGCCGTGACGGGGTTGGGAGTGGTAAGCGCCATCGGGCGCGGCGTTGCTGAGTTTTGGGATTCGCTCGCCCACGGCCGCAGCGGCATCACGCCGATTGAGCAGATCGACATCTCGGCGCTGAAGTTCCGCCACGGGGCGGAGGTGAAGGATTTCAGCTGGGGCGATGAGCGGGAGCGGGCGCTCTACGACCGTTTCGCCTTGATGGCCGGCGCCGCCGCGCAGGAAGCGCTTTACGAGGCCGGCCTACCTCGAGATCGCACGGCTGTGGTCACTGGCAGCTGCCTAGGCGGCAACCACTTTGAGGACCAGAGCTTTCGCGAGCTCTACGGCGAGCAGCGGACGCGCTTCAACCCGCTCACCATCCCGCGAATCATGGAGAACGCCCCGGCCAGTTTGATCACCATGAAGTGGGGCTTTCAAGGACCCTCTTACACGGTGGCTTCGGCGTGTTCATCGTCCAACCACGCCATCGGCCAGGCATTCTGGATGGTGCGCGGTGGCGTGGTGGACGCGGCGGTCTGCGGCGGGTCGGACGCCACGTTCTCGCTGGGCATCCTGCGCGCTTGGGAGGCGATGCGAGTGGTCAGCCCGGATACGTGCCGCCCGTTCTGTACGGGCCGCCCCGGCATGATCCTGGGCGAAGGCGCGGGCATGCTGGTGCTGGAAGACTGGGACCGGGCGATCGCGCGCGGGGCCACCATTTACGGCGAGATCTGCGGCTTCGGCATGTCCGCCGATGCGCACCACATCACCCAACCCTCCGGTGTGGGCGCGGTACAGGCGATGCGGGCGGCTTTGGCCGATGGCCGGGTCGCAGCGGAGGCGGTGGGCTACATCAATGCCCATGGCACCGGCACAACGGCCAACGATCCGGTGGAGTGTCAGGCGATCCAGCAGGTGTTTGGTGCGCGCCAACCGGCAATCTCTTCCACCAAGTCGATGCATGGCCACACGCTCGGCGCGGCGGGGGCGATCGAGGCGGTGGCGACAGTCCTGGCTCTCCGGCATGGCTTGCTGCCACCCACGGCCAACTTCACCACCCAGGACCCGGAGTGTCCCGGTGACATTGTCGCCCATGCTGCCCGGACCGCGAGCGTCGAGTTTGCGCTCTCCAACTCCTTCGCCTTTGGCGGCTTGAATGCGGTGCTGTTGCTGCGGACCGCCCGCTAGCAGCGGAGGCTAACGCGCGTCGATATTGGGGGCGGGCGCCATAGTCGGCACCACGGTCATCACGCCGTTCGACGCCGTGTGCAGCGCGATCCCGGAAAAGCTGAGCCGCTCGTAAATATCAGCGCCCGGGAACGACACGCGTCCCTCCAGCACGCCACGAAACTGCGCCAGCTGCGGATAACGCTCTCGCAGCACCAGAATCGCTTGGGTGGCCTGCTCAGAGGCACCAAACTGGTACGTGTCGGCGAAGATCACCTTGCCCGCCAGATCCCGGAACACCAGATCCACCAGTGCGGCGCCGGTGTCGTTGATCCAGACCAGTGTCGTGTCTTCACCCTGACTCTGGTCGATCGGCAGGTAAAAGCGATCCTCCAGCTCCGGGCTAAACGACACCACGCCCGCCGTTGACACCACGCCCGCCGTCGACGCTGTGCCTCCAGATGTCTTGCGGAGGCGCGCTTGGGCCGACAGCTGCACCTTGTTGAACGAGATCACCTCGGCATAGCCCTGGGTGAGAGTGTCGCCGGTGCCGGGCGTCTCAATCTCGACGAATCCACCGGCCGGAAGTACGCCGTTCAGGCTGCCGTTGCCCACGGTCAACCCCGCCGGGGCCTTCAACTCCATCCGCCACAGGTCCACCAAGCCACCCTTCTTCATGAATGTAATCATGAAGTTGGCGGGAGCATTGCCCAGATTGACGATCGTGATGGACGTGCTCCAACCAGCGCCGTCCTGGATCAGCGGCAAATACCGGTCCGCCGCCGAAGCGGTCGCCGCCGCCACGCATCCCGGCAATCCCACCAGCAAAGCCAAGCTGCAAACAAGTGTTCTCATGCCTGTCACCGGGATCAGAATAAAGGTTGGATGTTGCAATGTGATGAGTATCCACCGCAACAACAACGAGACCGGCCAGGGCCCGGCACATACGGCGAACGGATGGATGCCCTGCCAGAGACGCCGCGCTAGGACGATCCGCGTAGGATCACTCCGTCTCGCGCGTAACCTGGAGCCGCGCGCGGAGCTCCGCCGGTAGCGATGCTTCCACGTCCGCCGTCAACAGCCCGGCCGCATCCATTCCGCGGATGTGGACGCGGTCTTCGTCTCGAAACGAAGTCAGCTTCATCCGCAGCAGATCCGCCACGGGGATCACACGAAACGTACTGCCGTAGAGACTTACTTCGACGGGGCAGACATCGGGCGCCGGCGCCAGATACGTGTCCTTCACTTTCTCACCGCTGAACGAAAGGTGGATCGCGTTTCGGGCGCCGGTGGTTTCTCCATAGAGCAGCATGTCGATGCCGCTGACACGGCGGTAACGGAACCCATGCTGACCAGCGACCGCAATCACCCGGTCCAGATCCGCGCGACGGATCAACACATCGATGTCGCGCGTAAGGCTGGAATGCGTCGAGTCCGCGTGCTCGACGTGAATGAAGACGGCCAAGCCACCAATCACTTCATGCGGAACGCCAGCTTGCTGCAGGGGGTCGGAAAACTTCTTTAGAGTGCCGACCAGGTCGAAGACGCGTTGCTCGAACATGAGGTGAACGAACTCGCCGCGTTCGGCTGCGCCTTCGACAACTTGCTCCAGCGTCAACATAGGCCGCTTACGGCCGCGGGCGGGGCGTGGCGTCGCCGTCGGTGAGCTTCAGGGCCCACTTGATGGCTTCCAGATACATCTTCTGCACGTCCGGCCGGTCCCAGGCGTCTTCGCGGTGGCCGAAGGTCGAATAAAAGACGCGGCCGTTGCCGTACATCTTGGACCAGGCGACCGCGAAATCTTTGTCGGTGCGGCGGACGTTCTTGTTGCCCAGGTCCAGCTTGGTTTCATCCAGGCGGGCCAGCACACGCACCTTGTCGCGCGAGAAATCCTTTACCTGATAGATCTCATCCATCACGATGAACTGCTTGGGAAAGTGCTTCATCGCGGGGAAGTTTGAATCTTCAATGATGATCGGCGCCTGGAACTGGTTCCACGGGTGGAGGTCAAAATAGCCGCCCACCATCTCGCCAAACTCGGGCCACTTGTAGAACGTGTCGATGGCGGAGTGCACGCCGATGAAGCCTTTGCCGTCTTCCTTGATGAACTTCATGAAGTCGGCCTTCTGCTCGTCATCCAAATCCAGCTCGCCGGTGGTGTAGAAGACGACGGCGTCAAAGTAATCCAGGTTCTTGGCGTTGCCACCCAGCTTCTTCTTGGTCAGCAGCTGTGTGTCGGTGCGGATGTAGGTGTCATAGAGGCCGGATTCCTGGCCCAGCTTCCAAATGGTCGCCAGCCCGTGGGAGGTGGCATCGTGCTGGAAGCCCTTGACGGCTCCGATACACAACACCTTCTTCCGCTTGGGCGCTTGTTGCGCCATCGAGAGCGAAGCCGCCGCCAGGGCGAGTACGAGGAAAAGCCGCAGTGTCCGCATGACGCCGCTATGATATCGCGACGGGCGCCGTTTAGGGACGGCCCCGGTCCGGTTGATCACGCTGCAGTCGACGCAAGGTATAGGCATCGGTGTCGAGCGTCATTTGCGCCAGCCGCTCCCAATCATCGTTGACGTGGAGCAAGCGGCCCGTAATGTGGTTCGACTTAGGAGATGCCAGCAGCAAGGCCAAATGGAGCTGCCGGTCCGGGGCGGCGCCGCCCGTTAAACGTACCTGCTCCGCACGCCGGACCTCTTGATCACCGGCCCGGTCACCGGCCCGCAGAATCTCATCGGTCATGGCGGTGTAGGCACCGCCGGGCGACATGCAATTGGCTTGGACATTGTGTTCCGCCACTTCGTCCGCCAGCGTTTCGATGAACCGGGCGATCGCCGTCTTCGACGCGGCGTAGGCTGAAAAGTTCGGCCGCGAACTGGCCACGCCACCGCCGGTCAAGGCGATCAACTTCCCGCTGCGGCCCGCGATCATCGACGGCAACACGGCCCGGCAGGCGTTGACGGTACCGCCCAGGTTAGTCTCGATCACATCCCACCAGGCCTTGGAGTCACTCTCCACCGTGGGGCCGATGGGGCCCTGGATGCCGGCGGCACAGATCAGAATCTCCACCGGATGCCCAAACTTCACCGCCGTGCTGTTGGCCGTGACGGCCAGAAACTCACCATCCCGCACGTCGCCCGCAAACCGCGCCGAGGATCCGCCGGAGTGCTGAATTTCGAGATTGGTTAAGTCCAGCTCCGCCCGGCTACGAGCCACCAGCGCCACATGGGCGCCGCGAGCCGCAAACTCCAGTGCCAGCCGCTTGCCAATGCCGCGCCCGGCTCCAGTGATGAGAACCACCTTGCCGGCCACCACCGTTTCTGAAGGACCCTTATTCTTGCTCACGCTCGCACGAAGTGTAACGCACTTGGGTGGGGGCGGCGTATACTCAGTATTGGTACGGTCGCGAATTGCGGCTGTGCACTGTTCAATTTCAAGCGGAGGCGGATGAGTAAAGAAGATTCGATCGAAGTCACTGGCACGGTATCGGAAAAGTTTCCGAGCGGCCTGTTTAGTGTCACGTTGGACCAGGACCGTACCGTGCTCGCCCACTTGGCGGGCAAGCTGCGCCGCAACCGTATCCGGGTGCTGGCCGGCGACCGCGTCACTTTGGAGATGTCGCCCTACGACTTGACCAAGGGCCGCATCACCTACCGCCACAAGTAGCTCGAACTTCCTGCCGGGCTGGCTCCCGCTGGCGATCAGGGCGCTGGACCGGACGGCGGCAAAGTCCTAGGGACGGGCGCGTCACGTGCCCGGCGGGGTGTGATCACAACCCTCCGGCGATAATTTCCCGGCTCACCATTCCGCGCTAACAAATTCAAATCAGAAGTTCTAGGCAACCCGCAGCGGCTCCGCGGGAGCTGCTGGAACTCTCGACACCCTCGTTCCCCGTTTCTATACTTCCGGTGGCTCCAAAGGGGGGCAGCTTGAAGGTATCCACCACAGTCACCAAACTACGGCGGCCGAACCCGGAGGCCGCACCGGCCTCACTGGAAGGCCAGTTGAACGCCCGCCTGATTGGGCAAACCCAAGCCACGCGCGCGATCGTTCCCTACGTCCAGATGTTCCAGGCCGGTTTGTCGATGGAGGGCCGCCCCGCGGGTGTATTCCTGCTGTTAGGCCCCACCGGCACCGGCAAAACCCGGACCGTCGAGACGCTGGCCGCCGCTCTCCATGGCAGTGAGCGGAATCTGGTGAAGGTGGATTGCGGCGAGTTCCAGATGGAGCACGAAGTGGCCAAGCTGATCGGCGCCCCGCCCGGCTATCTGGGCCACCGCGAAACGCCGCCCATGCTGACCCAAGCCAAGCTCTCCGCCGCGGCCAGCGAAAAATGCCCGCTCTCGATTGTGCTGTTTGACGAAATCGAAAAAGCCGCCGCTTCCATGACGCGGCTGCTGCTGGGCGTGCTCGACAAAGCCTCGCTGCGCTTGGGCGACAACACGGCGGTGAACTTCGACCGCACGCTGATCTTCTTGACCTCGAACTTGGGCGCCCAAGGGATCGCCAAGGAGCTCCGCCCCGGCCTGGGCTTTGAGCGGCCAACCGTGGCCGCGGAGGAGCGCCGCGCGCGCCTGGAGACCGTGGCCGTCAACGCGATGAAGCGCAAGTTCACGCCCGAGTTTGTGAACCGCATCGACAAAGTGATCACCTACCAGCCCCTGGACCGCCCGGCGCTGGAACGCATTCTCGGCCTGGAGCTGGACGAGATCCAGCGCCACATCGACCGCCGCCTCACCTCCCGCGCCTTCCAGCTGGAAGTGCCCCTCCGCGCGCGCCGCGCCCTGCTCGACCAAGGCACCAGCCCGGAATATGGCGCCCGGGAATTGAAGCGCACCCTGCAACGCTCCATCTTGCAGCCCTTGGCCGCTCTGGTCGCCGAAAGCCGCATCGCCCCGGGGAGCACGGTGCGCGTTGAGTTCGACGGCCAGGATTTTGTGTTGGACCCGCCGTCGAGCCAAGCGGCGTAGCGGCCTTCCGCCCGCGTCTCGCATCGGTCCGTGGTATGGTGCATCGGTATGGCCACCGCCAAAGTCACGATCACCGTTGACGACGCCCAACTAACAGAAATCCGAGCCCTGGTGGCCGCCGGAGAGGCAGCCAACGTCTCCGCCTTCGTGAAGCACGCCGTGTCAGTCGCCCTTTCCGACGTGGCCGGGTGGCGCCAGATGCTGGCGGCGGGGCTGAAAGAAACAGGTGGGCCGCTGACGAAGAAGGAGCGGGAGTGGGCGGACTCCATCCTGGCTCCGTCCGCTTCCAGAGTGACTAAGAACGACAAGGCCGCGTGAGCGGCGTCACCTTCGATGACGGTGCGCCGCTGTTCGAGGCCAATTCCGGAGTGCCTACAAACCGTACAACGGTTTCACCTCCCCCAGCGGGACTTGTCTGTCGCCGCTCTCTGGAACTTAGGCCACTACTTCACTCGACGGTAGTTCATCGTCATGAACTGCATCCAGCTTCCGTCAGCATTGCGCATCTGGGAACGGAACGATCTGTTGTCGGCGTCAATAATCTCTATCGAATCCCGATACATGGCTGTAGTTCCGTCACCCGACATACTGGGGCCTTCGGCATCCATGTTCAAAGTATTGCCTTCTTTGGAACACTCGTACACCCACAACTTCGTCATCATTGACCCGAACCATGTCGCGACGAACTTCTTCAGGTCGGGGTCATATCCGGCCGTAATCACCATGGTGGCGGGTTTGCCATCGGGCATCGGTCCTTGCCCCTCAGCCAGGACCCAAAAATCGCCAATGGCCCGGACGATTTCAGTTCCGGTGCACTTCATGGGAGGCTTGTCCGGCCCCATCAGGACCTCGGATTCATAAGTCCACTCTCCCGCCATTTGCTGGAGCCATCGGTGTTCTTGTTGCTGCTCAATGATGTCCATGAGATCTATCCTCCTACAGAATGCTACTGTTTGTCGCCAGCGCGGATCACTGATGGCGGGGCTCTCGGGCGTGGGCCATCGGGACGTTAGTCACCATGGGGTTTTCTGAATTGAGCCGCGAAAGCGATCTAAGCCAACGCGACGGACGCGCGGTCCTGGGTTCTCTGGACCGATCAGGCAAACCCACCGCCCCGGGTATCCAGGCACCTGCAATTCAGTGCGCAATTCAGTGCGCAGATGCCGCGGAGGGGCCCGCCACTACTTAGCCCGCATCCCCCAGCTCCATCGCCGCAATGAGACCGCCCGTGACGGTAAACACGTGCAGTACCTCTCCGTCTACGAGAACATTCCCTTGCAGGTCCTTGACGAGTTGATGCACTCGGACGCAGGCCCGGCCAGCTTCATCCAAGTCAATGGCCAGTGGTTCGACATGGGGGTCCAACTCCTTCCATTGTTGGGTCCAATAGGCGCGGACCGCCTCTTTCCCAGTGATCATGACGCCCTCGGCCGCCTTGGGCCACCGGACGTCAGCCGTCATCAGGGCCAGCACCCCGTCCATGTCCCGCCGGTTGAAGGCCGAGTAGGCCTGCTCAATAATGCTCGCCGTGTCCGCCATCGATCCTCCTGAAGTCTCTTCAAGCGCTAACTCATTGTCCCCCGCGACGGTACCCGCTCACCGCGAGAAAAACGTCCGGCAACGCCGGAAACCAGCATGAAAAGCCGTCTCGCCGAACTTGCTTTCCGCAGCGTGCGTATATACACTTGTATCGACCGATGCAATTCGAATGGGACCCGGACAAGAACCGAGCCAACCTCGCCTAGCACGGAATCGATTTCGCGTTGGCGGCGCTTGTGTTCGCGGATTCTCACGTGACGCTGAGGGAAGATCGAATAGTCGAGATGGGCGAACGCCGTTGGCATGCTTTGGGGCTGGCCGCGGGGTTGGAGCCGATTCTGTTGGTCGTTCATGTTTACAGGGAGGCAAGCGATGGCGAAGAAATCATCCGCATCATCTCAGCCAGAAAAGCTCGTCAGAGTGAGTGCCGAGCGTATCTTCAGTAAACCGATTACGAAGGCCCAGCGCGAGCGGCTGGCACAACTGGCCGCCAAGCCGGACTCCGCGATCGACGTGTCCGACATACCTCCGTTGACTGACGAGGAACTGGCGCAAATGGTCCCGTACCGGCTGCGATCCAAGACGACGCTTATTTCCTTTCGCGTCCAGAACGATGTCCTCACCTGGCTGAGATCGAAAGGGCCGGGTCATTTGAGCCGGATCAATGCGATTCTGGCCAACGTGATGGATGCCGAGCAGCGACTGAAGAGCGCTTAAGCGTCCTCAATGGCTGCGCCGCCTGAGTGCCTGGATCAATCGGGTGAAGAACCGGTGCTACCAGCGCTCTTGCCCGGTTACGCCGCGTATCGAATCCGATCAACGGTGCAGTGCAGAGCAATGCCACTATCGCCTCGCCTCAGACTCTACCGTCTCCATCACCACGGACCCCGCCATCTGCCGGATCTCGAGCGAGAAGCGCACTGAACCCGTGGCATCGGAGTAGAGCAGCCACCCGGCGCGCAATTGGTCGAGGTCGAGCGGGACGGTCTTGTCGCCATCGGCGGAG
>JAPKYZ010000065.1 GCA_026394055.1 Acidobacteriota bacterium
ATCCTGGTCGGCCAGGAAGAAGTGGTGCGGCGCGAGCTGTGCCAGCATGAGCACGCCGGCTTGCCCATTGAGATCCACCACGCCAGTGAAGTGATCACGATGGAGGATTCCGCCGCGAAAGCGATGCGGACCAAGCGGGACAGCTCCATCCGCGTCGCCTGCCGCCTGGTGCGCGAAGGCAAAGCGGACGGCATCGTCTCGGCCGGCAATACTGGCGCCGTCATGGCCACCTCCAAGATGGTGCAGGGCATGGTGCGCGGTGTCGAACGCCCGGCCCTGGCTTCAGCTTTTCCCACGCTCAAAGGCACCCCCGCCGTCATGGTGGACGTCGGGGCCAACGTTGATTGTTCCCCCCAGATGCTGGCGCAGTTCGCGCTGATGGGCGAGGTCTATTCCCGCGTCATCTTCCACACCAAAAACCCCCGCGTCGGCCTGCTCTCGATCGGTGAAGAAGAGCACAAGGGCAACGACCTGACCAAGCTGGTGACGCCGCTGCTCAAGAGCCTGCCCATCAACTTCATCGGCAACGTGGAAGGCCGCGATGTCTACACCGGGCACGCGGATGTGATCGTGTGCGACGGCTTTGTGGGCAACGTGGCGCTGAAGGTGAGCGAAGGCATCGTTGACGTCATCAAGCAGATGTTGAAGGAGTCGCTGGAGGCCTCGATCACCCGCAAGATCGGCGCGGCACTGGCGCGCAACGCCTTCTCCGACTTCAAGCGCCGCATGGACTACTCCGAATACGGCGGCGCGCCGCTGCTGGGCGTCAAGGGCGGGACGATCATCTGCCATGGCCGCTCCAACGCCAATGCCATCAAGAACGCCATCCGCGTGGCGGCCGAGTTTGCGGGCGGCGGCACCAACCAGCGGATTGAGCAGGAATTGGCCGTCTGGCACGAATCGGCCCGCCCGGCCCGCGCATCTACTGCCGAGTAATCCGTAAAATTAACCTTATGCGCAGCTTGGCGATCGCCTTTTTCGCCGCCCTTCCCTTGGTGTGGGCGCAGACTCCCGCGGCTCCGGCCAAGAAGATGGACCCCATCCAGTGGTCGGCTACCGCAGCCGCCCCGGCAGCCGATGGCAAGTTCCTGGTGACTCTCAAGGCCACCTCTGAAGCCGGCTGGCACCTCTATTCGATGACCACGCCGCGCCCGCCCATCGCCACCTCGGCCAAGGTGGAAGGCGTCGAGACGGTGGATGTTTTCCAGCCCGCGCCGATCCGCAAGCTCGACAAGAATTTTGAGGCGGAAACCGAGACCTTTGAAGGCGAGACCGTCTTTTACGTGCAGGGCCAACTGCCCGCCGGAACCAAGCTGACGACCGTGAATGTGCGCTACCAGGCCTGCGACGACCGCCAGTGCCTGCCGCCGCGCAAGAAGGCGGTCGAGATTGGCCCCGGTGCCGCGGCCACGATTCCAGCCAACTACTTGAAGGTCGCGGCTCCCGCGGCCGCTCCGGCTAAGTCGTCCACACCGGCTCCGGCTGCTCCCCAAGCGGGCACTGAGGACCTGGGCCAGTTTCTGCTGATCGCTTTTGGCTTCGGCCTGGCGGCGCTGTTTACCCCGTGCGTCTTTCCGATGATCCCCATCACGATGTCGTTCTTCCTGGGGCAATCGGAAGGCCGCTCCCGGGCGCAGCAGATTATTCAAGCGTTGATTTTTTGCCTGGGCATTGTGTTTCTGTTCACCCTGCTCGGCTTCAGCTTGACGGCCATCATGGGACCGTTCGGGGTGGTGCAGATCGCGAGCAACCCGTGGGTGAACTCCGTGATCGCCTCGGTGTTCATCGCGCTGGCGTTTAGTCTGTTCGGCGCCTATGAGATCACTCTACCGTCGGGCTTGCTGACCAAGCTGAACGCCGCCTCCGGCAGCGGTGGCACCATCGGCACGCTGCTGATGGGTTTGACGTTCTCGCTCACCTCGTTCGCCTGCGTGGGTCCGTTTGTCGGCACGCTGCTGGCGGCGTCTGTCTCGGGCAACAAGTTGCAGCCGGTGCTGGGGATGATGGCGTTCTCCTCCGGCCTGGCGCTGCCCTTCTTTTTCCTCGCGATCTTCCCTTCGTTTCTGGCGAAGCTGCCGCGGTCGGGCATGTGGATGGTCCGGATCAAGATCGTGTTCGGCTTTGTGATTCTGGCGGCGGCTCTCAAGTACCTGGGCAATGTGGATCAGGTGCTGCAATGGAACTTCCTCACCCGCGAGCGGTTTATCGCCGCCTGGTTCGTTCTGTTCACGCTGCCGGGGCTTTATCTGTTGGGCATGGTGCCCATGGAAGGCATCAAGCGCGATGAGCCGGTGGGCGTAGGCCGGCTGCTGACCGGCGCCTTCTTTGTGATCTTTGCCTTTAGCCTGCTGCCCGGGATGTTGGGCGCGAAGTTGGGTGAGCTGGATGCCTTTGTCCCGCTGGCGCAGGAACAGTCCGGCGGCGGCGCCACTTCATCCAGCAGCCTGCCGTGGATGAAGAATGACCTGAAAGGCGCGCTCGCCAAGGCCAAGGCCGAAGGCAAGCAAGTATTCGTCAACTTTACCGGCTACGCGTGCACGAACTGCCACTGGATGAAGGCCAACATGTTCCCGCGGCCCGAGATTCGCGAGGCGCTATCGAAGTACGTCTTACTGGAACTCTACACCGACGGCACGGACCCGGCCAGCGAAGAGAACCAGAAGTATCAGGAAGCGCACTTCCAGACGGTGGCGATTCCGCTGTACGCCATCATCGATGCGGATGAAAAGCAGGTGGCGGTGTTCCCCGGCATCACCAAGAGTCCGCAGGAGTACTTGGCGTTTTTGAACCAGAGCGCCCCGGCTCAGCTGGCTTCGCGGTAGCTGCGGCGGACCTCAGCGGCGGACCGGGCGCGGAACGCATCGGACGCCAGCTCTTCCAGCTCCTTCTGCATTTCCGTGGTCCATTCTTCCAAGCGCTTGCCGCGTAGCTTTTCCAGGAGCTCGCACTTCCGGCGCGCTTCCATGAAGTGCTGACGCTGGCGAGTAATGGCCGCTTCCAGATTGTTCAGCAGGCCCTGCAATTTGCTCTTCTCACGGGACAGGAAGCCGTGGAACGTCTCCCGCGCGGCCAGCTGTTGCGGAATCAGGGCGGCGCCGGGGGCTAGGTCTTCGCGTTTGTGCGATTCGTGGCGCTGGCGCATCAGGTCAGCAATTTGGCGGACCAGCGTGGCCCGCTCCACACCCAAGGATTCCAGCTTGCGCCGCTCCATCTCCGCTTGCGTGCGGCGGAAGTTCACCACCCGATCCAGCGAGAATTCAAAACGCTTCATGTCAGCCTCCGCCCTACCTTGTCCAGCTACCTGCCCTGTCCAGCTTCCTGCCTATCTCAAATGCGCAAATCTGTTGCCTTAGACGCCGTCGACAGATCCAAGTTGCGAGGAGAGTTGCCGCATCCGTTGATTCGTATCGGCCAGTTCGGTGCGTTCCGCCGAATCTTGCCGCAAAAACTGCTGTAGCTCACTGCGCAACCGGATCGCCGAGTCGAGCTTCGGGTTGCTGCCCGACACATAGGCGCCCAGATTGATCAGATCCGCGGAATGGTGGTACTCCGCCATCGCCTCGCGCAGCTGGCGCGCCGCCTGCTTCTCTCCCGGTAGATGCAGCTTCCCGGCCAGACGCGAGACCGAATTCAGCACGTCGATCGCCGGGTAGTGGCCGGCCACGCCCAGGCTGCGGGCCAGAATGATGTGGCCATCCAAGATCGAGCGGACCGTGTCGCAGATCGGCTCATTGAAGTCGTCGTTCTCCACCAGCACCGTAAAGAAGCCCGTGATGGAGCCCTTCTCAAACGCCCCGGCACGCTCACAGATCTTGGGCAGCAGGTTGAACACGCTGGGCGTGTAGCCTTTTTGCGATGGCGGCTCACCGGCCGCCAGGCCGATCTCGCGTTGGGCCATCGCCAACCGTGTCACCGAATCCATCACCAACAGGACGTCTTTGCCTTGATCGCGGAAGTACTCCGAGACGGCCAAGGCCACAAACGCCGCCCGCAACTTCAGCGGAGCCTCCTGGTCGGAGGTGGAGCAAACGACCACCGAACGCTTCAGCCCCTCGTCGCTCAGCTCCCGCAGAAACTCCGGCACTTCGCGGTTGCGCTCGCCAATCAAGGCGATCACCGCCACGTCGCAGGCGCTATTGCGCACCATCGTACCCATCAGCGTGCTTTTGCCGACGCCCGAGCCGCCAAACAGGCCGATGCGTTGCCCCTTGCCGGTGGGCAACAGACCGTCGATCACGCGAATGCCGGTCACCAGTTGCTGGTTGATCTCGCCACGCTGTAGCGGGCCCGGAGGGGCGCTGTTGAGGTCGTAGAACGCATCGGGCTGGATGGGCGGGCCATCGTCCATCGGTTGGCCAAAGCCGTCGAGCACTCGCCCCAGCAGCCCCGGCCCGCAGGCGACCTTAGAGGCCTCGCGCCGGGCGACGATGGTCGCACCCAGTGGCAGCCCGTTGGTCCGTTCCAGCGGCATCGAGAGCACCCGCCCGTCGCGAAAGCCCACCACCTGGGCGCGGATGGCCTTGGTCCCGGGCACCAGCACTTCGCAGAAATCGCCGATTGAGGCGGCCGGGCCTTGGCTTTCGATCAGCAGCCCCACCTGATCGGTCACCTGACCGGACCAGCGCAACGGATCAATGCGGTCCAGCACCGACAGGTACGGCGCAACGGACCAACCAGACGGAATCGGTGCGGTCATCGGTGATGCTCCATTGGCGGTACTCATGGGCGGCGGCCCACCATGTCGGCCAAGCCGCGGTCAATCTCATCGAGCTGGGTATTGATCGACGAATCGAGCGTGCCGCGTGAGGTCTCAAACACGGCCGCGCCCCGCTCCAGTGACGGGTCGGCGTACACTTCGATCGCTCGGGGCAACGACCGGCGGGCGAGCTCTGTTTCCACCGCCGCCTTGTCGGCCGGCGCCACCCGGACGCGATGGATCTCGCGAGCCTCCAGGCGGTCGAGCGCGGAACGCACCAAGCCCAGAATCGCCTCCGGGTCCACGGACAGCTCGCGGTTCAGGATGCGGCGAGCAATCGCCAGCGCCATGCGCACCACGTCGGCTTCGGCTTCCCGGCGCAGGCCGCGCTGCGTACCCGCCAGATCGGTGATGGTGGCCGCCAGGCGCGCCTGCAGCGGCTCCATCAGCTTCACCGCGCGCAGCTCCCCTTGTTGCGCCCCATCCGCCAGGCCGCGCCGGTACCCGGCTTCGCTTTGGCGTTGCACTTCCTGTTCCAGCTCCGCAATCCGGTCCAGCAGTTCGCGGGGCGGCTCCGGCGGGGCGGGCGGGGGAGCCTCTTCGGCCGCCTCTTCCGGCTCCGGTTCGGGTTCAACCCCAAACGGCAGCCACACCATCCGCTCCGCTGCGTGAGACTGGCCCAGGATCTTAGACGACATACTGTTCGCCGACCGCGCCCTTCAGGCTGACCACGCCTTCGGCCTCCAGCTGCCGCACCACCGCAATGATCTGCTGTTGCGAGCTCTCCACTTCCTTGATCTTGATGGGGCCCATGGCGTCCATGTCTTCCCGCAACATGTCGGCGCCGCGTTGCGACATCGACGACATGAAGTGATCTTTCAGCTTGTCCGAGGTACCCTTCAGCGCCACCGTCAGGATCTTGCGGTCCACCCGGCCCAGCACTTCCTTGATGCCGTTGGGGTCCAGCAGCATCAAATCTTCGAAGACGAACATCAGGTGCCGGATCTGTTCCACCAGTTTGGCGTCGGCATGCTCGATCTTGTCCAGCAGCTCCTTGGTGGTGGTCGAATCCAGGCGGTTGAACATTTCGGCCACGGCCTTGATGCCGCCCGTGGATTCGCGGCTCACTTCGCCGATCTCCTTGATCCGGATGCCGATGATGTTGGCGATCTTGCCGATGATTTCGGGCGAGATCTGATCGAGGTTGGCCATGCGAAGCGCCACATCCGCCCGCAGTTCCGGCGGCAGCCAGAACAACATTCCGGCCGCTTGTTGCGAGTTTAAGTGCGACAGGATCAGGGCGATCGTCTGCGGATGCTCACTGTGGATGAACTTGGCCAGGGTCTGCGGATCGGCCTTCTGCAAGGTATCGAAGCTTAAGTTTTCGCCACCCAGCTGCTTCAGCATGCGATCGACGATCTTGCGGCCCTGGTCGGGCCCGAAGGCGGCCACCAGCACTTTGCGCGCGTACTCGACACCGCCCTTCAGGACGTAGTCGCGCGCCAGCTGCATGTTGTAGAACTCGTCGAGAATCGCCTCGGCCTGCTCGGCGGGGATCGACTGTGCCCGGGCCATCTCCTGGCCGATCCGGTGCGCCTCGTCCTCGGTAAGGTTCTTCATCACCTGGGCCGAAACATCCTCACCCAACGTGATCAGGAGAATGGCGGCCTTCTTGGCGCCAATGATCGGGGCGATTTGTTTGGGATCGGCGGTGTTGTTGATCATGTGGGGTTCCTGTCGGTGGCCTTACCGCGCCAGATCATCCTGTTCCAACCAGTTGCGGAGGATATAGGCCACGCCGGCCGGGTCCCTCTTGGCTTCCTCGGTGAGATGGCGTGTCAAGACTTCCGACTTATTGGACGTCGGTCCTGCAAGTGGGGCCAGATGCGACCGCTGCACGTCGTCAAGCATCTTCCGGCGCGCCTCCAACTGCTCCGCAATGGACCGGTTGGGATCATTGGGGTCGATCATGCTCGGGTCAAATTCCTTCGTCGCTTCCAGCGCCCCCTGCGACCCGGCCGCTCCATGGGCTCCGTCGCCTGACAACGCCGCCGCTGCGGCCGCCTTGGCCTTGGCCACCTTCTTCTTCTTGAAGCGGAGCAGGACGAACACCGCCGCGCCAATCAGCACCAGCAACAGCGCGCCCGCCACCATCAGCAGGATCTTGGTATCGCGCAAGGGCGCGGGGACCCAGGCCGGCAAAGGCAGCACCGGCAACTGGAAGCCAAAGATGGTGTTGGAATTGGCGGGAACCCCCGGAGCGCCGGGCGTACCGGGCGCCGCGACCACCGGCGGAGCTGGCGGCGTGGGCGGCGGCTCCTGATGCAAGGTCACCTCAAACGGCAACGCCTGCACCGTGATGGTGTCACCGCGCTGAGGCACAATCCCCACCGTCGCCGCCACCGTCTCCTTGATCTTGTCCAGCGTCTCCTGGGCGGGTGGTTCGAGAATGCGCTTCGCTTTCGGCCCAGTGCCTTCCCAACGGAGATTGTTGTCCACCAGGACCGAGACCGAGAGCCGCTTCAGTGCGCCGAGCGGCATGTTCACGCGCCGGACCGTGCGGGTGGACTGATAGTTGGTGGTTTCATTGCGGCGCGAGACGTTCTTGCCCGTCTCGCCCGGGCGGGAGGAGGGCCGCGGCAGATTCGACGGCGTTCCGGGCACGCCCGCCGGTGTGGTGGAGCCGCTAAAGTCCTCGCTGCGCTGTTGGTTGGTCATGACGGAGCGCTCCGGGTCGAAACGCTCCTCACTCTGTTCGCCGCTGCTGAAGTCGATCTCCGCACTGACGCCCGCGCGGAAATGGTCGGCGCCGAACACGGGCAGCAGCGACAGATTGACCTTGGCCAACAGGTCGTCTTCGATCTTGGTGCGGTAGCGGATCTGCGCTTCGTCGGGTTCCGGGATGCTGGGCGAACCGGGCTTCTTGGGCTTGGCCAGAATGGTCCCGCGCATGTCCAAGACACTGATGTTTTCCGGCTGTAGTCCCTCCACCGCGCTGGCCGTGAGATGGGAGATCGCCAGGGCACTTTGCGGTGCCAGCTCCGCGCCCGTCTTCAGCTTCAGCATGATGCTGGCCTTGGCGGGCTGGCGCTGATCGGCGAACATGGACTCTTTGGCCATCGACAAGTGCACTCGCGCCGATTCCACCTCGCTGAGCGCCATGATGCTGCGGGCCAGTTCACCTTCCATGGCGCGGCGGTAATTCACCTTCTCGGCAAAGTCGGTGATACCCAGGTTCTGCTTGTCGAACAGTTCAAAGCCGACGCCGGATTTGGGGATGCCTTCACCGGCCAGGGTGATCCGCAGCTCTTCTACCTTCTCCGACGGCACCATGATGGAGGTGCCATTGGCGCCCAACTTGTACTCGATGTTCTGCTCCCGCAGACGGGTGAGCACACGGTTGGCTTCCTCATCGGTCAGCTTGGCGAACAGCACCTTGTAATTGCGAGCCGTGCTCCAATTCGAGACGAAATACATCCCGCCCAGGATGGCCACCAGCGCCACCACAATGGTGATCTTCTGGCGGAGCGAGAGTTTTTCAAGGAGCTGTCGGAGTTGATCCATGTCAGGTGATTCGCGCCGCTAGGGCCGCTGAAGGCCGGATGAGTAAAGACTCCGGCGCGGGACAGCGGCTAGAGCTGCATCCTCATCACTTCCTGGTAGGCCGACACCACCTTGTTGCGCACTTGCATGAACAGGTCAAACGACAGTTCCGCCTTCTGCATCGCCAGTGCCACCTGATGCAACTCCTCGCCTTCTCCGTTCAAGAACCGTTCCGTCGATTGGCTGGCGGCGTTGCCCACCGCCTCCACCGCGTTGATGGAGGCTTTCAGGTAGTCGCCAAAATTGCCGGATGACGCCGCCTGCGCTTCCTCGGCGCCCTTGATGGCATCAATGGCCGGGGCCTTGATGGTGTCGACGACATGACGGATGGGGGAGATGGGGTTCATGGCGCGGTTACTTCATCAGGTCAATGGAACGGAGAATCATGTCGCGGCCTGCCGTGAAGGCGGCGGCATTGGCCTGATAGCCGCGGTTGGCGTTCATCAGGTCCACCATTTCTTCAGCCGGATTCAAACGGGGAAACGCGACGTAGCCGGTCTCGTCGGCGTCCGGGTGCCCCGGCACGTAACGCCGGTCGGGCTCGCGGGTGTCGGTGATGATGTCGCCCACCCGGACACCCTGGGGTCCGGACTCTTCCAGATTTTCGGCATAGACGGCGGAGAAGGGAGTGGTCTGCTCCGCGCTCTCAAAGATCACGTCGCGGCGGCGGTAGGGTCCGCCCTCGGGCGTCCGCGTGGTTTCGGCATTGGCGAGATTTTCCACCAGCACCTCGGCACGCTGCCGCTGGGCCGACATGCCGGACCCGGAAACGGAGAGCAGCTGGAACAGACTCATTAGCCACGTCCCTCCTGGATGGCGGACTTGATCGCGCGGAACTGGCCTTTCAGCATCGTCTGGGCGGCGTTAAAGCGCAGTCCGGTCTCCGACAACAGGCGCGCCTCGCGGTCCAGGTTGACGTTGTTGCCGTCATTTTTGACCGCCAGCCCTTGCACCTCAATCACATCCGCCTTCGAGCCTTCGAGCGCCGACAGGTACTCAAACTGAAAATCGACGTCCTTCGTCTTGTAGCCCGGCGTGTCGACGTTGGCGATGTTGGAGGCCACCAGCTTCTGGCGGCTGCTCAACAAATCCATGTAATGCGCAATTTTCCCAGCAAGAGGGTCCAGCATGGCGTTTCCCATTCCGCAAAAATCAGAGCCACAAATCAGAGCCGCAGACTGGCTCATGAGCTTGTATCGGCGAACGGGGTACTGGGCTTTAGAAGGAGTTTCGCCTTAAGGTGCAAAGGCGGGTTGACCTAGACGGGCGGGGCCCCGGATAGGAGCTAGTAGAAGCCGGGGTACGCGGTGGTCATTTCCGATGCCTGCTCCATCGCCGTGCCGATCTGGATCAGTTCGCCTTTTCCGATGCCGGGGCAGAAAGAAGCGGTCTTGCGCCACTCCTTCCGGTCCCCCACCAGTTCCGGCCAGAACGGGAACAGCCGGCACTGGACGGGCTTGACCGGATGAATTGCGCAGCCGCCGTCTTTCAGAAAATGGCACTGGCCGCTGCCCTTCGGCTTGCGCATGCGGCGCTGGTGGGCGGTGCGGTAGATGTACTGCTTCTCGAACGCGGCTTTGGTGACCCCCAGATATCGCGCGGCATTCCGGATGTCCGCTTCGGTGAAGTAGACGTAACCGGTGACCTCACAGCACTTGGTGCAACCCGGCTGGCAGGAGAACTGGAGCGTTCCGCTCGGGGCCGCCACGCCTACATCTCGCCGGCCAGTTCCAGCATCCGCTTCATGGAGCGGTGGGAGGCGGGCAGGTTGATCGCCTGAGGCTTCAGCGTGTGGGTTTCCAGGCCAATCATCCCGGCAAAGTTATCGCGTTCGAGAGCCCGGAAGATGCCTTCCCAATCCACCAGCTTCGCTTCTTTGTCGCCACCCCAATCCTTCCCCAGCAGCCCTTCGGCCTTTACCTGGACATTCAGCAGGCGCGCCTTGGGAATCGTTGCGTAGCCCTTGGGAAAGACGTCCATCTCGCCCAAGCCCACTGAGTTCTGCGGGTCCCAGTTCAGCATCAGGCCTGGCACTTTGTCGAGCAGTGCCACGGTTTCCGCCGTTGTCCCGGTGTTGGTGGAAAACTCATTCTCGATGCAGATAGTGATGCCCGCGTTGGCGGCCATGTTCACCATTCCGGTGTAGGCCTCCACCAACTTCGGCAACATTGTGGCCGGGTCCTTCACGCGCCAGAACGAGAAGCCGCGGACTTTGCGGACGTTCAGCGCCTGGGCGGCTTCAATGGTCTGATTCAAGACATCGTTGCGCTGGGCGTAGAGCTTGGCCGGGGTCAGCCCTTCCTTCGCGTAGAGGTTCTCGTAGAAGTCTTCCTTGGCGATGGCCACCGTGCCTGGCATGGTGAACTTCAGCAGCGCCGAGTTATAGAAGGAGACGCCCAAGCCGGCATCATCCAGCTTCTTTCTCATCTCCTTGAGCTGCGCCGTGGAGAACGGCCGGTAGGCGCGCACTTCCAGCCACTTCAGCTTGTACTGATGGGCAAAGGCGATCGCCTCATCGAGGGTACCCACCTCGTCGGTGAGCACACTCAGCCGCTCGCGCGTGAGGCGCATCGAAGCCCCCCGCAACGTCAAGGCGCCCAGCGCCGCCGCCAACAGATCCCGTCTTCTCACGCGAACCAGTATATCCGCGTTCTGAACGGCGACGAATGGGTTTCCGAGCCTCGCCACTCCGCGATAGCATCTAGGTATGGCGACCCGGAAGCCCAAAGCATCGCCCAACGGCACCCCAACCCAGGCTGGAGTTTCCGAACTTGGCCTCCTGCTTCGCAAGCTGCGCGCCAAGCATGAAGCAGCGGGCGGCAAGTTCCTCAACCGGCGCGAGTTGGAACGGGAGATTGCCGATCGCCGGGGCTTGCGTTAGTGCACCAGCGTCCCATCCGGACGTTTCTGGATGCCGGTGTCTTGATCACCGCCTATAGTGGCCGCGCCGGTGTCGAGGCGAAGGCTGCCGCAATTTTGGAAGGCAAGAATCGAGTCTTCCTGGCGAGTCCGTTCGTCCGTCACGAGCTTTGCCCGAAGGCACAGTTCAACAAGCGGCAGCTGGAGTACCGCTTTTACACGGAGTACTTTCGCCGAGCCCAGATTTTCGATGACGTCCGGTTGATCCTGGAGCGAGCGGGTCGCGAGGCTAGCCGCACCGGTATCGGAGCGATGGATTCACTCCACATCGCGGCCGCGCACCTGCTCTCCGCCGACGAATTCATCACCACCGAGAAACCGGGTAAGTCCATTTACCGGACCAAGTTGGTGAAGGTTCTATATCTGTTCGGATAACCGCAGCCTAGCTGGTTCCCACGGGCACCGCCGCCACGGGCTGAGAGGTAAAGCTCAGCCCGCCGGTGGAGCGGTCGTAGTCGACGTTGACGCATTCGCCATCCCGCACGATCCCGGCCAATAGCCGCTTGGCGATGGCGGTTTCAATCTCTTTCTGGATGGCGCGCTTCAGCGGCCGGGCGCCGTAGGTGGGGTCGTTGCCCAACCGGACCAGGTGCTGGCGAGCCGCGTCGGTGAGCGTGAGTTCGATCTTGCGTTCGGCTAGCCGCTTGCGCAAGCCGCCCAGTTGGATCTCGACGATCTGCTTCAAGTGCTCTTCCGAGAGCGCATGGAAGACGATGGTCTCATCCACCCGGTTCAGGAACTCCGGACGGAAGAACTTGCGCAGTTCTTCCAGCACCGACAGCTTCATCATCTCGAACTGGCCGCCCGAGTAATCGCCGCGATAGTCGAGAATGCGGGCGCTGCCCAGGTTGCTGGTCATGACGATGATGGTGTTCTTAAAGTCCACCATCCGGCCCTGACCATCGGTGAGGCGGCCGTCGTCCAAGATCTGCAGCAGCACATTGAAGACGTCCGGGTGGCCCTTTTCGATCTCGTCGAACAGGATCACCGAATACGGCCGCCGGCGGATGGCTTCCGTCAACTGGCCGCCCTCGTCGTAGCCCACATAGCCGGGAGGCGCGCCGATCAGGCGCGAGACGGAGTGCTTTTCCTGATACTCGGTCATGTCGATGCGGATCATCGCCCGCTCGTCGTCGAACAGGTAGTCCGCCAGCGCCCGCGCCAGCTCCGTCTTGCCGACACCCGTCGGCCCCAGGAAGATAAAGCTGCCGATGGGGCGCGCCGGGTCCTTCAAGCCCGCGCGGGCCCGCATGACCGCTTCGGCCACCGCGCTGACCGCTTCGTCTTGACCGATGACGCGCTTGTGCAGCTCTGCTTCCAGCGAGAGCAGCTTCTGCAACTCGCCTTCGAGCAGTTTCGCCACTGGCACGCCGGTCCAGCGCGCGACCACCTGCGCGATGTCCTCTTCGGTGACTTCTTCCTTCAGCAGCGGACTGGCGGTCTTGCCATCGGCATCGACCGGTTTGGTTTCCGCCACCGTGATCGCCTTCTGGATCTCGATCAGCTTGCCGTACTTCAGCGCCGCCGCGCGGTTCAGGTCGTACTCGCGTTCGGCCTTCTCAATGTCGGTCTTGGTCTGCTCCAACTGCTCACGCAGCTCGCGCAGCTTATCGACACCGCCCTTTTCGGCCTGCCACTGCGCCTTCACCTGGTCGGTTTCGGCCTTTAACTCGGCCAGCTCCGCCTCGATCTTGGC
>JAPKYZ010000026.1 GCA_026394055.1 Acidobacteriota bacterium
CAAGGCTATGGCGATTACCAGCTCGATCCTGCGTCAGGGCACGCATTGTTCTGGCAGAAGAGGCTGACATGACCGAGACCACCACAACCACCCGCCCCGCGCCCAAGGCGGCCGTGCCTGCGCGGCGGGCAAAGACGTCTATGTCGAAAAGCCGATGACGCTGTTCATCAAGGAAGGCCGGTGGATGATCGACGTCGCCCGGCGCACCAAACGCGTCGTGCAGTGCGGCACCCAGCAGCGCAGCGGGCGGCATTATCAATCCGGCAAGAAGCTGCTGAACGATGGCTATCTGGGCAAGATCCACTCGGTCCGCATGGGCAGCTTCCGCAACATCAACCCCGGCTTCGGGCGGCCCGCCGGAGATAAAGCGCCAACGGAGCTGGCCTACGACATGTGGCTGGGCCCGGCCCCGCTGCGGCCCTATTCACCGCACCGGAGCCTCTACCATTTCCGCTGGTTCTGGGATTATTCCGGCGGCCAGATGACCAATCTGGCGGCGCATGAGATCGATATTCTGCAGTGGTGGATGGGCGTCAAGGGTCCGACGGCAGTCACCTCCACCGGCGGCCGCTTTGTCCTGAAAGACGACGGCGAAACGCCCGATACGCAGGACGCTCTGTTTGAGTATCCGGGCTTTACGGCGGTCTGGTCCCACCGGGAAGGCTCACGCGGGCGGGCGATCGGCAAAAGCGAGTACTTCGGCGAGTTCGGCAGCTTGTCGATCGCGCGCGATGGTTGGGAAGTGCACCCGGACAACAAGGTGCCGCCGGAGAATGCCGTGCCGCAGTTCCGTGGCCAGCCCACGGGTGGCGTCAATCGCGTGGAAGTGAAGCCGGAGCAGTGGGTGGCAGCCAAGAAGGAACCGGGCAGCAGCAACGAACAGTTCGACCTGCACGTCCGCAACTTCCTCGACTGCATCAAAACCCGCCAGCGCCCCATCGCCGACGTCGAAGAAGGCCACAAGACCGCCGTCGCCTGCCACTTGGCCAACATCAGCCTCCGCACCGGGCGCAAGCTGCGTTGGGATGCCGACAAAGAAGAGATTCTCGGCGACAAAGAAGCTCAGGCAATGACCGAGCGGCCCTACCGCAAGCCCTGGGACGGCGTGCTGCGGAGCATCTTGAAAGGCTGATCCTATGCACAGCCCCATGCGTGAGCTTGGGGCTTGCTCACGTACGCCACCAGAGCCCCCAGCTGACGCATGGGGCTGATCGAAGGGCATTCTGGCGAGAAGTTGGTGCGGTCAGCGCACAAGATAGTCTGGGAGCATGCGATTTGTCCTGTGGATGCTAATGGGAATGGCGATGACCGAAGCTGCTGACGTGCGGCGCCAGTTGATTGGTGTTTGGGAGCTGGTCTCCTATGAAACCAAGACTCCGGACGGCAAGGTCTTGCTGCCGATTGGCGAGGCTCCGGTGGGCCGCATCACCTACGACAAGGAAGGGCGGATGTCGGCGCAGTTGATGCGGCGCGGCGTGGCCAAGTTTGCGTCAAACAACACGCAGCAGGCGACGCCGGCCGAGATTGCCGGCATCTGGGACACCTACCGGGGCTACTTCGGGCGCTATACGGTGGACGAGAAGAAGAAGGCCGTCATCCATCACGTGGACGGCGCGTGGTTCCCGAACTATGTCGGCAGTGACCAGGTGCGCTACTACCGGTTTGAAGCCGACCGCCTGATCCTAGAGGCGGATCTGCCCACCGGACGGTCCACGATCGTTTGGCGGCGCGCGAAGTAGGTTGCCGGGCTGCCCCTTTGGGCGGCGGCGCCTGATAGACTCTCACGCAGGCCAGAATTCCATGATCACCCGACGCGCATTCTCACTCACCGCCACGGCTGCGGCGGCCGCACTGGCGGCTCCACCAAAATCGCAGATGGGCGTGGCCACCACTTGCTACTTAAGCTACTGGAAGCCACGCGATGCGGATCAGTTTCTGGATCACTGCCAGGCCCTGGGAGCCGGTGGCGTGCAGTCCTCGTTGCCCAAGGAGCCGGCCAAGTTCCGCGCTCGCTGTGAGCAGGCGGGGATGTACTACGAGGCGATGCTGGGCCTGTCGGCCGACGCCGAGACAATGCGGCGGCAGATGCGCATGGCCAAGGAAGCGGGCGCGCTCGCGGGGCGTGTGGGGTGCTTAAGCGGCCGCCGCTACGAGACGTTTGACACGCTGGACAAGTGGAAGGCCTTTGTCGCGGATTCACGCACCAAGGTGGCGCTGGCAGCGAAGGTAGCGGGCGAAGAGAAGTTCACCCTTGCGCTCGAGAACCACAAGGACTGGACGCTCGAAGAGATGCTGGGCTTGATGAAGGAGTTCAGCGGCGAGTATTTCGGCATGCTGCTCGACACCGGCAACAACATCTCCCTGCTCGATGACCCGCACGAGTTCTGTGAGCAGCTGGCGCCCTACGCCACCTCCACCCACTTGAAGGACATGGCTTGGCAGCCGCATCCCCAAGGCTTTGAGATGTCCGAGATGGTGTTCGGCGAAGGCCAGCTAGACATGCCGCGCATCATCAACGCCATCCGCAAGGCGCGGCCGAAGACGAAGATTACGCTGGAGATGATCACCCGCAATCCGCTGGTGGTGACCTGCAACACCGAAAAGTTCTGGCTGACCATGGGCGGCCGGAGCGGGTTGCCGCTGGCCAAGACGCTAAAGATGGTCTACACCGATAAGCCCCACCAGCCACTGCCGCGCATGGATCACCTGGATGATGGCCAGAAGCTGCGACTGGAAGACGACAACGTCAAATGGTGCTTGAACGTGGCGCGGGAACGGTACGGGCTCTAAAGAAGCACCAGTGCTTCAAACGCCGTCGGCCGCCGTACCGAGCCGCGACCAGCAGGAGCGGTCTGTGCGATTGTCCGCCAACCTCCTAGCCGTCCTCGCCCGCGCTTACTTCAGAATCTTCTCGATCACCTGCGCAAACTCCTGCGCCTGGCGCGTGAAGCCTAAGTCCGTCGGGTGGGAGCTGTCAATCGTGGCTTCACCATCGGTGCCCAGTAGGTTGTCCGCTTTCAAGTAGAACAAGCCCGGCACCTTCTCCTTCTGCAGTTCCGCAAACACCGTACGCATGGCCGCCTGATTGGTCTCATTGCGCTCGCGATGCGCGGCGTTCAGGAAGTTGTCGGTGTAGTTGCGGTCTTCCACCAGCAGGATGGGCGTCTTGGGGCGCGCGGTGCGGAGCGTTTTTACGCACGTGGCGGCGCGGGCTTCGATGTCCTTGGCGGTCATGTTGGGCAGGCAATCCAGCACGAACAGCGCCGGGTCCAGTTCCGCCACAAACTGCGTCACTTCCGGCTCCATCCGGCCATTGCCGGAAAAGCCCAGGTTGATCACTTCGCGATTCAGGCGGCGCCCCAGAATCGCTACGTGCGTCATGCCGGAACGCGAGGCGGAGAAGCCGTGCGTGATCGAGGTGCCATAGAAGACGATGGACTTGGCGCCCGGCAAGCGGGCCGGGGCGGAGTGGATCACGCTGTCCTTGGGGACCCCGATCTCAAGCGAGGCCACCGGATTGTGCAGCGGCAGATAGAGCAGATACTCGCGCTCACCGGAAGGCATCGCCGTGGCCAGCGCGTCGGTGTTCTCGGGGAACTTGGTGGGCCGCCCAATGCTCAGCCAACGCCATCGCCCTTCATAACGGACATAGAGATCAAGGCCACTGGAAGCGACGGCGGTAATGGTGGGGCCGGCCAGGGTCTTGTTGGTCACCGTCCAGCGGGCATGCAGAGCAGTGGTGTTGGCAGTGAATCGAATGGCCGCTCCGGCAGCGTCACGGCTCAGGTCCCAGACGGCTTGACGGACCACGCCTTCCGCACGCCCCGGCAGCCGGTCATAAGGCGACTTCAAATCGCGAAAGCCCAGGCCTTCCACGGTGAACTTTCGCGCGTCATGCCAATCCAGTTCCGGAGGCGTAGCGGGAGTTTGCGCCAGCAGCGCAGAGTTCCCCAGCAGCAGGCTGAATTGGCGGCGGTTGAGCATATCGCGATAGTCTATCGCGCCACGCCGCGGTTAGTGGCGATGCCCGTGGGCCAGCGGTCCCAGCAAGTCCTGCAACGCCGGCGTCTGCGGATAGGGGTGGCCCCGATACTGGCGGAAGCCTTCGCCGTAGGGCACCAGCACGGACTGGCCGCGGGCGCGGGTCCAGGTCTCCATGCTGGCCATGTAGTCGTCCATGCCGTGCTGGCGAAGCAGCCATTCGCGCTGGCTGGCATGGGCGGCGAGCATCGCTTGCTTCATCTCGAAGACGTCCGTCACGTCAACGACAAAGTCCGGCGTGACGGGTTGATGGTCGCGATCCAGGCCTTCAATCGGGTCCATGAAGTAGAGGTGTGGGATGTGGTTGAGGGGTAGCGACTCGGTGATGTAGTTGGGTGCGGGGGCGGCAAACAGCGCGTCGCGTACCAGCAGACTGGTGGCTTCGTGATCACACAGATAGTCCGACGGCGCGGAGGTAAGCACGATGTCCGGCCGCAGCTGCCGGACCAGTTCCACAATGCGGGCGCGCGAAGGGTGATCGGAAAAGATCTCGAGGTCACGGAATTCGGCGCACACATAATCGGCACCAATCAGCATGGCGGCCGTGGCGGCCTCCAGGCGCCGGACGGCGGCAATCTCGTCCGGTTTCAGTTGATCACTGCCTTTGTCACCGGGCGTCATCGAAACAATGGTGATGTGGTGGCCTTGGCCGGCCAGCAGCGCGAGTGTGCCGCCAGCAAGAATTTCGGCGTCGTCGGGGTGGGCGTGGATGGAAGCGATGCGCATTGAAACCATGAGTATGGCATTGCCGCCCAGGGGGCCGGTGAGGCTGAAATCCCGCTTCGTTGCCAAGTGTCCCGCAAAGACTTCTCTTTGCGCCTTGGCGGCTTGGCGGGACGTCTTCGGGAGAGCTATTCCATTACCCGGGTATGCGGGCGGTTAGTTGTCCCGCCAAGGCGCCAAGGCGCAAAGCCCGGACTAACGTACTGGTCCGGCGTGTGAGTGGGATGCTGCGCGCGGCACTTTCAGGTGCGGCTGGCGATGACTTCGATTTCGATCAATGCCCCGCCCCACAATTGATCAATGCCAACGCCGGTTTTGGCCGGGCGGTGAGTGAAGTATTGGGCGTAGATCTGGTTGGCCTCAGCCAACAGCGAGAAGTCGGCGAGAAACAGTGTCACCTTCGCGACGCGGTCGAGCGATGTGCCACAGGCGGCCAGGATCGTGATGATGTTCTCGATCGCTTGCCGCGTCTGCGCTTGAATGCCGCCTTCCGCCAAATGACCGGTGGCGGGATCGATGCCCAGCTGGCCCGAGACGAAGACCAGATCGCCCAGGGCGCTGGCCTGCGAATACGTGGCGTTGGCCGGAGGCAGCCCGGGCACGCCGATGATCTGGGGCTTCATGCAGCTAGGCTACCGGCCCGCGGAGAGGGCCCCACTGGGCGGCCATGGTTTTGCCGCGCTGCATCAGGGAGCTCATTTCAGGGGCAGGCAGGGGCTGGTAGTCACGCGCGGCCTTCAGCGCCATGCGGAGCTCTTCGGGCGTCCGGACACCGACGATAGCGACGGCCAGGCCGGGCGTCGACCAGGCATAGCGGAGCGTGGCCGCATAGTCATCCGCGGACATCAGGCGCGCACCGCCCTTCACCGGGCCACCCAGCACCTTCATGCCAATCACACCGACGCCGCGCTTGCGGCATTCCGGCAGCACCTTCTCTTCAAAGTTGTAGATGTGGCGTTCGACGAAGTTGACGCTGCACATGAAGAGCTCAATCTCGCCGGTCTCGATCACCGGGATGGCGCGCGCGGGGCGCATGTGGCAAGTGGCGCCGATGTGCTTGATGACGCCTTTGCGCTTCAGCTCCATCAACGCGCCGAGCGTGCCTTCTTTGCGGTCGAGCATTTGGTCGAGCGAAGGGTAACGGTCCGTGCGGCCGACGTTGTGCATGTGGACGCAATCGAGATAGTCGGTCTGGAGTTTGTGCAGCGAGTCCTTCACCTGATACTCGACGTCGCCCTTGGCGTTGGTCTCGATTTTACTGACCAGGAAGACCTTGTCGCGCTTGCCTTTCAAGGCGTGGCCCAGCCGCTCTTCGCTCAAGTTGTAGGGCGGCGCGGTGTCGATGTAGTTGACGCCGTTGTCGATGGCTTCGCCGATAACGCGGTCCATGTTGGCTTGCGTCGCTTCATAGTCGCCCAGGTGCTGGGCGCCGATGCCGAAGATGGAGGCCTTGAAGTTGATGTTGCCCAGGCGGCGCGTAGGCAGAGGTGTGCCTTGGGCGCTGGCCACCAGAGGCGCGGCGGCGGAGAGGGCGAACTGACGGCGGGTCAACATGGCGCGATTTTATCGCAGTGGGAGGGCGCGGGAGTTGGATGTGGGGTTGAGGCCTTTGCCAGGCAAGCCGTTCGACTCGATAGGAATCGACATCGTAGCGCTCCGCCTTGCGCTGGATACCCGCCGCAGGCCATTGAGTAATCTCAGCAAGCCAACCACCCACGATTGCGGGCAGTGCTATCTGCCTCCAAATCGGGTAACCTCAAGCTATCTTGGCCCGCCGATAGAGTAATTTGCGAATCTGGAATTTAGGCAGCGCGGACACGAATTCCATTCGCGATGTACCCATGCGACAAGGTAAACGTTGGTTCACATGTCTGACATCTTCCTCTCATACAAACGCGAAGACGAGCCCCGGGCCAAACCCCTCCTCGAGGCCCTCCGCAACGCCGGGCTCGAGGTCTTCTGGGACCGCGACATCAATCCCGGCGAAGACTGGCAGCAACGCCTCGAGTCAGAACTCGACTCCGCCCGCTGCGTTCTCGTCGTCTGGAGCGAGGCTTCCACCGGACCAGACGGCGCCTTGGTCCGCGACGAAGCCCGCCGCGCAATGAACCGCGGCGCCCTCCTCCCGGTTCGCATTGACAGAGTCGGCTATCCGCTAGGCTTCGGCCAAACGCAAACGCTGGACCTCATTGACTGGTCCGGCGACCCCACTCACCCGCAATTCGGCGCCCTCCTCGTCGCCATCAAAATCAAGCTCGAACTCGGCGTAAAAATTGGCGAGCGACATCGAACTGAATCCCCGCCGATCACGACCAAGCCCGCACGCCGCTACGCTCTCGCACTAGTCGCCGTAGCGATCGTCGCCGCCGCCTACTACGTCTGGCCCAAAGCCCCAGCACCGCCATCCACCGCTACCTCCCACTACCACCGCCAACTCCCCAACGCCTCACGCGTCCTCGTCTTCGTCCACGGAATCTTCGGCGACGCTGCAAACACTTGGGCCTGCAATACCGCCACCTGGCCCCAACTCCTCGAAGCCGACCAGGCCTTCGCCGGCACCAACATCTACACCGTTGCTTATACGAGCCCCTACTGGGGCAACGCCATGACCATCGATGAGATCGTCAACAACCTCCACAGCCGCTTCGAAGCCGACCGCCTCTTCGCCCACCAGGAAGTCGCCATCGTCGCTCACAGCCTCGGCGGACTCATCATCCAGCGCTACCTCCTCACCCACCGCGACGCCGCCGCGAAAGTTCGCTTCATCCAGTTCTACAGCACCCCTCAAACCGGCGCCCAGATCGCCGCCCTCGCCCAGCTCTTTTCCGCCGACCCCCTCCTCAAACACATGCTCCCCGGCGATCACAACGACTATCTCCTCAACCTCGAAAACGAATGGACCGCGGCCAAATTCGCCATCCCCCGCTACTGCGTCTACGAGAAAAAGCCCATGAAGGGCATCCTCGTCGTCGAACGCCTCAGCGCCACGCGTGGCTGCACCGATACGCCCATACCCATCAACGAGGACCACTCCGGAATCGTCAAACCCTGCACCCGCGACGCCGATTCCTACATCGCCCTCCGAAATGCCATCCTGAAGCACCCCATCGGTCAAGCCGCCGCTGCCGCGAGAACCACCCCGGCCAACCAGGTTTCCCACGGTGCGCAAAGCCCCAACGTCTCGGGCGTCCAAGGCAACGTCGTCATCCAGTACGGCAACGGACCGGCCACCGCCACGGGACCCGGCAGCATCGCCAACACTGGCAACGGCAACACTTTCAAGACCGACGAAGGAACCAAGAAATGATCCCAGTGCTAGCCCTCTCTCTTCTGTTCGCGGTGGCCGCTGCCGCCCAGCCATCACCCACCGGCCCCGCCACCGCCAAGGGCGCCTGCAGCCCGGCCAACACGGGCAATAACAACACCTTTCAAATCAACTGCGGAGTCGGCCAGGAGCAGGGCGAGGCTCTGCTGAGGCTGCTGAATCAGGTGCTGGAGAAACAAATTGACCCGGCGCAGTTGATGGCCAAGCTGGACGAGATCCACAACGACGTCCGGAACATCAAGGCCAATCAAGGCTGGCCGGAGCTAACCTCCAAACAACTGGCCCAACTGGAGGCGTCACTCAAACCTCTGGCGCCGATGACAGTCAAGGTGTTGGTCGACAATGCAGTGCCCGACTCTAGCCGGCTCGCACGCCAACTGTTTTCGGTCTTTACCAAAGTGGGTTGGCCGGCCCCTGCCCCCGGGAATCAGGTGAGCACCTACAACGGCGAGCCGCCGTCGGGCGTCTTTATTCGCTGGGGCCAGACCACCTCTCCTAAAAGCATCGAGGTCTTAGTCGACGCCATCAGCACGGCGCTTGGTGAAAAGCTATGGGTGATGAAAGACCAACCATTGACCAGTGACGACTCAATCGAGATCACCATCTACTGGAAGGCTCGCTGACAAGAATGCTTTGCCTTGGCGGACAACCACGACGATAGTGAGGACTCACGCGCGTTTGGGCCATCACTGAAGAGGCCGGTGGGGGTTTGCGACCTTTTCTGACGGGTCCACGAGTTCTAGGCTCCGAAGTCCGAGGCAACCTATCCCGCAAAGTAGTTAAGGGACTTCTTTGCGCCTTGGCGGCTTTGCGGGAATTGAATGTTTCTGCGATGACGGTCGCGGCGTGACGTGAGAACCGGCTCCCTCGCGGTCGCGGCTCGGCAACGAGCAATGGGCTACGCGTTGCGCCGGGCGAGACGCAGTTGTTCGAACTCCCAGGCGGTGCGGACGGTCTCGCGCAAGTCGGTGTAGCGCGGGGTCCAGGCGAGTTGGGTCTTGAGGCGAGTGGAATCGGCCACCAGGCGAGCCGGGTCGCCTTCGCGCCGGGGGCCAACGACATAGGGAACGGTGCGGCCGGTGGCTTCTTCCACAGCTCTGATCACTTCGAGCACGGAATGGCCGTGGCCGGTGCCGCAGTTGTAGGCGCCGGTGGCGCCGCCGGAGGAGAGCCAGTCAAGAGCGGCCAGATGCGCCGTCGCCAAGTCGGAAACGTGGACGTAGTCGCGAATGCAGGTGCCGTCGAGCGTTGGATAGTCGTTGCCGAAGACCGTGATCGGTTTGCCGGATTCGATCGCGCGGAAGATCAGCGGGATCAAGTGCGTTTCCGGCTCATGCTCCTCCCCAATGCCTAGGCCGGGTTCGGCGCCACAGGCATTGAAGTAGCGGAGGCGGACACTGCGGATGCCGCGGCACCGGTCCATCCAATCAAGGATGCGCTCGACGGTGGCCTTCGATTCGCCATAGGGATTTTCGGGCGCCATGGGTAGAGTTTCAGGCAGCGGCGAGACGTCGACAGTCCCATAAACTGCGGCCGTCGAAGAGAAGACGATCTTTGAGACGCCCGTCTGCGCCATCGCATTCAGCAATGAAATGGAGCCCGCAGCGTTGTTCCAGAAATGGAGCTCCGGCAGCTTGGTGGACTCACCCACCGCGATATACGCCGCAAAGTGAATCACCGCGTCGACGCCGTCGAGCAGGGGGAGCAAAGCCGGGGTGTCGGTCAGGTCGACTTGCCGGAGCAGGCCAGGGGGGACGTTGTGGGCAAAGCCACGGACAAGGCTATCGGCCACGGTAACTTCGTGGCCCGCCCGGAGGAGGAATTGAACCGTATGGGAGCCGATATACCCGGCTCCCCCGGTGACTAGAATCTTCGCCAAACAGCTACTTTATCGCTTCTTCGACGGCCTTGATCAGGTCGGCCGATTCCGGGTCGACATTGGACTCAAAGCGCTTCAGAACCTGGCCATCCTTGCCCACGAGGAACTTGGTGAAGTTCCACTTGACGTCGCCGCCGGTCTTGGTGAGCATGGCGTAGAGCGGCGTGATGTCGGCACCCTTCACCGACACCTTGGACATCATCGGGAAGGTGACCTTGTAGTTGCGCTCGCAAAAAGTCTTGATCTCGTCATCCGAGCCCGGCTCCTGCGCGCCAAAGTTGTTGGCCGGAACTCCGACAATCACCAGACCCTGGCCCTTGTACTTCTGGTAGAGCGCCTCCAGGCCCTTGTACTGCGGCGTGTAGCCGCACTTGCTGGCCACATTGACGATCAGGACGGCCTTGCCCTTGAAGGCGGCCAATGGCTGCGCCTTACCATCAATCGAACTCATCGTGAAGTCATGGACGGAGGCAGCGAGTAGTGACATAGCTAAAAACAAGCTCATGGGACTACGATGCAGGTAAGACGGCCGTGGATTCGACAAAAAAACAGCTAACGGCGCAGGCGGTAGATCACAGTGCCCCGGGTGATGGCTACCACTTCGTACTGCTGCAACCACTCAGCCAGGGCGGGCACTTTATTGATGGCGAGCGCCGGGTTATAGCGGCCCAGGCCATCGGCAATGAACACGGGCCGTGAGGCGGCCAGCCGTTCGAGATGCGCCGCGGTCTGGGCGGCATCCACCGAACGTTGCGCGGAGCTCAGGTGCCGGTCGGCGAACACACCGGTGAGCGGCTGGCTTTCGAGAAACGGTGTACCGCCGGGGAGCCGGGAAAGCGCGTCGATCTCCGGACGGTAGCCCCAGGTGAACAGCGTCTCGCCCGGGATCGCCTGCTCCTCGATCACCTTGGCCGCCTGGCGGGCGTCGCGGAACATGGCCAAGTCCTTCGAGCGCTCAGGCCGCCAATACGCGGGCGCATACCGGACCAGCGGGATCAACAAGAGGGCCAGCAACGCAAAGCGATAGCGCGCCCATCGGCCCCACCGGGCCTTGTCCGTCAGTGCCTGCGAGGCCAACCAGCACAGCGGTGGCAGCAGGTGAAAGTAGTAGCGGGGGAAAAACCGGAAACCAGCGACGGCGCACAGCAGCGCCGCGCCGATCCAGAGCAGGGGCAGCCGCGTCCATTTGGCGCGCACGGCCGCCAGCACCAGCGCGGCATGAAAGCCCAGCCACGCGCCGGTCTTCCAGAGCCCCTCGCGCCAGGGGTTTTCGAGAAACGTATCCCGCGCATAGAGCGCTCCCCACCGCCACACCTGATCGAGATAGCCGGGCATCAGGAAGGCCGGTGCGGCGACCAGCGCGAAGCTGACGGCGGCCTGCCAGGACCACAAGACGGGCAGGAACAGAATCGCCTTGGTGTTGAAGTGGAAACCCAAGGCCAGCACCGCCCCGGCCGCGATCGGCCGCTGGCGCAGCAGCACCGCACCCAGCACCGGCGCCAGCGTCAACAGGTCCGGCCCCAGGACCATCGAAGCCGCGGGGACGTCAAAGATCAGAAAGAAGGCCAGCAGTCCGCCCGCCAGCCAATTACGGGCCACGCGTGCCATCAGCCAAGCGCAAACCGTGATGTAGCTGGCTCCGGCGATGCGGAGCAGCGCGCCCGTTTGGGCGCCCCACAGCGTATAGAGCAACGGGAACAGCGGCGGCTTGTCGAACCAGAAATCAGAATAGAGGCTCCGGCCAGCCAGGATGTTGATGGCGGCGGTCGTCGGGTAGGCTTCTTCCACCCACAGGACGTTCGAGTGCAGCAGCCGCGTGAACAGCGCCACGGCAAAGATCGCCAGGATCACTCGCTTCTCAAAGAACGAATGAGCGGGCACCCGGGTCTGGGGAGTGGACTTCAACGCGAGGGCCGTTACGTATGCAGCTCGATCACGCGGGCCTGCTTGATGGCGCGGATTTCCAGCAGTTGGGTGAGCACGGCTTCGGGCACCGTGCAATCCGTCTCGATGACGGCAACGGCCATCAGCGGCTCACCGGGCTTGGCGGGCTCGTCTTCGCGGCCCAGGGAGAAGTTGGCGACGTTGATGCTGGCGGCACCCAGCACGCGGCCGATGGCGCCAATGGTACCCGGGACGTCCTCATTCACGATGTAGGTAATGTGACCATCCAGCTTCGCTTCGCAATAGATGCCGTTGACGCGAAGCAGGCGCATGTTGCCCAGAACCAGAGCGCCTTCCACCGAGACCGTGCCTTCGCTGGTCTCCAGTTCCACGCGCACCGTGTCCGTGTAGGAGGCCGAGTGCTTCTCATGCACTTCCGCCACCCGCAGTCCGCGTTGGCTGGCCAGCTGCATAGCGTTCACCAGGTTCGCCTTGTGCGTCAAGGAGCCATTCAACAACCCGGCCAGGCCGGCATTGCGGACCAGCTGCGTGGTCAACTCCGCCACCCGTCCGGTGTAGGAAAAGCGGGCTGACTTGGGATTGCCGGAGGAGATCGAAATTGCGAAGGTGCCCAGCCGCTCGCCGAGTGCGATGTAGGGTCCCAGAGCGCGGTACTGCTCGGGCGAAATGGTGGGCATGTTGACCGCGTTGACCGCGACGCCATTGGTCAGGTATTGCACCACCTGCTCCATGATGCGGACGCCGACGATGTCTTTGGCCTCTTCGGTGACGCCGCCGATGTGCGGAGTCGCGATCAGGTTGGGGGCCTTCAGCAGCGGGTGATCCGAGGGCAACGGCTCCGGGTCAAACACGTCGAGACCCGCCCCGCCCACTTTGCCGGAGCGCAGGGCGTCGAGCAACGCATCATTGTCGACCAAACCGCCCTGGGCGCAGTTGATGATCCGGACGCCGTCCCGCATCTTTTCGATCGAGCCCGCATTGATGATCTTGCGGGTGGCCGGCGTCAAGGCGACGTGGAGGCTGATGTAGTCGCTGGCGGCGTAGAGCTGTTCGAGCGACACCAGCTCCACATCCAGATCGACGGCGGCTTGCGGGTTGACGAACGGGTCGTGCGCGATGACGTGCATCGCAAAGGATTTGGCGCGGACGATCACTTCCCGCCCAATGGAGCCCATGCCCAAAATGCCCAGCGTCTTGCCCCGCAGCTCGTGACCAACAAAGCTGCGGCGTTCCCATTTGCCGCTGGTGGTGGACGCGGTCGCGGCGGGGATCATGCGAGCCAGCGACAGCATCAGCGCCATCGTATGCTCAGCCACCGAGACGGCATTGATGCCTGGTGTGTGCATCACCAGCACCCCGGCGGAGGTGGCGGCGGGTAGATCGATATTTTCCGCACCAACGCCCGCCCGGCCGATCACGCGCAGCTTGGGCGCACGCGCGATGACGGAGCGGTCCACGCGCTGGCTGCGCACCACCAAGGCGTCGCAGTCGGCCAAGTGCGGGCCATAATTCTCGGGAGTCGCCACGACGACCTCCCAACCTTTTTGAGCGTTCAGTACATCCAGAGCGGCCGGGGTGACCGCTTCGGCAACAAGAACTTTCATCAACGTCTCCTCGTGTCGGGCGCCGCCGTCAAACCATCAACGCTTCCTGCGCGATGGCCACTTCCGCATACGCTTCCTGCGCCGCCGCCACGCCACGTCCAAACTGCACCGGATAGCCGTTAGCGGCCAGAATCAGTTCCAACTGCGCGATCAGCATAAAGCAGTCGGAAATATCGAAATAGCCCAAGTGAGCAATGCGGAAAATCTGTCCCTGCATGGAGCCCTGGCCGTTGGTAATGATGGAGCCGAACCGCGTCCGGAACTCTTTCACGATCACGCCGGAATCGAGCCCCGCCGGGGCCTTGATCGCGGTGACGGAATTGCCCGGCGCCGACGAGAACAGCTCCAGCCCCAAGGCGGCCACCGCCCGTCGCGTCGCACTCGCCAAGAATTCAGCATTGGCGATCAACTTGTCCATGCCCAATTCCTTGACGTAGGTCAACGCTTCGGCCAAGGCCAGCAGGATGGCAATGGAAGGCGTCCAGGCGCTTTCGCCATTCACTGCATTCTTCAGTTCTTTGCGGAGATCAAAATAAAACCGCGGCAGCTGCGCGGTGCGACCCGCTTCCCAGGCCTTGGCACTGATCGACAGGAACGCGACGCCGGGCGGGATCATGAACGCCTTCTGCGATCCGCCCGCAACCACGTCCAAGCCCCATTCGTCGATCTCGAGCGGCATGGTGCCCAAGCCCGTGATCGCGTCGACGATCATCAGCGCGTTGGTTTGCTTGACCGCCAGGCCCATGCGCTTGATGTCATGCATCGATCCGGTGGAGGTTTCCGACGCCTGCACCATGACGGCTTTCAGGTCGGGGTGAGCAGCCAGTGCCTGCTCCACTGCCTCCGGCGGCACGGCGCTGCCATAGTCCGCGGTCAGCACCGTGGCCTTCAAGCCCCAGGCTTTGGCGATCTCAATAAACCGTTCGCCGAACTTGCCGGCCGAGCAGATCAGCACATGATCGCCGGGTGAAAGAAAATTGGCCGCGGCGGCTTCGAGCGCGCCCGAACCAGACGCCACCAGCACCAGCACGTCGTTATGCGTGCCCATCACAAACTGCAAGTCGGCTAAGACCTGCTTGTACAGCTTGCGAAAATCGGCCGTGCGATGGTGAATGTCGGCGCCCATCATGGCGTGCATGGCACGGGGCAATAAGGGTGTGGGGCCGGGGGTCAGTAGACGCTGTTTCTTGATATACACAGATGGCGGCCAGTTGAAGGAACTCGGGTCTCTAATAGAATAGCAAAGCATGCCGTTAATCGACCGTATTCAAAAGGACCTGGTGGCCGCCATGAAGGCCAAGGACGAAGTACAGCTCAGCGCGATCCGCGGAATCAAGACAGCGCTGATGAAGTACAAGGCCGACCAAATGAAAGAAGCCGATGAGGCGGCCGAACAGCAGATCGTCAACAGCCTGGTGAAACAGCGCAAGGATTCCATCGACCAGTTCGGCAAAGCCGGCCGTCAGGATCTGGTGGACAAAGAAGCGGCGGAACTGGTGGTGCTGGAAGCCTACCTGCCCCAACCGGCCACCGACGAAGAGATTTCCGCCGCCATCGCCGAAGCCATCGCCGAAAACCCTGGCGCCACCATCAAGCAGATGGGCGTGGTGATGAAAGCCGCGCAAGCCAAACTGACTGGCAAGCGGGCCGATGGCAAGGCGTTGAGCGACAAGGTGCGCGCGAGCCTGAGCTAAATGACCCCTGAAATGCCAGTCCGGTGGAGCGACAACGTGCGGTTAACCGTCCACGGCTTCCGGTCCATCCGGAAGCTGACCGGCTTTCCCATTCGGCCGCTCAACGTGATTATTGGCGCCAACGGCTCTGGCAAATCCAATCTGTTGTTGTTCTTCCAGTTCTTGCATGCCATCGGAACTCAAGAACTCGGGCGCTTCACCGGCCTGATGGGGCAGGCGGACTCTTTGTTGCACTTTGGAGCCAAGACGACGCCGGTGCTCGAGTTTGGTCTCGATTGGGAAGAGGCGGGTTGCCCCCTCAGCTACTGGGCACGTCTTCGGGCCAATGTGCAGCAGAAGCTTGTTTTTGAGGCGGAAGGCGGCCTGTACGACGATCTGGCTGGGTCTTTGGGGCAAATGCGGGACGCTGGCGGCAACCTTGAAAGCAGCTTTGCTCAGATGTCTCCCGGACCCCTGGGCCCGATGCTTCGAAGCATTGCCCACCACCACTTCAACGACACGTCGCCCCAAGCCCGGATGCGGCGGGGCTCTTATCGCGAAAACTATGCGCTGCTCGAAAGCGATGGAGGAAACCTGGCGGCATTTCTGAATGGAATGCGGCACGAGAATCGAGCCTACTACGACCGCATCGTCGAGACGGTCCGCTTGATTTCCCCCGAGATTTGGGATTTCGATCTCAAGCCGTCCATCGAAAGCCCCTCCTACGTCATCCTTTCGTGGCGGGACCGCTCCCACCGCGAAATGTTCGGAATGGACAAACTCTCGGATGGGACTTTACGCGCGATTGCCCTGTGCGCACTGCTGCTGCAGCCCCCCCGCCAATTGCCAGCAGTGCTTTGCATCGACGAACCCGAACTCGGCCTGCATCCCCATGCCCTGGACCTGATCGCCGGCTTGATTCAGTCCGCCTCAGTGCATTCCAAGATTGTGATCGGCACGCAATCGCCCATCCTGGTCAGCAAGTTTACGCCGGAAGACGTCGTGGTCGTTGAATCCGTGAATGGAGAAAGCCGCTTTGAGCGGAAGAGCTCTGAGACCCTGGAACGCTGGCTCGCTGAGTACTCACTGGGCGACCTGTGGGAAATGAACCTCCTGGGGAGCAACGCACTGCCTTGAGACGAGTTTACGTCCTGTGCGAGGGCCTGACGGAGGCGGCCTTCGCGGATCAAGTCTTGAGGCCGCGGTTGCC
This sequence comes from Acidobacteriota bacterium, assembly GCA_026394055.1. GTDB lineage: Bacteria > Acidobacteriota > Terriglobia > Bryobacterales > Bryobacteraceae > JAPKYZ01. Next base: position 16,361 of record JAPKYZ010000026.1, read on the forward strand.
GTCCGAAACGCTCCTGGTACCCATCGACCAGAAAGGGCGTGGTGGTATCACCTATCCGCGACTGAAACGGGATATCCAGTCCCTGCTGGGTGGAGAGGCCGTGGTGACTACAATGTTAGATCTCTACGCCCTGCCGGAGAACTACCCCAGGCACCAAGAGTCCCAGGCGTATCGCAACCCTTTGGAACGCGCACGGGTGATTGAACGGGCGATCGAGGAGGACATCGGATCGCGAAGATTCGTGCCCTACTTGCAGGTTTACGAGTTCGAAGCACTCTGGTTCGCCGAAGGATTGGCGCGATTGAAGCGTGACCTACCCCATCGAGGGGAAGCAATCGATACCCTGCTGAACTCGATCCACTACTTCCAGACGCCCGAGCACATCAACGACCAAGCTCCACCCAAGAGCCGCATCACGGCCGCCGTGCCCGAATACCGGCGCGCTTCCTTCCGGAATTTCGAGGGCTTCCCGCTCGATCAAGCCCGCGAACGATGCCTTCATTTCGACGCCTGGCTGGCCAAGCTTGAGGAAACCCTTGGATTAAGGAAGCAGAGCATCACCTGACTCGCCCCGTACTAGGGGCCGTTCACGGGCAGCACTAGGGTATTCACCCCACGATATTTGCCTAAGGCCTGTTGTGGCCACTTCATGGTCACGTTATTATAAAACCATTACAACTCCTTATTTCGGAGAGTCTATGAGAAACAAACAAATCGCTTTACGCGTCTTAAGCTTGACGATGGCCGCCGCTTTGGCCGCTTTTGGACAGGCGACGGCCACCGGCCTCCTGGCGGGCCGGGTGACTGACACCACCGACGCGGTCATTCCCAACGTTACGGTCAAGATTACCAACACCACCACCGGCGCGACCCGCGAAGCGGTCACCAATGCCGAGGGTCTGTACCAGTTTTCATTCCTGACCGCTGGTACCTACACGGGCTCCGTGGCCCAACCCGGCTTTTCCACCGCCGCCCTCACCGGCTTGCTGGTGCAGGTGGGACAAACCAGCACGGTCAATATCGTGCTGAAGCCCGGCCAACAGGCTGAAACCGTGACGGTTTCGGCTGAGTACGCCACGCTGCTCGACACCGCCAAAAGCGACGTCAGCCTCAACATCACCCCCGGCGAAGTCCGCGAATTGCCGCTCAATGGCCGCGACTTTGCCAATCTGGCCTTTCTGGCTCCTGGCGCCAAACCGGTGAACTCCTATGACCCGACCAAGAACCGCATCTCGATTTTTGGCATCAACGGGTCGGCCGGCCGTAACGTCAATGTGACGGTAAACGGCATCGATAACAAGGACAACACGGTGGGTGGCCCGGTGATGCAGTTCCCGCTGGAAGCCATTCAGGAGTTCGTGATCTCGACGCAGCGTTTCTCGGCCGCCAACGGCCGTAGCGAAGGCGCGGCGGTGAACGTGATCACCCGCACCGGCACCAACCAGATGCACGGCGCGCTCTACCTGTTCGCCCGCGACACGTCGCTGACGGCGAATGACTATTTCTCGAAGGCCGGCAAACAGGCGACGCCTCCGATCAGCCGTCAGCAGTACGGTGGCTCCTTTGGCACCCCGATCATCAAGGACCGTACCTTTGCCTTCTTCGCCCTGGAACGTCAGCGGGAAGAGACCTCGATCGGCGTCACCGATCAGGCCTTTAACGAACTGACGCTGGCGACCGCCCTAGGCGCCAAGCCCGCCCGCGTGATCGGCACGCCGTACCGCGACCAGCGCTACAACGGCCGCCTGGACCACAAGATCAACGACAAGCACCAGTTCTTCCTGTCGTATTCGAGCCAGGGCAACCGTGGCCAGAACGACCAATCCAGCCAGACCAACGACCTGACGGCCGGTAACTTCACCACCAACGAACTGCTGCTGGCCAACTTCACCTTGAATTCGGTGATCAGCCCGCGCATCGTGAACGCCTTCACGGCCGGCCACCAATACTGGAACAACCTGATCGATTCCGATAGCAAGGTGCCGAACCTGGCCTTCCCCAACAGCATCTATTTCGGCACCAACACCAACGTGCCGCAGCAATCGTTCCAGCGCAAGTGGCAGTTCCGTGATGATCTTTCGATCACGGTGGGCAAGCACTCGCTGAAGACCGGTTTTGACTACGTCAAGATCCCCAAGCTGGGCGGCTTCTTCCAGACGCCTTCCACGCTGAACATCACCTTCCAGGATCTGCCGAGCAAGATCACCACCGACAAGGTGAACTACCCGAATGGCTTTGCCACGCCGGGTGCGATCACTGCGATGTCGGCCTCTTCCGGCAACCCCTACTTCCTGGGCCAGGATGCCGCGATGTTCGGCCTCTACTTCCAGGACGACTGGAAGGTGGCCCGCAACTTCAGCGTCAACATGGGCTTGCGCTGGGATGTCGACTTGAACCTGCAGGGTGGCAACGTCCAGGCCCGCAGCCGCACCTATCTCGCACTGAAGCAGATCGGCAGCCCCTGGGGCGCCAAGCTGCCGCAGAACGACAAGAACAACTTCTCGCCGCGTTTGGGCTTTGCCTGGAACGTGGGCGGCGATTCCAAGTTCGTGGTTCGTGGCGGGTGGGGCATGTACTTCGGCCAGACCTTCCAGAACATCCCGCTGTTCATGGAGCAGCAGGCCAATGACACCGTGTTCACGCAGACTCTGTCGCTGGCCAGCGCCGGCTTCGGCGATAACAACGCCGACATCGTCCCGGGCACCGGTGGCCGCCGCCTGTCGCAGTTCCGCTACGGCATCGACCCCCTGCCGCCGATCCCGGCCGCTTCCGCCTCGCTCACCGCGGGCGCCGTGGGCCGCCTGGTGGACCCCGACTTCCAGAACCCCTACAACCACCAGTTCAACCTGGGTATGGCCTGGCAGTTGGACAACTCAAACGTGATCGAACTGGAAGGCATCCACGTCCAGGGCGTGCGGGAAGCGAAGCGCCAGAACATCAACCCGCTCCGTCCCAACGTGGGCAACACGCGTCCGCTCGATGCCGCGTTCACGGCGGCCGGCTTGCCCCGGTTGGCGCAGATCATCGTTGAATCGTCGATCGGCCGGTCAAGCTACGACGCGCTGAACCTCTCATACCGCCGCCGGATGGCCAAGCGGTTCTCGCTGAACACCAACTACGTCTACTCCGCTGCGAAAGCCTACATCGGTGGCCCGGCCGCCTTCGGCAACGTGGCCATGTACGCGGACAACGTGTTCAACCCGGGCGACTATGGGTTTGCCCCCAACGATGAGCGTCACCACTGGGTATTCTCCGGCGTGCTCGACATGCCGTGGGGCATCAAGGTGGCTCCGATCATGCAGTTTGGTACGGCCCGCCCCTACAACCTGACCCAGGGCACCAACTGGATCGGCAACGGGAACGGGAACGGCACCGCCCGCGCGGTGGTATTCGCCAACAACCCCACCGATTACAAGGCCACCATTCCGTTGTCGGCCGCGGCCATCCGCACCGGTGTCACGGACGGTTCGCTGCGGGTGGTCAACTACAACACGGCCCGCGGCCAGGAGTTCTACCAGTTCGACCTGCGCGTATCGAAGACCTTCAAGGTGGCCGAGCGGCACTCGCTCGAGTTCATCAGCCAGTTCTTCAACCTGACCAACCGCGCGAACTTTGGCGGCAACTACGTCGGCAACATCCGCAGTGGTTCGTTCGGCCAGCCCAACGGCTTCATCACTCCCAGCGCGCTGGTGGTGCCGAAGTCCTTCGCGGCTGAACTGGCCGTGCAGTACCGCTTCTAACAGCCACGACGCTTAACTAAAGAGCGTCCCCGGGCGCCCGCCGCAATCTTCGGATTGTGGTTGGGCGCCCGGTTTGTTTTTGGCTTGCTCACGTGAAACGGCGCGGCACGGAGGAAGGGCGCTGGCTATCGCTCTGAAGTGGGGACACCCGAGTAGACGATGGACCGGTGACCAACGCGAAAGACGTCAATCAACGAACGAGACGCGACGATGCGAATGAGAACCCGGTAGGAACCGAAACGGAGCTTGTAGCAATCCCGCAGTTGGTGGAGGGGCTCCGCACCTACTTCAAACGGGGTCATCCTTCGCATCGTGCAATGCGGTCAAGACGTCGGCCAGGACATCGGGCGGCAGTGCCGCCAAGTCACGCTGGGCGCTTGTTCTGAAGGAGATGTTCCAGGCCATGCTCACGAACAAACTCGTCTAAGGTAATGGTGGGTTCGCCGCGGGTGCGCTTCTCATATGAGATGTCGTCGAGGTCTTCCAACTCCTCCAGTTCATCGAGGGTTAAGGACCGGCCCAGGCGAGCTTGAACTCTGTTCAGATCAAAACCGAGTTCTTCCGCGTAGGTCCGCCAGTCGGTGGTTGCTTCAATCTGAGTCTCGTGAGTCATCATCGCGCCTCCCGCTATCAAGTTAGCGCGAACAACTCGCCGGTCTCTCCCTGCGATGGATGCGCGGTCTCCAATTCTGCTAAGATCGCGGCTCAGCAGCCATAATGAGCACCAAACCGCCTTCCCATCAACCGTTCGTCCCGGCGAACGTTCCCATGACCGAGTTCACCATCCGGGCCGTCCTGCTCGGGTTGGTGTTGACCGTGGTGCTGGGCGCGGCCAATGCCTATCTGGGCCTGCGCGCCGGTCAGACCATCGCCGCCACTTATCCGGCTGCGGTGATTGGCATGGCGGCGGTACGGCTGTGGCGCGGCACGATCCTCGAAGAGAACCTGGCGCGCACGGCCGGATCAATTGGTGAATCCGTGGCCGCGGGCGCGATCTTCACCATCCCCGCGTTTGTGATCTCTCGCGCGTGGCCGTCGTTTGCTCCCGGCGAGGCGTACTGGAAATCCACCGCGTTGATGATGGTGGGCTCCGTGATGGGCGTGCTGTTTGTCAGCCTGGTGCGGCGGGTGCTGGTGGAAGATCCCGAACTGCCCTACCCCGAATCAGTGGCCGCGGCCGAGATCCACAAAGCAGGCCAGTCCGGCGCCCAAGGCGCGGGCGTACTGTTCTGGAACATTGGCCTCGGCGGCTTGGTCTACCTGCTGGGCGCGATGAAGCTGTTCGCCGTCGACAAAGAGTTCTTCTTCCGCATTGGCGAACTGGGGCGCAGCGTACTGCGATTGGGCCCGGTGGGCTCCACGCAGACGGTGGCGACGGGCGCGGTGACAGCAGTCTCGACACCCAGCATCGCTCCGGCGTATCTGGGCGTAGGCTACATCATCGGGCCGCAACTGGCGGCACTGAACTTCGCGGGGAGCGTGCTGGCCTGGGGGCTGATGGTGCCGCTGTTGATGTACGTGCTGGGTCCGCAGGTGGCGCAGTACATTCCGGCCGGCGGGCATGATGAAAGCTGGCTGGGCATGGCGAACGCTGTGTGGCGCTACATCGTTCGGCCCATCGCCGTCGGCACCATGATGGTGGGTGCGGCCTACACCCTGTTCCGGATGCGCAAGAACCTGACGATGGGCTTGAAGAAGGCCTTCGGTGAGCTGAGCGGCCCCAAGATCGACTTAAGCAAGCTCAACCGCAATGAGCGCTACATGAGCTCCAAGACGGTGATCGTCATGATCGCGGGTGTCTTCCTGCTGATGATCGGGCTCTACGTGCAGATCTCCGGCGACGCCTTCGCGGGTGTGATCGCCGCCGTGGTGATGCTGATTGTCGGCTTCTTCTTTGCCACCGTCTCGGGCTATCTGGTGGGCGTCATTGGTTCGTCCAACAACCCGATCTCCGGGCTAACGCTTTCGACGCTGATCATCGCCGCGCTGCTGATGGTGTCGCTGGGAGTGTCGGGCATGCAAGGTGTGACGGCGGTGCTGGGCGTGGCGGCGGTGGTCTGCCTATCGAGCGCGGTCTCGGGCGAACTGCTGCAGGACTTCAAAGTAGGCTACCTGCTGGGTGGCACTCCGCGCACGATCCAGATTGTCGAGCTGATCGCCGTAGCGGTCGCGAGCGCAGTGATGTACTTCCCGCTGCTGATTCTGCACGAGGGCAACATCAAGATGGGCGGTATTGGCTTTGGCGACAAGGCGCTCTCCGCACCGCAAGCCGGGCTGATGGCGTCGCTGGCGCAGGGCATTGTCGGCGGCGATATGCCGTGGCCGCTGATCGTGTTCGGCATGGCGCTGGGCGTGATGTTCATCATGGTGCAGGTGAAGAGCGTGATGCTGGTGGCGATCGGCATGTACTTGCCCTTCGGCACGACGTCAGCCATCTTCCTGGGAGGCATCATCCGCTGGGTGACCGACACGATGGCCGCCCGCCGCGGCTTGAATGAGGCGCAACACGCTCGCGTCGAGAACACGGGCATCCTGGTGGCCTCGGGCCTCATCGCGGGTGAGGCATTGTGCGGCCTGATCACCGCGTTCTTCGCCTGGCGCGAGATCCCGCTGCCGACCTTCTTCCCGGACCCCTCCATTCTGGCCGGTCTGGTGGTGCTGACCCTGCTTGGGGCCGTGCTGGTCCGCATTCCGTTGGCCCACGCGGGCCGGGCGGATGAGCCGGCGCCGCCATCGGCGATGATGTAGACGCAGCAGCCGGGCAAGATGCCCGGAAGATGCCTGGGACAGCGTGGGTCCTGGTCCGATAACATAAAGAGTCTTGTCCCGAGTTTCCACCGTTTCGCCATCTCAAGAACGTTCTGTCTCCTGGCCGCTGGTCTACCTGGGCGTGTTGCTCACCACGCTGGCCACGCTGCTGATGGAGCTGTCGCTGACCCGCATTTTCTCGGTGGTGTTTTACTACCACTTTGCGTTTCTGGCCATCTCGATCGCGCTGTTCGGGCTGGGCGTCGGCGGCATTTTCTCGTACGTGGTGGCGGGCTGGCGGCCGCCGTTGTTCACCAAGTTGGGGTGGCTGGCGGGCGTCAATAGTCTGGTGGTCTTGGGGTCGCTGGTGTTCCTGCTGACCCGCAGCGGCGAGATGAACAACTTGACGCTGGGCGCGGTCTACTTCGCCAGCGCGTTGCCATTCTTTCTGGCCGGGGCGATTGTGTCGCTGGTGATTTCGGAAACCATCGGCCGCGTGGACCGGGTCTACTTCTTTGATCTGCTGGGCGCTGCGGGCGGTTGCCTGTTGCTGGTCCCGCTGTTGAATGCCTTTGGCGGACCCAACACCATCATTGTCGTCGCCATGCTGTTTGCCGCCTCGTCGGCCGTGTGGTTTTCAGTGGACCACCGCAGCAAAGGCCGCGCTGGTGGCGTAGCGCTCGGTCTAGTGCTGATGGCACTGCTGCTGATCAACGCGCGCACCGGCTTCATCGATGTCCGCTATGCCAAGGGTCAAGCGTTGACGCAGGAGCGTTGGTCCAAGTGGAACAGCTTTTCGCGTATTGCCTTGGCGCCGGAACCTGGTTCGGGCCGCACGGCCATCGTGATTGATGCCGACGCCGCCACAGGCATCCCGGAGTTCGACTTCTCGAAGCTCACCCCACAGGATCGTGAGGATCTGCTCTTCCAGGGCCCCGGTCTGCCGTACGCGCTGCGTCCCGGAGCCAAGGCGCTGATCATTGGACCGGGCGGCGGCTGGGATGTGTCCCGCGCACTGGCCTCCGGCTCAAAGGACATCACCGGCGTCGAGATCAACCCGATCATCGCGACGACGATCATGCGGCAGAAGTTTTCGAGCCTCTCGAAGGGCCTCTACTTGAAGCCCGAGATCCGCATCGTCGTCGAAGATGGCCGCAGCTTCGTGCGCCGCACGCCGGAGCAGTACCAAGTGTTGCAGGCCACGCTGGTCGACACGTGGGCCTCCACTGCCGCGGGCGCTTTTGCGTTGTCGGAAAACAATCTCTATACCAGCGACGCCTTCCACGACTATCTGTCGAAGCTGACGCCCGATGGCATGCTCACCTTCACCCGCTGGGGCTTTGACCCGCCGCGCGAGTCGCTGCGGTTGATCAGCCTGGTGCGCGTGGCGCTGGCTCAACTGGGCGAGAACGAACCATGGAAGCACGTCATCATTGCCCGCCAAGGTAGTGTGCAAGGCTGGGGCGCGCAGGACACCATGCTGGTCTCGCGCAAGCCGTTTAGCGCCACGGATATTCAAACGGCGAAAGAGACGATTGCCCGCGCCAAGATGCAGTTGATCTACCTGCCGGGCGAAGGCATCCGGTCACCGTTTGCCGACCTGCTGCTGACCACCGAGCCCGAGCGCTTCTTTGAGAAGTACACCTACAACGTGACGCCTGTCGATGACGACCGGCCGTTCTTCTTCTACACTGTCCAGCCGCGAGACCTGTGGGCTTTCTTGACCACCACCAGCAAGGACAGCGCCGACTACAAGATCAACCGCGCCGTGCCGCTGCTGTTCGGGCTGGTGGGCATCAGCCTGATCGCGACGCTGGTGATCCTGGTGTTGCCGCCGCTGGTATTGGGCAGCCGTCTGCCCGCCGATGGCCGCGTGCGCCGCTTCCTGCTCTACTTCTTGTCGATCGGCATTGGCTACATCTTGATCCAAGTGGCCCTCATCCAGAAGTTTGTCCTGTTCCTGGGACACCCCACCTACGCCTTGACCGTGATCATCTTCTCCATGCTGGTGGCCTCCAGCCTGGGCAGCTATTTCTCCAAGCGCGCCATCCCGGCGGTCCCGCTGGCAGTAACGGCGCTGGTGGCCGTGCTGGCGTTCCTGGCGCCGGTGGTCACTGAAGCGGGTGCCGGTTGGCCGCTCGCACTCAAGTTCGCCGTCGCGGCGGGTTTGGTGACACCAGCCGCCTTCCTGATGGGCATGCCCTTCCCGAGCGGCTTGCGGTTGCTGGAACAGATGCACCCGCCTTCGGTGCGATGGGCCTGGTCGATCAACGCCGCGGCGAGCGTGCTGGGTTCCGCCGGCGCGATCTTCCTGGCGATCTACCTGGGCCTGCGCGCCACCTTGCTGATCGGTGGCCTGTTCTACGTGGCGGCCTATCTGGCGGCACTTCGGACGCGCGGCATTCAGGCGGCGTAGTCGCTTTCACGTGGCGCCGGAGCAGTTATCCTGGGGTTGGAGCAGTCTATAGTGAACGTCGATTGGTCGCGTTGCCCGGAAGTGGAAAGCGTTCCAGGAAAGATGAGCGGGGCGTGGGTCCTCAAGGGCACTCGCATGCCGGTCTCAGCCATCTTGGAGAACGTAGAGTCCGGCGCCAGCTTAGACGACATTCTGGAATGGTTTGATGGCCTGGATCGGGATCAAGTCCGAGCGGCCATCGCCTTTGCCCACCGGAGCCTTGAGCAGCCACCGGTCTGCTCCGCCGCGTAGATGCGGATTCTGTTTGATCAGGCTACGCCTGTCCCGTTACGCAAGTATCTGTCGGGCCATCTGGTCCGTACCGCAGCCCAGCAAGGCTGGGATCAACGTCAAAACGGTGATCTTCTCGAAGCGGCGGAGGCGGCGGGGTTCGACTTGCTGATCACCACAGACCAAAACATGCGTTACCAGCAGAATCTATCTGGGCGGCGAATCGCCCTCGTGATTCTGGGCAAAGGGAACTGGCCCTTAATCAAGCCTCATGCCGAACGAGTTGTGATGGCAGTGAATCAAGCCCATCCGGGCAGCTTTGAGGAAGTAGAGATTCCCTTTCTGCAAGAGGCCGAGAGCGGACAGCCATAGCAGGCAGCGCGGGTCAAGCCTGCGGCCACTGAGCCTGCATCTTGCGCATCCCCCGCAACCAGCGTTCGTGGTCCGTACCGCGGTTCTGCATGTACTTGGCGACTTCCGGGTGGGGCAGAATCAGAAACTGCTCCGCCGCCAGTGCGGCCACGGTGACTTCCGCCAGATACTCAGGCTCAATCGCGCCCTGGAGCAGAAAGCCCGAGCCTTGCTCCGCGGCATCCTTCAGCATGTCCGTCTTGACCCCTTGCGGACACAGCGCGGAGACGCGGATGCCGCGGTCGTGATAGGTGACCGAGAGCCATTCGGAGAACGCCAGTGCGGCGTGTTTGGTGACCGAATACGGTGCGGAGCCGATCTGCATCAGCAAGCCGGCGGCGGAGACGGTGTTCAGGAAGTAGCCGTGGCCGCGTTCCAGCCAGACCGGCAGCAGATGCCGCGCCGCCCAGATGTGGGCCATGGTGTTGATCCGCCAGATACGCTCCCAGCCTTCGTCGGGCACTTCCGCGCCACCCGGAATGCCGATGCCGGCGTTCGAGACGAACAGGTCGATTTCGCCAGCCTGGGTGATGAGGCTGACGAGTTGGTCTTCGTGGGAGACGTCGCAGGTGACGTCGGCATTTTTGAGGTCCGCCGTGAGGACCGTGGCGCCTTCTTGACGGAAGCGGGCGGCTAGCGCAGCTCCGATGCCGGCACCGCCACCGGTGATGACGACGCGTTTGCCGGTTAGCGTCATGCGCCACCGCCGGCCGAACCCGGAGATTCCCGGTTGCTTGCCCGGACTGAAGTCCGGGTGCAGGCTGACAGCCTGCGCCACCACGTGAAGGCCGCTACCACTTCTTCAACTCCCACTTCGCGACGGCATCGCGGTGAACCTCGTCCGGGCCATCGGCCAGGCGCAGCGTGCGGGCGTTGCCCCAGTGCCAGGCCATCGGGAAGTCATCACAGACACCCGCGCCGCCGTGCGCTTGGATGGCGCGGTCCAGCACCTGCAGGGCGACGTTGGGGGCGATGATCTTGATCATGGCGATCTCGGAGCGGGCTTCTTTGTTGCCCACCGTGTCCATCATCCAGGCAGCCTTCAGGACCAGCAGCCGCGCCTGCTCGATCTCAATACGGGAAGTGGCGATGTCGGCCATGATGGTGCCTTGCTCGGCCAGCTTTTTGCCGAAGGCGACGCGCTGCTTTACTCGCTTCACCATCGCTTCCAGCGCCCGCTCCGCCACGCCCATCAAGCGCATGCAGTGATGAATGCGGCCCGGGCCCAGGCGGCCTTGGGCGATCTCAAAGCCGCGGCCTTCGCCCAACAGCATGTTGGTGGCGGGCACGCGGACGTTGACGAAATCCACTTCGCCGTGGCCGTGGGGAGCGTGGTCGTAGCCAAAGACGTTCAGCATGCGGCGGATGGTGACACCGGGGGTATCCATCGGCACCAGGATCATTGATTGCTGCTTGTGCTTCTCAGCGGTGGGGTCCGTCTTGCCCATGAAGATGCAAATCTTGCAGCGCGGGTCACCGGCTCCCGAGGTCCACCATTTGCGGCCGTTGATGATGTAGTCGTCCCCGTCGCGCGTAATGGAGCTTTGGATGTTGGTGGCATCAGAAGACGCGACATCCGGCTCCGTCATGCCAAAGCAGCTGCGGATCTCGCCTGCCAGCAGCGGCGTCAGCCACTGCGCCTTTTGCGCCTCCGTGCCGTAGCGCATCAGCACTTCCATATTGCCGGTGTCGGGCGCGGAGCAGTTGAAGACTTCCGCCGCCATGGGCGACCGGCCCATGATCTCGCACAGCGGCGCGTACTCGAGGTTGGTCAACTCCGCAAACAGGTTCCACAGGCCCGCCGCGCGCGCCTTAGGCTTCAGGTCCTCGATGATCTGGACCGGCTGCCAGCGGTCGCCGGTGGCGATCTGCTGTTCGTAGAGCTTCTCGTTGGGATAAACGTGCTCATCCATGAAGGCGGTGAGCGAAGCCTGCAGCTGTTTGACCTTTTCCGAAAACGCGAAGTCCACGCTGTGGATTCTATCGAAACGTGCGGAGCATCGGCTGGTCTAAATGCGGGATGGCGTTGAAGCTGATCAGGCGCACATCGCCTTGCTGCACGCGGAGGGTGGTGACGGAGGCGTTGTAGCAGGCCCCCGCCAGCTTCATAGCGTTCTCGTCATTCGCATCAAGCAGAGCCGCCAGCCAGAGGCCGATGGGCGTGGCGGAGGTGAAGATGGCCAGATGGCCGCCCGCATCAACACGCGCGGTGACGTCCATGGCCGCTCGCACACGAGCCTTGAAGTGTGGCCAGCTTTCGCCATCGAAGCTATAGCGTTCTTCGACCCAAGCGCGGAACACCGCCACGTCGGTGGTGGTCCATTGGCGATGCTGCGGGGCGTCCGGCGATTGCACGGCGGCCTTTAAGGCGTCGTACTCCCGCGCGAACTCCGGGTTGTCGGCATAGAGCTTGGGGGCCAGTCCTCGATAGACGGCGTCCAGATCAAACTCGGCGAGGCGCGGCTCAATCTCAGGCTCGCGCGCAGCATGGCGGGCGGTTTGGATCTGGCGGCTTAAGCCTCCCGAAAGGACGTGATCGAACACGATGCCTTCCTGCTGGAACCACGCGCCCAAGCGCTGCGCTTGCAGGATGCCCAGTTCGGAAAGCGTGTCGTAGTTCTGCCGCGAACCGGCTTGGCCGTGGCGGACCAAGTAGACGCGGCTCATGCTTGACGCTCCGCTAAGCGCGTGGCTTGTTCCACCAGATAGTGGACCCGGGGGCCGAAGTCTTTGAAGCGGTCGTCGCGCGTTTGGCCGCGCACCCAACGGACGTAGATTTGTTGAAGGATCACAGCGAGCTTGAAAACTCCCAGAGTCTCATACCAGCCGATGCGGCGGAGGTCGCGGCCCGTGCGCTGGGCGTAGCGCGCGATCAACTGCTCGCGTGAGTACCAGCCGCCGCCATCGGGCGCGGAATAGGCGCTGCCGATGGTCCAGTAGCAGAGCGTCAAGCCGACGTCGGCCAGCGGATCGCCGACGGTGGTCATCTCCCAATCGAGCACGGCTTCTACGCCGGAAAGATCCGCCTTCAAGACGACGTTGTCCAGCTTGTAGTCGTTGTGCACAATGCCGGGCGCTCCCTGCTGGGGGATGGACCGGCGCAGGTAGTCGATGACGAAGCTCATATCCGGGCGGTCCGGCGTTTCGGCCAGCAGCCAGCGTTCGCTCCAGCCGGAGACTTGACGATCGAGAAAGCCTTCGGGCTTGCCGATGGGCAGATAGATCTGGTGCAGATCGGCCAGGCAATCGACGAAGGACTCGCTCAGTCGCTGCGCGGCGGCAGGCTCAACCGTCGAGGGGTCCCGCAAGATGACACCGCGGCGTCGCTCCATCAGGTAAAAGGTGGCCCCGATGACAGCCGGGTCCTCACAGAGGCGGTGGACCTTGGGCGCGGGCGGAAAGACCGGGTTCAGCGCTTCGAGTATCCGGTACTCCCGCGCCATGTCGTGCGCCTTGGGCGGCACTGGCCCTAAGGGCGCGCGCCGCAGCACGTACTCGGCTGATGGTGTGCGGATCAGGTAGGTTAAGTTCGAGTGGCCACCGGGGAACTGCTCCACTTCGACGGGCTCCCCTAGCCAATGGGTGAGCGATTCGACGGGCAATTCTTCGCCGGCGCGGACGGGTGCTGTGTCAGTCATGCGCGAAGCTTTATCATACGGTTCGTGGAACACCTGAAGTACGAACTGACCGGCGGCATCGCCATTCTCACACTGAAGCGCGGCAAGGCCAATGCGATCAATCTGGCGATGATCACGGAGATGGCGGCGGCCTTCGAGCGGGCCCAGCAAGACGCGGCAGCCATCGTCTGGGCCAGCGGCTGCCTGCGCTTCTTCTCGGCCGGCTTTGACGTGAATGAAGTGTTCACCTACGACCGGGCGCAGCTGACCGAGTTCCTGAGCACCTTCTCCCGCCTGCAGCAGAGCATCTTGCATTGCCCCAAACCGGTCGTGGCCGCACTGCCGGGGCAGACCTACGCAGGCGGCGCGATCCTGGCGCTGTCGTGCGATTTTCGGGTGATGGCCGACGGGCCGTACGGCTTCGCGCTGACCGAGGTGAACATCGGCGTGAATCTGCCGCCCTCAATCTTCCACCTGCTGGCCAGTGCGGTGGGCGTACCCAAAGCGCGGCAGATGTTCCTGACGGGCGAGCCGATCTTTGCGCCGCAGGCGTATGCCATGGGCCTGGTGCATGAACTGGCGGACGAATCAGAAGTCACCGACAAGGCGGTGGCCTGGGCCACGAAGCTGGCGGCCAAGCCTGCGGCGACCTATGCGGCGATCAAGCGGACGATGCTCGATTCCATCCACTTGTCTCGGACGGACGAGTGGGTGGTGGATGTGGACGCCTGGTTCACGCCGGAAGCGGCGGAGTTTAAGAAAAGGCTGTGGGAGAAGCTGGCGAAGTTGAAGTGAACCGAGGCGATAGACTGTAGTTATGACGGGAATCGAAGAAAGGCGGGCACCAGGCCCAAAGATGGTCCGGGTGTGGTTTGACTCGACGATCAACCCACTGCTTCGGGCTTTGGAGTTCGAGATCAAACAGGTCGAAGCACATCGGCTGGGCTGGAAAAGCAGTCGGCCCCGGCTCGATAATGTCGCTCATATTGACCAGTACCTTGAGTTCGAGATCCGGGATAACTTTTATCAGATTTGCGAATATTTCGAGCACATCAAGAACAGCACGGCAGAACATGATAAAGCGGCGGACAGTCTCTTGGATGCCTGCCAGACGACCCATCGCAAACTGGCAGAGCGTTGGGAGAATTGGGCCGCACCCGTTTGGAGCAAAATCACCCTGTCCGACAGTCGAGCCGCAGGATTAGAGCTGTCCGCGGATAGGAAGACCCTATTGATCGAGTTGGTGATAAATCGCACCGGACAGTTGGACGACAATGTCGGTATTCACCCAATTTGGAATGCCGGTAGGGATCAGTTTCTCGATGGTGCGCGCAAGTCACTCATGCCATCGAGGATCGGTGGGCCGCTGCTCGCTCTTCCAGAAATTGATGAGTCGTCTGAGAGGCTGCGGATTGCGGCGACCAAGCTTCATCGGGAACTTCACGAGTTGCGGCGCAAGCTAGCAGCTGAGCACGACGAGCCCTACGCGACCAAGAGCTGATCGTGGGAAGGACAATCGTTCTCGATACCAGCCCCCTACTGTTGCTGGTCGAGTGGCAGGTCCAAGAAGGGCTCATTCTGCCCAATGCGAGAAGGCTGGACCGGCTCAACAGGGTTCGCGCTCAAAATGACGATTTGACGTTTGAGCATTACGCCGCCCTTCACAATCTTTGGTTCAGCGCAGATACGGTATACATGACTACGGCGCAGATTTGTGAGGCCGACGATCTATTGGGAGGCAAGCTGAAATCCGGATCAGAAGAGGATCGCCGGAAGGAGCTGGTGTCGATCGCTGGTAATGCTCGGGTCCGCGAAAGCAGCTGGACGATGCAGGAAATGGCGGGCTCTAAATGGAGTGGCCTGCTGATGCGTCGTGGCTTTGCGGATAGCTGCGCTATTCGCTTAAGTGACGAAATGCGCGGGGTGCTTGTGACAGAAGATCGGGAACTGCAGAACGAATGCTGGCGTCACAGCATTGAATGGGTAGACGTGCAGGCGTTGCGGCCTTAGCCTTCGAGCCACCGCCTGCACGGGCTGCTATCATGCAGGCATGAAGGCGATCCAGTACACAATTCGGGGAATTCCGGAGGAGTTGGACCGGGTGCTGCGTCAGAAAGCCCGGCAGAAGAAGGTGAGTCTAAATCAGGTGATATTGGAAGACCTCGCTTCGGTGTGCCAAGTCGAGCGCAAGAAGCGTGACCTTTCAGCCATTGCCGGCCGCTGGGTGGAAGATCCCGGTTTTGACGCCGTCATCGCCGCGCAACGGCCTGTGAATTGGGAGATGTGGAATGCGGATCCTGCTCGACACCAACCGCCTGACCGACCTGTTGCGAGGAGAACCGGCAATCGTCCGGCTCGTCGAGCAAGCTGACGAAGTTTGGCTGCCGTATGTGGTGATGGCCGAGATCAAGGCTGGCTTTCTTGGTGGCACTCGGCTGAGCCAAAACATGGCTCTGCTGGCGGCGTTCATGGCCACCGGCGTAACCGTTCTTTACGCGGACGAGCAAACCCTGGAGGCCTATGCCCGGCTATTTGTCCAATTGAAGTCTGCTGGGACGCCGATCCCAGACAACGATCTTTGGATTGGCGCGCTGGCGGTGCAGCATGGGCTGATTCTGGTCACCCGCGATGCCCACTTCAAGAAGATTCCGCAACTGCAATTGAACTAGCCGCGAGGGCTAAGCGGGCTCGGTGCCGAGTGCGGCAACCGTCCCAGCCTCAAGCGCGGCAGTGGGAACAAGCAGCGCCGCCACCAGACGAGCGGCCACCACCTTTCCGGCATCGCCCACTTCACCGACAGGCCCCACACAGCTGGGGCAGCCGGATTCGCAGGGGCAGGCGGCGATGAGGTCGCGGGCCATTTCGAGCAGTTTGGCGACGCGGCGGTAGAGAGGCTCTGATTGGCCGATGCCGCCGGGGTAGTTGTCGTAGAGGAAGAGGTCCGGCTCGAACTTGGGCTGGCCCTGGCTCGCGTCTTCACTGACAGCTAGGCCCAGGTCACGCGGATCGCACATCACCAGCAAGGCGCCCACGCCGCGGAGGATGTTGCCCAGGCCGGCGATGCCGTTCTGCCGCTCCGATGGCGTTAGGTCGGCAAACTGGGCCAGGAAGCTCTCGCCGAAATGGAGCCAGAAGGAGGTGGTGTGCATCTCCTGCTCCGGCATCGACAAGTTCCCTGCCCCCACGTTTTCGAGCGTGTAGAACTTGATCTTCTTGAAGCCCACCACCTGGCGGTTGACGCGGACGTCGCCATGGATGACACGCACGCCGGGCACCAGATCGGCCGCGGCAAACTCTTCGAGCGATTTGACCTGCGAGTGCTCAATGGCCGTGGTGAAGTAGTCGCACTCCACGCGGCGGACGAACGCCTTGCGCTGCTCGTAGTCGAACTTCTCCACTTGATACTGGCGCGCCTCGTGGAGATAAATGGCTTTCTCGTGGAGCTCAGTGAGCGCGGCGGGGAACGCCACTTCGGCGATCACTTCTTCGCCCGACCCGGCGCCGCCGTAGCCTGCGTTGAAGGCGTTGCGTTCGATCACCACGAAGTTGTCGCTGGTGACGGCGCGCAGGCTGACGGCATCGGCGGGATAGGTGTCTGAGACCCAGTGCCAGGCGTCGCGCGAATGGTGGAGGAATCCGGCGTCCTTCAGGAACGCACACAGGTCCCCGGTGTCATGAGGACCAAACTTTTCGCCATCGCGGATGGGCAGCTCAAAGGCGGCGCACTTCAGGTGGTTCAGCAGAATCTCGGCGTTGTCGGCGTTGATGTGCGCTTCTTCGGGCGGCCTCTCGAAGAAGTATTGCGGATGCTCCACGATGTATTGGTCGAGCGGGGCCGATGAAGCCACCAGTACAGCCAATGAGGTCCGCTGGCGGCGACCGGCACGGCCCGCGCGCTGCCATGTCGAGGCAATGGTGCCGGGATAACCGGCCATGATCACCGAATCGAGCGACCCAATGTCGATGCCCAGCTCCAGCGCGTTGGTAGCGACGACGCCGCGGATGGTGCCTTCGCGCAGCTCCCGCTCAATCGCGCGGCGTTCCTTCGGCAGATAGCCGCCGCGATAGCCGCGGATGGTCTCACTAGGGTAGGGGCCCTTCTCAGAGGCCTCTTTCAGGTACTTCACCAGGATCTCGGTGGCCAGCCGATTGTTGGCGAACACCAACGTTTGCGCGCCACGTTCGATCGATTCCACCGCCAGCCGTCGCGTCTCGTGCAGGTAGCTGCGGCGGATGCCGAGCTGTTGATTCACCACCGGCGGGTTGTAGAAGACGAAATACTTCTCGCCTTGTGGGGCGCCGTTGCGGTCGACCAGCTCAAATGGCTCCTCACAGATGGCCTGCGCGAGCTCCCGCGGATTCGCAATGGTGGCCGACGAGCAGATGAACTGCGGCTTGGACCCGTAGAACTCCGCAACACGCTTCACGCGGCGCAGCACGTTGGCCAGGTGGCTGCCGTAGACGCCGCGGTAGTAGTGCAGTTCGTCGATGACGAAGTAGCGGAGGTTCTCAAATAGCTTGGCCCATTTGGTGTGGTGCGGCAGAATCCCGGTGTGGAGCATGTCGGGATTGGTCAGCACCACTTGGGCCCGTTCCCGGATGGCTTTGCGCGCGTCCTGCGGCGTGTCGCCATCGTAGGTGAACGCCTTGATGTCGGAGCCCAAGGCAGTGACGGCGGCGTTGAACTCGTGCATCTGGTCTTCCGCCAGTGCCTTGGTGGGGAACAGATAGACCGCACGCGCCCCGGGCTCGTTCAGCAGCCGGTTGAGCACCGGCAGGTTGTAGCACAGCGTCTTGCCGGAGGCGGTGGGCGTCACCACGGCGACGTTGCGGCCCCCGTGCACATGCGCGAATGCCTCAGCCTGATGCGTATAGAGAGCGCCTACACCGCGCGATACCAGCGCCTCGCGCAACCGAGGGTCCACCTCCGCCGGGATCTCCACCGCTTGCGCTTCTCGAGCAGGCTGATGATGGATTGCGCGAATCGGTGAGTTCGGCCGCGCCTGCAACTCCTCGAAGCGGCGCAAGGCGGTTTCGACGCTTTGAGGGCGGGTGGAGGCAGGCAAATCGAAGAGGGAAGGAGTTGCCATTTTCGCTTTTTCTTCGGCTCAGTTGAGCGTAGCGCGAAGCGGCGTTTGGCGCAAGTAGCAAGGCCCAACGGAGCCCAGTTAATTAGGAGAAACCGAAGTAATGGTGAAGGCTCGAACAGCGGCGCGCGAGGGGGCCGGGACATCGCGGTGCCCGCGCAACGGGCAACCCGGCACGGGCCGAATTACTTAGTGCGGACGAACTCGTAGCGCTCGAGGGTGGCGGCCACTTGAGGAAGATCAGCAGCACCCTTGGCGGACCGGCGGATCACTTTCCCGCGGCACAGCAACTCCACCGCATCCTGCGCCGTTGAGGGCAGCGTGATGCGATATTCAATGGGATCGCCCACTTCAAAAGCAGTTTGAGACTGGAACAGCACCCCTCCGGACGAGAGGTTCCTCGTTTCACAGGTCTCGAATTTCGCCGCACCCGCGGGCCGCAATTGAAGCGGCAACTTGAGTTCGAAGCGTTTAAATCGTCGTTGATCAGTCACGGACTCTATTACTCTACGGCCTGATGAAGAAGTTTTCAAGCATAAACCGGACCCAATGGCGGCAAAAAGCCCTAGTACTCTCACTGGGGTAGTTTGCCGCCCTTATCTTGACCGGCGCGGCTGTTACGATGAGAGCAAGTGCTTCGGAAAGTCATGCGTATCGCGGCCGGCGTGGGGCTGATTTTGATCGGCATCGTGGGCTTGATCCTGCCAGTGATGCCCGGATGGGTGTTCATTATTCCCGGCCTGGTGATTCTGGGCGACTACTTCCCGCCGATCAAGCGGCTGCTCGATTGGGCGAAGGCCAAGCTGGAAGCGGAGAAGGCCAAGCACTTCAAGTAGCGCCGGGCCGAAGGCGTGCTTAATCTCCGGCGGCTAGCTGCGCACCCGGGGGCGCGAGTAGAGAAAGTAGATCCCCAAGCCCGCGGCCAGCCAGACAAAGAACAGCAGCCAGGTCTGCAGTGGCAGGCTCAGCATCAGCATCAGGCAGGAGAAGACGCTGATCAGTGGCAGCCACGGCACCAGCGGCACGCGGAAGCTGCGGTGGCGGTTGGGCTGCGTGCGGCGCAGCACGATCACGGCGACACTGGCAATGACAAACGCGAACAGCGTACCGATGTTCGACAAGTCGGCAAAGGTGCCGATGTCCCACACCATCGCGGGAACGCCCACGAACAGGCCGGCCACCCACGTGGAGATGTGCGGCGTCTTGTATTGAGAATGGAGGCGGGAGAAGATGCCGGGCAACAGCCGGTCCCGCGACATGGCAAACCAGATGCGCGCCTGGCCGTACTGGAAGACCAGCAGCGATGACACCATGCCCGTCAGCGCTCCAATGGCCACCAGCCAGCGGATGTTGGAGTAGCCCAGGTTTTTGAGCACCGTCACCACCGGCGCCGCGTTGTCCAGCGTCTTCCAGTTGGCGACGCCCGTCAGCACCAGCGCCACGCCCGCATAGAGGATGGTGCAGACGAACAACGTGGCGATGATGCCGATGGGCAGATCACGTTGGGGGTTCTTGCATTCTTCGGCGGCGGTGGACACGCTGTCAAAGCCGATGTAGGTGAAGAACACGATGGCCGCGCCGGTCATCACGCCGGGCATCCCGTTGGGGAAAAATGGATTCCAGTTCTGGATGTCGACGTGTTTGGACCCGACGACGATAAACACCAGGATCACCGAGATCTTCACCAGCACCATGATGTTGTTGGCGTTGGCCGATTCCTTCACCCCACGCACCAGCATCCAGGTCAGCAGCATCAGGATGATGAAGGCGGAGACGTTGACGTGGCCCGTAAAGGCGCCATTCATGAACATGGGCTCGGAAAGCCACTGGGGCAAGGCAAAGCCAAACCGTTCGAGCACATCATTGACGTGGGCCGAAAATCCGACCGCCACGGCCATGTTCGAAACGGCGTACTCCAAGATGAGATCCCAGCCGATGATCCAGGCCACGATTTCGCCCAGCGCGGCGTAGGCGTAGGTGTAGGTGCCGCCCGCGATCGGGATCATCGACGCCAGCTCGGCATAGCAGAGGGCCGCGAAGCTGCACGCCAGGGCCACCAGGACGAACGAGAGCGAGATACCGGGGCCCGCTCCCAGCCGGCCGACGGTGGAGACCGCATTGGAGCCTTCCCGCAGCAGGTCGAGAATGGGGGCGTTCAGGATGGAGCTGAAGCTCATCGTCTGGCCCGCGGCGGCGGTTCCGGTGAGGATAAAGATCCCGGACCCGATCACCGCGCCGATGCCCAGGGCGGTCAGCGTCCAAGGACCCATCGTGCGTTCCAGGCGCTTGCCATGAGCTTCGCTGGCAGCCAGCAGTTCGTCAATCGACTTCGTGCGGAAGTAACCGGACATTGCGATCAGGGTAGCACTCCGGCCGAAGACGGTTTGATGATGTCGCGATTTTCCGTGAGGGATCCGGCTCCAAATGCGCCGAATTACTCGTCGCGGAGCGCTTCCACGGGGTTCACCGCCGCGGCCCTTCGCGCCGGTGCCCAGCAGGCGAGCATGGCCACAATGGAGAACAGGATGCCCACGCCGCCCAGGGTCAGCGGGTCGGTTGCCTCCACGCCAAACAGGAACGTCTCGAGCACGCGCGAAAGGGCGACCGCCGCAATCAGGCCGGCCAGAACGCCGCTGCCGATGATCCGGAATCCTTCACCGAAGATGAGGCCACGGATGTCCCGGCTCTCGGCGCCCACGGCGGCCCGGATGGCGAGCTCCCGCCGGCGGGAGGCCACCGAAAGAGAGAGCACGCCGTAGATGCCCACCAGCGTCAGCACGCTGCCGGCAATGGCGAAGCCCGCCAGCAGTTGCATGGCAAACGTGCGGGTGGCCAATGAATCACCCCGCACGTCTTCCAGCGTCTTGATGTTCTCGACAGCGGCCGTGGGAAGAACGGCATGGAGTTCGCGCTGAATGGCGGCCGTGATGGCGTGGGGGTCCGCCGCCGTTCGCACCAACAGGTGCTTTGAAAAGGCGGAGGCCTGCCACAGCGAGAGATAGATCTCGGGCTCGGCCGCTTGCGTCAGGTCGGCGGTGCGGCCATTGGAGACGACTCCGACGATTTCGGTGGAAGGACGGTCCCGTCCGGCGGCCCAGAATTTCTTGCCGATCGCGCTGCCCCCGGGGAAGTACCGGTCGACGAACGCTTTGTTGACCACGGCGATCTGCGGCGCTTTGCCATCATCGCTCGACCGGATGTCGCGGCCTTCGATAATCGGCAGCCGCAGCAGGTTGAAGTAGCCTTCAGTGGCGGAGCGCAGCGGGATCGCGATCCGGTCACTTTGCTTGGCGGCGGTGGGCTGCCCTTCGATATCGAGCTGCCCCGGCCAGTTGTTGCCGGTCAGCGGAACACCCCATGCAAAGGCGGCGCTTTCCACGCCCGGAATGGCGGACACCTTTTCAAGAGCGCGATGGTGGAAGTCCTCCCACTGACCCTGGACCGCGGTGACGCTCATGGTGAGGATGTGGCCGGTTTCAAAGCCGGATTGCACGTTGGCCAGATTCACCATCGTGCGGATCAGCAGGCCCGCGCCCACCAACAGCGCCAATGTCAGGGCGGTCTGGGCCATCGTCACGGCGCGCAGCAGGCGCCGTTCGCCACCGCTGGCGCTGTTTTTGGGGCCAGCGCTCTTCAGCACCTCATTGGCGTCCAGCCGGGAGGCGCGAAATGCGGGGAAGAGCCCGGCAATCACCGCCGCCAGGACCGCCGATAGCAGGCCGAACAGCAGCACGGGCCATCCAGCGCTGACCGCGTCCAACCGGGGGATCGCATGCCCGGCGATCACCTTGAACAGATTCACCACTCCCGCCGCAATGCCCGCTCCCAGCGTTCCCCCCAGCAGCGCGAGCAGCGCGTTCTCAATCGAGACCTGACGGAAGAGAGCCGCCCGTCCGACACCCAGCGCGGTACGAACGGCGTACTCCTGTTGCCGTTGCAATCCTCGCACCAGCAACAGGGCGGCGACGTTGCCACAGGCGATCAACAGCACCAGTGCGGCGGCGCCCAGCAGCGGCAGGAGAATGCGGTTGCCATCCGAATTCATGTGCGCGGGCAGGGACTTCACCAGCGGAGCAAAGCCGGCCAGTTCCGGTTCCTCACGCGCCACGCGGGAGGTCAGGACTTTCAGTTCGGTTTCGGCCTCGCTCACCGAGGCGCCCGGCTTCAGGCGAGCGATGACGTTCCACCCGGTATTCTTCAACCGGGTGGGGTTGGGGACGGCGGGCACCCAGAATTGCACGGTCGAGTTTTCGTTGTAGTTGGGCTCCTTCGACGCGCCGGGAACGGGCAGGAACCGGACGTTGGGCGGCATCACGCCGATGATTGTCGGGGGCGACTGCACGCGGCTCATGCGGATGGTTTTGCCGATGATGTTGGGGTCGCCATTGTATTGCCGCTGCCAGAGTTCGTAGCTGAGGATCAGCACGGGATCAGAGCCCGGCCGCCCGTCTGCTTCACTGAACGTGCGCCCCATGATGGGCTGCAGACCGGTGACCTGGAAATAGTCCTTGGTGACCGGCATCCCTTGCAGAGACTTGCTGCCTTCATCGAGAACCATGAAGTTGAAGGTCCACGCGTAGGCGGCGACGGATTCCAGCGACTTGGCCTCTTTTTGCCAGCCCATCCATTGCAACGGCGCCCAGCCGCGCGGGCTCTGCATCGGCTGACCATCCGCCCGCGCGGAGTCGATCAAGACCAGGCGGTCAGGCTCGCGATACGGCGGCGGCGTCAGCAGCACGCCTTGGATCAGGCTGAAGACCGCCGAAGTGGCGCCGATCCCCAAGGCCAACGTGAACACGGCCAGAACCGTAAAACCCGGCTGCTTCAGCAGCATGCGGACAGCAAAACGCAAATCTCGCAACATAGATCGGCTCCATCAAAAGAGAGTATGGTCTCTACTAATACGGAGAAGGTGAGGCGCAGTTCCGTTCTCTTCAGTAAACTTTTTTAGTTCTTGCTGAACAGCGCCATAGACGGACAAGCAACCGAGTTGGCCTCAGCGGGCGCTGCTGAGGAGGGCGACTCCGATGGCGATCAGCGCCGCACCGCCCAATCGCCGGGCCCCTTGACGCTCACCCAGCAGCGTCGCGCCCAGCCCCACCGCAAACAGCATGGACACTTCACGCGCCGGGGCAATGTGGCTGACCGGCGCCATCCGCATCGCATACAGCACCAGGATGTAGGCCAGCGGCGAAAGCACGGCCACGCCTAAGGCGGCTTTCCCATGCTGGCGGGCCGCTTGCCGCAATTGCCGCTGCCGCGTGAGCATCACGGGCAGAAGGAGAATTGTGCGGACGAGGTTCGATAGATAGTCCAGCAGCAGCGGCGGCAGGCCGATGGTGCGGACCGAGCGCGCGTCCACCAGTGTGTAGAGGGCGATGCAGGACCCGGTAGCGACTCCATACCCAATTCCGGCCCACGACACCGACGCATGCTGACTTTTGGAAAGCATCACAATGCCACCCGTCACCGCCGCCAACCCCAATGCCGCCGTGGCACTCAGCGGTTCACCGAGGAGCGCAATCGCGCCCAGAAAGGAAAGCAAAGGCCCCACGCCGCGCGCCACCGGGTAGACGACGCCCAAGTCGGCCACCTGGTAGCCTCGCTGGAGAATGAGGGCGTAGAGAAAATGCAGCAGTCCGCTCGCTGCCACCAGCAGCCAGCCCGCTCCGGTGATGCTCGCGGGAAGGGACTGCCATTGCAGGAACGCCAACGGAGCAAACAGCACGCACGAGAGCCCGCAATAGAGCACCACAAAATCAGCGCCTGCCGACGCACGTTTCGCTAGCAGATTCCAAGAAGCGTGAACAAGACCGGCGACAAGCACCAGCACCAGGGCCGGCAAGGGCATCGCAATCCTCAAAAAAAGGAGATGTCCCGATCTGTCCGCCTCTGGGTTTTTATCCCTCGGGTGCTCGGCCACGGGTGTGGCCCTCTGTGGCGCTCGGACCAAGCCCGCCGCATTGGGCGCTGGAACCCTAGCCACCATTCCATCGAGTTTTTCCAGAATAGCAAAGCTCGCCCTGAGCCCCCCCCCTCATCGACACGGTGGCGGGTTGGCGGCGGGAGCGGGTCGACACACGCTCGGTGAGAGGTTGCGGGCTATGGTTGTCCAGTTCGGAATTCTCAGCGAACTCCGCTCCATTCTGTCGCGGCTCAGCGTGAGGCGTTGGCTTTTTCCGGCACTCTTGCTGTATGCTGAGCCATATGGTTCAGTATAGTCCACCCCCCTCCGAAGCCTTATGACGCAGCCCATCGATCAACCCGCGAAGCGCGCGGCCGGCCGCGGGCGCAAGAAGAGCGCCCCGGCCGAGCCGGTGAAGCTGCTGGCCGCCATGACGGGCAAGGCCAGCGCCGCCAAGGCCGCCACGGGCGACGCGCCGGTGTTCGCCTACATCGCCAGCTTGCCGCAGCCGCAGCGGAGCATCGCCGAGCGGATCGATGCCCTGGCGGCCCAGAGTTTGCCGGGTCTCCAGCGAGCGGTGAAGTGGGGCATGGCCTACTACGGGGTCGACGGCGGCTGGTGCTTCTCCTCCGGCGCCTTCATCGGCCATGTGAAGCTAATGTTCATCCGCGGCACCGAGATCCAACCGGAACCACCGGTGACACCGATCGGGATGGGCAAATCCACCCGCGGCGTGGAGCTAGCTTCCGTTGACGATATCGACGAGCGCCAATTGGCGGCATGGATGAAGCAGGCCGCCACCAAGCCTTTCGTCGGGGGAAAGAAGCGATGATGACCTAGCTGCCACGATAGAAGCACCCATGCCAAATCTCAAGGCCTATGTTGCCCTTTTGCGAGCCGTCAATGTAGGCGGTACCGGCAAGCTCCCGATGAGCGATCTTACCGCCATGTGCGAGGAGGCGGGATTTGCTCGCGTCCGGACCTACATCGCCTCGGGCAACGTTGTGTTTGCCAGCACGCTCGACGAAGAGGGTGTCAAGACAACGCTTGAGAAGAAGCTGGCAGCCTACGCCGGCAAGCCAGTGGGTGTCCTGGTTCGCACCGCGAGTGAAATGGCAGCGGTGCGGGATGGTAACCCCTTTGCTGATCGCGCGGGCAACCGGGTGGTCGCAATATTCCTTGATCGAAAGCCTCCCTCGGATGCAGTCGAGGCGGTGAAGAACAAAAGAGACGAAGTCCTGGCGTTGGGAGCGCGAGAGATCTACGTCGCCTATACCGAAGGCATGGCCGACTCGCGGCTCTCGATTCCGGCAGCCAAGACCGGCACCGCGAGGAACATGAATACTGTGGCGAAACTTGCTGAATTGGCCCGCGAACTTTGCCCTGGTGGACGCTAGGCACCGCGGACGAAGCCCGGAGCCCCCGGCATAGGTGCAGCGGCAGTCCGATTCTATTGCGATTGCGCACTTGGGGACTGGATCAAATCGCCGGTCTGGGGCTACTATGAATCGAGGTTGGCCATGACTGAAATCGAGGAGATTGATTGGTTGGCTTGCGAGTTAATCGAGCAGATACCGGGCAAGGTTTCCGGGCGTCCCATTGTGCGGGGCACTCGAATTCTCCCCGACGCCGTGGTGAACAGCTACGATTCCGGAGCGACGATCGAGGAGATTCATGAGGACTATCCCGGCCTCACTGTCCCTCAGATCCTCCGCCTGATCCAGTTTGCCCACACAATGCGAGTGCAGCCAGTTTCGTGAGGGTCCTCCTGGATGCGAAAAGCAGGCGCTGGGCGAGCGCGTCAGAGGAGCCTTGGTACGTACGGAGGCTACCGGGGTCCCAACCTTTTGCTAGGCGTGCCGTTAGTTAGGCGTTTTTCTTGACTTGGATACCAAGCCAAGCCGCCAACTGATCCGTAATGGTCTGAATCTGGCCGGGCTGGAGCGTGCCGAGCTTTCGAATTGCCCATGCTTTCGGGTACGTGGAGACGCCTTGTACAAGAAACGCGCCTGGCCGAAGGAAAGGGACTTTAATCGGTATCTCAAACGGGCTTTGGCGCAGGTCGGTTGTATGAGGAACCACCGTCACGATGGCGCGGTCAGAGTCACCGTAGTCAACGCTGACAACCAGCACAGGACGAGTCTTGGCGGCCATACCCAGATCGAACAGCCAGACTTCACCTCGGCGTGGAGGCATTCTCTTCCTGATCTAAGAATGCAAACAGGGAGCGACCGGCCTCTCCAATCTCTTCGTCCGATATGGGGCCGGAATCAAACGGCATCGCCCGAGTGCGGCGCAATACCTCGACCGCAAAAGCCTGCTTGTCGCCGGCAGGCAGGGTCTCGAAAGCTTCGAGGAGCTCGAACGCGTGTTTACCCATACTAGACAGGCTAGCCCGATTGGAGCCTGCGAGCAACCGGGTGATTCGCTTGATCTGGCGCGCCTATGCCGCAGGGACGCTTGATCGAAAATGTTCCCGGTCTGTGGGCGGCGTGCTGGGGAGAGTGGGCAGCGTAGGCCAACAGCGAAAGGCGCGGGCCAGAGGGGACTGGCCCGCGCCATCGTGGGAAGACGCGGAGGGGGCGACCAAGAAATGGGCGCCCGTAGATGCGAGAAGGGGGAGGACTAGCGCTTGCGCGTCTGGCCCTTCACGAGCTTCTTCACTTTGCGTTTCATAGAGCCGCGGGCGACGCTATCGGCGCGCGGGGCCAGAGGCTTGGCTTCCTCCGCCTTTTTGCGGGCGGTGCGCTTGAGCGTCTTGCGCTCGACTTTATCGGCTACGTGCTTGGTATTCATTCCTTGACAATAATCCCTGCGTATTTCTGAACCAGTTTCTTCAAGCCATGCCCCGCGAACTGGACGGTGAGCTTGGCATCTTCCCCATCGCCCTCCCTGCGGAGGACGGTTCCCCGGCCGTATTTCGGATGCTCAATCACTGAGCCGTTCCGAACGCCAACCGGCTTCTTTTGTCCGAACCCTGACGATACCGCCGGTGCGGGCCTCGTCATTCCCGCGGAGGCGGGTGGCGCCATTCCGGCCGCTGCGAACCTCGGTGGAGGGGCAGAGGCAGGACGAGGAGGCGCTGCAGCCGGTCTCGGCACGCCCGGAGGCGAAATGCCTTTGGCCGCAAAGAACTGCTGAATGCTCTCTACTGAATTATACGTCTTTCCGGTGAACGCGTTGCGACGGGCGGTTTCACGGGCGTACTGCTGCTCTCCGTAGAGGTCCACGTCGACGGCGTTGGCCGCGCCGGTCTTGACGATCTCGAGCAAGTGCACGGGCACCTCATTCAAGAAACGCGACGGCATGGTGGGTTCCGGCATACCCGTGCCAAAGCGGCGCCGGGAGCGCGCCCACGACAGATAGAGCTTCTGTTCGGCGCGCGTCATGGCGACGTAACAGAGCCGCCGCTCTTCTTCCATCGCCGTCTCATTGTCGCGCGACCGGGAGTGCGGAAACAGGCCTTCTTCCATGCCGGCGACAAAGACCACCGGGAACTCCAGGCCCTTGGCGTTGTGCATGGTGAGCAGCGAGATTTGCGATTCTTCGTCGAGCGAATCGGAATCGGCCACCAGCGCCGCGTGATCCAGGAACTCCGCCAGACCTTCGCCGCGCTCGGCCGCTTCGGCAGCGGCGTTGATCAGTTCGGAAAGATTCTGCAAGCGCGATTCCGAATCGGGCGCCGGATCGGTCTCGAGCATCTTCCAATAGCCGGTCTTGTCCAGCACTTGACGCAGCAAGCGTTCCGGCCCCAGTTCGGCGGCCGATTGCTGGAAGCCTTCCATCATCTCTTTGAACAGCACCAGCGCGGTTTCCGCACGGGCGGAGAACTGCTTCTCTTCCACCATACGCGCGATGGCGGCCCAGAGCGTCAAGTCATGCTCGCGGGAGAACTGCTCCACTTGGTCGAGCGTCGTTTTGCCGATGCCGCGCGCGGGGGTGTTGATGATGCGCTGGAGGGCGATCGGGTCGTTGGGCGACTGAATGATCTTCAGGTAGCAGAGCGCGTCTTTTACTTCGGAGCGCTGGTAGAAACTGAAGCCGCCGACGACGATGTACTTGCGGTTGTAGCGGCGCAGCGCCTCTTCGATCTGGCGCGACTGGGAGTTGGTGCGGTAGAGCACGGCCAGGCGCGTCTTGGGATCGCGCTTGATCTCGCGGTCCATCACGTCGGCAATCCAGAGCGCTTCTTCTTCGGCGTCGCGCGCTTCGTAGAGCTTGACGGTTTCGCCTTCGCCGGATTCGGTCCAGAGGTTCTTGCCCTTGCGCTGCTTGTTGCGAGCAACGACGGCGCCGGCCGAGTTGAGGATGTTCTTGGTGGAGCGGTAGTTCTGCTCCAGGCGAATCACCTTCGCCCGAGGGTAGTCCTTCTCAAAGTCGAGAATGTTGCGGATGTCGGCGCCGCGCCAGGAATAGATCGATTGGTCCTCGTCGCCAACGACGGCGACGTTCGAATGCGAGACCGAGAGTAGCCGCATCAGGTCGTACTGGCTGCGGTTGGTGTCCTGATACTCGTCGATCATCAGGTAGTGGATCCGGCGGTTCCAGGCATCACGTGTGGCTTGATCGGTATGCAGCAACCGCACGGATTCCAGCAGCAGATCGTCGAAATCGAGCGCGTTGGCTTGCTGCAGGCGCGTCTGGTACTGCTCAAAGACCACGGCCAGCTTGCCCATGTTGGGGTCCGCGGCCTGCTTGTAGAAGTCCTGCGGCGTCTCTTTGCGGTTCTTGGCCTGCGAAATGCGGGACAGCGCCGCGCGGTACTGCATGAACTTTTCGTCGAGCCCGGCGTAGCGGTAGATCTGCTTGATGGTGGCCAGCTGGTCGTCGTCGTCGTAGATCGTGAACTGCGTGGTAAAGCCGGGACGTACGCGGGCCAGGGGCGCGCCATCCTGCCGCAGCAGGCGGACGCAGAAGCTGTGGAACGTTGAGACGGTGGGGCCAAAGCCGCGCATTGCGCCCTGGCGCAGGATGCCATGCACGCGATCCCGCATTTCTTGGGACGCCTTATTGGTGAAGGTGACGGCCAGGATGGACGGACCGGGCACTCCCTTTTGATCGATCAAATAGGCGATGCGGTTGGTGATGACGCGCGTTTTGCCGGAACCAGCGCCGGCCAGGATCAACAGCGGTCCTTGGTCGTGCATGACGGCTTCGCGTTGTTGCGGATTGAGGCCGGAAAGTAGGTCCATCGAGATAATGCTGGCAGTCGGCCCCAGGCACAAGCGTGCTCCGTACCGGGGCATCGGGGGGATTTTTAATTTTAGCAGGTCCCGGAGCGTGGGGCGGGTCGCGCGGGGCGAAGCGGGTGGCCGAGACGCGACCAGACGGTGATTCGCGCCGCAAGAGCGCCCGGATAATGGGCGCAACTCCGGTGGCGGCGAGACTCCGCCGAGGGGTCGCTACCCCATTTGGGGGTAGTCGATGCCCGCATCAAATTCCTTGCTCAGTACTCCTAGTACCTAGTAAAGTGTACGCATGTCGCTGAAGAAAGCCTCCCCCCCGGCTCAGCCCACTGCTTTGAGAGCAGATTTGCTTCAGGCTCGTCTGGAGTATCTCTACACTCGCCGGATCGTTGTGACTAATTTGATTCGCTCCTTGGAAGCGTACACGGCCGCCCGCCGAGACGTTGACATGCTGCCCTCGCCGGAATCAGGCTACCGGTTGGCCAGTTGAGGTTCGGGTTTCACCGCCGCAGATTTTAAGTCTCGAGCCATGAGCGGCCGGTGAAGAACCAGCCCCTCAGATCCGCCACGCCGTTGCCGGTTTGCTGTACAAGTTCCGCCCAGCGCGACTCATCCCGCCCGGTCGCGCCGAACTCCCGGTTTTGGTACCGCCGGAGGAGCCTATGGGCCCCATCCGCTGGCTGCAGAACCCGGTGAGCGGTGTTGTGTCCAGACTTCTCCTCTTTCGTGCCGGGATCTACCCGGAATTTACCTTGATATGTTCTGTCGTACTCCGTCCTTTGGATCGCCGAAGCGCCTAACTCGTGGCGTCCCGCGGACACCCTCCCATCCGGCATTGCAACCTTGTAACCTAGCTAGTTGCCCCAGCGCCTTTCCAATTTGAAGGTTCCGCGGCTCGTTGGCTCTGGTGAGCCGTGGCATCGGGCAGTTTCGGGGACGGCTGCGTGCTAGTCGAACTCGAGCTGATCGAACGGGCGCGTTCGGGCGATGATGCGGCCTTCAATGAGATGGTCCGCGCCTACCGGAAGCGGATTCTGGGTACGATCAGCCGGCTGATCGGGCGTCCGGAAGACGTCGAGGACGTGGGGCAGGAAGTGTTCTTGCGGCTGTATTATTCGATGGACCAGTTGCGAACGGCAGATATGTTTGAGCCGTGGCTCTACCGGTTAACCGTCAATGCCGCCTACGATTATCTGCGCAAGCAGAAGCGGAAGAAGGAATCCCGCATCTCCGATCTCTCCGAGGCCCAGGTGACGATGGCCGATGCCACCGCGGGTGGCGTGGTCACCCAGGAGGCGCAACGCCAAGGGACCATTCGCGAATTTGTGCAGCGCCTGCTAGGCTCAGTTTCCGAAGAGGACCGGCTTCTGCTGTTGATGAAGGAAGTGGAAGGCCTTTCGGTGAAAGATCTGGAGAAAGTCTACGGCATCAACGAGAACGCCGTGAAGGTGCGGCTGTTCCGCGCCCGGCAGCGGGTGCTGAAGGCCTTTGAGAAACAGGGCGGCGAATATCCGCCGGGCTGAATCCTGCGGCGACGTTTAGGTATGATTTTAGTAATCGATAGTTGGGGATAGATGAGCCAGGCTGAAAAAAAGCTCGACGAGCTGATGAGCGATTACCGCGCGGCGTGCCCCGAACCTGAGGGCGCGATCCATTTCATGCCGCGCCTGTGGCAGCGGATTGACGCCCAGCGTCAGATGCTGAAGAAGGCGCGCGGCTGGACATCAGGCGTAGTGACGGTGGCCGCCACCATCTGCCTATTGCTGGCCTTGCTGCTGTCACTGCAATCCAATCCGGTGATTCACAACTATCTGGAGGCGCTGGACGGCGATCAGGATGCCGCGCCGGCGATTGAGGGTAGTGCACAGGCTGATTCGGCGTTAGCCAAACCGGCCCCGGAGGCGAAATGAAGCGGTCGTTGTTTGTTTATGGAGCTTTGATCTTCTTTAGCGGCTTGGCGGTAGGCGCCCTGGGCCAGCGGCTCTATTCGGCCACCACGGTAACGGCGACGGTGATGCCGCCCCGGCCGGATGATTGGCGGCGGCAGTTCATGCAGGAGATGACTGAGCGGGTTCACCTGGACTCGAAGCAGGTCTCAGAGCTGCACACCGTGCTGGACGAATCGAAGACGCTGTTCGACCAGGTGCGCGACAAGTATAAGCCCGAGATGAAGGCCATCTACGACAGCCAGGTGGACAAGATCCGGCAGATGCTGAAGGCGGACCAGAAGCCGCTGTTCGAAGCGTTACGCCTGGAGCGGGAAGCCCGGCGCAAGGCTGCCGAAAAGTCGGCCCGGTAGCGGACGTTCGCAGGAGTATCCCGACCTGAGAGGCGAGGGGAGAATGGAGCGCTGCCCCGGCGTGCATGGGTGAGAGGGCACTCCGCTCCATGCTGTCGCGGCTCGGCGTGAGGCATCTGCTGCATTGAGGGCGGCGGTGAGACTTGCGGGCATGTTTTCAACCCTAACAGCTACCACGAAATAGCTGCGGGGAAAACGAAAAAGCCCGGGCCGGAAGCCCAGGCTCTCGCTAATTCTGACTGTCGTTCTAGTTGGCGGCGGGGGCCGGAGTCTTGGCGCGCTGCGCTTGCAGGGCACTGGACTTGGCCATCTTCTTCTGGAAACGGTCCACGCGGCCTTCGGTATCAACCAGCTTCTGGCGGCCCGTAAAGAACGGGTGACAGTTGGAGCAGATTTCCACGCGGAGATCGCCTTTGTGGGTGGAGCGGGTCTGGAACGTGTTTCCACACGCGCAGATCACCTTTACTTCGTTATACGCGGGATGAATGCCGGCCTGCATGACTATTCGATGATAGCAAACAAGTAGCGAAATGCCAATGTGGCGGGCCGGGACGCCGCAGCGAGTGAAAACAAGAAGCCCCCGCAAGGCGAAAAATCACCTTCGGGGGCTTCAAGCACAAATCGGAGGAAT
Source organism: Acidobacteriota bacterium (assembly GCA_026394055.1). GTDB lineage: Bacteria > Acidobacteriota > Terriglobia > Bryobacterales > Bryobacteraceae > JAPKYZ01. Next base: position 48,671 of record JAPKYZ010000026.1, read on the forward strand.
TACGGTTATCTTCAGCGCGTGAGACGATCAGCCTGCTGGCTCGAACGGTCTCGTCACTGCCGCGAAACCAACGACATTACAGCCCGGCTCAGCGGCCGATAACCTCACGCGTTGAAAGACTACAGTCGGTACTCATAAATTTAGACTGGATCACCTCCTTTCTCAGTGATGCCCTGATCTTAGGGCGCAAATGGCGGGCCTGTCAATAGTAAATTTGCAAGCCCGCCCCAAAATGTTGTGGGGCATGTCCGCACGCGCCCACCAGCGGTATGGCATCTCCGCACCGGCATGAGAGTTACAATTGCCAAGTGGCAGAGACGCCAAAGATGACACCTCCGTCGGAGCGGGCCATGGGGCAGCCGGTGGCCTCACGCCGGGCGCTGTCCGGGCTGTTTTTGTCCGGCCTGTTCCTGGCGTTTCCGGGCGTGATCCTGGTGGCCTGGGACTACCAGCGCAGCTCAGACTATGCGGCGATGGGGCTCTACTTCCTGTTCATGAACCTGGGCGTGCTGCTGGCGGTGCAGTCGGCCCGGGTGCTGCTGAAGCATCGCGGGATCAAGACGCTGCTGGCCACTGGCTGTCTGTTGGCGGCGGGCTGCCTGGTGGTACTGGCGTTTGTGGCTCCACCGGCTCCGGTGGCTTGGCGGTGGGCGGCTTTGTTCGGAATGGGCGCGGCGGCGGGACTTCTGAATGCCGGGGTGTTTCAACTGCTGGCGGTGGCCTACGAGCGGGCTCCGGCGGCCACCATGAACTTGGCGGGCATCTTGTTTGGTGGAGGCTGCCTGGCGGGCTGCCTGTTGGTGGGCGCCGGGATCGGCACCTATGGCCTGTGGTTGCCGGTGGCTCTGTTTGGAGTGGTCTCGGCGGGCTTTGGCGTCTGGTATTTGCGGCGCCCCTTTCCTGCGGCGATCGTACCGGAGACGGTCCCGACCGCCCGGGCCGTCGAAGCCTTCCGGTCCCCGGCAGCGATTCTGCTGGCGCTGCTGCTGTTCTTCCAGTTTGGAAACGAGTGGGCGATCGCGGCTTGGCTGCCGCTGTTTCTGGTGCAACGGCTGGGCGTCAGCCCGGGGGCGGGCCTGTGGCTGCTCTCGCTCTACTGGCTGTCGATCCTGCTGGGCCGGATTGTGATCCAGGCTCTGCTGGACCGGATCCGGCATGGGCGGCTGCTGTTCTTTAGCATCGCGGCGGCACTGTTCGGCTGCACCATTCTGGCGTCCACCAACAACCTGACCGGCGCGGGCGTGGCCGTGGTGGCCACGGGCTTAGGCTTTGCGGCCGTCTATCCGCTGGTGGTGGAACGGGTGGGGTCGCGGTTTAACTACTATCACCCGGTCTACTTTAACGGCATCTTCTCGGTGGCCTTTACGGGAGGCCTGCTGGCTCCGTGGCTGGTGGGCGTGTTGGCGAGTTCGATCGGCATTGGCGCGGTGATGCTGGTGGCCGTCATCTGCACCTTGGCGGTTTTCGTGCTGCTGGTGCTGATTTGGGTGGAATCAAAATTGAACCCGGTGGATTGAGGAAGATGAGACGCATTCGTGGGGCCTGGCGGGGCTTGGCGGCGGGATTGTGGGCGGCGGCGGAATTGTGCGCCCAGGGCGAGTTTGCGCCGCGGCTGGCGGAGCTGTTGAGCAGCACGCCGGGTGCCGCGCGGACGCACTGGGGGGTCCAGGTGATCCAGCTCGAGACCGGCGCGACGCTGGCGGAGTTGAACGCCCAGCAGTACTTTGTCCCGGCCTCCAACCTGAAGCTCTTTGCGAGCGCCCTGGCCCTGCTGCGGCTGGGCCCGGACTACCGCTTTTCGACCAGCATCCGCCGCGATGCCAATGGCGATCTGCGGCTGGTGGGCGGCGGGGACCCTTCGATGTCGGCCCGCGCCTACCCTTACGCCAAAGGTCCGGACCCAGGGGAGCCGCTGGCAATCATCGAGGCAATGGCCGACGCCCTGGTGGCTGCGGGCCTAAAAGAAGTGCCCGGCGACGTCGTGGGCGATGATTCGCGCTGGGTGTGGTCACCGTACCCGGAAGGCTGGGCGGTGGACGACACCATCTTCGAGAGCGGCGCGCCGGTGAGCGCATTGACGCTGAACGACAACACGATCGACATCACCCTCACGCCGGGTGCGGCGGCGGGTGACCTGGCCCGGCTCAGCTCAAAACCAGCGCTCGAGTACTTTACGATCGACAACCGCGTCCGGACCGAAGCCGGGGAGCGCAAGCTGGAGCTCTACCGCGACGGACCCGGGCAGCTGCGGCTGGTGGGCCGCCTCGCGCCCGGTGGCCCCGGCCGCACCATCACGGTGGCGGTGGACGATCCGGCCCAGTTTGCCGCCGTGGCGCTCTACGACGCGTTGACCCGGCGCGGGGTGGTGATCCACGGGCGCCCCCGGGCGCGGCATCAGGCGCCCAACGGCAAGACCGGCTCTGCCAGCCGCATTGAGGAGGGACAACTGCTGTGGCAGCGCCCCTCGCCACCGCTGCCGGAACTATTAGGCGTGCTCGACAAGGTGAGTCAGAATCTGCATGCCGAAATGATCCTGCGGGAAGTGGCCTGGCAGTCGGCCGGGGACGGCGCGTTGGGGACCGGCTTGGAGGAGTTGAAGAAGCTACTAGGAGAGATCGGCATCGCGCCGGATGGCTACGATATTCGCGATGGCAGCGGCTTGTCCCGGATGTCGCTTTTGACTCCGGAGACCACGGTAAAGCTGCTCCAACATATGCACCAAAGCCCGCACCGCGACCTTTGGCTGAGCCTGCTGCCGGTAGGCGGGGTGGATGGCACGCTCGAGAACCGTTTTAAGTCGAAAAGCCTGCCGGCTCGCGATCGGTCGCGCGGAGAACTGGTGCGCGCCAAGACGGGGTCACTGGCGCACATCAATACGCTAGCGGGCTACATTGAATCGAAGACCTACGGACGCCTGGCGATGTCGATCATGGCCAATGCCTCGCAGGTGCCATCCGCCGAGATCCGCGCCGCCATTGATAGACTGTGTGTGGAGCTAAGCAAGTAAATGCCGATTTTTGAATACGCCTGTCAGAGCTGTGGCAACCAGTTTGAGAAGCTGGTGCGCCGCGCCGATGACGCAGTGGAGTGCCCGGAATGCCAGTCTCAGAAGCTGGCCACGCGCTACTCGACGTTTTCCGCGCGCGCCAATGGGATGACCAAAGAGGCGGCTCCGCGCGGCGGCGGCTGCGCGTCCGGCATGTGCCAAACGCCCGGCATGTGCGGCCGGAACTAGCGTTCGCTTTTCGGGCGAACGCGGTTGGGGCTTACCTTGGAATCGTCCGCTCACCCGGGGCGGTCCGGCTCCTTCAATGTAGGAGCGCTTTAGCGGCCGGTGCGTCCACCAGGGACCGCAAGTCTCGCGGCGTGGCACAGCCAAAAACCGGGAACGGCTCCACCGGGACGTCCGCGGCTAGGCGGCCCAGAATCTCCTGGTCATGAAAGCCATCCTTGGCATCGGGCCGCCGCGAATAGCCGCCTGCGTAGCGGACGCGCCCATCGGGGGCAATCACGATCAACAAAGGCGCCGCCCCAAGTTCCACCTCGCGGTTGGCCCAACGCAGCCGCCGCGCGCCATCGGCCGGGACCATCCGCTCACGAACGCCTCGGATCCCCGGACGCCGCCGCAGATAAGCCCGCACCCGATTGGAGCAGTCGCAGCCTTCGGCAAGAACATGGATCATCTGCCATTCGCCGGTGGCCGCCGTCCGGTCCGGGCCTGCGGGACCGCTTGAAGGACTGGTGAAGGGCAGGTGCCCCGCGCCGAGGGAAGCCAGCAGCATGGAAGGGACAATCATCCCGCATGCCAGGACGCTCCAATGGAACTGTGCGGGAACACTCACAGGAGGCGTATCGGAGACTTTCTTGACGGGCTTGAATGCCAACTGCGCAGGTTAGCGTCAGCTAACGATATTTCACTTGTATTTCCCCTTTTGTTCGCCTACACTTAAGGCATGGCATTGACCCGCCGGCAGAAAGAAGTGCTCGACTTCATTGCACACTTCGTGCAAGACAATCAATACAGCCCCAGTTATGAAGAAATTGCAACGGGGTTGGACCTGGCATCGCTTGCCACCGTGCACAAACATATCCAGGCACTGGAAACAAAACGCTACTTGAAGCGCGGCTTCAACCAATCCCGTTCGATTGAGCTGGCGGAGAAGTATTTCCAGGAACAGAAACAGTTTGCAGAACGCGCACCCGCCATGATGCGGCCGGTGGCGGTGATGCCGTCGGTGCCGTTGCTAGGCCGGATTGCGGCCGGGGCCCCGGTGGAGGCAGTGGCCGGTAACGCCACGCTTGAGTTTGGTGACTTTGCCGGCGCCGGGGACACTTATGCCTTGGAAGTCCGCGGCGATTCGATGATCGACGACCACATCATGTCCGGCGACTTTGTCTTGATTAAACGGACCCGGGAAGTCCGCGATGGAGATATCGTGGTGGCCTTGGTGGGCGGGGCAGAGTCCACCTTGAAACGCTTTTATCGCGAGCCCGATGGACGCGCGCGGCTCCAGCCGGCCAATTCGGCCATGGGCCCGATTTTGGTGCCGATGGATCAGTTGGAGATCCAGGGCAAATTGCTGGCCGTGCTCCGCAAATACGGCCGCTAGAGCACAACCAGTAACGGCAAAATGCGCGGCGGAGGCAGTTGGCCATCTGCCGCGCAAACGATTGCGCTACTGGACCCGCCGTCCATCAGAGAGATGGTGACGGGCTAGCAGATAACTGGTGTAGAACTGATTACAGGCCGTAGCGGGACTTCACTAAGTCTTCCGCGCGGGACCAATCGTCCAGAGCCCGGCCATCCCGGCGGCCGCCCTCCAGCCACAGCTGATAAGCGACACGCGAGATCTCATCGCTCAGCGCGGCCAGGCTGACGGTTTCCGTGGGAACCGAGTGGGTCACGATCAGCGGCTCGGGCGTTGGCGCCGGGGCGGCTGTCTCCGGAATTACCGTCTTAGCCACAGCTTTCACCGCTTTGGCCTTGACCGGCGTGGACTTGCTCGCAGCCTTGGGGCTGGCTGCTTTGGGGGTAACGGCTTTCGGGGCAGACACAGCGGGCGCCTCGACGGCCTTGGCCGGTTTCACTGCTTTGGTGGCCTTGACAGCCTTGGCTGTCAACGGAGCTACAACCTCCGGCTGAGAGACTGCTTCCGCTTTGATTGTTCGCTTAGTGGGCATGGTTTGTCCTTTTTGCTGGTACGACAGAGTGGAAAAATCAGCGTGGAGCTTCCAGTATAAAACAAAACGATCTAAGTTTGTTCTTCCAGCCCCCTTACGCGGGTATCAACTGCGATATGCTTCTCCGATGTTGCAAATTCAGCGCAGGCAGGAAGTGGCCGATGTTCTGGTGATCGGCTCCGGTGCCGGTGGCGGCACCATGACCCACGTGCTAGCCAACAAAGGCGTCAACGTGACGCTGCTGGAGGCCGGTCCGGGGCTGAACCCCGCCAAGGACTACAAGGAGCACATGTGGCCCCATCAAGTGGACCACCGCGGCGCCGGCACAGGCAAGAACTACCAGGGTCAGGAAGAGTTCGCCTTCGGGTACTTTCTGGCGCCCAATGGCTATTGGGAGATTGAGGGCGAGCCCTACACCACCGCCCCTGGTACGACGTTCCGCTGGTTCCGCAGCCGCATTCTGGGTGGCCGGACCAACCACTACGGCCGCATCTCGCTGCGCTTTGCCGACTACGATTTCAAGCCCTACTCCACCGATGGCCTGGGCGACGATTGGCCCATCACCTACGACGAGATCGCGCCCTACTACGACAAGGCAGAATCGTTCATTGGCATCACTGGCACCAAGGAGAACATCCGGTCCGCCCCGGATGGCATCTTCCAGACGCCGCCCCCGCCCCGCGTCCATGAGCATCTGGTGAAAGCCTCCTGCGACCGGTTGAAGATCCCCTGCATTCCGTCGCGCATGGCCATCATCACCAAGAACCACAACGGCCGCGCGGCTTGCCACTACTGCGGCCAGTGCGGCCGCGGCTGCGTGACGGCGTCCAACTATTCATCGAGCCAAGTGCAGATCTTCCCCGCCATGAAGACCGGCCGCGTCAACCTGATCAACAACGCCATGGTGCGGGAGCTGATCACGGATTCCACCGGCAAAGTGGTGGCGGTCAGCTATATCGATAAGCTCACGCGGCAGGAAAAGCAGATCAAGTGCCGCAGCGTGGTGCTGGCGGCCAGCGCCTGCGAATCGGCGCGGCTGCTGCTGAACTCGAAATCGGCCCGGCATTCGAATGGCTTGGCCAATGGCTCGGGCGTGGTGGGCCGCTACTTGACGGACTCTGTCGGCTACGGTTTGTCGGGCTACATCCCGGCGCTCGAAGGCTTGCAAAAACACGATTCCGACGGCATCGGCGGCATGCACCTCTACATCCCGTGGTGGGAGTGGGCCAAGAAGAACAAGGATTTCCCTCGCGGCTATCACGTCGAAATCGGCGGCGGGTTCGGCATGCCGCAAGTGGGCAGCTTCCATAGCCAGTGCCGCCGGCACGAAGGCTACGGCGCAGCGCTCAAGCAGAACATCGCACGCGAGTACGGCGCCTTCGTCGGCCTTGCCGGCCGGGGCGAGATGGTGCCCAATGAGCACACGTTCATGGAAGTGGACCCCAACGTGGTCGACCGCTTCGGCATCCCGGTCCCGCGCTTCCACTTCCGCTGGAGCGAGTACGAGTACAAGCAGGTGAAGCACATGCACGACACCTTCACCAACATCATCGAAGGCATGGGCGGCCGCGTGATGGGCCTGCGCAATCCGGAGCGCGAAGGCTCTGGGATCAGCGCCGGCGGCTCCATCATTCACGAACTGGGCACGGTCCGCATGGGCGATGACCCGAAGAAGTCCGTGCTGAACAAGTACTGCCAAGCGCACGAAGTGAAGAACCTGTTCGTGGCCGACGCGGCACCCTTTGTGTCGAACCCCGACAAGAACCCCACGCTCACCATCTGCGCCCTGGCGTGGCGCACCGCTGATTATCTGGCCGAGGAATTGAGGAAGGGCAATGTCTAACCAACCGGAACTGAATCCTGCCGAGATGACGGCCGCCGAGGAAGTGTCGCGCCGTGATCTGCTGCGCAATGTCGCGTTGGCGGCGACGCTGGGTGGCCTGGAACCGCTGGCCGCTCAGCACGTCCACCAGATGGCCGCCGCCGACAAGAAGGGCGGGGTCTACACGCCCAAGCTCTTCAAAGAAGTCGAGTGGAAGTCCGTCGAAGCCTTCGCCGAGGTCGTGATGCCCGGCGCATCAAAGGGCGGCGCCAAAGAGTTCATCGACCTGATCTGCAGTGCCAACCCCACGCTCGCCGCCACCTGGACGGGCGGCTTGGCATGGATGACCGTGCGCCTGGGCAAACCGTTCCATCTGGCCGCGGCGGCGGAGCAGACGGCACTGCTCGACCAGATCGCCTTCCGCAAAAACAACTCCCCCGCCCTGGCCGCCGGGATCAACTTCTTTGATCTGGCCCGTCGCATGGTGGTGGACGCCTACTACACCTCGGCTGTGGGTACTGCTGAGTTGGGGTATCTGGGCAACAAGGGCATGAGCGAGTTTAAGGTGCCAGGCGATGCCGTGGCTTATGCGATGCGGCGGGCGGGGCTGGCGTAGGTGGCCGTCCCGGACTACCAGTCATTGATGCGACCCGTCCTCGAGGCACTTCAGGACGGGTCGGAGAAGACAGCTATCCGCTTGCGTGCCGAGATTGCCGCGGCACTCGGCTTAAGTCAGGAAGACCTCTCGGAGCGCCTTGCGAGCGACCGCCAGAGCGTTTTTGCAAATCGGGTGGGCTGGGCTCAGACGTACCTTTCCAAAGCCTGTGCGATCGAGCGGGTGAAGCGAGGGGTGTTTCGCATCACGGCCAGAGGGCGCGATCTACTGAGACAGAGCGATCAGCGAATCACTGTCGGAACTTTAGAACAGTTCCCCGAGTTCCTCAAGTTCTATGAACGGGGAAGCAGTTCATCGGAATCTGGGCCATCGCTAACTGAGCCAACGGTTCAAATTGAGCCGTCGAAGGAAACACCGCAGGAGCGCATGCAATCCGGCTTCGATGAGTTGCAGCAAGCGCTTCAAAGCGATTTACTGGAGGCCGTGCGAGGGGTCACGCCGGCACACTTCGAAAAGATCGTGCTGGATCTCCTCGTAGCTATGGGGTATGGGGGCAGCCTGGAGAATGCGGGTGAGGTGGTCGGCCAGTCAGGTGATGACGGCATCGACGGCATCATCAAGGAGGACAAGCTAGGTCTCGATATCGTCTACATCCAAGCCAAGCGCTGGAAGGATTCAGTGGGCCGCCCCGTCGTCCAAGCGTTTGCTGGCAGCCTCGAAGGTCAGCGTGCCCGCAAGGGTGTGTTGTTGACCACTTCCACCTTCTCTAAAGACGCCGTCGAGTACGTCAAGCGCATCGAAAAGAAGATCGTACTGATCGATGGTGAGCGGCTAGCCAAGCTGATGATCGAGCATAATGTCGGGGTGACGGTCACCCAGAAGTACGAGCTCAAGAAGATCGACCAGGACTTCTTCGAGGACGAGTAGCATAGATGGCGAAGAGATCATCCGCATCATCTCGGCCCGCGCGGCTGACCACCATAACATCCGCCGATATCAGGAACAGGCCCTGGACTGACGGGGAGAAATCAGCTGTCCGCCAGCTTGCGGCCCGTCAGGCGGCAGGTGATGATTGCCTGATTGGCTACTCCGATATTCCCCGCCTACGCCCGGAGCAGTTGGCCAGCATGGTCCGGCTTCGCGACGCGCGCCGCTAGGTGCCGGATGAGTTCTTTTGACTTCAACCACCGCACGGGCACACCGAACTACCCGAGCTGCAATATCGTCCGCAAACCATCTTCAATTGCCGCCATCTCCGTTGACGCGGCAAGGCCTATGCGGTCCCGGAACCGCCCCTTCGATACGGCCCGAATCTGATCGGTGACCGCCACGGACGGACGTCCCTCACAAAGGACTGGGATGAGAATCGGCGGGCTGGCTGTCGGGGCACTCGAAAGCGGAATCACCACAATGGTCCGTCGACGCTCATTCAGCAACTTGAGTGAAACGACGACGCAAGGCCGCGTTTTTCGAATCTCTGAGCCAAGCGTCGGGTCCAGCGCCACCCACCAGATCTCGCCGCGGTCGGGGGTTACTTCCATGGCTCCGCCGCCGCATCCGGCAGACGGTCAAACTCCTGCTCGATCTCAAGGACATCCAGTTCCTGATTGGCCACGTCACAAGCACGGATCAGATCCGCATCACGCTCACTCAAACGTGCCACCAAGGCTTCGCTCACAAATCTCGACCTTTCCCGCGACGGCACGCAAGCTAGAAACTGGACCGCCACTGCCTCCGACACACTGAAGGTCATCTTTCTTACGGCCATAACGCCATAATACCAGTCTATTGGCGAACCGCTCCTCGTTTGCAGGCAGGAACAGTTCCCTTTTGCCGCTGAAATCCGGATAGTGCGGCGGGACTCCCCAGCGATATACTCGTTGCTCGAAGGAGAGCCTCGATGCCCTTTACCCGGACCGCCATGTGGGCGGTCACACTGCTGGCTGCCGCGCCATTGAGCGCTCAATCGAACGCCCCCAATTCGCAGCCCAACCCCTACCGCACCATCGAGAACTTCGGCGAGCTGCCCGAAGGGCGCAAATGGGGCTCGACCAGCGCGGTCGAGATCGACCGGGATGGCAAGAGCATTTGGGCGGCGGAACGGTGCGGGGCCAACACCTGCGTGGGCAACACGTCCACGCCCGTGATCGTGAAGCTGGACGAGAACGGCAAGCTGCTGAAGAGCTTTGGCGAAGGGATGTTCGTCTTCCCGCACGGCATCTATGTCGACAAGGACGGCAACGTCTGGGTGACCGACGGCCAGGGGCGCAATGGCAAGGGGCATCAGGTGTTCAAGTTCTCGCCTGATGGCAAGGTGCTGCTGACGCTGGGCAAGGCGGGTGTGGCGGGAACGGGGCCGGATGAGTTCAACATGCCGTCCGATGTGGTGACCGGCAAGAACGGCGATATCTTTGTCGCCGACGGGCATGGCCGTGATTCCAACGCTCGCCTCGTCAAGTTCGACAAGAATGGCAAGTTCATCAAGGCGTGGGGCAAGAAGGGCACGGGGCCAGGCGAGTTTGACTGCCCGCACGCGCTGGCGATTGACTCCAAGGGCCGCCTGTTTGTGGGCGACCGGTTCAACAACCGCATCCAGATTTTTGACCAGGACGGCAAGTACTTGACTGAGTGGAAGCAGTTCGCGCGGCCCAGCGGACTCTACATCGACCGGCGCGACATGCTTTACGTGGCGGACTCTGAATCGATCGACACCGGCGGCTACGCCGGCAACAACCCCGGCTGGAAGCGCGGCCTGCGCATCGGCAGCGCCAAGGACGGCTCAGTGAAGGCCTTCATCCCTGACCCCACGCCCGGCAAAGGAGCCACCAGTGCCGCTGAAGGCGTAGCCGCGGATGCCAAGGGCAATCTCTACGGGGCGGAAGTGCTGTCGAAGTCGTTGAAGAAGTACGTCAAGCAATAGACGAAGACATCGTCAAGTAACAACTCACAATTATTGACCGCGCTGAAGGGGAAAAAGTGCCTCTGGATCAGTTTAGATGTAATGATCCTCTTTACGCGAACACCTCCTTGATGATAGAGATGTAATGCCCTTCCGGAGGTTACCTTGGACGACCTATTGGTTCAAGCTTTGGCCCACGACGAATCCGTGGTGTTTGTCGGCAGCGGAGTCTCGATAGACGCAGGTCTGCCGGACTGGCGCGGTTTCATTGCCGAGCTGCTGGATTACGCCGTCAGCACGTCGACCGACGAGAAAGACCCTCGTTGGAACAAAGCACGCAGCTTGCTGGAGGCCCGGGACTTTCTTTTGGCGGCGGAGATGCTCCACCGAGAACTGTCCCCGAAGGCGTTCTCGAACTTCATCACGCGGCGGTTCGCCCGGAAGTCATTGCTGCCCACCGAGCTCCATCGGTCCATCACACGATTGCCATTCAGCTTTGCCTTGACCACGAACTTGGATCGCCTGCTGGAACGAGCCTACGGCAATCCCACCACGTGCACCTGGAAAGATCCGGACACGCTGTTCCACGCTATCCGATCGAACGATTTTGCGGTGGTCAAGCTCCACGGATCGGCGCAGAATCCGCTCGATGTACGGCTGACCCGCACGCACTACCGGGATGGCTCCATGGCCAACCCGGAGTTCAATCAGCTAATCAAACACCTACTGAGCTGGAAAACTTTCCTCTTCATCGGTTACAGTCTTCGCGACACCGACATGCTCTACCTGATTGATGAGGTGCGGCTGCGCCATGGGCGAAAGTTTGGGCCGCACTATGCCATCCTGCCCGAACAGGAGTGTGACGCCACATTTGCCCGCTATCTGGACGACGCCCTGGCCATCAAGGCCATCACGTACCGGACCGATGGCCAGACAGCCACGCAGGCCGTGGTCAACATTCTCAAGGAACTGAGCGGCCGGGTCAGCAGAGCGCGGCTGGGCCGTTTTGGCATTGGCTTCGGCCTCAGCGATCCGGCGGTGAGCCGGGATGAAGCCGTCCAGGCCATGCTGGAGAGAGCGACATCGCTGACCGGATCGCTGCGCGGGGATGTTTGCATGATGGTGGACGGGACCAGCCCGGACCCTACCCGCGTCGCTGTCTGTCCTCCCAAGAAGGAGGCGTTGGCCATCGAACCAGGGTCGATCATCAACAGCGTTTTCTTGAAGGCGGCCAAGGACCGCAGCAAGGATTATGTCTACCTGAAAGATGTCGCACACTGCCGCGAAGAGCTGGACGCGTTGGGTTACCGGAACGCCCATTATGTGGTGTGTGACACGGAAGTAAAAAGCGAGTTGGCCTGCCCGATTCTGGCGGATGGGAGGCGGGTGGGTGTACTCAACCTCGAGTCTGACCTACGAGACGCCTACACCGACTATCACATCCAGGTGGCCAAGCGGATTAGCAAGGAGTTTGGCCAGTTGTTCATGCAGGCCGAACATCGCCGGCGCATCGACTTTCCCATCAAGGAGTTCCAGAGCAAGCCGGACCGGCTGAGCCAACTGATGCTGAAGTCGCGACTGGTGAGCTCGTTGGGGCACGAGTTCCTGCTTTACAAGATCAACTACGAGAAGCAAACCCTGACGGGTTCGTTGTTCTCAAAGGACAAGGTGCGGCATTTCAGGTACACCTTCCAAGAGAAGAGCATCGCGGCTTGGGTCTTCTGGAGGCGTCAGGCCAAGCTGATTCCGGACGTTGAGGAGGCCGTCAAAGGGTTTGCCCCGAACGCACCGGATGAGGATGACGCGAGTTGGTTGAACCCCAAGGGGATTAGTCAGTTCGGCATCAAGGGGCCACTGTTTGCCTGTCCGGTGCGGGCGGCCGGCGATACTCAGGCGATTCTCGTCACCTGGCTCCGCGATGGTGTCACGGGTACGGGAGGGAAGATCGGGAAGTTCAAGGCATCTTCCCGTCAGATCCAGCGCCGGGTGAATCTGGCGGCCAATGACTTGTTCCGGCTTGGGCAATCGCGCGTGGAAGGCTTTTTTGATGGTTTGCGCGAACTGCTGGACGTGGTGGACAAGGGTGGAGTTTGGGAGAAGCAGCAGTTTGAGGATAAGTCCTTTTGCACGGCGGTGATCGAGGCGCTGGCGACGGCGGTCCTGCGGCCGGAAGTGGGCCTGAAGCGGATACGATTCTGGCGCGCCGTGGATCCAGAGAATCAGGGCGAGGAGCCGCGCGAGTTCCGCTTAGTCTACTGGAAGACGGCCGACGATGTCCGTGATCAACCGGCAGCAAACTACATAGGGCTGCAGCGAACGTCGGAGCGCGATGTCTTTACCGAACACACGCTTGACCGCTACCGCGAAGATCCGTTGGCCAAATGGCAACACCCGGCCAAGATGGGCGGCGAGCAAGACCCCAACGCCACCAAATTGGACAAGGACCCGAAGGGCTCCTGGATCGTTGCCCCCATCGTCAAGTCCGCCGACGATCCGGCGCAGGCCCGGTTGCTCGGTTGGATTTCCGCCGACATGCATATGCCGGATGAGGCGGGTACGCCGAAAGACAGGAAGTCTGAGGACTCTCGCGAACGCACGCTGCAACGGCTTGCGCTGGATGTCGTTTCGGATCTATCGCATTACGTATTTCGAAACGCATTTGAGGAGCCCGTGAAGGCTAAGGCCGCCAAGGCAGTGGCCGGTTCCAGCCGCACGGGCAAGATCCGCTAGCAGGTAACTGAACCGGTTCTACCTGGCAGCTGAAGTTGAGCGCGCTGCGCCGCTACCGGCAGGCTGGGCAAATCTCGTCTCGACAACCTCCGGTTGTGCCTTGCCCCTATTCAGGCGACAATGGGAGGTTTGGGAGATCTGTAATGTTTCAACTGTTTCGCCGTAAAGATACCGCTGTGCGGTATGTGCTGATGGGCCTGCTGGGCTTGATTGCTGTTTCGATGGTCTGGACGCTGACGCCGTCAGGGATGGGTGGCGCCTCCGGCAACCGTTCGGAGACCGTCATCGCCCAAGTCGGCGACGAGCAGATCACGATTCAGGAAGCGTCTTCACGGATCGAGCAACAGATGCGCAATTCCGGCATTCCCCGGACGATGGCTTCGATGGTTGCCAACAATGTGGTGGATGGCCTGGTCCGCGAGAAGGCCATCGAGCTGCAGGCGCAGAAGATGGGCTTCACCGTCACTGATGACGAAGTGGTCTCGATGATCAAGACCATCCTGCCGCAGCTGTTCCCGAATGGGGAGTTCTTGGGCAAGGACGCCTACTCTTCGTTCCTGGCCCAACGCGGCCTGACGACGACGGCCTTTGAGAGTAACCTTCGGCGCCAGGTGCTGGCCACCAAGGTCCAGAACATGATCAGCGAAGCGATCATCGTCACGCCGGCCCAGGTGGAGGCGGAGTTCAAGAAGAGCAACGAGAAGGTGAAGGTGGAGTACGTTTCGCTTTCCATCCCCGAACTGAAGAAGCAACTCAGCGTCGATGATGCGGCGGTGAAGGCGGAGTATGAAAAGCTGAAGGCCACCCTGAAAGTGCCGGAGCGGCGGGCGGCCACATTGGTGATCGTGGACCAGGCCCGGACCGCGGCCGGAATCCAGGTTTCAGACGCCGATCTGCGGCGCGCCTACGAAGACAACAAGGAACGGTATCGCACGCCGGAACGCGTGCAGGTCCGCCACATCCTGCTGAAGACCACCGACAAGGGCCCGGCCCAGGTGGCCGAAGCGCAGAAGAAGATTGAAGACCTGCTGAAGCAGGTGCAAAAGGGTGCGGACTTTGCGGATCTGGCCAAGAAGAATTCCGAAGACCCGGGCTCGGCCATCAACGGTGGCGATCTGGGCTTTGTCACCAAGGGTCAGATGGTGGCCAACTTTGAGGCCGCCGCCTTCGCCCTGAAGACCCCGAAGCAGTTGTCGCCGGTGGTGAAAACCGAATACGGCTTCCACATCCTGCAACTGACGGCGCGTGAAGATGCCCGCCTGCGGCCGTTTGAAGAAGTCCGCAACGAACTGATCGGCGAAACCCAAAAGCAGGTGGTGTTTGACCGGATGCAGCGCAACATCGACGCCATCCGTGCCGCCGCGGCGAAGAGCCCCGAGAAGCTGGGTGAGATTGCGGGTCAGTACAACGCGTCACTGGCGATGTCCGGCATGATGCAGGCCAGTGACAGCAACTTCCCGGAGATCGGCGCGCGCCCGGATCTCACGTCGTTGATTTTTTCGGCCAAGAAGGGTGAAGTGACCAGCATGGTGGAGGCGCCGGGCAACAAATTGGCCGTCGCGGTGGTTACCGCCATTGAACCGGAGCATCCGGCGCAGTTGGCTGATGTGGCCGACCGGCTCCGCAATGAATTGCTCACCCGGAAAGCCACGACGGAGCTCCGGGACCGTGCGGCGCAACTGTTGGCCAAGGCCAAGGCGGGTGGCGCGGACTTCAAGAAGCTGGCGGCTGAATTCAAGGGCGAGTTCAAGGCTCCGGCGGAATTTGCGCGCAATGGTGCGGTGGAAGGTCTGGGCAGCCCGCTGGTGCTGGAAGAAGCGTTCGGCAAACCGGCTGGCACCGTGACCGGCCCCCACATGTTGGGGGATTCAGCCTTTGTGGCCCGCGTCGTGGAATCGATCCCGGCAGATTTGTCAAAGCTAGCGATGGATCGTGAGAGCGTCGCGAAGACGATCCGGGACCGCCAGTCGCGTGAGCGGGAAGATCTGTTTGCGGATGGCCTGGTGCAGAAGTTGACCAAGGACGGCAAGGTGAAGATGTTCCCTGAGAACGTGAAGCGCCTGCTGGCTTCCTACGGCCAGTCCTAATGGAACTAGTCCGGACGCTGATTAGCGCCGAGAAGTTGCGGTTGCTGCTGGA
Organism: Acidobacteriota bacterium; assembly: GCA_026394055.1. Classification (GTDB taxonomy): domain Bacteria; phylum Acidobacteriota; class Terriglobia; order Bryobacterales; family Bryobacteraceae; genus JAPKYZ01. The sequence goes on from JAPKYZ010000026.1 coordinate 64,058, forward strand.
AACCAGCCTTTCGGGCTGGTATGCTTATGCCGCGCTGGCGGCCATCGTTTTCGCCGAGACCGGGTTGCTGGTGGGCTTTTTTCTCCCCGGTGACAGCCTGTTGTTTGTGGCGGGAATGGTGGCGGGAACCGGGCGCCTGGAGATCGTTCCGTTGATCGCGCTGCTGACGGTGGCCGCGATCGTGGGCGATGCGACGGGGTATCTGTTGGGCCGCCGGGCGGGTCCAGCCATCTTCAACCGGCCCTCCTCCCGCTGGGTGCGGCAGGAACACCTGCTGCGCACCAAAGAGTTCTACGAAAAGCACGGCGGGCAGACCATCGTTATTGCCCGCTTTGTGCCCATCATCCGGACCTTCGCCCCATTTGTCGCGGGGGTAGCAGAGATGAGCTATTCCAAGTTCGCCTCCTACAACATCTTTGGCGGCATTGGCTGGGTGGCTGGGGTGACGCTGCTCGGTTATTTTCTGGGCGGCCTGCCGTTTGTGCAGAAGTACTTCGACAAGGTGCTGATTGCGATCGTGCTGATCAGCGTGCTGCCCATCGGCATTGAATACTTGCGGTCCCGCTCGCGAAAGTCCTAACCCGTCCGGTCTCCCATGAAGATTCTCGATGTCGGCTGCGGGATCAAGAAGTATCCAGGAGCCATTGGCATCGACCGATTGCCCGGCACGGCCGCCGACATTGTGCACGACCTGGACCAGTTCCCCTGGCCCGTGCCCGATTCCTCGTTCGATCAACTGCGGCTGATCCATGTGATTGAGCATGTGGGCGACGTGATCCGCACCATGGAGGAGTTGCACCGGATCGGCCGACCTGGTGCGCGCGTCGTGATCTCCACGCCGCACTACACCGACTTCAGCTCCTTTTGTGACCCCACCCACCACTGGCACCTGAACAGCTTTTCGCTGCGCTACTTCGGCAACGACAATGCCGGTTTCGGGTACTATTCCCAGGCAAAGTTTCGTGAGATTTCCGTCTACGTGAAGCTACTAGCACTGTGGAGGTATCTCGGCTTTGAGCTGCTGGTGAATGCCTTTCCCCGCTTCCGGCGATTCTGGGAGTTCTACCTCTGCTACATCGTCCGGGGCAAGGTGATCGATTGGGAGCTTGAAGTGATCAAAAGCGATGTTCCGTCAACTGCTGGACCGGCTGCGCCACCGCGCTAGACTTCGCACGGGGAATCGGGAGCAGGCCCTGGGGCGCCATGGTGAAGATCTGGCTCACCGGTACCTGGAAGGCCACGGCCTGCGGGTGGTGGCTCGCAACTACCGGGCTCCCGGCGGCGTGGGCGAAATCGACATTGTGGCGCGTGATGGCGAGACGATCGTCTTTGTCGAAGTGAAGTCCCGCTCAACCGAAGAGTTCGGCTCACCCGACCGCGCGGTGGGCGCGGAAAAGGAGCGCCACCTTCTGCGCGCCGCCCTGGACTACGTCCGGCGCGCGGAAGCGGACTGGGCATCGGTGCGTTTTGACATCGTCAATGTGGTCTTCCAGAGCCCTCCCGCGATCCAGCACCGGCAGGATGTGCTGCGCTGGCGGACTTGAGTTCGCTAACTCTTGGAGCTGCGACGTTCGCGGCGCAAGGCCTTAAAATCTCCCACCAACTCATCTTCGCTGGTGCCAGCGGCCGCCACTAGTTCCCGCATCTTCTCACCGGCTACCCGAAGGGCCTCCAGTGTCTCCTGGCGAGCCTTGGGCTTCGTCGGAACATAGATGCCAATGGTGGCACCGTGGCGAGTAATCGCCACGGGGGTCGGCGATTCCAGGTACGTGGAAAGGTTCTCGCGGAACTCCCGGATTCCGACTTTAGCGGTTTCCTTCACTGGCGGCATTGCGTACACAAGGATAACGCAATTCTGTTGTGGACCCTCAGGCTACCGCGCGGGCTCTCCCGCGATCACGGCTGCGAAGAAGCCGTCGCCCTCATCATCGCCCGGCCAGCGGCGCATGGTTTTGATGACGGGTAAGCCAGCCACGACGTCTTCGTTCTCCTCGGGCTCCAGCGAGCAGGTGGAATAGACCACCCGGCGGCCTACTTTCAACGCCTGCTCCAGAATCTGGCGCTGCCGCTGCTGCTGGCGGAGGAAATCTTCCGGCCACAGGCGCCACTTGATCTCCGGGTTGCGGGCCAGCGTGCCAGTGCCGGAGCAGGGGGCGTCGACGAGAACGCAGTCAAAGATCTGGCGGAAGGGCAGCGGCTCGGTGGCGTCCAGCAGGACGCGGTGGCCGGGCACGGTTTCCAGGCGCCGCAGGCTGCGGTCTGCGGCGACGACCAGCGAGGGCGAATACGTCAGCGCTTGCCGGGTCTTGTTGCCGGGGGCGGAGCAGAGGTCGAGAAAAGTCATGCCCGGAGCCAGTTCCAGCAGCGGCACGATGGTCTGCGCACCCACATCCATCCCACTGGGCGGAATGGTGAGCGCATGGCCGGCGATCGCCTCCGCTCGGGCTCCCCAGCGGGCCATCAGCCATTCCGGGCAGGACCATTCGGTTTCGCGATCGGGCCACGGCACGGGGTCACGCGTGACTTTGCGCAGCACGGCATTCACGAGTCCCGCAGCGGAGCGCTTCCCGTTGCGCTTTACTAGTTCGACGCTTTCACCCACGGCCGCGTGGCGGGGGATGCGGTCCAGGTAGCGCATCTGGAAGATGCCCAGGCGCAGCGCGGTGCGGACCTTGTCGTCCAGGCGCGGTGGGGCACCAAAGTAGCCCATCAGAAAATCGAGCGAGAGCTGATTCCGCAGGACGCCCAGCACCATTTCCTGCGCGAGACCGGCATCGCGGCTCTCGAGCGTCAGGCACCGGTAGAGCAACGCTTCATCAGAATGGGCGCCTCCGAGAACGTCCAGCAGAGCGTCCCAGGCGGCGGCGCGGGCGGGGCTCAGCATGTGGCCTCCGCGTGTTGGCGCACCACGTCCAGCACCAGTTCGGGAGCATCCAGGTGCACCCAGTGCCCGCCACGCGGGGCCACCAGATGGCGGCCGCGCGATGAGAGAGAGGCCAGGCGCTGGTGCTCAGCTTGCAGTTCGGGCGTCAGATGCGCGCCTGAGATCACAGTCAACGGCAAATCTCCTAAGGGTGCCCAGCGGGCTCCATCTTCACAACTGGCTTCGAGCGATGCAAAGTACCGGGCAACCGTTCGAAAGCTGCCCGGCTGCGACCAATGGCGGCGCACCAGTGGCCAAGTCCAGGCGGGCATCTTCGAAATCTCACCCAGCAGTTGCCGCAATCGCGGATGGCGGATGGAGCCGACGCCACCTCCCCGCCCCAGCAACGAACGCAGCAGGCCAGTAGAGGCAACGGCGGCCATCACCCGGGCCGCCGTAACGCCGCGGCGCCAGCGGCGACGGGAAGCTGGCGTGGACGGCCACCATTCTCCGATCAGGATCGGGTCCAGCAGAATCAAGCCCGCCACGCGGCTGGGCTGGAGCTCAGCCAACAGACGAACGATCAAGCCGCCAAAGGAGTGGCCCAGCAAGATCAGCCTTTCTTGCGCCAGCGAACCCACGTCCAGCAGTTCCGCCAACTCGAGCGCACATTGGCGCGCGGTGCGCGGCTCCGGGCGTGGGGCGGATTCGCCATAGCCCGGCCGGTCATACACGACGACGCGGGTGAACTCCGCCAACTGCGGCACCAGGCCCATCCAGTTCAGGTGGGAGCCGGCAATGCCTGATTCACACAACACCAGCGGACCCTCATGGCCAAACTGTTTCCGTGCAATGGGCTGGGTGGGAGGGTTCAAAGTACTTCGCGTGGCAGGCGGACCGGCGTCGCTTCCGATTATGGCAGAACATGCTAAAGTTGCGGAGAGCATGGCACGTAGCGTCAATAAAGTAATCCTGATCGGCAATTTGGGCCGCGATGCGGAAACCCGCTTTACTCCCCAGGGAGTTGCCGTCACCCAGTTCTCGGTGGCCACTTCGCGCCGCTGGAAAGATCAGCAGACCGGCGATTGGAAAGAAGCCACCACCTGGAACAACGTGGTGTTGTGGCGTCAGGAAAACGTCGGCACCTACCTGTTGAAGGGCAAGCAGGTCTACGTCGAAGGGCGCCTGGAAACGCGCAGCTACGACGACAAGGACGGCAACAAGAAGTACACCACTGAAGTGGTGGCCGAAGAAGTGATCCTGCTGGGTGGCCGTGGTGAAGGCGGCGGTGGCGAAGAGTTCCAGGGCGGCGGCATGCAGTCCGCACCTCGTCGCGCGGGCGGTGGACGTCCGATGCAGCAGGGTGCGCCCTCGGGCGGCCACGACGATTTCGCGCCGGGCATCACGGACGACGACGTTCCGTTCTAAGGCGCCGCAATGCAGACGTCAGCCGCACATGTTTCCCACGGCCGAGCGGCCGAATCACTGGAGGCGAAGGCCCAGTGGTTCCAGTCGCTCACCTTGGAGGAACGGATGGATTACTTGTGCGAGATGACGGACATGATCGTCGAGAACAATCCTCGAATTCTGGAGCAGCGCCATACTGAACCGGTTGCAGGGCGTATTCGCGTCCTTAAACTCGCGGAACTGTAAGTATGTGGTGCTGGGCGGCATCGCTGCGGTGCTGCATGGCGTCCCTCGAGCCACGTTCGACTTGGATCTTCTGATCGAGGCAACCGCTGAGAACGCGGTCCGCTTACTGGACGGCTTGAGGGAAGCCGGGTTGGGAACGGCGGCGATGACCACGCCAGCCGAGATCCTCGACAATGAGATTACCGTGTTCAGCGACCGCGTTCGCATCGATGTGCAAACCAGCACTCCGGGCCTAACCTTCGACGCCGCATGGGCGCACCGGATCAGCATGAAATATGGGCCTGTGCAGATCCCGGTGGTCAGCCGCGAGGATCTGATTGCCTCGAAACGTGCTGCCGGTCGGTCTGTTGACCTAGAGGATGTTCGGGCGTTGGGGGGCTAGGGGAAACCGCCGAATTCAGCTTACCCCAACATCGCCAACGCACCCTCAAGCTCACCCAACGTGTGACCATCACCGGTCCGGCGAGCAGTAGCAATCCCGTCGCGATAGATCGCCTTAGCGTCTTCTGTGCGACCCAGGGTTTCCAGCGCCCGGCCGCCGTGGAAGTAGGCGGCGACGTAGTTGGGGTCGTGTTCGATCAGCGTGCGGAACTCGGTCACCGCTCCTTCGCCGTCGCCGGAGTTCAGCAGGTCCAGCGCCAGGCCGTAGCGGACGAAGCTGTTTTTCGGGTCTTGCGCCAGCATTTGGCGGAGGGCATCGGATCGGGCACTCATGCTCTCTATGATACCGGGCGCTGGCGCGCAGGCGGCCTTGAAAACGGGCGATCGTGTTAAGATTCAGCGCGTGCCGTGCCCTTACTTTGAGCCCCAGACGAAGTCTCGCCGTGCGATCTCATTCCGGCTGCCGTTGCGGGCGTTTTGGCGGGGACGCTGCACGGTGGGAGGGACGCCCGACGAAGAGGCACAGCTGGAACAGTGCAACTTCGGCTATGCCCTGCCCTGCCCGCACTTGCCGCCGGAACGGGAAGCGGACGCCGTGCGCTTCAGTCAGCGGCCGGAAGGGCCGATGTTTATCCTGGAGAAGGATCATCGTCCGGTGCGTTGGGGTGGGTTTACCATCATCGAGCCGGGTACGGTGCTCTCGACGCAGGCAAAGGCATGGCTGAAACCATAACTCCCCCCACTCCCGAACCCCGGTCGCTGGAGCCGCGGACGGTCCGCGAATCGCTGTCGGAGATCTCTGAGCTGGCGCTGCCCAATGACGCCAACCCGCTGGGCAACCTGATCGGCGGCAAAGTGATGCACTTGGTCGATATCGCGGCGGCGATCGCCGCCAGCCGCCATTCCCGGCACCCTTGCGTGACCGCGTCGGTGGACCACATGACCTTTCTCCACCCGGTGCACATTGGCGAACTGGTGGTGGTGAAAGCCAGCGTCAACCGCGCCTTTACGACGTCGATGGAAGTGGGCGTCAAGGTGATCGTCGAAAATCTGCGGACGGGTACGGTGCGGCACACGTCGTCGGCCTATTTGACGTTTGTGGCCCTGGATGCGGAGGGAAAGCACACGCGCGTCCCGCCGGTGGTGCCGGAAACGGAGGCGGAGAAGCGGCGCTATGAGGCGGCCGGGGAGCGGCGCCGGTATCGGCTGGCAGCGCGGGCTCAGGCTGGCCCGGCGAGCTGAAGGGCTTTCGCGGGCTGGATCAGCCCCATGCGTCAGCTTGGGGCTTTTGGGGAGTCCAGGAAGAAGCCCCAAGCTGACGCATGGGGCTGATCCACGGTTCGGCGATTGCCTAAGCTTTGTAGAGGTACTTGATGTTGTCCTTGAACAACAACAGGTTGGGTGCGCCTTCGCGGTTCACTTTCAGGCTGGCGCGGTCATACCATTCGATGACGCCCTTGATCACTTCACCGTCCCGCAGAACAAAGATCATCTCGGTCTTTGACTGCATCTGCTTGAGGTAATAGAAGTTTTCCGCGTTGGTTTGATCCGGGGGGACCTGTTTTTTCTGGGCGGGCGGCCGGGATGCGGTTCCGGTGGGGGTGCTGCGGATCGGCTTGCGGTTTACGGGTTCCATGGGGTTTGATGAATCGACGTTAATTGCCGATCAAATGTTTCCTCCATCATAGCCGACCCGGTCAGGGTCTCCACCGGGATAGTACTGGAGGCCTATTTGAAGGGCTAACGAGCCGCGGCAGCGCGGCTGAGTTCGACGATCAACGCATCGAGCGCGATCGCTTTCTGGATGTTGCGCCGCACCAATTGGCCCAACGCCTCCACCCGCGTCACGGCCAGCCGGATCCAGCCGAACGAGACGGTGCCGGACAATTGCTGGAGGTCCCGCAGCAGGTCGACGTTGCGAACGTTCGCATTGCCGTGGGCTAACAGCAACAGGTCTTCGAGCAGGATCTCCAGCACCCGCAGCAGTTCGTCCAGCTTTTCCGATTTGGAGGCGGAAATCGATTCCGCGTACTTCACCCAGGTGCTAAACGCCGCCTGCCCGGCGGCCACGCGCAGCAGTGCGAGCATCGCTCCACGGCGCTTGTCATAGAGATCGAGGTCGATCGACAACGCCTGACCGGGTGAGCCGTTGGCCAGCGCCAGACGTCTTTCCGGGCGGTCCACTTTGGCCTTGGTGGTCAAGAAGCTCTGCATCTCTTCCGGCCCCAGCGCGGTCAACTGCACCGGCACAGAGCGTGACCGGATGGTGGGCAGCAGATCGTAGGCATTGGTGGCCGTCATGATGATCACCAGGTGCGGCGGCGGCTCTTCCAGCGTCTTCAGCAGCGAATTGGCGGCTTGCTCGTTCGCCCGGTCAATGCCATCGATCAGGAAGACGCGGCGCGAGCCGTGCAGGGGCGCAAACTGGGCTTGCTCCCGCAGGAAGCGCATCTGCGGCATGCCGATCTGGCGCATGGGTCCGTCGGGCGGGAAGGTGACAAAGTCGGACTGGGTGGCGAAGAAGAGCGGCTCTTCATTGCGCTTCTCCGAGGTCCACTTTTCGCGCTCGGCGATGCGTTCCAGGTTGGCCGGGAGCGAAAGGTCGTCCTGTTCGATCTTGCCCGCTTCGCCCAGCACGGCGGCGGCGAAACGGCGGGCAAGGGTGGCTTTGCCGATCCCTTCGGGTCCGTTGAACAGCAGCGTTTGCGGGATGCGGCCGGAGACGACCATCTGCTCGAGCGTCGCGACGGCGCCCGCATTGCCCCAGAATGGTTCGCGGACGCGGCCGTCAAACATGCGGGGCCGCCTTAGAAGTGCATGGCGAAATCCGTCTTGCGACCGGCCATACCGCTCCCTCGAAAATGCCCCCTAACCCCTTGATTCCAAGTAGGGCGTCGGCGGCGGCATTTTCATCGCTTCTGTTGTTTCGAAGGAACATGGTGGCTTGCTGACGCGCGCGGCTCAGTAGGATCGGACCCGCTTGCTGACGCGCGCGGCTCGGGAAGACGCTACCGAGCCGCGACCGTGAGGGAGCGGTCATTCCGGTGATTCGCCGAGCGTGATCACACATGGGGGGCCACTGCCTCCCACACCAGTTGCTCTACTTCGTCGGGCGTGCCGGAGGCGTCGATCAGGCGGAAGCGGCCGGGTTCGGCGGCGGCCATCCGGTGGTAGGCGTCGCGGACCAGGGCGCGGAACTGGTCGGGCTCTTCTTCCAGACGGTCACGCTTTTTTGCCCGGGCGGCGCTGGTGGCGAGATCGATGTCGAGGCAGATGGTGAGATCGGGCTTCACGCCCCGGCAGGCGATCCGGTCCAGCTGGCGGACCAAGTCTTCGCCCAAGCCACGGCCGGAGCCCTGGTAAGCGAGCGTTGAATCGGTAAAGCGGTCGCTGATGATGATCGCGCCGCTGGCAACTGCGGGGCGGATCAGTTCATCGACGTTCTGCGCGCGGGCGGCGAAGTAGAGCAGGATTTCTGTGGTGGGCGAAAGTTCCGGCGTGGCGGGGTCGAGCAAAACCTCGCGGATGCGGCGGGAGATGCGGCTGCCGCCGGGTTCCGCACTTTCCACGACATGCCGGCCCAGTTCACGCAAGCGGGCAACCAAGCGAACCATTTGCGTCGACTTGCCGCCGCCGTCGATGCCTTCAAAGCTGATGAACAGGCCGCGCGTGTCCGGCATTACTGAGCCTCATCGTAGACGAAGTGGAGCACCTTCTTCAGGTCTTCCCACGCTTCGCGGCGCAGCTCTTTGGACTGGTTCCGCAGCAGGTAGCTGGGGTGATAGGTGACCATCACCGGCACGTCGCGCCACTTGTACCACTGGCCGCGCGCCTTGGTGATGCCTTCCTTCAGATTCAACAGCGCCTTGGCCGCCGTGCCGCCCAGGCAGCAGATGGCGCGCGGTTTCATGACGGTTAACTGGCGTGACAGGAACTGGCCGCACATCTCCATCTCATCCGGCTGCGGCGTCCGGTTCTCGGGCGGGCGGCACTTGACGACGTTGCAGATGTAGACATCGGGGCGCGTGATGGCGATGCCTTCTTTGGAGGCCGTGTTCTCGATCATCTGCGTCAACAACTGCCCGGCGCGGCCGACAAACGGCAGACCTTGCTGGTCTTCATCGGCGCCCGGGCCTTCGCCGACGAAGACGAGCGGCGATTGTTCGTTGCCGGAGCCGAAGACGATCTTGGTGCGGCCTTCGCACAGGCGGCAACGGCGGCAATCGCCAATGTCTTCGCGGATCTTCAGCATCGAATCATCGGCGGGTTCAAGCGGAGGCAGGGTATACAACTCAGGCATGGGTTCGGGGGGGCGCACGAGCACCGGCTCAGGCTGGGGGGCGACAGGTGGCGGCACCGGAGGCGAGACAGGTCGCTCTTCGCGAACAGGCTCCGGCATGCGCGCTTCGACGAAAGGCGGTGCGGTGGGCGGCTCAACCGCGGGCGGTGCGGGCCTGGGCACTGTGGCCTGAGCCACGGGAGCGGCTGATGGCACGTCCGGCTCCGCTGCGAGTGCGGTTGGCGCCGCCGCTTCCGTGGGCTCGGCGGATGCTTCGGCCGCCGGGCGGCGGAATAGAAAGGTAAAGCCCAGGTCCTGGTAGAACTCCAGTTGGCGGCGTTTCTCTTCCGGCGTCATCTCACTCACTGAAGCCACCTAGCCCTTCACGCCGCCCCGTGCAAGGCCAGGCGCAGGCGCAGGGCGTGGTCAAAAATAACGTCGGCGATCGCGCGCTTGGGAGCGGCGGGCACTTCCACGGTTTCGCCGGTGCTCATCACCAGCGTCACTTCGTTCATGTCGGATTCAAAGCCGGTGGAGGTGGAGTTCACCAGATTGCCCACCACCATGTCACAGTGCTTGGTTTCGAGCTTCCGCCGCGCTTCGGCCACCAGATTCTGGGTTTCTGCCGCAAAGCCGATCAACAGTCGGTCCCCTTTGCGGCGCCCGGCTTCGGCCAGGATGTCGGGCGTGGGGTCCAGGTTCAGGCTGAGCCGCATGGCGCTCTTTTTGACCTTCTGGTCCGGCACATCGATGACGTGATAGTCGGCCACGGCCGCCGCTTTGATGATGATGGACGCTTGCTCCAGGTGCGTCATCACGGCCTCCCGCATTTGCAGTGCGGTGCGGACGTGGACCATCTCGACGCCGGTGGGCTCCGCAATATGCACGGGTCCGGTGATCAGCACGACGCGAGCGCCACGGTCGCGGGCAGCTTCAGCCAGCGCATAGCCCATCTTGCCGCTGGAGCGGTTGGTGATGTAGCGGACGGGGTCCAGTGGCTCCTGCGTGGGGCCGGCGGTGATCAGGACGGTTTCTCCATCGAGATCATGCCGGGGATGCGCCAGCACGTCGACAAAGGCCGCAATCTGGTCCGGCTCGGCCAAACGTCCAGGGCCAGTGGTGCCGCAGGCGAGCAGGCCCGAGTCCGGTTCGATCAGATGATGCCCGGGGCGTTGGCGCAGCAGGGCCACATTGGCTTGCGTGGCGGGGTGCTGCCACATGTTCGTGTTCATGGCCGGAGCCAGCACGACAGAACCGGTGAAGGCGAGATAGGTGGTGGACAGAAAGTCCGTCGCCAGTCCATGAGCGAACTTGGCCAGCAGGTCAGCCGTGGCGGGGGCCACCAGCAGCAGATCGCTTTCCTGGGCGACGCCGATGTGCTCGACCGAGCTCGAGAGCGTGGCTTCGGGCGAGGCTTCAGAGAAGAGGCCGGTGATCACCTTTTGGCCCGTAAGGGCGGCAAACGTGAGGGGCCGGATGAATTCCTGGGCACTCTCGGTGAGGATCACCTGGACGGTGTGGCCCCGTTCCATCAGCCTGCGGGCCACTTCCGCCGCCTTGTAGGCGGCGATGCCTCCGCCAACACCGAGAGCGATCTTCATGAATCGAGCTTACTGTGGGGCGCGAGCGCGCGCTTAGATGATTTCGGCGGGACGGTCGCGGTTGGAATCTTCGTACTTCACCAGGCCGCGGCGGACTTCTTCCATCGAGGCGATGGTGGGCTTCTTCAGCGTCGTGGGCAGGAAGCTGCGGGCGCCCGCTTGCAACTGGCGCGCGCGCTTGGCGGCGACGATGATGAAGCGATAGGTGCTGGATTCCGGATCGTCCGGAATCGTGTTTAATGCATTGGGGCGCAAGTCAGACATTTTCGAAACTCCTCAAACCACTTACCGCAATCAACCAAAAACTCTTACCGGTCGAACGTGGCCAGAATCGGGCCAATCCGCTCTTCCATCCGGATCCGGCGGACGCGTTCCGCAGCGACGATCGCCTGCAGATTGCGCACCGAATCCTCCACCTGATCATTCACCAACACGTAGTCGTAGTCGGCGTAATTGCGGATCTCATTGGCTGCTTCCCGCAGCCGCCGCTCAATCACCGCTTCGGAATCTTCCGACCGGGCCCGCAACCGCTTTTCCAGGATCTCCCGGGACGGCGCCAGAATGAAAATCGAAACCGCGTACGGTATCCGCTGCTTCAATTGTCGCGCACCCTGGACGTCAATGTCGAGAACCAGGTCGTGCCGGGCGGCTTGGGCCTGTTCGAGGCTGGAGATGTGGGTGCCGTAGTAGTTGCCGAAAACCTCGGCCCATTCCAGAAACTCGCTCTTGGCGTTGCGAGCCTGGAAATCCTCGCGGCCAATGTAGTGATAGCTTTCGCCATCCTTCTCATTGCCCCGCGGGGCGCGCGTGGTGTAGGAGATCGAGAAATCGAGGCGGGGATCTTCCGCGAGCAGGCGGTTCACCAAAGTGGATTTGCCGGAGCCCGACGGCGCCGAGACGATGAAGACATTGGTCATCGGGTAGGTAAAAGTATTATTCCAGAGTCATCGGCCACAAGACCGTTAAATTTGCGGCCAGCCAACAGATCGCGCACTACTCGACATTCAGCGACTGTTCCCGGATCTTCTCGATTTCGGCCTTCAGCGCCAGCCCCAAGTGCGTCAGCGCCATGCCCGCCTCACCAGCGTTGGCCGATTTGGCGAGCGTCGTGTTCGCTTCCCGGTTCAGCTCCTGAAGCAGAAAATCGAGCTTCTTGCCCATTTCGCCGCCCGCTTCGAGCAGCTTTTTCAGTTCGGCGGTGTGGATGCGGAGGCGGGCGAGCTCTTCGGCGATGTCGGAGCGGTCGGCGAGCAGCGCGGCTTCCTGCGCCAGGCGCTGCGGGTCCAGCTTCAGCTCCATGTCGGCCAGCTTCTGGTTGACGCGCGTCCGGAGCGCCGTGACAATCGCCTCGCGGTGAGGCTCAATCTGATCCACCAGGCTGGCGATGGCGGCTTGGCGAGCCTGCATGTCGGCGGCCAGTTCCGCGCCTTCGCGCTGGCGGAACTGGTCAAACAGGTCGATGGCGGCGTGGAGAGCCTCCACCAGTTGAGCTTCTGTCGCGGCATCCGGCTCGCCGATGGCGCCGCTTGAATCAGCCAGGATGCCCGGAAGGCGCAGCGCGGCGTTCAGGTCGGGTTCACCGGCCAGTTGATACTCGGCCGCCAGCGCCCGGTAAGAGGCGATGTAGGTGTCGAGCAGTTCGCGATTGACTGCCGCCGTCGCCGTAGTGCGCGGGCGCTCGACCGAGGCTCGCAGCTCAACGTGGCCGCGGTGGAGGCGCTTCTTCAACACCGCCCGCAGGGCAGCCTCATAGGGCTCCAAGGCGTTCGGCAGGCCGATGTGGAGGTCCAGCGTGCGGTGGTTGACGCTCTTCAGCGAGAACGTCACGTCGCCCAACCCGGTGGGCCGCTTTAGGCGGGCATAGCCCGTCATCGAACGAGTCATGATACGTCTGCCTCCAAGTACTGCATTTCGTGCAAGCGCTGGTAGATGCCGCCGCCGGAGACCAGCTCTTCGTGCGTGCCCAATTCGCTGACCTGCCCGCGGTCGATCACGACGATCTTATCCGCCCGCCGGATGGTGGACAGGCGATGGGCAATCACGATCACGGTGCGGCCTTCAATCAAGTTCGAGAGCGCCCGCTGCACCAGCATCTCGGATTCGGTGTCGAGGTGCGAGGTGGCCTCATCCAGGATCAAGATCGGGGCGTTGCGCAGCAGCGCGCGGGCGATCGCCAACCGCTGGCGCTGCCCGCCGGAGAGCTTGGTGCCGCGCTCGCCGATCACGGTCTCATAGCCTTCGGGGAGCTGCTCAATAAACTCTGCCGCCAGCGCGTTACGGGCGGCCTCGCGGACCTCGGCGTCGGTGGCGCTCAGGCGTCCGTAGCGGATGTTGTTGGCGACCGTGTCGTTGAACAGGAACGTCTCCTGCGCCACGATGCCGATCTGGCCGCGCAGGGAATCGAGCGTGTAGTCGCGGATGTCGCGGCCATCAATCGTCAACTGACCGCCCGTGATCTCGCGGAAGCGGGGCACCATGTTGGCGGTGGTGGTCTTGCCGCCGCCCGAAGGCCCGACGAGCGCCACCACTTCACCATGCTTCACTTCCAGGTTGATGCCACGCAGGGTGTCGCTTTCGGAAGTCGGGTAGCGGAACCGGACATCGTGGAAGTGGATGCTGTGGCGGAAAGCGGTGAGCGGCTGCGCTTGCGGGCTATCGCAGATCTCGTGCTTGGTGTCCAAATACTCAAACACCTTCTGCGAGGCTCCGGCAGCTTGCTGGAAGATGTTGTGGATGCCGGTGAGGCGCTTCACCGGCTCATAGAGCATCAGCAGCGCGATCACAAAGCTGGTGAACTCGCCCGCCGTCATCGCGCCGGTCTTGATCTGCGTGCGGGCATAGGTGAGCAGACCGATGATGGTGAGCGCGCCGAAGAATTCGATCAACGGAGAAGCGAGCGCTTGTTGAGCCACGTAACGCAGGTTCGAAATACGCAGGCGCCGCGTGGCGGCTTCAAACCGCACCGCCTCGTGCTGCTCCGCATTGAACGCCTTCACCACCGGATGCCCAGCCAGTGCCTCTTGCAGCACTTCATTCACTTCCGCCGCATCATCCTGCGCGCGCCGCGTGGTCCGGCGCAGGCGCTTGCCGATGCGGGCCGTGGGGACGAGCACGAACGGCAGCACAGTCAATGAGACAAAGGCCAGCTTCCAATCGTGCTGCAGCAGGACGGTCAGCAGGCCGATGGCGGAAAAGCTCTGCCGCAGCCAGTCCGCCAGCATGTGGGAGGAGGCGACCTGGATCTTTTCGATGTCATTCATGATCGACGACATCAGCCGAGCCGTCGAGTTCAATTCAAAGAACTGCGAATCCTGCTTCAGGACGTGGTTGAACACCCGCTGCCGCAGGTCCATCACGGCGCCCAGGCCGACGTAGTTGATCAAGTAGTTGCCGCAGTAGTCGCAGACACCTTTGATCAGGTAGACGGTGGTAATGCCGGCGGCCACCATGGTCCAGACATCGTGCATACCGGCCGGGAAGAGATGATTCAAATCAAGGCGCAGGCCGATAGCGGGGAACGTCAACAACGGCACGGCTTCATCGGCGGTGGAGGGGTTCAGCACCCGGTCAAAGATCGGCCGGATCAGCAACGCGAGCGCCGCCTGGGCCGCGCCGACTAGAGCCATCAGCACGACGGAGCCCGCCAGCGCCGCCCAATACGGCTTCACATACGCCAGCAGCCGCCTCATGCTCGCCCCGCTTGGCGAACGGCAGCGCTCCGCAGATCGGCCACGGCTTCGCGGACCGCAGTCACTGGAATGGCCGTCAGATCAGAATTTTTGAGCACGCGAGATTCCGTACGCCAAGGTGCCCAGACCACTTCGTTGGAGGGTCCGAACAGCACCACCACGGGTAACCCGAACGCTGCCGCCATGTGCGCCGGGCCGGAATCGTTGCCGATGAACAGTGACGCCCCAGCCAGCAGCCGCTTGGTCTCGTTCAGCGATCCGGCGACGCAGCGGTACTGCGAAAAAGGCGCGAAGTCATCGGCGGGGGTACCGATAAAAACCGGCTCCAGATCGAGACCCGCCGCCACTTCCGCAAAGCGCGCGGCAGGCCACTGCTTTTCAGGCGCCGAGGCGAAGGGATGGATGACGGCGTAGGGCCGGGCGGGCGCTGGCGCGGCGTCGGTAAAGAGCTTGGCTCGCGGAATCTCAGTGGGCGGAACGCCCAACCAGAACATCGCGGATGCGACATGCTCCGCGGTGTGGACCACGCGGTCGACGCCCAAAATCTCTTGAGCTCGCGGGATATGCAGGTTGTAGATCCAGCGGAGAGAATAGTGCGCGAAGCCTGCCCGCCAGCGGGCTTGCGACTTCATGGTCATAAGCGCGCTGCGGGTGCCGCCGTGGAGGTTGATGGTCAAATCCGGGCGGAAGCGGCGGACATCGTCCACAATCTCGAGTCCTGGGGTGCCTTCATAGATGGCCCGAAAGGCTGGCTCGACGACGACGCCTAACGCGATGCCCGGCTGGTGTGCCTGGAGCAGTTGGATGGCCGGGGTCGTGAGCACGCAATCGCCCAAGCTCCGCAGCCGGATGAGGAGAACCCGGAGGTCCGCCCTATTCTTCGATAGTGGCTTTATCAATCAACATCACCGGGATGTCGTCTTGGATGGGGTAGACGCGTTTGCAAGCGTGGCACTTCAAGCCGCGAGAGTCGGCCAGCAGTTCCAGCGGCTGATGGCACTGGGGGCAGACAAGCAGGTCGAGGAGTTCTTTACTAATGGCCATAGCCACTCCTGAGTGTAACAGCGCTGAAGTCCAACAGTGCCGACCCGGATTTCTGACGGGGAGATCCTACCGGAAAGAGTGGGTTCAATTGTAGACAGAAATCTGGTAGTATCGGGCAATGATCCGTATATCGAGCGCGATCGGTCAATCCTAGCGCATGTTTCCACCCCGGAACTATCCTCCCCGCGGGCCTCGTCCCCGAATTCGTGAAAATGTTAATGAAGCGATCCGTGCGCGTGAAGTACGTGCCGTGTTCCCTGATGGCAGTGTGGCCGTCATGCCGACGCATGAAGCCATCCGCAAAGCCCAGGAACTCGGCCTCGACCTGATCTGCGTCTCGCCCACGGCGGAACCGCCCGTGGCCAAGGCCATGGACTATGGCCAGTGGCAGTACGAGAACAAGAAGAAGCAGAACGAAGCCAAGAAGAAGCAGCACGTCATCCAGGTGAAGGAACTGAAGTTCCGTCCCAATACCGATGACCACGACTACGACTTCAAGAAGAACCATGCCATCCGCTTCCTGAAGGAAGGCAACCGCGTCAAAGCGGTGGTGCAGTTCCGTGGCCGCGAAATCGCGCACGTCGATCTTGGCAAGAAGCTGCTGCTGCGCTTTTCAGAAGACCTGAAAGAGCACGGCACCATCGAAGGCCAGCCGAAGCTGGAAGGCCGTAACGCGCACCTGATCATCAGCCCGGTGAAGGTGATGGTGCAGAACGCGCCCAAGCCGAAGGCCGCGCCTCCGGCCGGTGGTGCTCCGAATGCGGGCCCAGCGGGTCCGCCGCCGCAGGCTCCGCCCGCGCAGTAGCCAACCGTAACTCCCGACACGAGGATTCAGTCCGCCGCGCTACACGGGGTGCTAGCCTATTTCGTGATGCGGCTCCTTTTCGCAAGTCTTCTGGTTCAGCTTTACGCCGTTGCGGCGTTTGGCCAGACGTTAGTGGTCACTCCGAAAAAGGCACTCCTGGACGCGCCCATATCGATCAAGGTGACTGGCTTAAAGCCAGGACAGGCGATTGATCTGCGGGCGCAACTGCAAGGCCCGCGGCCATGGTCCAGCAGCGCCAGGTTCTTGGCCAACGCGAAAGGCGTCGTGGATGTCGCCGAGTTGGCGCCGCAATGGGGAACATATGCGGGTGTGTCCGCTTCGGGCTTGTTCTGGTCCATGTACCCGGCTGACGATGGATCGCAGAGCGTTCCCGCGCCTCTCGAACTCAGCCGGACAGTAGAAGTGGCCGCCTATCTGGGCGAGCAATTGCTAGGCCGGGAAACCATCGTGCAGACGTTGGGCGGCGAAGTGACCACGCGCACACCCGTCGAACATAGCCGTTTGCGCGGAGTCCTGTTCAAACCGGTCGGCGCCGGGCCTTTTCCGGCGGTGATCGAACTGCAGGGCTCCGGAGGCGGCATCAGTGAGGCTCGCTCGCGTTTGCTGGCCGCGCATGGCTTCGCGGTTCTGGCCCTGGCGTACTTTGCCTACGAGGATTTGCCGCGCACACTCGATAGCATCCCGCTTGAGTATTTTGAGACGGCGATCACTTGGCTCTCCGGGCAGCCCGGAATCCAGGCCAACCAGATGGCGGTGGTGGGCTATTCGCGCGGAGCGGAATTGGCGCTACTGTTGGGGTCTCGTTTCCCCCAACTCCGCGCCGTCGTTGGCCGATCGCCCAGTGGATTTATCTGGAGCTCGCTAGGCTCCAATCCGCCCCATTCCGGCCCGGCTTGGACCTGGCAAGGCCTGCCCTTGCCCTACCTGAAAGATCAGCGAGGGGGTGTGCCGGCGGGGCAACTGGTGGCCCGGACGCCAAGCTTCCTTCGCAGCTTGCAGGACCAGGCGACGGTGGAGGCAAGAATCCCGGTCGAGAAGATCAACGGACCCATCCTACTGTTGTCTGGCCAGGATGATGAGCTCTGGCCGTCGTCGTTGTTGTCAGAAATGATCGTGCAATCGCTGAAAGAGCGGCGCCACGCCTTCCCGGTTGAACACCTCAGTTATCCGGCGGTAGGCCATTTGTGGACGCTACCCAATGCGCCATCGTTTTTTGTACCTCGTCCGAATACAAACTCCGGATTCCTGCTGATGTTTGGCGGCGCACGGCGGGAGACGGCGCTCGCCAGCCAGGATTCCTGGTTCAAGACCATCGCCTTCCTTCGCTCAGCGCTCTCGCAAATCAAAAACTGATCACGCGGGCGCCTGCCGCCGCTACTGGGTCACGTCCGAAATCAAAAAAACAGACGCCTGTTTTCATCTACTTATCGTAGACCGAGGGTAAGTCGCCAAATCCCGATAAGAAATGCTCTTGAAGCGGAGAGCCTTTCCGGGCGACACCCTATGACCCAAACCCACACCGTCGACATCACGGCCTTTGCCACGCCGTCCGCCCGCAGCGAAGCGATGCAGGCGCAGCTGGCCCAGATCTTTGAGCGCATCGACACCCTGCCCGATGTCCAGACCACGCGGAATGAACTGGAGCAAGTGCGGCTGCGCTTGAAGCGCTTTCACCTGTCGCAACAGGAAGTGATGCGCCGCGCCGCCGAGACGGCGGACCGGATCGGCAGCCTGACCAGTGAGATCGAGCTCGCGCTGGCCCATGGCACCGAGCCCCCGGCGCTGGAGCCGCTGCTGAAGATGGATCTGGAGCATCGCGTGCTAAGCCGCGCCAACTTCCGCCTGATCGAGCGTCTGGTGCCGGAGGCCGAGATCGACGAGATGCAGATGACCGCCACGCACTTGCTGTCGCGCGCCGCGGCGTTGCGGCAGGAGGCGGCGGGGCGGATTGCCCGCACGGCACAGCTGATGGCCGAGGCGGCGGAGTTTGAGGGGCACATTCGCTTTGACCCGGCGCAGACGCTCTCCGGCGCGCTGACCGCGCACGCCGTGGAACTGGAAACGCAGGCTGACAACTACCGCCGCTGGGCGGAAGAACGCGCCTTCAAGCACGAACAGGTGCTGCGCGAACTCGACTCTCTGCAGATGCTGAAAGGTTAGGAAAACAATATGGACACTCGATTGAAGATCCGCGAACTCGTGGCTGGTTTAAGCGAGTCGCAACGCGACATCATGACCGAGGAACTGCGCACCGCCGTCGCCGAATCCCGGCCCCGGATGTCGCTCGACGAGATCACCCCGGCGCGGGTCAGCGATCCCGATTTTGCCGCCAAGGTGCGGGCGGAAATCGCGGCCGCCTTGCGCGGGGAGATCTAGCTGCCTAGTAGGTGGCGCAGGCTTCAGCCTGCAGGCGGAATTCATTCCGCCTCGGGGACTGGGATGGGAGAACGCTGTGACCTGAGGCGGAATGCGGTGGCCCGGCGGGACTTCTTCTTCAGTCCCGCTTTTGAACGCCAGACCATCTTCCGTCACCCGTGGGCGGAATGAATTCCGCCTGCAGGCTGAAGCCTGCGCCACGCGGGTGCCTCAATTTTTCGCCGCCGCCAGCGCTTTCTTGAAAATGAGAATGTGCTGGCGCGGCAGGTCTTTCTTGACTGAGTCCAACAAAAACCCTTCGTCTTCCACTTCCAGCTTGGCCTCGGCCACGCTCATCTTGTGTTCCGGCCGGATGGGCACCCAGG
The DNA here is from genome assembly GCA_026394055.1 of Acidobacteriota bacterium. Taxonomy (GTDB): domain Bacteria; phylum Acidobacteriota; class Terriglobia; order Bryobacterales; family Bryobacteraceae; genus JAPKYZ01. The sequence goes on from JAPKYZ010000026.1 coordinate 83,135, forward strand.
GGTCTTCTTTGCGGTATTCCAGCAGCACCAGGCGGCCGTCATCCTTCAGCGCTTCGCGCAGCTTCCGCAGCATTTTCTGCGGCTGCGAGAACTCGTGATAGACGTCCACCATCAGAATCAGATCCTGTGATTTGGCGGGCAACTTGGGGTCGGCTTCGGTGCCCAATACGGTCTCAATGTTGGTGAACTGCGCCTTGGCCAGCCGCTGCCGCAACAGGCGCAGCATTTCCGGCTGGATGTCGTTGGCATAGACCTTGCCCGTCGACCCCACGCGGCGCGACAGGCGGACGGTAAAGTAGCCGGACCCGGCGCCGACGTCGGCTACCGTCATCCCTTCCTTCACCCCAATCGAGGTGAGCGCCGTGTCCGGCATCTCCTCAATTTCGCGCTCCGATCGCTCCAACCAGTCCGCTCCCCCAAAGCCCATGACTCCGGCAATGCGGCGGCCCGTCTTGGGGTGCTCAGCCTGAGCCCACAATCCGGCGGCACTAAAACTTAGCGCTAGAAAATACGTCAGAAAGCGATACATTAGAATTGACTGCAGACCTCGTCATTAAAGATGAACCGAACCTTCCGCCCGTTTCAATTACACACGATCTGTTTGCTCTCCGCTGCCCTGTTGGCCGGTTGCGGCGACAAGTCCCCGCCGCAAAGCAAGCTCACCTACCGGATGGGCGACCGCATGCAGATCGGGCCGCTGGTCTATAACGTGCTTGAAGCACAGTGGAAGCCGCAGTTGGGCGATATGATGTCAACGCGCATTCCGCAGAACCGGTTCCTGCTGCTGCGCCTGACGATCACCAACTCCGGCGGCAAGGATGTCTCCGTACCGCTGCTGACCATTGAAGATGCCAAGGGCAACTCCTACCAGGAACTGGCCGACGGCAACGGCGTTAATAACTGGTTAGGCATGCTACGGACCATCAAGCCGGCCCAGACGGAAGAAGGCTGGATTGTGTTTGACGTCCAGACCGGTAGCTATAACCTCCGGGTTTCGGACGGCGGTGAAACTGGCAGCGAACAGACCCTGCTGATCGCGATTCCCCTTTCGATGGAGAGCATGAATGAAGCCCAACCTGCCGTTCTGGATGCTCCCGGCGCTGCCCCTGGCGCGACTCCGGGCGCGACGCCTGGCTCTGTGCCCGGGCTTCCCCCAGTGGTCCCGCCGCCCACAAGCGCCCCGCCTCGCTAACGGGCGTGGCCCGGTGCTGCTGGCGGTGGTCAGCCTCTGGAGCAGCGGCGCGATCTTCGCCCAGCCCGTCCTCGACAACTTCACTTTGCGGCAGTTTGAAGGCGGACCCGCGGTCGCTCGGGATTACCTGGCTCTGCCCGGCGAGCAAGTATTTGCCGATTTTCAGGTGAGTAAGTTCGGCAAAAGCGATGATCCGGACCCGAAGGTGCGGCTGGACTACGCACTGTTGCTGACGGATTCGTCAGGTCTGCTGGTGGCCGAAAGCCGCAGCGGCAAAGTGGAAGTGGAGCTGGCCGAGGAGGACAAGAAGTGGCGCCCGCGCATCGGCGCCAGCTTTGCCTTGCCGGCTCTGCTGAACGCCGGTACTTACACGCTGCGGGTCCTGGTGAAGGACTTGATCGCGAAAACGGAGGTCCGGCAAGAGTTTCCCGTGCCGGTGGGTGGACGCGTGATCACGCCGCCCGCCACGCTGTCCGCGTTGAACCTGCGCTGGTTCCGGTCAGAAGAGAGCACGGTGGAGATGGAAGCCCCGGACTATGCGCCGGGCGAGGCAATCTGGGCGCGCTTTGACCTGTCTGGCTACACCCTGGGGCCACGCAACGCCCTTCAGATCGAATACGGCTTGATCGTGCGCGACGCGGCCGGTAAAGTGTTGTTCCAGCAGCAGCTGTGCGCCCGCGAGGACCGCCAGTTCTTCTACCCCCCACCAGCTGTTCCGGGCGTCATCAGCTTGGCGCCGGATGCTCGGGTGGCCCGCGGCCGCTACACGGCCACACTGGTGCTGCGTGATCTGATTGCCAAAACCAGCTCCGAGAGTATACATTCGTTTCAAGTCCGCTGAACTTCCGAGCCGGATTTGTAGAATTCCGCTATCAATGCAATAATTCTATTTAAAGTAGAATTATTTCGATTCGGAAACTTTACCGGCAGAAAGGAGCGATCCGTGGATTCAGCCTTGGCGCTGCACCGGCTTCACTTCGCGTTCACCATCACCTATCACTACCTGTTCCCCCAACTGACGATGGGGCTGGCGTTGCTGATTGTGATCTTGAAGGGCTTGCACCTCAAAACCGGGGACGAGCTGTACAACGAATCCGCCCGCTTCTGGGCCCGCATCTTCGCCATCAACTTCGCCATGGGCGTGGTGACCGGCATTCCGATGGAGTTTCAGTTCGGCACCAACTGGTCGCGTTTCTCGAAGGCGGCTGGGGGCGTGATCGGGCAGACGCTGGCGATGGAAGGCGTCTACTCGTTCTTTCTCGAATCGACGTTTCTGGGTCTGTTCATCTATGGCGAGAAGATCCTAGGCCGCACCGGACACTTCGCCGCGGCCTGCTGCGTTTTCGCCGGTTCCTGGCTGTCGGGCTTCTTCATCATCGCCACGGACGCCTGGATGCAGCATCCGGTGGGCTACAAGATCGGCCCCCGCGGCGAGATCATGCTCGACAGTTTGTCGGCGCTGATCTTCAACCCCTGGACGCTGTGGCAGTATCTGCACAACATGATCGGCTCCGTGGTGACGGCGGCGTTTGTGATGTCCTCGATTGGCGCGTTTTATCTGCTGCAGCGCAAGCATGAGGCCTACGGCCGGGTCTTTGTGCGCATCGGAGTACTGGCTGGTCTGGTGGCCTGCGTGCTGATGCTGTTCCCCACGGGCGACGCGCAGGGGCAGAACGTCGCCAAGTATCAACCGGCCACACTGGCGGCAATGGAAGGCCACTTTGAGACCAACCGGAACGGCGAAGGCGCGGGCGTGGCGGTGCTGGGCCAGCCGGACATGGAGAAGGGCCGTCTGGACAACCCGCTGATCATCCCGGAGGCGCTCAGCTTCATTACCTACAAGCGCTGGAACGCGCAGGTGAAAGGCTTGAAGGATTTCCCGCCGGACGAGCGGCCGGACAACATCCCGCTGCTCTACTACAGCTTCCACATTATGGTGGGGCTGGGAACGCTCTTTATCGCCGCCATGGGCGGGGCGACGCTGTGGCTGCTGCGCGGCCGGCTTTATACGTCCAAGCCCTGGTTGTGGCTGCTGTTTCTGCTGGCGCCGTTCCCCTACATCGCCAACACGGCCGGATGGATGACGGCGGAGATCGGACGACAGCCGTGGCTGATCTACGGTCTGCTGCGGACTGCTGATGGTGCCTCGATGCGCGTCTCCTCGGGCAATACGCTGTTTACGCTGCTGGGCTTTATGGGCATGTACACGCTGTTGAGCGTTTTGTTTCTCTTCATGATTTCGCGTGAGGTGAACCACGGCCCGGGGGCTACGCCTCCGCCGTCGCTGCCTTCGTCCCCTGATAAGCTGCCCCACCTGGCCCCTGGCATTGGAGATTGAGCATGGACACCAACACTCTACAAACGCTGTGGTTCTGTCTGGTCGCCGTCATGCTGACCTTCTATGTGATCCTCGATGGCTTCGATATTGGCGCGGGCATTGTGAGTCTGCTGATCGGCAAGAATCAGCAGGGCCGCGCGCTGGTGCTGAAATCGATCGGCCCGTTCTGGGACGGTAACGAAGTGTGGCTGCTGGCCGGGGGCGGCTGCCTCTACTTCGCGTTTCCCACGCTCTACGCCTCCAGCTTCCAGGGCTTCTATCTGCCGCTGATGATGGTGCTGTGGCTGCTGATGCTGCGCGGCATCTCGATTGAGCTGCGCAATCACATCGAAAGCGACCTGTGGCGCCCCTTGTGGGACAAGGTGTTTGGCTTCGCGAGCGCGTTGCTGGCAATCTTTTACGGCGCCGCTCTCGGCAACGTCGTGCGCGGAGTACCGCTCGATGGGCAGGCCGAGTTCTTCCTCCCGCTCTGGACCAACTGGCAGCCCGGCACCGACCCCGGCGTTCTGGACTGGTACACCGTGCTGGTGGGTCTGCTGGCCTTCGCCACGCTGACCATGCACGGAGCGCTTTGGGTGAAGCTGAAGACCGAAGGCCCACTCGCCGCCGACAGCCGCGCGCTGGCTCGCTTGGCGGCCGCAGTGGTGCTGTTGCTAACAGGTGTGGTGACGGCGGCCAGCTTTTCCTTGCAGCCGCAGATCGTGAAGAGCTTCACCGCTCAACCGGCGGGCCTGATCTTCCCCGCCCTGGCGGTGGCGGGTCTGGCGATCATCTTTTTGAAGCAAGGCGACGTCACGCAGTTCCTGGCCAGTTGCGTCTTCATCCTGGGCATGATGACCTCCGCCGCCTTTGGCCTGTTCCCCTATGTACTGCCCTCATCCACGCAACCCACGCTCGGCCTGACCATCCAGAACACCGCCGCCGCCAACTACGGCTTAGGCGCCGGCCTCTGGTGGTGGATCCCGGGCATGCTGTTGGCGGGTACCTACACTTGGTTCCTCTACCGCCGCTTTGCGGGCAAAGTACAGCTGGACAGTGCTCAGCCCCATGGGTGAGCTGGGGGGCTTTGTCCGGGACCGCGCGGAAGCCCCAGGCTCACGCAGGGGGCTGAAAGGCGGGCCGAATTGGAGAGATGCTCTAAGGCACGCCTGCGGTGGGCAGACGGTTCTCGAGGATGCGGCTTTCGTCGAACTGCTCCCAGCGAAGGTCGAGGTGGGCCGTCCCTTCCAGGGCCTGTTGCGGGATCAGGCCGATCAGTTCGCTGCCAGCGATCTCGACACCATGATCGGCCGCTAGCCGCTGTACGGTCGTGAAGACGGTGGCCAGCGGCGTCACTTCAAAGTCCGTCAGGTTCATCGAGACTTGCACTTGCTGGCGCGCCTCCAGCGGCAGCCCGAGCGCCTTCAAGCACGGCAGGCCGCCTCCGGAGGTGCGGATGCGGCGGGCGATCTCTTTGGCCAGGGCCAGATCATTCGAGGCGAGGTTGATGTTGTAGGCGATCAGGAATTTCCGCGCGCCGACGATGGTGGCTCCGGCGGAGGGGTGGCGGCGGATGGTGCCGACATCGGGCGGATCCGGGCGGGTGGTGAGCGCTTCAAAGCCGCCCCGGCGCACCAGTTCCAGGCGCTGCCGCTCCGGCGTCAAGGCGGCGGCTTCATAGAAGAAGACTGGGATCTGGTGACGCTGCCAGATCTCGTGGCCGGCCCGGTGGGCGAGCTCGGCACACTCGGCCAGGGTCACCCCTTCGACGGGGACAAACGGCAGCACATCGCAAGCCCCGACGCGGGGGTGGACGCCGGCATGGGTGCGCAGATCGATCAAGTGGGCCGCTTCGCCGACGGCGCGGATGCCGGCTTCGAGCACCGGTTCCGGGGCGCCGGCGAAGGTGATGACGCTGCGGTGGTGGTCGACATCGGAGGTCCGGTCCAGCACGGTGACGCCAGCGACCGCCGCGATCACATCGGCAAGGCGGCCGACGATGCGCGGGTCCTGCCCTTCAGAAAAGTTGGGGACGGCTTCAATCAGTCGTCGGGCCATTCCACTGCTCCTTGTTGATAGACCAGGCGTCCCCGCTTGATCGCCTTCGACACCAGATTGGCGCCCGCATGGCGGACCAGATCCCGGTAGTCGCGGACATCGAGCAGCAGCACGTCGGCCTGCTTACCCACTTCCAGTGACCCCACCAGGCGCGGAATGCCCAGCACGTGGGCGGCATTGATGGTGACGGCGGCCACCGCCTCCGCCGGGTCCAGTTGAGCGCAAGCCTCGGCCATCACCATCGGCATGCTGAAGACGGCGCGGGCGGATTCGCCAAAGCCGCTGGTGAGCGCAATGGCCGCGCCCATGTTGATCAGATGGCGCAGATAGGGCGCTTGGGGCCGCAGCAGCGCGGTGGTGGTGGACCCGGCCAGCAGATCCAGTTCATCGCGCGGATCTTCGCAGTAGCGGGCACTACGAGCCACTGCCTCGCGGACCCGGCCGCTGGTGGTGGGTGGCCGCATTGCCGCACCGACGGCCGCCGCCGCGGCTTCAGCAACTGGCGGATCAAGCGCCAGCAGATCCATCAGATTGGCGCTGAGCGGTGCCAGCAGCTTGGTTTCGCGCGCGTCCGCCGCATAGATGCCCGCGGTCAGCGTGCCATGCCGGATGAAGAAGCGCAGCAGTTCCCGCGCCTCCAGTTCCAGCCGGGTGGGCGTCAGACCGGTGCGGCCGCGGCGGGCGGCGTCGAACAGTTGTGCGCGGCAATCGACAAAGGCCGGCATGACGACGTGGCCGCTGGCGTCGATCTCGTGCGCCTCCCGCGCCACGGCCAAATTCTCAATCCGGCGCGACGGGCCCACTTCCCGGATGATGCCTTCGGAGATTAGTAGGGAGCCATCTTCAATGATGGCGAGCTCCGCCATTTCGCTCCCACGGCGGGGCGACGAAGAGCCGCGCAGCGTGAGCAGCTGGCGGGCTCCGCGAATTAGCAGCGCCAAGTTATCGATTCCCCACTTCGGTCCACCACAGCACCCCTTGAGCGTTTTGGCCCAGTGCTTTTTATTTGCGACCCTCTAACAGCGATCATAGAGCATGCACTGTGCTGTGATCGCGTTGGTGCTGGCGCAATTGCTGCCGCCGGACCAGCGCGCCTTCGAACAAGCCCGGCGTCTGGCCGACCCCGCCGCGCGCATGGCGGCGCTGGAACAGGTGCTGAAGCAGTATCCGCGCACCGCTGGAGCGGAGCGTATCCGCCGCACCATCTTGGAGTTAGCGGCGGAACAAGGCGTGCCCGCACTCAGGCAGCGGGCGGCCGAACTGGCGGCGGCGGTGCCGGAGGCCGACAGGCCGCGAATTAATTTGCTGACCCTTGTGATCGAGGAAAAGCTCGCCCCCGAAGATGCTGCTCTCCGCGCGCAGGTGGACGCCTTGTACCGCGAAGTGTGGCCCAACCCGGTGAAGGTGACGCCGTTTGAGCGCCCGGTGGGCGGGCACACGGTGTTGCTGGAAGTCTTCACTGGCGCTGGGTGTCCGCCCTGCGTGGCTTCGAGCCTGGCTGTCGATGCGGCGCTCGAACGCTACCGCCGCAAGGATCTGATTGTGGTGATGTATCACCAGAACATCCCGGTGCCTGATCCCTTGAGCAACGCGGACTCCGCCGCCCGGTGGCGCGAGGCGGGGGAGCCGGGGATTCCGCTGATGGTGATCGATGGCCAGGCGATGACCACCGGCGGCCCCCGGTCCCGCGCTGTACCGGCCTGGGAGAGGCTGGAGGCGCGGCTCGCCGAACGCCTGCCGGCTGCTGCGGCACCGGTGGCGAAGGTCTCGATCAAGCGCCGCAAGGGCAAGCTAACAGTGAGTGCGCCCAAAGACGCGGAGGTGGTGCTGGTGGAGGAACTGGTGCGCTACACAGGCGAGAACGGCATGCGCTTTCACCCCATGGTGGCCCGGGCGCGGCAACATGGTCCGGCGGCGGCGTTTGAGCTGCCCGTGAAGGCAGCGCCGCACGGCGTGGTGGTCTTCTCCGCCAAGGGCGAGTTTGAGCCGGTCTATCAGCCGGTGCCCGGGGGCCAATGAAGCAACCCGTGAAGCAGCCGACAAAGCAGCGCGTACCTCCGCCTCCGGAACGCGACGCCCCGCAGAAGACGCTGGAGCGCGTGATCTCGAAAGCCGGGCTCGGCTCGCGGACCGAGGCGCGGTCCTGGATTCATGCGGGCCGGGTGGCGGTGAACGGCCGCGTGATTGAAAACCCCGATCATTGGGTGACCTTCGATCAGGACCACGTCACCTTCGACGGCCGCCCGTTGACGCGGCAAAAGCGGCTCTATCTACTGCTCTACAAACCCACCGGCTACCTCACCACCTACAAGGACCCGGAAGGCCGCCCCACCGTCTACGATCTGCTGACCGGCATTGAGCAGTTCATCTCACCCGTCGGACGGCTGGATCAGGATTCAAGCGGCCTGCTACTGCTGACCAACGACACGCAGTTGGCGGAGCGCCTGACCAACCCGGAGTTTCACGTCGCCAAGACGTATCAGGTGAAATGTCACCCCCCGGTGAGTGAGGAGTCGGTCGCGGCACTGCGGCAAGGCGTGCTGCTCGACGACGGCCCCACGCGCCCGGCCGAGGTGCGGAGGCTGATGGATAGCGAGACGCATTCGTTTCTCGAAATCATCATCACCGAAGGCCGCAACCGGCAAGTGCGGCGGATGGTGGAGGCGGTGGGCAGCCGCGTGGAGAAGCTGGTGCGGACCCGGATTGGCTCACTCACGATCGGTGACTTGCCGGTGGGCCAGGTCCGGGAACTGTCGCTTGAGGAACTCCGCATGCTAAAACAGGAGTCGAGTGACGGAAAAGACTCCCAACAAGACGCTGGCCACGCCGACCGCTCAAGCCGTGTCGCCCCAGTCGTTCGAGCGAAGCCTGGACGAGATGGAAGCGGTGGTGCAAGAGCTGGAAAGCGGCGAGGTCCCGCTTGAGCGCGCGCTCGAGCTATTTGAAAAAGGCATGCAGCTTTCGCAAATCTGCCGTAAGCAACTGGAAGAAGCGGAGACCCGCGTCGAGATGCTGGTCCGCAAAGGCAGCACTGTGACTGCCGAACCGTTCGCCACGCCCAGCGGCGCCACTTCGCCGCGCCAGGGATGAAGCGCTTCGTCCCCCAGGTCGAGGCGGCCCTCGAACGCTGGGTTCCCGTGGAGACGGCCGATCCGGCGACGATCCACAAGGCGATGCGCTACAGCCTGTTTGGCGGTGGCAAACGCATCCGGCCGGTGCTGGCCATGGAGGCGGCGGCAGCGGTCGCTGATGACGTGGCGGGCATTGCGGACGCGGCCTGTACGCTTGAACTGATCCACACCTATTCGCTGATCCATGATGATCTGCCGGACATGGACAACGATGATTACCGGCGCGGCCGGCTGACGTGCCACAAAGTTTTCGGCGGAGCGATGGCGATCCTGGCCGGTGATGCTCTGTGTACGCTGGCGTTTGAGATTCTGGCCAGCTTGCCGCAAGTGAGTGATCAAGTGCGGGCGCGGCTGGTGGTGGAAGTGGCGCAGGCTGCCGGGACGCGCGGCGGCATGATTGCTGGGCAAGTGCACGACATCGAAGGCGAAGGCCAACCGCCGACGGCCGAGCGCCTGGAGATGATCCACCGGGCCAAGACCGGCGCTCTGCTGCGGTGTAGTGTGCGCATCGGGGCGATCTATGCCGGTGCGTCCGAGGCGCAGTTGGCCGCGTTGACCGCCTATGGTGAGCATGCCGGGCTGGCGTTCCAGATTGTCGACGACATCCTGGATGTGGAGGCTTCGTCGGAGGAGTTGGGCAAGACCGCGGGCAAGGACGCGGCGCAGCACAAGATCACGTTTCCGGCGGTCTATGGACTCGATCGGTCCAAGAAGATGGCGGAAGAAGAACGCCTGGCGGCCCGCGAAGCGCTGTCCATTTTTGGCGAACGCGGCGGCCCGCTGCGCGACATTGCTGACTTGATCGTTCACCGCAAAGCCTGAGATGCGCCAGCGGCTGGATGTCCTGATGGTGGGGCGGGGCCTGACGGCGTCGCGCGAGAAGGCCCAGGCATTGATTCTGGCCGGTTGTGTGATGGTGGATGGCCAGAAGGCCACCAAGCCCGGACACAACTACAGCCCCAGTTGCCGCGTCGAGCTGCTGGGGCAGATGCCCTATGTCAGCCGTGGTGGCTTTAAGCTGGCGGCGGCGCTGGACCATTGGCGGATTGACCCGTGGGGTCTGGTCTGCGCCGATGTCGGTGCCTCCACCGGCGGCTTTACTGACTGTCTGCTGCAGCGCGGCGCCGCGAAAGTCTTCTCGATCGACGTCGGGGACACGCAGCTTGATTGGAAGCTGCAAACCCATCCCCAAGTGGTGGTGAAGGATCACCTCAACGCCCGCCACCTGACACCCGCCGATCTGGGCGAGCCGGTTTCGTTGATCGTCACCGACGTCAGCTTCATCTCCGTCACCCTGATCGCCGCCGCGATGGCGGGCGTGCTGGCAGCGGATGGAGAGATGGTGATCCTGATCAAGCCGCAGTTTGAAGTGGGCCGGGAGCAGGTGGGCAAAGGGGGCATTGTGCGCGAGCCAGAGCTGCACCAGGCGGCTTGCCAGAAGGTCCGCCAGTTTGTCGAGCAACTCGGCTTCTTGACAGACCTGATAGACTCCCCCATTCTAGGCGCTGAAGGCAATCGCGAATTCCTGCTGTATGCCCGGCGTCCACCACGGGAAGAGAACGTGGCGCGAGATGATAAGGCGTTGACCGAATGAACAAGACGACGCAGATCGGTATCGTGTCCAAGCCCGGCGTGGCCGCGGCCTACGAATTGGTGCCGCATCTGCTGGCTTGGCTGGCAGAGCGCGGAATCACGGCCCGGTGCGATGAAGCGACCGCCGCTTACGCCCCCGGCATCACCGCCATCGCTCGGGACGACGTGCCGGATGGCACGCAGATGGTGATCGTGCTGGGGGGCGACGGGACGCTACTCTCGGCCGCCCGGGCCGTGAAGGGCCGCGAGATCCCGCTGTTCCCCGTCAACCTGGGTGGCTTGGGCTTCCTCACAGCCATCACGGTGGAGGAGATCTATGTCGAGCTGGCCAAGGCGCTGAATGGCGAACAACGCGTGGGCACGCGGCGCATGCTGGCCTGCGAGGTGCACCGCGAGGGTCAAGCGATTTCCACTTATCACGCGCTGAACGACGTGGTGATCACCAAAGCGGCGCTGGCCCGGATGATTGATCTCGAGGCGCGCGTGGACAAGCATTTTGTCTGCCGCTACAAGGCCGACGGATTGATTGTGGCCACGCCCACGGGGTCCACCGCGTATTCGCTATCAGCCGGGGGACCCATCATCTTCCCCACCGTGGAGGCACTGGCGCTGACGCCGATCTGCCCCCACATGCTGACCAACCGGCCCGTCATCGTCCCGGCCTCCAGCGAAGTAAATCTCGCCAATCTGGCCGAAGACAACGATGCCTGGTTGACGATTGATGGTCAAGTCGGCGAACCTCTCAAGAAGGGCGATCACGTGTTGTGCCGCCGTTCGGACCATGCCGTCCATCTGATTCGACCGCCAAAACTGCTATTCTTTGACGTTTTGCGGGAAAAGCTGAAATGGGGCGAGCGCTAGGCCAGTTGGCCGGGCGGCCCCCGCTCGAGGAGAGTCGATGAAAAAGATTTCTTTGACGACGTGGATCATCATTGCCACCGTCGCCGGCATTGCGATTGGCGCCCTGGCGCCCTCTTTTGCCGTTCAATTGTCCGTGGTGTCGAACATCTTCATCCGCTTGATCAAATCGATCATTGCGCCGCTGATCTTCGCCTCACTGGTGTACGGCATTGCCAAATCGGGCAACGTCTCGACGATGGGACGCATTGGCGCCAAATCGATGAGCTACTTCCTGGTGGCGACGTCGCTGGCACTGGTGATCGGCCTGGTGATGGTGAACGTCTTCCGCCCGGGCGACGGCCTCACCCTGCCCGTCGCGGGCGCGGCGCAGTTGGCCGCCACCAAACTCACCTTCGCCGAAACGATGGAGAAGATGTTCCCCAAGAGCATCATCGAAGCGATGTCGACGGGCGACGTACTACAAATCGTGATCTTCAGCGTGCTGTTCGGCATCGCCTGCGTTTCGGTCGGCGACAAGGCCAAGCCGGTGGTGGGCTGGTGCGAAGCGGTGATGGAGGTGATGTTTAAGTACACCGAATACGTCATCTACCTGGCCCCATTGGGTGCGGGCGCCGCCATTGCGGTGACGGTGGGCAAGAACGGCCTGGGCTCACTGGTGGGCCTGGCCAAACTCGTCGGAACGCTTTATCTGGCGCTGATTGTCTTTGTGGTGGTGGTGCTGGGCGCGGTGATCGTCATCGCCCGCATCCCGATGCGCCGCTTTGTCCAGACCGCCTGGAAGCCCTGGCTGCTGGCCTTCTCCACGGCCTCCAGCGAAGCGGCCCTGCCGCAGGCGCTGGACCGCATGGAGCGCTTCGGCGTCCCCAAACACATCGTCACCTTCGTGCTGCCGCTGGGCTATAGCTTCAACCTGGACGGCTCCACGCTGTATCTCGCGCTGGCCAGCGTGTTTGTCGCCCAAGCCGCCCACATCGAACTGCCGGTCTCGACGCAGATCTTCATGATGCTGACGTTGATGCTGACCTCGAAAGGCGTGGCCGCGGTGCCCCGCGCCTCGCTGGTGATCCTCACCGGCACCATCGCCACCTTCGGCCTGCCGATGGAAGGCGTGGCGCTGATCCTCGGTGTCGATGCCTTTATGGACATGGCCCGCACCAGCGTCAACCTGCTGGGCAATTGCTTGGCGGCCGCAGTGGTGGCTCGCTGGGAAGGCGTGGACTTGCCGACGGGTGATTTTGAAGAAGAACCCGCCGTTGCTGCGCGGGCGTAGCCACGATCACTTGCACGGCGGCTTCTCCGGCTACTCACCGGCCGATCGCCACGCTGGCTACAATCGTTGCATGGAGACGGATTGTTCTTGACTGGCCTGCGGCGGCTCAATCACAAGATGGTGGGAATGATCGCGGGAGCGCTGCTTGCAACTGCTCTGTGGGCTCAGACACGACCGGCATTGACTGCGGCTTTGCGTTCTTTTGATCGCGTACTCCTGCTTGAAGAGAAAGGCGAAACCTCGGCCGGTGTAAGCACGGGAGACATCAACGGTGACGGCCGGCCGGACATTGTTCTGGGCAAGGGGCGGCATTGGCCGCTGTTCAATCGCGTGCTCTTGAACGACGGCCAGGGCGGCTACCTCGCTAGTAACCTAGGAGCGGCGCCCGACCGCACCTATTCCGCGGCGCTGGCCGATGTCGATGGCGACGGCGACCTAGACATCGTGGTCAGCAACGATGCGCCTGATCGCAAACTTGTCTACTTGAATGACGGCAAGGGTCTCTACACCGAATTCGGCACATTCGGCCAGCCCCAGTGGAGCACACGGTACGTGACACTGGCGGACCTTAACGGTGACGGCCATCCGGACATCGTTGCCGCCAACCGCGGCGACTATCCGGACCTGGTGGACGGGAAACCCGGAACCCCAGTCCCCCAGCCGAGTTACGTCTGTGTCAACGATGGCAAAGGGCGTTTTGAGGCTTGCCAACCACTGCCAACCGAATCGGCCACCTCGATTGTTGCGGCAGATTTCGATGGCGACGGCGCGCCTGACCTGTTTGTGCCTCATCGCGACGGCGGCCAAAGCGTCCTGCTTTGGAACGACGGCAAGGGTCACTTCCCGGCCACGACCAAGGTAGGGCCAGCGAATGCTTGGGTCCGTATGGGCGCGGCGGGCGACCTTGACGGCAATGGACGGCCCGATCTGGCGATTATTGATGAACGGCTCAAGGCCACCTTTGTCCTCTTCAATCGAGGCAGGCGGCAGTTCGGAGAACCGGTTAGGCTTCCCGGCCCCGAGCGGCCCCCATACTGTTTGGCCATCGCGGACTTGAATCGCGACAATCGGCCGGACATCATCGTGGGCTACGTTCAGGTGCCCGGGTCGGTGTACCTCAACTCCGAGCAGGGCCGCAGCTTCCGCGAGGTTCCCTGGAATGACGGCAAGGGCACAGTGTACGGCGTGGCCTTTGGCGACTTTGATGGAGACGGTTGGCCGGATATCGTGTCGGCGCGCTCCGGTGCTCCCAACGGCATCTGGTTTAATGCCAAACCAAGCAGCGGCCGCTAGCACTCTTCACTGGGCGAGGGGTTGGCAACTGGGGCAGAGGTGCGTGCCGCGTTGGGCGACCAGGGTCCTGACGATGGCAGTGCGGCAGCGGGGGCAAGGCTGCCCGGCGCGGCCGTAGACGCGGTGCTGTTCCTGGTAGCGGCCGGGGCGGCCGAGGGGGTCGTAGAAGTCAGAGATGGTGGAGCCTCCCGCTGCGATGGCGGCTTCCAGGATGCTGGTGACCGCTTGGCTCAATGCTGCGGCATCGATCTGACTGGCGGGCGTCAACGGGTGGATGCGCGCGGCGAACAGGCACTCATCGACGTAGATGTTCCCCAGGCCCGACACCAGCATCTGGTCGAGCAGCAGTGGCTTGATCGCTCGCTCCCGGTGGCTGAGCCTGCGGGCCAGCTCCGCCGCGGGGAGCGCCAGAATGTCGGGTCCCAGATGCAGCGGCTCGTTGCTCCAGATCAGCCGTCCGAACTTGCGGATGTCGCTATAGACCAGCGCGTCGCGGTCGAACTGAAGCACGGCCTGCGTATGCTTGTCAGGCGCCGCATTCAGCCGTAGGGTGCCCGTCATGCCCAGACGGGCCACCAGCCGCTCGCGCCCGGTGATCGCGCCGCTGAAATCGAACAGCAGCGCTTTGCCGTGGCGCGCAATCGCGTTCAGGCGTGCGCCATCCAGCCGCTGCCCCAGCAGGTGTTGCCGCAGCACGCGAGCAATGGTTTCGACCTCAGGCAGTTCGGGCACCGGGCGTAGCTACTCGATCTCGACCAGGACGTCGTCGCCTTCAAGCGTGACGGGGTAGGTCTTCAGCTTCACGTCCGGGTTGAAGTCGCTTTCGCCGGTGACGCAATCAAACTCCCAGGCATGCCACGGACACACCAGCATCCGGCCATGCAGAGCGCCCTGGGCCAGCGGGCCGCCGCGATGGGGGCAGAGCCCATCGATGGCATGAATTTGATCGCCCACGCGGCAGATGGCGATGCGGTCATCACCGATGAGATGCTCGGTGACCCCGAACCGTTCAAGCAGGGCGCGACTGGCTACCTTCACTAGAGGCATACTGTTCCATGATGCGCAAACTTCGAAAGCCTTGTCTGGCTAAGTGGTGCCTGGCGGCCCTGTTGCTGCTGACGGTCAGCTGCAGCCGCTCCGGCCAGCCGATTGTCGGGGTGGTGCCCAAGGGCGCTAACCACATCTTCTGGCAGACCGTGCATGCGGGCGCAGTGAAGGCGTCGCGCGAGTTCGGCTTTGGGGTGGAATGGAACGCGCCCACGCTCGAGATCGATTCCAGCCGCCAGATCGAGATTGTCGAAAGCATGATCAACCGGCGAGTGGCGGGCATCGCGCTGGCGCCGGTGGATCGCAAAGCCCTGGCCGGAGTGGTGGAGCGGGCCGCGAAGGCAGGCATTCCGGTGGCGATCTTTGATTCCGCGCTCGATAGCGACAAGCCGGTGTCCTATGTGGCCACCGACAATCGCGAGGGCGGGCGCATGGCGGCCCGGCGTCTGGCGGAGGTGATCGGGAAATCGGGCAAGGTGGCGGTGATCGGCTTTATGCCCGGCAGCGCCGCCACGATGGAGCGCGAAGAAGGGTTTCAGAACGAGATCGAGACCAAGTTTCCCGCGATCAAGATTGTCGCCATGCAGTACGGCATGGCCAGTCAAGCCAAATCGATGGCGGCGACGGAGAATGTGCTCAGCGCCCATCCGGATCTGAAAGGTGTTTTTGCCGACAACGAATCCAGCTCGATGGGCGCGGTGCAGGCGCTGAAATCCCGCCAGGCGCGGCGGGTGAAGATGGTGGCCTTTGATGCGTCCGAGGCGCTGGTGAAGGATCTGCGCGAGGGTTGGATTGACGCGCTGGTGGTGCAGGACCCCTTCAAGATGGGCTACGAATCGGCGCGGTCGATCGGGCTGAAGCTGCGGGGCGAATCTCCGGCGGCCAAGCTAGACTCCGGCGCCCGGCTGATCCTGGCGGGGCAACTGGATGAGGCGGAAACGCGCGCCTTTTTGTTTCCTGATCTGAAGCCCTGGCTGGGCGGCGGACCGTCCGGTCACTGACGGCCGGGCTAATCCAATCCTAAAAAGTCTGGCTTAGCCAGCCCACGGCGGACGCAGAATCGCTGAGAATTTGCTGACAACCTTGTGAATACTTAGTTGTCCGGTTGTCATCTGGCGGCCTCTGACCGCGGCTGATCGTCGCGCCAGAAATGGAAAATCTGAAACAACTGTGAAAGTATTCCCCATAGATACATTGATGCTTAAATAATAAACCAGAGTTTGCGCAAAAGGGGGTATTCCCATTATGCCAATGGGGCTAGACGCCATGGCGCAACGGTTCCAGCGCATTCCGGCGGGGAGCGGCACCCCGACAAAAACTCCTTGCCGTCTGCGTCAAACTGTGTTTATTCTCTACTTTCACATTTCGAATTGGCGCATTGAATACCACCTAGAATATTGAGTGCTATTTCATATTTTCCGGCAGGAAATTGTGCGGTTTGGTGGTCTCGATGCAGGATGTCCCTTGGCTGGAATGGGTGCGGGGTTCGATGAAGGTCCGTCAATCGATGGTTGTCCAATACGTCACCGCCTGCACAGCCGTGTGCTTGGCTGTGGCCGCCGGTGTGGCCAGCTTTCCTCGCGCGGCCCAACAGGCGACGGTCCGGCTTTTTGACAGCTTTGCGGACGTGGCGGGTCCGGGAGAGGCTTCCGGGCAGGTCGCGCTGGTGGAAGTGGACGAAGCCAGCTTGGCGCAGTTTGGCCGTTGGCCGTGGCCGCGGGCGCGGGTGGCGCAGTTGATCCACACGCTGGCGGCGGCGGGAGCGGCGGCGGTGGCCCTGGATTTTGTGTTTCCGGAGCCGGACGGGCAGGAATCCGATGCTCCCCTGACGGCTGCCTTGGCAGCGGTGCCGGTGACGTTGGGGCACTGGTTCCGGTTTGACGGTAAGCCCGCGTTGGCGGGCGGCTGCGTGGTGGGGGGCCAAGCCCCAGCGAGCGGGGGCGCCAGCAACGTTCAAAGTTCCGGCGCCGTTCCTGAAGCGATGTCGGTGGTCTGTTCCGCACCGGCGATTGAGCGGGCGGCAGCGGCGCACGGATTTCTGAACGTCACGTTGGACCCGGACGGCGTGGTGCGCCGGGCACCGCTGGGGATTCGCTTTCGTGACCAGATGGACTTCGGCCTGGGGATCGCGGCTCTTCAGCTCTACCAGGCGAAAGCCTCCCAATCCGCGGCGGTGGTCCGGGCTCCCGCCGGGGAATGGATGCTGCGTTTTCGCGACGCCGAACCGGGGTTGCCACGTTCCGGGTTGCCGCACTACAGTGCTGGGCGGCTGATGCGAGATGCGACGGCCGAGCCTGACTTGCGCGGCAAGCTGGTGGTGGTGGGCACCTTTGCGGGCGGCCTGGCGGCGCCGCTGTCCAGCGGGGGCCGTGTTCTGGGAACTGCGGTGGTGCACGCGACGGTGGCCGACAATCTGTTGGCGGGTGATTTCTTCCAGGTGGCGGAATCGGGTGGGCTGGCCGCCGGCGCCTTGATGCTGTTGGTGTGGCTGATCACGCCGCAGCTGTATGCCCGATACCGGATCTTTACGGCTTCGGCCGCCTGTGTCGGAATCGCGGTGTTGCTGTGGGCCGGGAGCTTGGCCCTGCTGCTGCAAGGCGGCGTGTTCGTGACGCCGCTCTACGCCACGCTGGCCATTGCGGGAAGTTCATCGGCCTGTGCCGCGCTGAAGCTGCGCTGGGTGCGGCAGCGGAATCAGGCTTCTCTGCATCAGGTGGCCTCGGCCAAGCATTTCATCCTGAATGCTCTGGCTCTATTGACGACGATGCGGGACCCGGAAACGGGTGATCACCTGCAACGCATTGAACGCTACATGCGCGTCCTGTGCCGGGCGCTCTCGCATGACCCGAAGTATACCGGGGTCATGTCCGAAGAGACCATCCGGCTGATGGTGCAGCTGGCACCGATTCACGATGTCGGCAAAGTGGGCGTGCCGGATCACATTTTGCGCAAAGCCGGCTCCTTGACGGCCGAGGAGCTGCTTGTCATCCGGCAGCATGTCGTCTTCGGGCGTGATGTTCTGCAGAAGGCCTCGGACCGCTCTGGGCTGAACGATGAAACGTTTTTCCGGACCGCCTATGAGCTCGTCTACAGCCACCACGAGCGTTGGGATGGCCGTGGCTACCCGCAAGGCTTGAGCGGCGAGGGAATCCCCTTGGCGGCTCGCCTGATGGCCGTGGCGGACGTCTACGACGCGCTGGTCAGCAAGCGGGTCTACAAGGAAGCCTTCTCCCACCAGGAGGCCGTGCGGATCATCACGGCCGAAAGCGCCCGGCACTTTGACCCCGATGTGGTGCAGGCCTTCCTGCGCGCCGAAGCCGAGTTTCGGCGGATCCGGGCCGAATCGGCTGAAGGCACTTCGCCACGAGGCTATCCCGCCTCCGCCGCTGGGGCGGCCTAAGCCGGAAGCGGGGTGAATCTCTCCCTCCGGTGGCCGGTTTCGTGAGAACATCGAAGCCGAGTAATCCCCACTTTCCCTCGAACGGAGACCCATGATGACCAAGTCCATAAGGCTATGGGCCGGCTTTGCCCTGGCCACCGTCGCCGCCTTCAGCCAGAGCCCCAGCGTCACCGAGACCAAGTCCTACGGTGGCGCCGCCGTCAGCATCAAGTACGCTTCGCCCCGCGTGAATGGCCGCGCCGGAAAGATCTTTTCCGCCGATGGCTTGATCAGCCATGACCGCACGTACCCGGTGTGGCGCGCGGGCGCCAATTCCGCCACCGCTCTGCATACCGAAGCGGATCTGAACCTCGGGGGCCTGGTGGTGCCCAAGGGCGACTACACGCTGTTTGTCGAGCTCTCGAACCCCGGACAGTGGCAGTTGGTTGTCAGCAAGCAGACCGGCCAGTGGGGCCTTTCCTACAGCGCCGCCAACGATCTGGGCCGGGTGAAGATGACGATGGCCAAGCCCGCGGAGCTGGTGGAGAACCTGAAGTACACGCTGACCGGCGAAGGCAAGAAGGGCACGCTGCAACTGGAGTGGGAAAACGTCAAGGCCAGCGTTCCTGTTGAAGTGAAGTAGATTTTTTCGTGCCTCTCGAAAATTCTGCTTGACTCCGTACCATGGTACGGACCCTATGGTGGAATAGAAGGAGGTACTTCAATGGCCGAAAACACCAAATGCTGTGAAGCCTGCATCTGCGAAGGCGGATGTGGTGAAGGCTGCTCTACTGCTTGC
This sequence comes from Acidobacteriota bacterium, assembly GCA_026394055.1. Taxonomy (GTDB): domain Bacteria; phylum Acidobacteriota; class Terriglobia; order Bryobacterales; family Bryobacteraceae; genus JAPKYZ01. The sequence goes on from JAPKYZ010000026.1 coordinate 102,075, forward strand.
ACGTGCCAGTGCAACTGTGGATGTAGCTGTTCCTGCTGCAAGCCGAAGCAGTAGTTGACTCAGATGACGATCTCCGCGGCAGCTCAGGAAGCAGGAGTGGGTGTGGAAACCATCCGCTACTATGAGCGCCGCGGACTGATCCGGCAGCCGCCCCCCAAAGGCGGCTATCGGCAATACCCCGAAGCCACCATCCGGCAAATCCGCTTCATCCGCGAATCCCAGCGCCTGGGTTTTTCCCTTACCGAAATTGAAGAACTGCTGGCATTAGCCGCCGCCGAAGACACCACGTGCGGCGATGTCTGCTCTGCCACGGAGCACAAGCTGGCCGAGGTCCGTGACCGCATTGCGACGTTGCAACGGCTGGAGCGCGAACTGGAAGCGATGCTCTGCGCCAAGGACTGCGCCGCTCCCAAGCGTGATTGCAAGCTGCTGGAAGCGCTGTCGCCGCCCACGGATCAGCCGGCTTGCTCCCACGGCTGCCACTAGTCCGGGTTGTGGCCGCTCGGCCGTTGGGTAACTCATTTGGCCCGGCGACATGGGTGACACTTGCGGGCTGTCGCTGGTCTAGGCCGCACTGTTCAGCCCCACGCGTCAGCTTGCTCGTCAAAGCCGGCCAGAGGCCAAGCGGCCCTACAAGCTCGGACCCGAGTCCGGACCCAGCATCGCGCGCCGGATCAGCGTGATCGGCAGCGAGCCCTGGCGCAAGTACGCGTCGTGGAACTTCTTCAGCGTGTACGCCGGGCCCAGCTTGGCCTGGTAGTCTGCGCGGAGCTTCAACATCTGCAGCTTGCCCAGCGTGTAGGCCAAATAGAGCGGATCAAAGGCGCCCCGCCGCGCCTCTTCCTTCGCCACGGCCCGTTCCTGAAAGCCTTTGGTGATGAACAGCTCGGTCGCCTGGCCGATGGTCCAGCCCTGGGTGTGCAGCTTGATCCCGGCCACGTAGCGGCAATCGCGCAGCAGCGCTTCTGACAACTGCGAGAGCTTGTAGCGCGGATCGGCACCGCCAAAACCCTGCTCGATCATCATCTGTTCGGTGTAGTGCGCCCAGCCCTCAGCGGCAGAGTAGGCGAACAGCAGCTTACGGGTCTTGGTGGGGAACTTGGGCGCGTAGAGGAACTGCACGTAGTGCCCGGGGTAGGCTTCATGCACGGTCACGATGTCGATGGTGTACTTGTTGAACAGGCGCAGGTGCTCTTCTTGCTGAGCCGCGGGCCATTCCTTTTCCACCGGCGTTACGTAGTAGTAAGCCTCCGTCGCCTTGGTCTCATAGGCGCCCGGAGTATCCATAGCGGCATAGGTTCCACTGCGCATGAACGGCGGCGTTTCGACCACCGTCGCGCGCACTTCGCTGGGCACGGTGACGATGTCATGGTCGATCAGATACTGCCGGATGCCATCCGCGGTGCGGCGTACGGCGGGCAGCAGGTCATCGGCCGGGGGATGGGCGGCGCCGGACATCGCCATCACTTCGGCGGGCGTCTTCTTGGGGTCAATCAGCCGCGCCGTCTCGACAAACGCCTGGTAGTCCTTCTCGAGATTCCGTTCGCCGATGGCCAGCACCGGGTCGAGCGGCAGGTCCACCATTTCGTCAAACTTCAGCTTCTTCCGATACGCATCCGCTCCAATGGCGTAGCCGCCCTTGGAGCGCTTCATCAAGTCGTTCTTCAGCCATGCCGCCGCGTCTTCGAGCGCCTTGGCGGCCGCCTCATTGGCTGACTCGAACTGGCCCAACAGCACTAGGTCATCTTTGGCCGCCGCACGGCCCCAGATGGCGACGTCGTGCCGGAAATAGCTCACTGAACCGGCGGCCAGCCGCGCCGCCAGATCGGTCAACTCCGGCGCCGGATTCTGGACATTGGCCTTCATCGCGGCCACCATCAGCGGGATGCCGTGGAGGCGCGCCACCACGCTGCGGACGCGTTCGGAGGCGGGCGCGAAGTTGCGCTTCATGATGACGTCTACCACGGAGCCGGGCATCGAAACGTAGCCCATCGGGTTGGTGCGCCAGGCGCGGATCACATCGGTGTCGTGCAGTTCGCCGTCGATGCGGGCAGCGAGAAAATCGTAGTCGATCTGTTGCGCGGGTTCCAGCCGATCCTTCGGGATCGCGGCTAGGCGCGCAGCCTGCGCCTTCAACGCGGTGATGCGCTTGGCGACGGCGGCCTCACTCATGTCCTCCACTTCGGCGTCGTACTGGTGATAACCGCTCATCACCCCAAAGGTGGGCGCGGCGGCGAACAGTTCGTTGAAGTAGTCATCTTCAAACAGCAGCCAGTCGGCAATAGGGTCGCGAGGTTTCATGCAGGAAGCCAGAAGAAGAAAAGAGAGCACAGCCAGACTGCGTCGCATCGCTACTATAGTAGTTCGCCCTGCGAGCATCGTGCCTTTGGGCCCGGCGGTTTCGGGGCGCGCTTGAGCAACGGCTTTACCGCTTTGATTGATCTCCATACACACACCAACCAATCGGACGGCACCACGTCACCCGACGATCTGATGGCGGCGGCGAAAGCAGCGGGCCTGGACGCCATCGCCATCACCGACCACGACACCTTCGAAGGCTACCTGCTCGCCCGGCCCGCTGCATTGGAGCATGGCCTGGAACTCGTCTGCGGCATCGAGCTTTCGACGCGAACGGCCGAGTTTCCCGTTCACCTGCTGGGCTATTTTCTGCATACCCCGCCGACGCTCAGCTTCACCAAATGGCTGACCGAACAGCATCAGGCCCGGCATGAGCGCAATCTGAAGCTGGCCGCCAAGCTGCAAAGCTTGCGATTGGACGTAACGCTGGAAGAGGCAAAACAGCTGGGCCGCGGCGTCACGGGACGAGTCCATTTTGCGCGCGTGATGATCGCCAAAGGCTACGTGCGCGACATCAAGGAAGCCTTCAACCGCTACCTGGCCGAAGGCGCGCCCGCCTATGTGGCGATGGAAGACGTGCTGCTGGACGAAGCGATTCCGCGGATGCGGGAAGCGGGCGGATTGCCCGTGATCGCGCACCCCGGCCGGATGCGGCTGGGCGCGAATGAGACCGAGTTCATTCACCGCTGCGCGGACCGGGGCTTGGCGGGCCTGGAAGTCATCCACTCCGATCATTCGCTCGAAGAGGCATTGCGCTATCAGCGGCTGGCCCGCGAGTTTGGCCTGGCGATGACCGGTGGCTCAGACTTCCATGGCGACAACAAGCCGCGCCTGAAGCTCGGGTTTGGCTACGAAGGCAACGTGCGCGTGCCCAATGAGTGGTTGCAGGCGCTCCGCGACCTTCCCCGGAATTGATCGTGACTTTTCTGGGCATCGATTTCGGTTGGCAAAGCCAGCCTTCCGGCTGCGCAGCGTTGGACGAGGAGCTGAATCTGGTCTCGCTCACCCGCTGCGACACGCCGGAGGCAACGCTCCACTGGCTCGACCAATTTTCCGGCCCCGCCATGGCCGCCGTCGATGCTCCGCTAGTGATCCCGAACGCCACCGGCATGCGTCCGGTGGACCGGCTGGCCCACGTCCATCTGGGCCGCTATGACGCCGGCTGCTATCCGGCGAACCTGGGGCGTCCGTTCGCCGCACGAGTGCTGAGCCTTTCCCGTAGCCTCTCCGAACGTGGCTTTGCGCACGCCGCCTCCATCACCGCAGGAGCTCCCGGGCGCTACCAGATCGAAGTGCACCCGCATGGCGCGATGGTGCGCCTGTTCCAACTCGACCGCATCATCAAGTACAAGAAGGGGACTCTCGCCAGCCGCATTCCGGAGATGAATCGCTACCGCCGTCTGCTACGCGGCCTGCATCCCTGGCGCCTGCCCGCGATCCCCACGGCTGGCAAGCCGCTGAAGGCCGTCGAGGATCAGCTGGACGCGATTGTGGCGGCCTACGTGGGCTGGCATTGGTGGCGCTATGGCAGCGAGCAAAATCAAGTGCTGGGTGATGAGCAGACCGGCTACATCGTGTTACCTCGCCCGCTGCCCGGCACATCAGGCCCACAAGAGAGCCCACAATAGAGCTATGGACGCCTTTGCCCAACTCCGGGAAGACTACACCTACGGCGGACTGCTGGAGCATGACGCCAGCCCTGACCCGATCGAGCAGTTCCACCGCTGGTTCTCGGACGCCGAACGCGCCGGGATCCGCGACGTCAACGCGATGTCAGTGGCCACCGCCAGCTCTGAAGGCCGGCCCAGTGTGCGCACCTTGCTGCTGAAGGGCGTCGACACGGGCTTCGTCTTCTTCACCAACTATGAGAGCCGCAAGGCGCAGGACCTCGACGCCAATCCGCACGCCGCGCTCTGCTTCCACTGGCGCGAGCTGGAGCGTCAGGTGCGCGTCAGCGGGCCCGTCGAGCGCGTCTCGCGGACGGAAAGCGACGCCTACTTTCACTCCCGCCCGCGCGGCAGCCAGATCGGCGCCTGGGCCTCACGGCAATCGACCGCCGTCATCAGTCGCGAAACCATCGAGCAGCAGTATCGAGATATGGCCACCCGTTTCGCAGAAGGCGAAATTCCGTTGCCCGACTATTGGGGCGGCTACCGGCTGATGGCCCAAGAGATCGAGTTCTGGCAAGGCCGCCCGAGCCGCTTGCATGACCGGCTGCTCTACACGCTCGATCAAGGCGTGTGGCGGCGCGAAAGGTTGGCGCCGTGATCGGACTAGTGTTCGTTGCTCTAGTGGCGGCAGACGTCCCGCAGGCAGCATTGGCGGTCGAACAGCGCTACAACGCTTCGCAGTCGCTGAAGATGCAGTTTGCGCAGAGCTATGCGCAGCAAGGCCGCGCCCGCCGCGAGACCGGCTCCTTGACGCTGTTGAAGCCCGGCCGCATGCGTTGGGATTACGAGAACGGCAAGGTCTTCGTCACCGATGGCCAAGTCCTGTGGCTCTACGTCCCCAACGCCAACCGGGCGGAGCGCAGCAAGGTGAAGGCCTCCGACGATCTGCGCGCGCCACTGGCGTTTCTGCTGGGCCGGTTGAACTTTGCGCGAGACTTCCGCGAGGTCCGCACCGAAGGCAATGAGATCGTGGCGATCCCGAAATCAGAAAAGGGGCCCTATCGCGAAGTGCGCTTTGTGGCCGAGCCCGATGGCCGCATCGCACAGGTAAAGGTGACCGGCCAGGATGCTTCGGTGATGGAGTTCACCTTCACCGCCGAGCAGCGCAATGTCGCCGTGCCGCCGGGGATCTTCCGCTTCACTCCGCCGGCGGGCGCGGAGATTGTAGAAGTGGAGCAGTAGCCTTCCGCCGCAGCCGTTCCTCGCGACGGCGCGCCTCATCGCAGCCATTCAAGAGGCGCGCTTCGATGGCGAACTCGAGCGCGCGCGCAGGCTCCTTGCGGGTCCGCTCATAGTGCTTGGCGAGCTCGACCAGCGCCTCATACTGCCGCGCCGCCGGGAGATGCATAAACTCGGCCGGACGCCCGTGCGCCCGCTCCAGCAGCTCAATCGCCTCGGCCGCTTGCCCCTGCTTTTTCAGCCACCGCGCAATGCCCACCATCTCCGCCGCGTGCTTCAGCTCGGTGCGGGGCACCACGACACTCAGGCACGCCAGCGACACAATATCGAGCGCATTGTGCCGGAACACGGGCACCAGGCGATGCGGCTGGCGCGTGCGGAGAAACTCAAAGTAAAGCTGCGGGATCAGGCTACCCGGCACGTCGCCCTGGCGTTCCAGGCCGAACACTTGGGACTCGAGCTCCACCAACCGGCAGCTGTCATACCGCAACTTCCACCGGCGCCGAGCGTCGTAGAGCAGATCGAGATGCTCCATCCGCGCAAACGGCGTCCGCTGCCGGGCAAGCGTATAGCGTGTTTCGAGCAGCGGCACGTCGAACGATTTGCCGTTGTAAGTGACCAGCGTGTCGACGTCGCGTAGATCTTCGGCCAGCGTATGCAGCACGCTTGCCTCTTCATCAAAGTCCCGCGAGAAGTACTGCTTCACCGTGAACCCGCGCGGCGTCAGGCGGCCCACGCCCACCAGAAACGCGAGCGTCCCCGCCCCACCCGCCAAGCCCGTGGTCTCGGTATCGAGGAACGCCCAGTTAGGCTGCGCCACTTCGTTGAGCGAAGAGATCTCAAACGACCCATGGCGGCGCAGGTTGTCCCAGTGCGTAAAGGCTTCCCAGTGCGTGCCCAGTGGCGACGACACTTCTTCGCCCGGCAGCGGGTCCTCAATGAATTCAACCTCTGCTTGGGCGGAGCGCTGGCGTTCCAGGCGCTGCTTCAGCAGTGCGAGTTGGGCGCGGAGGTCGTCCACGTGGTGTCCACTGGGGGCGCGTCTTGAGCGACGCTGTGATCCTGAGCAACGCTGTGATCCTGAGCGACGCCGGCACCCTCGTCCGCATGATAGGAACTGCGCACCAGCGGGCCGCTTTCGACGTGCTTAAAGCCCAGTTGCTGCCCATAAGCCTTCAGCTCCGCGAACTCTTCCACGGGCACATAGCGGATGATCGGCAGGTGCTTGGGCGATGGCCGCAGATACTGGCCCAGCGTCACGATATCCACCTGATGCGCGCGCAGGTCACGCATGACGGAGCGGACTTCTTCGTTGGTCTCGCCCAAGCCCAGCATCAGCCCGCTCTTGGTCGGCACATCGGCACGGATCGATTTGGCGTAGGCCAGCATTTCAAGCGACCGTTCATACCGGGCACCCAACCGGACCTGCTTGTAGAGCCGCGGTACCGTTTCGGTGTTGTGGTTCAAGATGTCCGGCCGGGCGTCCTGCACAATCTGCATCGCCTCATGCGAGCCCTGGAAATCCGGCACCAGCACTTCGACGCCGCAACCGGGGTTGCGCTCCCGGATGGCGCGGATGGTCATGGCGAACAGCGTAGCGCCACCGTCTTTTAAGTCGTCCCGGTTGACGCTGGTAACCACGGCAAACTTCAAACCCATTTGCGCCACCGCCTCACCCACGCGGCGCGGCTCATCCCAATCGACCTCCAGCGGCGCGCCTTTCTGCACCGCGCAGAACCCGCACCGCCGCGTGCAGAAGTTGCCCGCGATCATAAACGTCGCCGTCCGCCGGTTCCAGCAATCGCCGATGTTGGGGCAGGCCGCGCTTTCGCAAACGGTATGCAACTTCATCCGCGTCACCAGATCTTTGAGGTCGCGGTAGTTCTCACCGACCGGCGCAGGCGCGCGCAACCAGTCCGGGCGCTTAGAAGAGGAAGAATTGATGGTGACCAGCACTGCTTCTTTGATGGTAGGCCATTGCGCGAGGGTGCACGGGACTGGTGCACGGGACTGGTGCAGGCCTGTGGCCTGGGGGAAAGACCGCGGCAACCCGACGGTGTTGGGGCGAGAGAACGCCTCACGCTGAGCCGCGACAGTTATGGAGCGGAGTGCCCTCAAAGCGCATCGCTGCCCTCAGACGGCAGCAATTGATCGCGCACTACTGCGTCGCGCTATGTCACGACGAACGCGCCCGCCACTTGGAACACTGGCTCGTTTGGGAGGGCACTCCGCTCCATTCTGTCGCGGCTCGGTGTGAGGCAATTGCTTGATTGGAGAACAGTTGACGTCTTCTGGCCAGCGGCCGGCGTCGGCTGGATTCATCGGCAAGTCCAGCGAACTGGTCACTCTCAGCGGCGGGCCGCCGGAGGCCGCGAAATACTCCATCGCCACGGGAGAGAGCCCCGAGCGCTTGATGGCCTCTTCCGCCGCCGCGCGGTACTCCTTCAGGTCCTCACTGGTGGAAGAGATGAAGACGGAGCAGGTCATGGAGGAGATTGTAGCTTCTCAGTAGCAATAAGCGGCAGAGCTTTTACCAGATCAGCCGCATGCTGATCTGCAGACGCCGCGCGTTGGTGCCGTCGGGGTAGCCTTGCGACTCGACGCCTTGGCCCAGGCCGGGCATGGGACGGAGGACGCCGCCTTTGGCTTCATAGGCCAAGGTATTCACCGCTGTTTGGGAGACGTGGTTCAGCAGGTTGAAGGCTTCCAGGTTCAGGTGCAGTGAGAGCCGCTCTTTCAAGGGGATCACGCGGGCCAGGCGGGCGTCGGTGCGGGCGACGGTGTCGATGTCGAGGCCGCTGGCGGGCAGGAACGGGACGCGGGGGGAGCCACCGAAGCCGTTGAGCGTGGTGTTGAAAGCGGCGCCCGGAAAGGGGACGCCGGAGACGAAGACTCGGGCGGTGGCGGGTTGCGACGAGGCGAAGGTGGAGATTTGGGAGAGACGCCAACCCTTCAGCAGCCGGTAGAGAGAGCCGGTGCCGGAGGCGGGAGCTTCCCAGGTGGAGCTGACTACGAGGCGGTGGCGTTGATCGAGTTGCGATGAGGCTTTCTCGGCGCGGTAGTCAGCATTGTTCAACGTCCGCGGCCCTTCACTGAAGAAGATGTTGTCCGCGCCGCCGCCCTGGTTGAAGTCGATGGCATGGGACCAGGTGTAAGACGCAAAACCCTCCCATCCTTGCCGCATCCGCCGCCGCACCTGCACGGCCAGGCCGTTGTAGTAACTGTTGCCGCCGGATTCGATTTGATTGATCCGCCGCCAGCGCGGGTCCACGCGGTTGATCAGGCGGTAGCTGGGCGTGGAGTACTCGCCAATCTCCTTGCCGGAGCCGTCTTCAATCGAATAGTAGATCGGAGCCCCCGGCCGGCCGATGTTACTGTCCCGGACCGTCGTCAGATGCGCGCCGCGGCTCCAGATATAGGCGGCATTGATGCTGAGGCTGGAGCTGAGGGCATGCTCTACCCCGAAGTCTCCTTGCTGCGTGTAGGGATTGCGGTAGTCGGGCGAGGCCATGGTGAGATCCGTCGGCAGGCCCGCCAGCGCACTGCTATTGGCGGCCGAGGGCGGCAGCTGGTTGGGGAATACGGGACCGGATTCCTGATCAGCGAGAAACCGCCGCTCCAGTTGGATCGAACGCTGGTAGAGGCCGTTCTCGAGAAACAGCGTACTCACCACACCGCCGGGATAGCGGGCGTAGAAGATGCCGTAGCCCGCCCGCAGGACGGTCCGGGCGCGGTTGAACCCGAACGCCAGACCAATGCGCGGCGCGAAGTTGGTGCCGATCACGGGGATGCGGCCGGTTTCGGGCTGCGGCAGATGCGAATACTCGTAGCGCACGCCGTAGTTCAAGGTGAGGTTCGGCAGCAGGCGGTGCTGGTTCTGGACGTAGAAGTTGTAGTCGCCGATGGTCTGGTTGAACACTTCGCGTCCGAACCGCTGCGAGTAGGCTTGCCAGCGGCGGGCGCCGGTTGTGTTGCCCGAGAAGTCGCGCGCGAACGAGGTGAAGTCGGCGTACTCATAGGTGCCGTTGCGATTGCGGAGGTAGCGCAGATACTCCTGGGTGCGGATGATGTCTGCGCCCGCGCGGACGGTGTGTTTCCCAGTGCTCCAGGTGACGTTTTCGGCCAGCTGAAATCGGTTCTCGCTGGGATTGAGGCGGGGCACCTCGGAGAGCACGCCCAGGTTGGGTTGACCTTCAATGGTGATCTGCACGGTGCCGGTGGCGGGGATCAGGCTTGCCGTAAGATCGTCGCCATGGCGGTCCTTAAACCAGCCGAAGCGCAGTTCGTTGATCCAGCGAGCGTTGGGGGTGGCGGTCCAGGCCAGGCGGCCGTAGCGGGTGCGGACACTGGAATCTCCATTTGCCCCGAAGGCTTCGCCGTTGTTCAGCACGGACTGGGTCTGGTAGCCGTTGGGCGATGTCCAGCGAAGGTAGTTGAAGCTGGCGCTGACGGCGTTCTTCTCCGATGGCCGCCAATCGATGCGGCCAAAGCCCAACTCGGACCCGGAGGTCCGGTCGAGCACGCCAAAGTTCCGCCGCACGAAGGCGAGTGCCGCAGCGCACTGCTGAGCGGTGGCCTCACAAGTACCGCGAAAGCTGCCGTCCGAGGCAAACAGCGGCGGCCGCGCGAGCGAGCTGATGATGGGAAAATCGCGCCGGTGGATCTCGCCGTTGAAGAAGTAGAACAGCTTGTCGGGAATGATCTTGCCGCCCAAGCTCGCGCCCGCCTGGTGCCGCCGCTCCGGTGGCTTGACGGTGGCATGGGGATCTCGCGCCGTCATCGCGCGGTTGCGGTAGAACCAGTAGGCCGTGCCCACCGTGCGGTTGGAGCCACTGCGCGTCACCGTGTTGATGATGCCGCCCGACGCGCGGCCATACTCCGCCGAATAGCCGGTGGAGAGCACTTGGAACTCCTGCACCGCGTCCTGCGAGATCTGGGCGGAGATGCGTGTCCGGCCCGCGTTCTCATGAAAGAACTGGTTCGAGGTGTCGTTGCCGTCGGTGAGAAACGCATTCCCCCCGGCGATGCCGCGGAACGAGACCAGCCCCGTCACCCCGTCCGGCACCACCGCTGGCGTCAGCAACACGTAGCTATCCACGCGGCGGCCATTGATGGGCAGATTGAGAATTTGCGATTCGTGGACCACTTGGGAGACGCCCGCGCTGCCTCGCTCCGCCACCACAATCGACTCTTCCACCACCAAGCGCGTCCGGCGCGGCGATAGGTCCAGCGTGACGTCGAGCGCCGTCTCAACGCCGGTCTCTACTTCGAGGCCGGTGTACTCCTGATCTGCAAAGCCCGTGGACTTGACGATCAGCACATAGCCCGGAACGGGCGGCAGGCCCAGCAGACTAAACGTACCGTTCTCCGAGGTGACGGCTTCCCGGCGCACGCCGCGGTCCGGATGCGTCACCACGACGGTCGCGTCCGGCAGACCTTCGCCCTTGGGATTGCGCACGATGCCGCTGATCGCACCGGTACCGGAGGCCGATTGCGCCGTCAGCGATGGTCCGCAGAGCAGTGCTCCGGCCACCAGCAGCCAGCACCGCATCCACGCTCGCGCACCCAGGTATTTGATCATCCGCCTACAGGCTTAGTGGATTTTACGGCCGCCACCGTTACACACTTGCCTTTGTTTTCGAGGCCGGCCAGATGCGCCAGAAACCCGGCCCGGATCTCATCGGTGTTCCAGCGGCCTTCGGTATTGCGGAGTTGCTGGAAGCAGAACTCCAGGTAGCTATCGGCGGCCTTCGGCATCTTGCTGGCCGGGCCGGTGATCTCAAGCGACCGGTAGCAGCCGCTCGGGGCGGGGGCGAAGCTCAACAAGTCCTTTAGCCAGGACGACGAAAGTCCGGCGGCCCGGCCGAAACCGATGGCCGTTTCCAGATACGGCGCCGCGATGACGGTGATGCCCGATTCCAGCGCGGGCCGGATCTGCCACCGCAACCGAAACGCCAGGTCCGCCGCATAGAGCAACAGCAGCGTCCGCGGCGAGGCTCCGGGGATGCCGCGCGCACCTTCGCGGATCTCATGGAAGATTCCCGAGGCGTCCCACGTACACACCGGTGGCGCTGGCTTCCGGCCCTGACGCAACTGGCGCTGCAATCGTTTGGACGCCTGAACCAGAGCCGCTCCGCCGGTGCCTTCGAGTGCGATTAATTGACCTTGATTCGCCATGGTTTTGCTTAGACCGCCAAGCGCGGATGCTGCACCAGCCAGTCGACCAGTGCCTCCTGGTTCCACTCCGCCCAGGAGCGCCGTTCGACTTTCTCAAAGATGCTCCGGATCAGCCGGTGCTGATCGTACACCGACTGCTCGGCATCAATCGTGACGAACTTGAAGATCCCCGCCAGCGCCTCGTATTCGGCAATCACGCGGGTGATGAAGGTGCGGTAGCTTTGCAGCGGGTTCTCGATCTGGGTGATGTCCTGCCCGGCTTCGTAGTAGCTGGGGTCGCGGTCGGCGGCGATGCGTTGGCTGGAGGTCTCGGGCGTCACGGAAAAATAGAAGACCAGATCGGGCCAGAACAGCGGCGAATAGACCTTCAGCAGCCAATCGAGCTCAAGCCCTCGCGCCGCATCACGGGCCAGCGCCGTGAACAGGTACCGGTCCGCCACCACCGTGGTGCCATCCCACAAGGCCGGCAGAATCTCTGAATCCATGCGGTACCGGAAGTCCGAGGCATGCAGCAGACAGAACTCCTCCGCGCTCAGTGCGCGGACCTGCTTGCGGGCCTTGGTCACCGGCTTGATGAGGGCCGAGGAGTTCCACTTGGTGGTGGTCACCTGATGACCTTCACTGTGCAGCCATTGCTTGAAAAGCTTCCGCTGGGTGGTCTTGCCGGAGCCGTCGGGGCCTTCAAAAGCGATCAATAGGCCGCGGTGCTCCTCCCGCTTCCGGATCAGGCTGGCGATCTGCTTGCTAATCCGGCGGCGGCGTTCAAAGCCTGGGATAAGGGTCATTTGAGGAGTGTTCTCCGGAAGCTTGTCTGGCACCGTGGTTCGCATTTCGACGTGCCATGCACCGGCCGGGGGCCACAGACCATTTCAAAACAGTACTGGAAGTGAGCCGATCAACGCAAGGTCAATGGTGGCCATCCCGTTGGCGATGCTCGAACCTCGGCATGCTATAGTTCTCGGGCGTGAGCCCCTCTGAAAGGCTGATTCTGGCGCCCTCCCAGCGGCGGCCCGCCGTGCTGGAAGTGATCCGGTCCGCCCGCCACCGGCTGATTCTGTCGGTGTTCCGTTGTCAGGACTTCGCCATTCTTGATGAGATCGCCGATGCCCGCGCCCGCGGCGTTCGCGTCACCGCGCTGCTGACCCCTTCGGCCAAGAACTGGGACAAGCGGCTGCAGGATCTGGGCATGCTGCTCCAATCCATGGGGGTTGAGATGACCCGCTATGCCGGCGAGCAGGCCAAGTATCACGCCAAATACATGGTGGCCGATGACGAGACGGCCCTGGTGGCCTCGCTGAACTTCACCCCGAAATGTTTTGACCGCACCTGCGATTTCATCCTCTCGACCACCGACCCTAGTGTCGTCACCGGCTTGACCGCTCTGTTTGACGCCGACCGCGCTCGCCCGCCACTGCCACTGCCGGACACCCTCGGCCCGCGGCTGCTGGTGGGGCCGGAGATGGCGCGCGACCGGTTCACCCAACTGATCGCCAGCGCACAGCGCCAGATCCGCATCATCGACCACCGGGTCCGGGACTCGCAGATCGTCCGCCTGCTACAAGAGCGGGAACGTGCAGGCGTCGAGGTGCAGATTCTGGGTCAGGGAGATCTGGCCGGCTTGACCTCGCACGGCAAGCTGCTGTTGATTGATGATCAGGTGGCCGTGTTCGGCAGTGCGTCGCTGGCCCGGCCTTCGCTGAACCAGCGCCGGGAAGTGGCGGTGACGGTGGCGGACCCCGCGCTGGTATGTCAATTGAGTGAATACTTTACGCAGCTGGCCAGCCGGACGCCGGGTGGCACGGAGACGGCTTCGGCAGCACGGGCCGCCGACGACCTGGAAGAAGATGAACCGGAACTCTAACCCGCGCTCGGGCAAAGCTTTGGAAAACAAAGGCAGTTCCGCTATAATTCACTCCTAAACTGACCCCGAGGGAGACACACGTTCCGATGAGTTTGCGTGAGCAGGAGCCGGACGAAAGCTGGCGATGGATGGCTGGGTTCTGCCTGGCTGGCGTGGCCGCGGTGCTGGGCGCGTTGCGCATGCCGGACGTCCTGGCCGCCACCGGGGGGCCGGCGGGCATTCCGGGTATTGAGGAGCTGGCCCGCAGCCCGGTGACTCCGCTGATGCAGTTTCTGAAGCTGGTGCTGGCGACGTTGATCGGCCTGCTGGTCACCGCCGTCCACAAGCGCTACCACCGTGACCGGCCGCTGCCCCGCTCCCTGCAGCAGGCCCAAGTGCTGCTCTGCATCGCGGGCGCGCTGGTGATGATCATCATCGGCAACTCGACGGCGATCGCCTTTGGTGTCGCGGGAGCCGCGGGGATCGTGCGGTTCCGGACGCCTGTCGAAGACCCCAAGGACACCACGATCCTGTTCCTGCTGGTGGCCCTGGGCATGGCCAGCGGCGTCGGCCTGATGGAAGTGGCGGCCGGTGGAGCGGTGTTCCTCTGCCTGGTGATCGCCCTGCTGGACCGGATTGGCGAATCGGCCGGCCGCTCCCTGATCCTGACCGTGGTGGCGGCCGGGAAAGATTTTCCGAATGAACACGTGCAACGAATTCTGGGTTCAACAGTCGATTACTATGAGGTCCGTGAATTGATCCGCGGAAATGAGGCGACGGTCCGGTACAGCGTCATGCTGGCCGCCACGACAAAGCTTTCCTGGATCAACCAGCAGCTGATGGAAAATGGCGAAGCGGGATTGAAGTCCGTCTCCTGGCAGGACGCCGGAAAGAAAGCAAGCTAGATGCGGCGGCCCGCCATGGCAGTCACCATACTGCTGCTCGCTTATGGCCTTCCGGCGGCAGCGCAAGACCCGCAGCCCGAGGCCGCGCCCACGAACGGGCTCACCGGGTTCAAGAAGCTGTTCGGCAACCCGCGCCTGGAGCTACGGCCCCGCCCGCGCGTGCGGCTGGGCGACTGGATTCGTCTGGACTTCCGGGCAAAGTTCATCCACGACTTCCGCACCTTCGACCCCGAAATCTCAGGCGACGAGGGCGACGTCAGTAATCTCCGCATGATGCGGGTGGGCGTGGAAGGGCGCATCACGCCGCACTTTGAATTTGAGATCGACCGCGAGATCCGCAATGAAGTGGCCTCCGCGCTGCATATGCGGACCCGCGAAACCCGTGCCTTGTGGCGCGACGTCTACGGCAACTTCCGGTACTGGCGCCGCTTCCAGATCCGGGCCGGGCAGTTCAAGATTCCTTTTGGTCTCGATGCCCAACAGGGTGCCGCCCATCGCGACTTCACCTTCCGCTCGCTGATCGGTGAGCGGCTGGCCCCCGGGCGCGATGTCGGCCTCATGGCCCATGCCCGTGTGCTGGACCGCCGCGTCCAATACCAGGCCGGCATCTTTGTGCACGATGGCTGGAAGGCCCACCTGGCCGACGACAGCCGCAGCGGGGAGCGGACCATCGTGGGCCGCGTGGCGGTGACGCCCATCCAGTTCTTCAAAGTGCCCGCGGCGCTGAAGCCGTTTCGCAACCTGGAGCTCGCGGTGGCGGTGGCGCAAAACCCGGTCACCGAAGGCCTCCGCAGCTTGCGCGGCCGCACCTGGGTGGATACGCACAACTACTTCCCCCGGATCAACGTGCGCGGCCAGCGGTGGCGCGTGGGCACGGAGCTGAGCTGGACCCAGGGGCCCTTCTCGCTGAGCGGCGAAGTGATCCGGGTGAGTGATCAGCGCCTAGGGCAGGGTCTTCGCGGACAAGATTTGCCGGACCTGATCGCCCGTGGCTGGTATGGCGCGGGCACCTGGATCATCACCGGCGAGCAGAAGCAGAACGTGGTGAAGCCGCGCCGGGACTTCGGCACCGGCAAGGGACTTGGGGCGCTGGAGATCGCCAGCCGCTATGAGCAGATCCGCTTCGGATCAGCCGAGCACCCGGGCTTGCCCTCGCGCAGCAGCCGGGCGGCCAACATCTATTCAGAAAGCGAACGAGTGGCGACCTTTGGGGTGAACTGGTATCTCAACCGCCACATGCGGATCCAATACAACTGGATCCGCGAAGTTATCGAGGATAAGCGCAATGCCCCGATTCCCGGAATCGGCACGTACTGGAGCAAGTACGCCCGCATGAGCTTTGTTCTGTAGCCCGAAAAGGAAGGGAGATTGCCGTGTTACGCAAGCATCTCATCACCGTCCCCTGTCGCATGGCCGCGCTCCTGCTGCTGGCCGCTGGCGCGCTGCCCGCGCAAGTGCCCGCGGGGCTGACGCTCGACGACTTTTTTGATTCGGCCAAGATTCAGGAGCTGCGCTTCGACATCCGGCCGTCTGACTGGGCCCAGTTGAAGGCCAACTACCTGGACAACACCTACTATCCGGTGGACTTCCATTGGATCGTCAACGGCAAAGATGTGGCGCTCACCGACGTCGCCATCCGGTCCCGCGGCCGCGGCAGCCGCAGCCCTATCAAGCCAAATCTCCGTATCGACTTCAACCGTTTCGACCCTGACCAGGAGTTCCTGGGCATCACTTCAGCCGTCCTCAAGGCCAATAACCAGGACGCCTCCATGCTGAAGGAGCGGTCGGTGTTCCGGCTCTTTCACCGCCTGGGGTTGCCCGCCTCCCGGCAAGCACCGTGCCGCGTCTACATCAACAACGAATACCTCGGACTGTTTCTGCTGACTGAGGAAATCCGGTCGCAATACACCAAGCACTACTTGGGCGAAGGCAGCGGGGATCTCTATAAGTACGATCCATTCCCCGTCTATCACTTTGAATGGCGCCCCACCTGCGCCAAGGCGGATGAAGTCGCCTGCAGCACTGATCCAGTCCGCTGGGCCCCGGCGCCGATGAACCCAGAGGAGAACAAGGCTACCTACGACATCGTCCCGCTCATCAACTTCATCCGGACTATCAATGAGGCCAGCGACGCCGACTTCCCAGCCGCCGTAGAGAAAGTGATCGACCCGAAGCTGTTCCTGAATCACATCGCGTTTGAGAACTACGTCGCCGATTACGACTCCATCCTGGGCGACGTCTTCGGGATGAACAATTTCTTTATCTACCGCTACAAGGACGGTACATACGAGTTCCTCCTGTGGGACAAAGATGCCTCCTACGATTACGCCAAGCGGGACATTTTCCAGAACCGTGATCAGAACGTTCTCTCGCGGCGCCTAATGGCCATCCCGCAGCGCAAGGCCGAGTATCTGGATGCCATGTACAAAGCCGTGGTGCTGGCCGGCGGCGCGGGCGGGTGGCTGGAATGGCTCAATCGCCAGAACTACAGCCAGATCAAGGAAGCGGTCTACGCCGACACAAACAAGCAGTACTCGGATTTTGGTGTGGAGAAGCCCAGCACCAACGAAGTGTTTGAGGCCCAGGTGGTCACCAACCAAACCTTTGTGACCGAGCGGGCGGCGTTTGTCTGGTCAGCATTGGCCGAGGCAGGCTTTGCCCCTTCCACCGCCGTCACCCTGGCGGAGCGCGTGGTCAACGAAGCGCAGGAAGCGGTGACTTCGATCTCGCCCGGCGCGGTGATCGAGTTGACCGGCTCCGGCTTTGGCGAACAATCCCTGGAAGCCTCGGCCGACAAGCCAGTAACGAAACTGGGCACGGTATCGGTGATCGTCAACGGCTTTGAGGCGCAGGTGTTAACCGCGGCGCCGGATCGGATCCGGATCAAAGTGCCGGCTGAACTGGGTGCGGGTTCGGGAACCGCGCCCATCACGGTGGTGGTGGCCGGACCCACGAATGCGCGGGGGACTCGCGCCGGGTCGCCCATCAATTCGACATTTAGCAATACCATTAAGGTAGCGGTCGTAATTCCCCCGGCGGCGTAAGAATCAGACGTCTTCTCCCGTGAAGGCGATGGAGTTGAGCAAGCAGTAATTGGAAGCAGAGCCGAGCAATCCTGGCAGTTTGGCGCGCCGCTATTGGCCCGCGTCCCTGACAGGATGGGTGCGCTCGGCTACCGGCTTGACCAAAAGCTCTCAGCTCGACCGGCGCGGTTTTGTTGGCCTGCTGGTCGGCGGACACTTGGCGGCCTCCGCGTTGCGGGCCGCCGTCACGCTGATCCATCGCCCCTACCTGCAAAATGTGCGGGCCGACGGAGCCACGGTGCTCTGGGCGACGCGCGAGAATCTGGAGGCGTCGGTCACCTACTCCGCCGATGGCGCAGACCCCGTGACCGTGCCCGTGCGGGCCCGCAGCCTAAGCCCCGACCAAACCGGCGTCCCGTTCACCTTCTATCAATACCGGGCCGAACTGCCCGGCTTGGCCCCGGGCAAGGAATACTCGTATCGCGTCACCGTCGGCAGCGACGTGATCACCAGCGAATCGCGCCATCGCTTCAAGACCCCCACCCCGGGCCGCTTCAGCTTTCTGGCTTTAGGCGACAGTGGCGATGGCAGCGCTCCGCAACAGCTGCTGGCCCAGCGGATGGCTGAGGAGCGGCCCGATCTTGCGTTGCACGTCGGCGACATCGCCTACGAGGACGCCACCTTTGAGCAGTTCCAGGCCTACTACTTTGAGTATTACGCCAGCCTGATGGCGCGGGTGCCGTTCTTCACCGCGCCCGGCAATCATGAGTACTTTACGCCGCGCGCTGCTCCTTATCTAGCGCTGATCACGGCACCCGCGGGCGAAGTACCGGCGGTGGATCAAGGGCGCTACTATTCGTTCGATTGGGGCGATGCCCACTTTGTCTCGCTGGACTCAAACCTGCTGGACAACGCCGCCGCCTCGCAGCGGATGCTCACCTGGCTGGAGGCGGACCTGCAGGCCACCACCGCGCGTTGGCGCATCGCCTTCTTCCATCACCTGCCCTACCCGCTGACACACCACGTGCGGGACCCGCTGTGCCGGGCCGCGCGCGAGATGTTTCTGCCCATCCTGGAACGCTACGGCGTCCAACTGGTGTTGACCGGTCACGAACACTCGTATCAACGCTCCAAGCTGGTGCGCGCCAATGAGGTGGTGGCCACCGGGCCCGGTACGCTGCACGTGGTCACCGGCGGCGGCGGCGCCCGGCTGAACTTGGTCGCCCCGCACGATTTGGTGGCCAAGTCCGTCTCGGCCTTTCACTATCTGCGCGTGGAGGTCACCAACGCCACTCTCACCGTGCGGGCCATCGGAACGGATGGCAAAGAGATCGACCGGGCAATGCTGGCCAATCCGGTGCTCTCATCCGAGCGCGCCTTCGTCAACGCCGCCTCCTTCAGCAGCGCGGTGGCGCCGGGCTCATTGGTCACCATCTTTGGCGAAGGCTTGGCCAACGACACGGCCACCGCCCAAGTGACGCCGCTACCCAGGGATTTGTCAGGAACAACGGTGACGCTGAATGACGTGGCCGTGCCGCTGGTCTATGTGTCGCCGGGGCAGATCAATGCGCAGGTGCCCGCGGGAATCACCGGCGCTTCCGTGCTCCGCATCACCACCGCCAGTGGCGAAGCCAGCCTGAAGGTGGAGATCTCTGAAACGGCCCCGGCCATTTTTGCCTCCGGCGTGCGCCGTACCAATGGCACGATCATCGACGCCGCCAACCCGGCCCGCGCGGGCGAGACGCTGCTGATCTATCTGACTGGGTTGGGCCGCGTCGATGCTGAACTGGCGTCTGGCGCCCCAGCTCCGGCCGCGCCCCCGTTGCGGGCCTTGAGCCCGGTGGACGTTCGCTTCGCCGACACTGCTGTGACGCCCACCTTTGCGGGCCTGGCGCCGGGCTTGGTGGGGGTCTACCAAGTGATCGTGGATGTCCCGCCCAACCTGCCGGAAGGCACCCACGCCCTCCGCATCGTCGCCGGTGGAGCGTCCAGCACGCCCGTCAGTTTGCCGGTTCGTGCCCGCTAAAAACGGGCCGTCCATCAGTGCCGTGCTTTAATGCAATGCAAGGGAGCATTCGCATTGTCAGGCAAAACTCGGCTCAATCGCCGCGCATTCGTTCACCGCACCAGCATGGCCGCCTTGGCCAGCACACCAGGAGTGCTGCTTTCCGCCGATGGCGCGGGAAAGGCGTTTGATTTCGATACCCCCTATAGCCGCGTCGGCACCGACAGCATCAAGTGGGACGCGCAGCTTCGCACGTTCGGCAAAGATTCGATCGTGGCCGGCATGGGGATTTCTGACACCGACTTCCGCACTGCGCCCGTGATCACGCAGGCCTTGAACGCCCGGATGAAGCACGAGAACTGGGGCTATCTGGACATGCCCCGCTCCTTCACTTCGACCATCATCAGCTGGAACAAGCGGCGCTATGGCATCGAGATTCACCCGGACCGTCTGCTGCTCTCGACCGGCGTGCATCCCAGCATCGTCAGCGCGCTGCGCGCCTTCTCGCCGCGCGGCAGCAAGGTGCTGATGATGACACCCTGCTACGACGGCTTCTTTGGCGACATCTCGGCCGCCGGCTGCGTGGTGGAGCAGAGCCCCATGAAGCTGGCGGATGGCCGCTATCAGCTGGACCTGGAAGAACTGGAGCGACACATCAGCGCCGACACCAAATCGCTGATCCTGTGCAACCCCAACAACCCCACCGGCAACGTCTGGACCGCCGCCGAGCTCACCGCCGTGGGTGAACTCTGCACCCGCCGGGGCGTCGTCGTGCTGGTGGACGAGATCCACTGCGACTTCGTCACGCCGGGCCACAAGTACACGCCCTACTGCCTGCTGAATAATCGCGAAGTGGTGATGAACAGCGTCACCTTCAAGTCCGCCAGCAAGGCCTTCAGCTTGTCGGCGATGAAGTGCGGCTGGATGTATTCCGACAATGCCGACTACCTGGCCCGCATCGCCGCCACCGGCCACAGCGGCGACATCAACACATTGGGCATCGTCGCCACGCAGGCCGCCTACACGGGCGGCGAACCGTGGCTGGCCGAACTGGTGGCCTACGTCGACGGCAACCACACACTGGCCGAAAAGTTCTTCCGCGAAAAGGCGCCGCTGATCCGCTACGTGAAAGCACAAGGCACGTATCTGGCGTGGCTCGATGTCAGCCCTCTGATTGCCAAGCTCGGCGCAGTCGAGAAAGCCGCAGAGGCCACTCGTAAGCGCCCCGCTTCTGCCCGCCCCATCACGCCCACGATGCTGGTGCAGAACTATCTGGTGAAGGAAGCCAAGGTCCAAATCAACCCCGGCAGCGCCTATGGCCTGGGCGGCGAGACCCGCATGCGCATGAACCTCGCCACCTCTCGCAAAACGCTGGCGCTAGCGCTGAACAATATCGCGGGAGCGCTCGGGCGGCTGTAGGCGGAGAGCAGCCCGCGTCCGCGAAAGACCGCTTGCTGACGTGCTCGGCTCAGTAGACGCTGCTGGCTGAGCCACACGCCGTGAGGGAGTGGTCTTTGGGGGCCTGCCACCAAAGTTCTAAGCCAGCAATGGCTTGATCACCTGCCCGTGCACGTCCGTCAACCGGAAGTCGCGGCCGGCGTGGCGGTAGGTCAGCCGCGTGTGGTCAAAGCCCAGCAGGTGGAGAGCGGTAGCGTGCAGGTCGTGCACGTGCACTTTGTTGTCCACCACCTGATAGCCGAAGTCGTCCGTGGTCCCGTAGGTCTGGCCGCCCTTGATGCCGCCGCCCGCCAGCAGCACCGTAAAGGCCGGCGGATTGTGATCACGTCCACAGCCCAGCTTTTCGAGGCCTGAGTTCTGGATCATCGGCGTGCGGCCAAATTCGCTGCCGATGATGATCAGCGTTTCATCGAACAAGCCGCGCAGCTTCAGATCTTCCACCAGCGCCGCGATTGGTGAATCGACGTTGCGGGCCAGCTTGGCATGGACGCGAATGTCATCGTGGCTGTCCCAAGGCTGGAAGTTGCCGTAGTAGATCTGCACCATGCGGACGCCCGATTCCACCAGCCGCAGCGCCATCAAGCAGCCGCGCCCGAAATCAGAGATGTCATAGCGCGCCCGGATCTTCTCGGGCTCCTTGCGGATATCAAACAGCTGCCCCGCCTCGGTCTGCATGCGGTAGGCCGACTCCATCGATTCGACCGCACTCTGCAGATTCGGCTGATCGCCCACGCGATCAAGATAGCGGCGGTTCAACTGGCCGAGCAGCTTCAGCTGATGCTTCTGCTCATCGAGCGTCAAGTCCGCATTGCGCAAGTTCTGGATCAGCTTCTCCGGCTCCACCGCACTGGTGTGGATATGGACGCCCTGGTAGCTCGACGGCATGTAGCCCGCCGACCACAGCGACGAACCCAACACCGGAAAGCCCGGACACAGCACAATAAAGCCCGGCAGATTCTGGTTCTCGGTCCCGAGCCCGTAGGTCACCCAGGAGCCCATGGAAGGCCGCCCCGGCAACTGGTGGCCGCAGTTCATCACCTGCAGCGAGGGGCCGTGGTTACCGTTTTCGGTATACATCGACCGGACCACGCAGAAGTCGTCGATGCGCTTCGCAACATGCGGAAAGATGTCGCTGACTTCGATGCCCGATTGCCCATACCGCTTGAAGTCCCAAGGCGACCGCATCAGCGTGCCGCTCGCGCGGTCCGTGCGGATCTTGGGGCCCGGCATCGGCTGGCCGTCGTGCTTCACCAGCGCGGGCTTGGGGTCGAAGGTGTCCACCTGCGACATGCCGCCGTTCAGGAATAGAAAGATGACGTGCTTCGCTTTGGGCGCAAAGTGGGGCTGCCGCGTCGCCGCCTGCAACGTGCCTTGCAGGCCGGTCAGACCAAAGCCGCCACCGAGAGTCTTGAGCAACTGCCGCCGGTTCCACATCGGGTTAGTTCACGCTCGCAAATTCGCCGGAGCTCAGCAGGGTCTGCAAATAGACCGGCCATGCCTTCGCGTCCGTTTGTGTGAATTCTATCCCGATTCGCAACTCTTCCGAATCCGGTGGCCGGCTGTAGAGCAGTTGATACGCCCGTTCGATGCGAGCCTTCGCCGTCGTGCCCGCCTGCTTCAGCAGCCGCTCATGCAACGCCTGCGCCTGCTGCGCGACAAACTTGCTGTTCAGCCAGTAGAGCCCTTGCAACGGCCCCGCGGTGACCGGGCGCGCATCGGTGGACGTATTCGCATCAGGGAAATCAAACAGCGCCATCGTCGGATCGAGGCGCGTGCGGCTGACGGTCAAATAAAGCGACCGGCGCGGATTCGTGTCGCTCAGCACCGCCGGAGCACCGCCCACTTTCGCGTCCAGCCGTCCACTCACACAAAGCACGGAATCGCGCAGTGTCTCCATGTCCAGCCGGTGCAGCAGTTGGAAGCGGGACAACAGCTTGTTATCCGCATCCTTCTCCATCGCGGCCGGATTGCTGGTCGATTGGGCGTACGCGCTCGACAGCAGAATCTCGCGATGGATCGCCTTGACGCTCCAACCGGACTCGACAAAACGCGCCGCCAGATAGTCCAACAGCTCCGGGTGCGTCGGGCGTTCGCCCATGCGGCCAAAGTTCGAGGGCGTGCGGACGATGCCTTGCCCGAAGTGGTACTGCCAAATGCGGTTCACCATCACGCGCGCGGTCAGCGGATTGGAAGCGCTGGCGATCGCCGCAGCCAGTGGCGCGCGCCCGCTGCCCTGCGTGTACGCCGGAGCCTCTGCCTTGCTGAGCACCTGCAGGAAGCGGCGCGGTGCCGTCTCGCCCGGCGTCTTGGGATCTCCCCGCAGCGCCACCGGAATGTCAGCCGGCTTGGCCGCTTCCTCCACCGCATGGAGGAACGGGTACATCGGCGGCAGCTCCTTTTCGAGCGCCGCAATCTCGGCATCCAATCGCTCGACATACTGCTTCGCGATGCCACCCAGATAGGGCCGCACCTCCGCATGGCTGCGATAGAGCACGCCCGCCAGCGCCTTGAAGCCGTCGATGTTGTAGGGTCCGTTGGCGATCTCGCGCCACTGGTAGAACTTCAACACCGGCAACGACACGATGTTGGTGTACTGCCGCGTGTTCTCGTTCTTCAGGCCCTTCTTGCCGCCGAACGCGACGTAGTTCTTGTCGTCCACTTCCTTGGCTTCATCCAGCAGTTCCAGTACGAACTGCTGATAGCGCGCCGCCTCCGCTTGCACTTGCGCCTCGGCCGGCTTGCTGTCAAGCAGCTCATACCAAGACTTGAGATACGGATGCTCTTTGTCGGCGCGGTTAGCCAGATAGATCTTCCATCGCGCGAGAGTCGCCGTATCGAGACCCGGCACTTCGCCCTGATTGGCAAACACGGCCATCAGATACCGGGCCGTGTCACGCGCCTGCAGGTCCACCAGTTGCTTGCCTTGATCAGTCAGGTAGTCGGCGAGCGTCTCCTTCAGCGCGTCGATCTTGGCCTTCTGCGCCTTGTAGCGCTCCACCTCGGCGGCGGGCACCAGCGGGTGCGGCGCGGAGGGTGAACTGCTGAAGATGCCGAGCAGCGAATAGTAGTCCTTGGTGGGGATGGGGTCGTACTTGTGGTCATGGCATTGCGCGCAGCCCACGGTCATGCCGAGGAACACTTTGGTGGTGACGTCCACCTGATCATTGGACCCGCTCGACAGCGCTTGAAAGCCTAGCCCCGCGCGATGCGCCGCCGTCTCCGGCAACAGGTCCGCCGCGATTTGAGCCTTGACGAAGATGTCGTACGGCAGATCCTGATTGAATGCCTCCACCACCCAGTCGCGGTAGCGCCAGGCATTGGGCAATGGCGTATCTTGATCGGCCGCCAGTTGGCCATCGGAATAGCGGGCCAAGTCCAACCAGTGCCGCGCCCAACGCTCGCCGTAGTGTGGCGAAGCGAGCAGCCGGTCTACCAGCTTCTGCTTGGCGGCGGGCGAAGTGTCTTTGAGAAAGGCCTCGGTGTCCTCGGGCGTGGGCGGCAGGCCGGTCATGTCGAGCGTCACCCGCCGCACCCACGTCCGCTTGTCGGCCGCCGCCGCGGGCTTCAACTGCGCCGCCTCCAGCTTGGCCAACACAAAGCGATCGATGTCGGTCTTGGGCCACGCTGCTGCTTTCACCGAAGGCAGCGCGGGTTTCTTGACCGGCTGAAATGACCAGAACGCCCGCTCCGCGTCCGTGATCACTTTCGTAGAAACCACCGCCGGACCCGTCTTCTCGGGCCACGGCACGCCGCGCTGGATCCATTCGCCTAACGCCGCGATCTCTTCTCCGGTCAGCGCGCCCACCGGCGGCATCTTCAACCGGATGTGCGTGCGCCGCACCGCTTGCATCAGCAAGCTCTCATCTGGCTTGCCCGGCACCACCACCGCTCCGGACTTGCCGCCCTTCAGCACGCCTTCGCGCGAATCGAGCCGCAGATTGCCCAGCCCGCCTTCGCTATGGCACGCCTGGCAGTGCGTCGCCAGTAAGGGCCGGATGCGGAGCTCAAAGAACTCGTCGTCTTTGTCGGCGGCCGAAAGCGAGCCTGTCCGCGCCAGCAGCAAGCCAGCCAGCACCAGCCCGGTTCGGTGTCTCAAGCGTTCCATCATCCAAAGTTCCGCGTTGCTGGCATCTTACCGGAAATCTGCCGCCGGGTGGGGGCTGCAACCCTCTCCTGAGCGCACTATTTGCAATCCCCTCACCCTAAGCGCTACAAACGAACATGCGATCCTTGGTCGGCCTCATCGCCCTACTGGCGTGTGTCATGGTTCCCGCGGTGGAGGCACGCGTCGTCAGGCTGCGCATTGACCGGCGGGAGCCAGTGCTCAATGGCAAAGCCTTTGGCGCGGCCGGAGCGTACGAGAAGCTGGTGGGCAAGGTCGAGTTTGCCCTGAACCCCGCGCTGGCGGCCAATGCGGGCATTGTAGACCTGAAGCTCGCGCCACGCAATGCGGCGGGCGAGGTGGAGTTCGCCGCGGACTTCTACTTGCTAAAGCCGGTCGACCCGGCCCAGTTCAAAGGCCGTCTGCTTTATGAAGTGGGCAATCGTGGTGGCAAGGCACTGCTGCCGACCTTCCAGAAAGCGGCGCGCAGTGCGGACCCGACCACCGACGCAGAGTTCGGCGATGGACGCCTGATGGCGCAAGGCTACGCGCTGCTTTGGATGGGCTGGCAGTGGGATGTGCCGGAGGGGCGGATGCGGATGCAGATGCCGATTGCCACCGAGGCAGGCCAGCCGATCAAGGGCCGGATCCGGGGCAACTTTATTCTCGATGCCCGCTCGAACACCGCACCGCTAGCGGACCGCGCGCACCAGGCCTACCCGATCGCCGACATGGCGGACCCGGAAGCCTTTCTCATCGTGCGCGATAGCACCGATGGCAAGCCGCAACGGCTGGGGCGCGGGCAGTGGCGCTTCATCGACAACAACACGGTGGCGCTCGATAGCGGGTTTGAGCCGGGGCGGATCTACGATGTGGTCTACACGGCGAAAGATCCGCGTGTTCTGGGCACGGGTCTCGCGGGCACGCGGGACCTGATCAGCTTCTTCAAGCACTCGACGGTGGGCAATCCGCTGTCCGGAGTGAAGCACGCCACCGGCTGGGGCATTTCGCAAAGTGGCCGCTTCCTGCGGCACCTGCTCTATGAAGGCTTCAATTAAGATGAGCAGGGGCGCCGCGTCTTTGATGGCGTGATCGATGAGGTGGGCGGCGCGGGGCGAGGTTCGTTCAATCACCGCTTTGGACAGGCGTCGCGCGATGCGGAGCAGTTCTTCAACTTTCTCTACCCGGTGGATATGTTCCCGTTCACGGATGGCGAACAGAGCGATCCGATCACCGGTGCCAAAGGCTCACTGCTGGGCAGGGCGCGGGCGCGGGGCGTCGAGCCGAAGCTGTTCCACGTGCTCAGCAACTCCGAGTACTTCAACCGCGCCGGATCGCTGGTGCATACCGACGTCGCGGGCCTGCGCGATATTGAGCCTCCCGCGAATGTACGGATCTACACCGTAGCGGCGGGTCCGCATTTCTCGGGTCCGTTCCCGCCCAACCAACCCGCCCATCTGGCCGCGCCGCTCAATCCCTTGAACCGCAACCTGATCATGCGGGCGCTGCTCGATGCCATGGACCGCTGGCTGGAGGCAGGCACGCCGCCGCCGCCCAGCCAGATGCCGCGCCTGGCCAACAAGACGCTGACCCCCAGCGCCAACGCCGGCTGGCCCACGATTCCCGGCGTGAAGTTTCCGCCACCCGTGCTGATCACCTATCGCCTGGACTTTGGCCCGCGCTGGTCGCAGGGCATCGTCGACTACGAACCGCCACTGTTGGGCAAGCCCTATGCCGCACTGGTGCCTGCGGTGGACAAGGACGGCAACGCCATCGCCGGCATCCGGATGCCCAGCGTCCAAGTGCCCATCGGCACCTACACGGGCTGGAACTACCGGCCCCCGGCGATTGGCGCGCCGGAGCAGTTCTCGGGAGAAGCGGGCAGCTTCTTCCCGTTTGCGGCTACTCGCGAAGAGCGCCTCACCAGCGGCGACTCCCGGCTCTCTTTTGCTGAACGCTACCCGAGCCGCGACCAGTATCTCGCCCGCATCCGCCAAGCCGCGCGGCAGTTGATCCAGGGCCGTTTCTTGCTGGAAGCGGATCTGGCCGACGTGGAGGCGTTCGCCAAAGCCCAGTTTGATTGGATCAGCAAGCCAGCGGCTAAACCGTAGCTTCGTCTTCGCTCGACGTCGCAGATTCGCTGCTCGGGTCGGGCTTCTCGGGCTTCTCGAGCTTCTCGGGCTTTTCGATCTTCACAATCTTTTCGATCTTCACCCGTGCGATGCGATTGCGCTCCATGGCCAGCACCGTGTACCGGCGGCCGCCTTCTTCCACCACTTCCCCGCCCTTGGGGATGAAGCCCAGGCGCGACAGCAGGAAGCCCGCCAGCGTCTCGAACCCGGTCTCCGAAGGCAGCTCGATGCCGTAGTGCGTCTCCAGATCAAGGATCGGGATGGTGCCTTCTACTTCGATCTCTTCCGCTTCGGGCAGATGCGGGCGGCGGCGGTCGTCGTGTTCGTCTTCGATTTCGCCGAACACTTGTTCCAGCACGTCTTCCATCGTCACCACGCCGGCAATGGTGCCGAACTCGTCCACCACCACGGCCAGATGCTTGTGCGCGGCGCGGAATTCATCGATCAGCTCATTCAGCGGCTTGGTTTCCGGCACGATCAGCGGCTTGGTGATCCAGTCTTCCAAGTGGAACGTCTTGGCTTGACGGCGGCGCTCCTGCGCGAAGCGGCGGTCCCGCCAGACGCGCAGCAGGTCGCGGTAGTGGATGACGCCCACCAGGTTCTCGGGCGAATCCTTGTAGACCGGCACGCGTGAGTAGTTGTGCTCCGCCATGGTGCGCAGAACTTGGTCGAGCGAGGCATCGACCGGCAGTGAGACGACGCGGCCGCGCGGCACCATCACCTCGCGCGCCACCAGCGAGTGCAGATCGAGCAACCGGTGGATCGACTCTTCCTCGAACTCGCGCAAGTGTCCTTCATCGCCACTCGACGACACAATGTGCTTGATCTCTTCGGCGGAGTGCGCGCCACCGCCATGGCCATTGCTCTTGACGCCCAGGATGCCGGAGAACAGGCCGGAGCACCATTCCACCGCCAGCACAAACGGCGTCAGCACGCGATAGAAGATCAGCAACGGCGGCGCGGTGAGGATGGCCATGCGCTCCGCCTTTTCCACCGCGAGATTCTTGGGCACCACTTCGCCTAACACGACAATCACTAGCGTCAGCAGCAGGAACGCGATGCCAAAGCTGGCGCCTTCCACGATCCACATGGCGCTGGCGGGCACGTGGGGCCGCAGAGCAGTCACCAGCGCATGCGAGATCGCCTCTTCTCCCGCCCAGCCCATGCCCAGGCTGGCCAGCGTAATGCCCACCTGGCTGAGCGCGATCATGCGCTCCATGTTATGGATCAAACTAAGTGCGGCTTGGGCGCCAATGTTGCCTTCTCCGGCCAACGCCTCCATGCGGGAAGGGCGCACGGAAAGCAGCGCCACCTCAGCCGCCGAGAAGAAGGCGTTCAAGAGAGTGAGGACAAAAAGCGCCAGCAGCCGATAACCGAGGTGAGCGTCTGGCATGATGAGAGCGTGAACCGTGTCATTCGTTATGTTAACGCCGCCCTGGTGGTGATTGCCCTGGCGGGCTTGGCGGGCGCGTGGTGGCTGCTGTGGCGGCCCATGCCCTCCACTTCCGGAACCGTGCGCGCTGGCGTCGCCGCGCAGATCCGCCGCGATGAGCGGGGCGTGCCACACATCACCGCCAAGTCAGTCGAAGATGTCTTGTTCGCCCAAGGCTACGCCACCGCGCAGGACCGGCTATGGCAGATGGATGCGCTGCGTCGTCTGGCAGGTGGAGACATGGCCGAGATCGCGGGCGTCGCGGCTCTGGAGATCGACACCGACGCGCGCCGTCTGCGCATGCGGCACTTGGCGGAAGCCCACGCCCAGCGCTTGCCCCCAGCGGATCTGGCCTTGATGAAGGCCTTTGTGCGTGGCGTAAATGCCAGCATGGACGCTCAGCGCAAGGCGCTGCCGGTGGAGTTCATCCTGATGGGCTATGAGCCGCGCCCGTGGACCGTCTCTGACTCCATGCTGGTGGCCCTGCAGATGTACCGGACGCTCACCGATTCGTGGAAGGACGAGCTCCAGAAGATGCAGCTGCTGGCCAAGGGTGACGCGGCCAAAGTGAACGCGCTGTTCCCCATCCGTAGCGGACACGAAGTGCAGCCCGGCTCCAATGCCTGGGCCGTGTCGGGCAAGTTGACCGCCTCCGGCAAACCGCTGCTGGCCAACGACCCGCACCTGGCTTGGACATTCCCCGCCACCTGGTATCAAGTGCACCTGGAAGGTGGCGGCCTGAACGCGGCCGGGGTCAGCCTGCCGGGGCTACCGGGCGTCATCATCGGCCACAATGAGCGGATCGCCTGGGGCGTGACAAACCTGGGCTATGACGTGCAGGACCTCTACCTGGAACGGGCGAATGAACCGGCTCGCCAGGAAGTGGAAGTGATCCGCATCAAGGGCGCGGCGCCTCAACAGGTCACCATCAACGTCACCCGCCACGGCCCGATCATCATCGCCGAAGGGGGCCGCCCGATGGCCCTGCGCTGGGCCGCGGCGGAGTTGGGCAGCTTCACCTATCCGATGGTGCAGCTGAATATGGCTCGCAACTGGACCGAGTTCCGGGACGCACTGCGGCGCTATCCCGGCCCCGGGCAGAACTTTGTCTACGCCGATGTGGAGGGCAACATCGGCTACCAAGCGACCGGCCTGCTGCCGATCCGCACCGCCCACGACGGCGACGTACCGGTGGATGGCGGCGACCCCAAGTTCGACTGGCAGGGCTTCCTCCCCTTTGACCAGCTGCCCACCTTCTACAACCCGCCCAGCGGCCTGATCGTCACCGCCAACCAGAACCCGTGGCCCGCCGAACCCGGCTTCCGGCTGAATGGCGACTTCGCCCCGCAGTACCGTTCCAACCAAATCCGCGCGCGCCTGGAAGCAAAGAAGGGGCTCACCGCTACCGACATGCTAAGCGTCCAAACGGACATCTACGCCGCCTTCTCACACCGCTTGGCGCGTGAGGCGGTGGCCGCCTATGAACGGCGCGGCAGCAAGAATCCATCGCTCACCGAGCCGGTGAAGCTGCTCAAGGCCTGGGATGGCCTGATGAAGGCTGATTCCGCCGCCGCCTACGCCGTGACCCTGCTCTACCAGAACCTCCGGCGCACCATCGCGGAGCGCGCCTCACCTGGCAAAGGAGGAGACTACAGCTACCAGATGGCGCCTTCGGTGATCGAGAACCTGATCGTCGCCAAGCCGAAAGACTGGTTCCCGGACTGGGATGAAACGATCGTCAAGTCGTTTGACGAAGCAATGGCGGAAGGCCGCCGCAAGCAGGGTGACGACCCCACACGCTGGCACTATGGCGTCGTGAACGCAATGACGCTGGGGCACCCGGTGCTGTCGCGCATTCCCTATGTGGGCCGCTACTTCCAGATCGGACCCTTGGAGATGAATGGCGCCTCCACCACCGTCAAGCAGACCACGATGCGCATCGGCCCTTCCATGCGCTGGGTGGCCGATCTATCCAACTGGGACACCTCGCTGAACAACTTGGTGGTAGGCGAATCCGGCCACGTGCTCTCCGGCCACTTCCGCGACCAGTGGCAAGCCTACCTGGCCGGCACCAGCTTCCCGCTGCCGTTCACCAAAGTAGAGGCGAAGAACACGCTGGAACTGGTGCCCTAAGGGCAACGTTGGCAGTGCTGTTTGAGGTGGCGCAGGCTTCAGCCTGCAGCGGGACTTTTAGTCCCGCCCGGTTCATCGCCAGCGCCTCAGATCAACAAGGCTTTCATCTTGCCCACGCCCGGGGCGGAATGAATTCCGCCTGCAGGCTGAAGCCTGCGCCACCATGGGCAGCCTCGCTAGCTTCTCAGATTGCGGCCTTCGAACTGCTCCATCCGCTCGATCACCCAATCGGGCACCGGCTGCGGCCGGCCGGTTTTGAGATCGACGTGGACTTGCACTTGCTCGATCACTGCTCGCAGGTCATCGCCCGTGGCGCCGTGTAGCTCCAGTTGAGTGGTCAGGCTGGTCCGACCAATGCGGCTGGTGCGGACGTAGGCGACCACTTGCTCGTCATAGCGGATGGGAGCGCGGAACTCGACGGTGGCTTTCACCACATGTACCTCAAAAAAGTTCTCACCAGGAGCAAACGAGATGCCCAAGGCACGCCAGTATTCGGTGACCCCTAAGTCTGCGTAGTCCAGATAGCGGGCGTTGAAGACCACCGCTTGCGGGTCGACCTCGGAATAGCGGACGCGGAACGTGTGGGAGAACTGGAAGCCGTCGCGCGTCATGACGGGCTAGAAGCGGATTCCGATGCCAGCCAGAAAGGACGCATTATTGCGGCCCAACCGCGGGATCTCAAAGTTCACCGACTCCGGGCTCTGGAAGCGGAAGTTGCGGATCTCGGCGCGGAAGAGAAGAAATGACACCGGCTTGAAGTCCAAACCCGCCGCGGCATCCCAGACAAAGACGCCTTGTGTCTCATTGGAAGGAGCGCCCGGCCGGATCGGGCTACGGTCGGAGAGCGCCCGCGACAAGCGGCCCGCGCCCACCCCGGCCGAAATCCAAGGTGTGATCGGTGAAATCGGCAGCACGCGAACGCGCAGGCCTGGAATGACGGCCAGATTGAGCGACTCCGCCGTGATGACGCGGCTCGTCACCTGTGACCAGCCCGCGCCGCCCAGTATCACCGGCAGTTCCATTCCCACGGCAACAGCGCCGAGGTTAAAAAAGTTGCCGCCGACATTCAGCAGACCCACCGCCCGGCCACCGGCGGTTACTGAGGCGGGGAGTGCGCCGGAAGTGCTGTTGGCCGACGCTTGGCCTGCGGAGTTCAACCCAGCGCTGGCTACGATATCGAGTGCCGCCACCGGAAGCGCGGCCAAAATCAGCAGTGGTGCCAGCTTTGTCATCCGAGCTTCCTCCTCCTCGCGTGACCGTTCCGCCGCTACGGCCAGCTTACACCAGCACCGGTGGAGCGACGGGCATCGCCATCAGCTGGTCCTCAAACGAGTAATCGATCTTGGACTTCTTCTGGTTCCGCACATACCAGCGATAAGATTCCTGCAAGCCGGTCAGAAAATCGGTCGGCTTAAACTTCAGCATCCGCTGCGCCTTGGCGACGACTTGGGTGATCGCCGGGATGTCGAAGTAGTACCCAAAATAGAGCTTCGGGCCTAGCGGGTGGCCGCCCGCCATCAGGATCTGCCGCCGGGGCATGCGCGTGATGTGCAGCTTCTTGCCAGCGGCCTGAGACAGCACTTCCAGCAACTCTTCCTGCGTGATCGGACGCGGGTTGGCCACGTTAAAGGCCTGCCCCAGCGCTTGCGGCTCATCCAGCACCTTCATGCACATGGCCACCAGGTCCTTGATGAAGACAAACTGCATCAAGCGCCGGCCGTCGCCGGGCAGGATCAGGCTGCGGTTATCGCGCAAGCGATCCCAGAAGAACTGTTCGCGATAGTAGGGGTTGCCGGGTCCGTAGATGAAGGGCGGCCGGATGGTGACCACCGGCACTTTGCTGCGATGGTAGAGCCGGAACAGCATGCGCTCCGTCATCGCCTTATTGCGGACATAGGGGTCCGGGTGATCGTCGGGCGCCAGCGCATCGGCCTCATGATGATTCAAGCCGTCGCCGTAGGCGGCCACGCTCGACATGAAGATATAGCGCTGCAGCCGGTCACTAACGGCGCGCACGGTGGCTTCCACCTGGTTGGCGGTGGTGCCGCGCTCCCAGTCATAGACGTTGTCGTAGACGGCTTCGAAGCGCTGGCCGTCCAGGGCCCGCTTCAAGGCCTCCGGATCGTTGCGGTCTGCTTGTAAGTTAACGACCCGTTTTCCGTAGTCGTGCTTATTCCGCCGGTGCAACACCGACACTTCATGACCAGCTTTGACCAGTTGGGGGACCAGCAGTTTGCCGATGTAATTTGTCCCGCCAATAACGAGAACTTTCATTTTCGATGTAGGGACGTTTTTAGTCGTAATATTCCAGGCCCAAGTGAGTAATCAGGTCTTCGCCACGCATCCAGCGGAGCGTATTTTTCAGCTTCATCAGCTGAATAAAGATGTCGTGCTCCGGGTAGAGGCCCGGGGCCGTCATCGGTCCCTTAAAGTAGAAACTCAACCATTCTTGGATGCCACGCATCCCCGCGCGCTGCGCTAAGTCGAGAAACAACACCAGATCGAGCACCAGCGGCGCGGCCAGAATGGAGTCGCGGCACAGGAAGTCCACCTTGATCTGCATCGGGTAGCCCAGCCACCCGAAGATATCGATGTTGTCCCAACCTTCTTTGGCATCGCCGCGCGGCGGATAGTAGTTGATCTTGACCGAGTGGAAGAGGTTGCCGTAGAGCTCCGGATAGAGATTCGGCTGCAGAATCTGATCCAGCACCGACAGCTTGGTTTCTTCCTTCGTCTTGAAGCTGCCCGGATCTTCCAGCACTTCGCCGTCGCGGTTACCGAGAATGTTGGTGGAAAACCAGCCCGTCATGCCCAGCATGCGCGCCTTAAAGCCCGGCGCCAGCAGCGTCTTCATGAAGGTCTGGCCGGTTTTGAAATCCTTGCCGCAAATCGGCACGTTGTTGTCCCGCGCCAAATCGAGCAGGCACGGAATGTCATGCGTCAGGTTGGGGGCGCCATTGGCAAACGGCACACCGCACTTGATCGCCGCATAAGCGTAGATCTGGCTGGGGGCAATATCCGGATCGCTGGCCTTCAAGCCCGCCTCAAAGCTCTCGATCGTCTGGTGAACGGCCGCGGCGCGGTGGAACACTTCCGTCGATCCGCACCAGATCATCACCAACCGCGCGCAGCCATTGTCGACGCGGAACTTCTCAATGTCGGCGATCAACGCCAGGGCCTTTTCCCACTTGGTGCCCTGCTTGACGTTGGGCCCATCGATCCGCTTGACGTATTCGCGATCGAATACAGCGGCCATGGGCTTGATCTTCTCCAGCGGCTCCCGGACTTTCTCCAACTGCGCCGGCTCCAGCACGCGAGCATTCGCGGCGGCCTCAAACGCGTTGTCGTCGAAGATATCCCAGCCACCGAAAACCAGATCTTCCAGGTTAGCGAGCGGCACAAAATCTTTGATCTTGGGAGTGCGGGCGTCGGTACGCTTGCCCAGCCGCACCGTCGCCAACTGCGTGAGTGAACCGACCGGAGCCGCCCACCCCTGCTTGATCGCCTCAACACCCGCCATAAAGGTGGTGGAAACGGCGCCAATGCCCGGTATCAGGATGCCCAGTTTGCCTTCGGCGGGGGCGATCGTGACACCTTTTGAGGATGACTGATTTTCCGACAAGAACTGATCCTACTTTCCTTCGGGGCGGAACTTGACCCGCAGTCAATCGGCGACGAGGGCAAATCCCGGACCTTGCCTGAACCACCGGCGGGCGCTATACAGCGCTAAACTGATATCGTAGCATCTCATGCCTGTGCGCGCGACTGCAACGCTGTCGGTCCTTCTGGTGGATGACGAAGCCCTGGCTTTAAGTGAGTTGTCCTATCTTTTGAAGGACTTCCCAGATCTGGAGGTGATCGGCACCGCCTCCAATGGCCTTGAAGCCGTGGAGGCGATCGAGAATCTGGAACCCGACGTCGTGTTTATGGATGTACAGATGCCGGGCCTGGACGGTTTGGGCGTCATCCGGCGGCTGTCAGAAAAGAAAATCCCCCTACCGCACTTTGTCCTGGCGACCGCGTTCGACCAATACGCCGTCGAAGCGTTCCAACTGGAGGCGCTGGACTACCTGCTGAAGCCGATTGAGCGCCATCGTCTGGAGCAGACCATCGAGCGCGCGCGCAAAGTGGTGGAAGGCCACCAGCGCGCCGCCGAGGCGCCTCCCCCACCCCACACCGCCCCGGCGCGTAACCGTATCCTGGTCAGGCACTTAAACCGCAACCTGATTGTCGAAGCGCAAGACATCATCTTCGTCACCATTGACGAAGGCGTCATCACGGTGGTGACCAACGAGGTGGAGGGGCTCTCCAACTACCGCACCATCGAAGAGATGCAGGCCGACCTGGACCCGGAGCTGTTCTGGCGCGTCCACCGCAGCTATCTGGTGAACGTCAAACGCATCCGCGAAGTGGTGCCGTGGTTCAAGTCCAGCTTCCAGGTAAAGATGGAAGACAAAAAGCAGACACTCATCCCAGTGAGCCGGGTCCAGACCAAGAAGCTCCGGACTTTGCTGAAGCTGTAGCTGGACCCGGTTTTCTGCAACCAAACTCAACTTTGTGCGAGAACGCCCTGGGCGTAACTCTCAATTCATTTGTAATCGCCGTTCCGGGCTGTTATACAAGTACGAGGGTCTCTCTTTCCCCTCTGCAAATCTGCCCGAGGCCGGCGTGCGCGGTGTTCTCCACCTGGCGGCAGCTGCCTGAGAGCCCTACGAGGAAAACTTTTGATGCACAGACTTTTACTTTTGGCGGTCATCTCCGCCGCTTCGTTGCTAGCGCAATCGACATTCGGCGTCTTTTTGGGAACCGTCACCGACGCCACCGGCGCCATCGTCACCGGCGCCAAAGTACGCCTCACCAATCAAGGTGAGAACACGACGCGCGAAGCGTCAGCAGACGCCTCCGGCAACTACGAGTTCCAGAACGTCAAGCCGGGCCTCTATACCGTGATGGTCACCCAATCCGGCTTCCGGGGCTTTAGCGCCAAGGACATCGTCCTGGTGTCGCGCCAGGTGATCCGCGTGGATGCGGCGTTGCAGGTGGGCGAAGTGACGCAGACCGTGGAAGTTTCCGCGGCGGCCGGCGTGATCGCCACCGATTCGCAGACCGTCTCCTCGACGTTGAGCGGCGAACAGATCCTGGGCTTGCCCGTGAACGTCCGCGGCGGCTCCTCCGGCACCACGCCCTACGGCATGATCGCCGCGCTGCCCGGCGTGCAATCTGACAATGGCGGCGGCTACGGCATCCAGGGCGGTGTCCCGGCGCAGAGCGAATCGACTTCCGACGGTATTTCGATCACCAACGTCACCGGCAACAGCCCGAACCGCAACCTGTTCCCCTCGGTGGAATCGATCTCCGAGATCAAGGTGCAGGGCGTCGGCAACGGTGCTGAATACGGCGCCCCCGGCGACATCACCACGATTTCGCGCTCCGGCACCAACGACTATCACGGCGCAGGCTTCTGGTATCACCAGAACAAGGCGCTCGATTCGCGCGCGTTCAACCAGGCGCTGCTGCCCGCCAAGGTTGGCAACACGTTTGGCGGCACCTTCAGCGGCCCCGTACTGCTGCCCAAGATCTACAACGGCCGCAACCGGACGTTCTTTCTGTTCACCTGGGAAAGCTTCCGCTTCCCGCGCCAGTCGACCATCACCAATGCGGTGCCCACGACGGCCATGAAGAATGGCGACTTTTCCGCCGAACCCGTCACCATCCGGGACCCGTTCACCGGCCTGCCCTTTGAAGGCAATCGCATTCCGGCCAGCCGGATCAACGCTGTGGCCAAGGCCGTGATTCCGTTCTACCCGGACCCCAACGTCGGCAACACGTCGCGCTTCGCCCAAGCCAACTACATCGACAACCGGAAGGCGAACATCACCTCCAACCAGTTCGACATCCGTGTTGACCACCAGTTCTCGACGGCCCACACCATCTTCGGCCGCTACAGCCAGAAGACCAACCCCTCCACCAGCCCCAACAACCTGCTGCTGCCCGCCGACACACAGTTCACCAACTACAAGCAGGCCGTGGTGAGCTACACCTGGACCATCGCGCCCACCCTGTTGAACGAGTTCCGCGGCGGCATCTCCTATGCCCCCTCCGGCTCCGAGTTCCCCTTTGATGGTTTGGCTTTCGCCAACAGCCTGAACCTGAAGGACATCCAGCGCGACATCTTCTTTAACGCGCTGCCCAACTTCTCGATCGACCGGCAGACCAGCTTCAACAAAGGCCGCCCGGGCCGCAGCATCTCCTGGAACACCCAGTTCATCGACAACCTCACCTGGACCAAGGGCAAGCACACCTTCAAGTTCGGCGCCGACATCCGCCGCCTGCGCGCCCAAACCAACCTGGGCTTCACCACCGGCGATAACTACGGCGACTACAACTTCAGCGGCAACTTCACTGGCCAGCCCTGGGGAGACTTCCTGCTGGGTGTTCCGGTGAACACTTCGGTGGCCGTGGTGCAGCTCGATAACGACGGCAGCAGTGTTCACTACAAGGGCTACGCGCAGGACAGCTGGCGCATCTCGCCGCGGCTGACGCTGGAATACGGCGTCCGGTATGAGCTGCACCCCGGCTACAAAGATGCCGGCTTCAACATCGCCAACTTTGACCGTACGGTGCCCCGCACGGGCCGCGTGGTGATCCCCAGCGACCCCAAGGCCAAGCAGTTCATCGCCCCGGCGGTGTTGAGCTCCATCAACGCCTGCCCCGGCGCAGCCATCGGCGGCGTGCCCTGCACCCCGTTCGTCACGGCCAGCGAAGCCGGCATTCCGGAATCGCTCCGCAATAACTACTACGCGCAGTTTCTGCCGCGCGTGGGCTTCGCTTACCGCTTGAACAATAAGACGACCATCCGAGCCGGCGCCGGCATGTACAACATGATCCTGCTGGGCAGCGTCTTCTTCTCGCTCACCGGCACCGTGCAGTCCGATGTGCGCTCCTTCAACAACGTCTCCTCCACCGGCCGCCCGATCTTCTCGCTGCCGGAAACGCGCCCCCCGGGCGTGAACGGCGTGGTGGGCGGCTCACTGGGTGCCTTTGAGTTCCGCACCGCCAACCAGATCGACTTCAAGCCGCCGCAGATGCTGCAGTGGAACTTCTCGATCGACCGCGAACTGAACAGCACCACGGGCCTCCGCCTCAGCTACATCGCCAACAAGGCCACCAACATGCCCTGGGCGCCAGATCTCAACCAGCCCGTCACCTCCACCCAGTTCTTCACCCAGCGGCCGTTGACCGACCGCCCCTTCCCCAACTGGGGCCTGATCTATTCGCGCGATGCCGGAGCGAACTCGATCTACCAGTCGTTCCAGGCCGAGCTCAACCGCCGCTTCAAGAGCGGGTTCACCTTTAACGGCGCCTACACCTTGGCCAAGCAGTTGAGCGACGCCGCCGGCCCGAACCCCAGCGGCTTTGTCGGCGAGACGGGCGGCGGACGCGTCACCAATTCGCTGAACCGCGCGGCCGACCGTGGCGATGTCTATGCCACCCGCCGCCACCGGTTCGTCAACAGCTTGGTCTATGACCTGCCGTTCGGCCGTGGCCGCAAGCTGATGTCCAACGCCAATCGCTTCGCCGATGCCGTGCTGGGCGGCTGGAGCATCAGCTCGCTGATGATCATTCAATCCGGCCCCTACCTGACGCCCACCTTCAGCGCCGTGGGTGACCCCTCCGGCACCAACGCTCCCCGGCGCGGCACGCAGCGGCCCGACCGGATCGGCGCCGCCACGGGCGAAGTCAGCGACCCCACGCGGGTCCAGTGGCTGGACCGTTCGGCCTTTATCTGCCCGGGCCGTGTGGCCGGGGCGGCGGATCAGTTCAACTGCTCGGTGGGCGTACTGCCGGGCCGTGACATCAACCCCATCGGACGCTTCGGCAACTCGGGCGTCGGCATCGTGCTCGGCCCCGGCACCTTTAGCTGGAACGCCGGCATGCGCAAGAGCTTTACGCTCGCCGAGCGTCTGCGGCTCCGTCTGGAAGGCACGTTCACCAACGTACCCAACTGGACCAACCTGGGCGACCCCGTGTTGAACATCAACGACAACAACTTCGGCCGCATCACCAACACCCGCAGCGGCGCCGACTTCGGCGGCAACCGCACGGGCCAGGTCTCGCTGCGGTTGGAATTCTAAGACCGCACTGTAGTTCGATCCTGAATCAGCGTCCGCTGAGGCCATCACCGGCCCGGCGGGCGCTGATTTTTTTTGCGCTTGACGACGCAGAAGGGGCTGGCGCCAGGCTACGCTCGGACGCGACCGCCCCGCATCAGGGTGATGCATAATGAGGATGTATGCCTCACTCGATCAAAGTTGGGGAATCCGGCCGAGGTTCTCGGCGGTCGGCATTGAAGGGCAAAGCCTCCACCGGCAGCGCTCGGTACACGGTCGGGCTGACACCGGCGTTGGCCCACCAAGTCGAGCGGTACGCCAAGGCCAACGACAGCAGCATGAGCAAGGCGATCGCGGCGCTGGTGCGGGTCGGCCTCGAAGGCCAGGAGCATCGAAAGCGAGAGTTCTTCTCTAAGTTGAAGGCGAATCTGGCAAGCGCGGACCTCAGCCGTGAGGACGAGTTGCTGGATGAGTTTCGGGCGTTGATTCTCGGCCATTGATGCGATGCCGAAGATCCAGTGGGAGCATCTCCCCAGAGACAAGTGGGCTCACTTGCGAGACCGCGCCAAGGAGCGTCAGATTTCACAGGACGACCTCTTCGCGTTGGCCGAATGGAAGAGGGAAGATCCGGACGTGCCCGACGGCGATTGGTATAAGGACTTCGGCACATTCAAGCTGTGCGGCAAGGGCCGATTCCCCAGTACCTTTCTCTTGCGCGGACAGGTAGCCCGTGGGAAGAGCTTGTAAGGCGAGACCGCAAGGCGGCCAACCCTTTCAGCAGCGCCCGTGGCGCAATGCGCGGAGTAGGCCCAACGCGCGCGGTTGGCTTCGGGGGACGGGCGCGCCGCCCGCACGGTGGCACACACCGATATAATCGGGGCAGCTCAACAGCCTGCCTATGTCCCGATCCGCCACCTTTCTCTTAACGTTGCCGCTGGCTTGGGCCGCGCCACCGGCTACCCCCACGGTCAGCTTCCAGCGCGACATCCGCCCCATCCTCTCCGACAACTGCTTCTCCTGCCACGGGCCGGACTCGAAGTCGCGCATGGCGGGCCTGCGGCTCGACTTGAAGGCGGCAGCCCTCGAAGCCCGTAAATCTGGCGCCCCCATCGTCCCCGGCAAGCCTACGGAGAGCCTGGCCTTCCTGCGCATGGTGGAAACCAACACGGCCAAGAAGATGCCGCCCGAGTATTCCCACAAGAAGCTCACCGCCGCGCAGGTGGCCACCGTCAAGCACTGGATTGAGCAAGGCGCACCGTGGAAGGAACACTGGGCCTATCAAGCGCCCGTGCGACCCGCCGCGCCCCTCGTGCGCAACACTAGCTGGGCTCGCAACCCCATTGACCGCTTCATTCTGGCGAAGCTGGAAGCGCAGGGCTTGACGCCCGCGCCCGCCGCCACCCGCCGCACCTTAATCCGCCGCGTCGCGCTCGATCTCACACCTGCCGCCCACGCCCGAAGAAGTAGAGCAGTATCTGGCCGACAAATCACCCAACGCGTACGAGTTGATGATCGACCGGTATCTCGCCTCCCCGCAGTATGGCGCGCATCGCGCGCACTACTGGCTGGACGCTGCGCGCTATGGCGACACCCACGGCATCCACGTCGACAACTACCGCGAGATGTGGCCCTATCGCGATTGGGTGATCCACGCCTACAACCGCAACCTGACCTTCGACCAGTTCACCATTGAGCAACTGGCCGGCGATCTGCTGCCCAACCCCACGCTCGAACAACGCATCGCCACCGGCTTCCACCGCAACAACGTCACCACCAACGAAGCGGGCCTGATCGAAGATGAGTACGCCGAGATCTACGCCAAAGATCGCGCCGACACGACCGGCGCCGTCTGGCTGGGCATGACGGTGGGCTGCGCCACCTGCCACGACCATAAGTTCGACCCCATCCCGCAGAAGGACTTCTACGCCCTAGGCGCCTACTTCCGCAACACCACCCAGCGCGTGATGGACGACAACATCCCCGATACGCCGCCCATCGTGCTAGTGCCCGCGCTCGAAGATCGCGAACGGTGGCCGCAGGTCAGCGCCCGCTTGGGCGAGCTCCGCACCGCCATGGCCAAGGCGCGCCAGCAGGAACCGGCCGCCTTTGCGCAGTGGCTCACAAATGCGCGGCCCACCGGCGCCCGGCCACTGGATACGGCGAGCGAATGGTTCACGGCTGATCTGCCGAAGCTGGCCGAAGGGGCCAAGCAGGCCAAGATGGCCGAATCAAACATCGCCGGCCGCGCCGCGTTGACCTTCACCGAGAACGAGGGCTTGCCGGTGCCTAGTAGCCCCAAGCTCGACGCCGACCAGCCGTTCACCATCGCTCTCGATTTCTTCTTCCCCAAGGCCGAGCAGAGCTACACTCTGGCCTCGCAGCAAGTGACGGTGAAGGACCCGGTGTTGGGCGACAGGACCCAAGGCTGGGTGATCAACGTCGGCGGCCGCGTGGTGGGCATGAACATCTGGGGCGACAACGGGCAGAACATTGAGATCCGCGCCGCGCACCTGGAACAGATCAAGCACGGCACCTGGAACCACCTGATCGTCACCTACGACGGCAGCCGCCACCAGTCCGGTTTGGGCATGTTCTTGAACGGCCGCGCCATCGCGACGCAGGGCCGCGGCAACCAGAACGTGGTGCTGAAAGGCGCCATCGCCCTGGATCAACCGCTACTGCTCGGTCGGTCGTTGAAAGATGGAGCCATCGCCGACTTCCGCATCATCAACCGCGTCGTCAACGAAAGCGAAGCCTACCTGCTCAGCCGTTGGACCGCCATCGATGCCGCTCTCAGCCGTCAAGCGGCCAGCACTGCAGACCGTGAGGCCCTGCTGGTCTACTATTTGTCGAAGCAAGACCCGGCATTCGGCAAGCTGGCCAGCGAGCTGACTGCGTTGAACCTCGAAGCCCGCGCCATCACCCGCCGCGGCGCCATCACGCACGTCATGAACGAGCGGATGGACCAGATGCCGTCGGCGAACATTCTCTTCCGCGGCGCCTATGACCAGAAGCGCGCCAAGGTGGAAGCCGCAACGCCTTCCGTCCTGCCGCCCATGCCGGCGGATCTGCCGAACAACCGCTTGGGCTTTGCCAAGTGGCTGATGCGCCCCGAGAATCCGATGACCGCGCGCGTCACCGCCAACCGCATGTGGCAGGAAGTGTTCGGCATCGGCATCGTCAAGACCGCCGACGATTTCGGCAGCCAGGGTGAGCCGCCGACGCACCAGGAACTGCTCGATTGGCTAGCCGTGGACTTCCGCGAGAACGGCTGGGACATGAAGCGCTTCTACAAGCAGCTGCTGATGTCGGCCACCTATCAGCAGACCGCCGTGGCCACTCCCGCCAAGCTGGCGAAGGACCCGGAGAACCGCCTGCTCAGCCGCGGGCCGCGTTTCCGCATGGATGCCGAAATGATCCGCGACTACGCCCTCGCCTCCAGCGGCTTGCTCAACCTGAAGGTGGGCGGGCCCAGCGTCAAGCCCTATCAGCCGGAAGGCGTTTGGGAAGCGGTGGCGATGATCGGCTCCAACACGCGCTTCTACCAGCGCGATGGCGGCGACAAGCTCTACCGCCGCAGCCTGTACACGTTCATCAAACGCAGCGCTCCGCCCGCGAGCCTCGACATCTTCAACGCCCCTTCCCGCGAATCCTGCACGGTCCGCCGGGAGCGCACGAATACGCCGCTGCAGGCGCTGGTCACGATGAACGACACGCAGTTCATGGAAGCGGCGCGCAACCTCGCGCAGCGGGCCTATGTGGCCGCTCCGGTGATTGATGGGCGGCTCGATTTCATGACGGCCAACCTGCTCGCGCGGCCGCTGGATGGTCCGGAACGGCAGGTAGCAATCAAGGCCTACCGCGAGTACGCCGCTTACTACGATACGCATCCCAGCGACGCTCGCAAGCTGCTGCAGGTGGGCGAGAAGCCCACCGAGAAGGCTCCGGACATGATCGTTTCGGCCGC
Source organism: Acidobacteriota bacterium (assembly GCA_026394055.1). Taxonomy (GTDB): domain Bacteria; phylum Acidobacteriota; class Terriglobia; order Bryobacterales; family Bryobacteraceae; genus JAPKYZ01. Next base: position 144,567 of record JAPKYZ010000026.1, read on the forward strand.
GCTGGCCATGCTGGCCCATCAGTTGTTGAACCTGGATGAGGTGTTGACCAAGTGAGAAACCACGACGCCATTGACGCAATCGCGGCCCAGATGGCCCAGGAAGAATCGCGCCGCCAGTTTTTTGGGCGCGGCATCCAAGGCATCGGCGCCCTCGCGCTCGGCAGCCTGCTGGGGCAGGACGCCCGAGGTGCCACCGGCGTAAAGACCACCGGCGGCATGCCGGGTCTGCCGCACTTTCCGGCCAAGGCCAAGCGCTGCATCTACCTGCACATGGTGGGCGCGCCGCCGCAGATCGACCTGTTCGACTACAAGCCCGGCATGAAGGACTACTTCGACAAAGATCTGCCGGAGTCGATCCGCCAAGGCCAGCGCCTCACCACCATGACCAGCGGCCAAAGCCGCTTCCCCATCGCGCCGTCGGTCTTCAAGTTCGCCCAACACGGCAAGAGCGGCACCTGGCTCTCGGAACTGCTGCCCTACACGGCCAAGATGGTGGACGACATCGCGTTGATCCGCACCATGCACACCGAAGAGATCAACCACGAACCGGCCATCACGTTTTTCCAGACCGGCAACATGATCGCCGGCCGGCCCTGCATCGGCAGCTGGGTCAGCTATGGGCTGGGCAGCATGAACTCTGACCTGCCTTCGTTTGTCGTGCTGCAGGCCAAGCACACGCATCCGCGCGCCAACGTCCAAGCGATCTCGGCGCGTCTGTGGAGCGCCGGCTTCTTGAGCGGCCAATATTCCGGCGTCGGCTTGCGCAGCGGTGGCGATCCGGTGCTCTACATCAACAATCCTGATGGCGTGCCGATGGAGATGCGCCACAAGATGCTGGATGCGCTGGGGGAGATGAACCAGCAGACCTTCCAAAAGCTCTCTGATCCGGAAACCAAGACGCGCATCGCGCAGTATGAGATGGCGTTCCGCATGCAGTCGTCCGTACCGGAGCTGACCGACGTCTCCAAGGAGCCCGAGAGCACCTACGCGCTCTACGGCGAAGAAGCCAAGAAGCCCGGCACGTTCGCGCAAACCTGCCTGATGGCGCGCCGCCTGGCGGAACGCAACGTGCGCTTCATCCAGGTCTATCACCGCGGTTGGGATGTCCACGGCAGCTTGCCGGAGGTATTGCCCAGCCAGTGCAAGGACGTCGATCAAGGTGCCTACGCGCTGGTGCAGGACTTAAAGCAGCGCGGCATGCTGGACGACACGCTGGTGATCTTTGCCGGTGAATTTGGCCGCACCATCTATTCGCAAGGCAAGCTGACCGCCACCGACTACGGCCGTGACCATCACCCCCGCTGCTTCAGCCTCTGGATGGCGGGCGGCGGCATCAAGGGTGGCGTGGTCCACGGCACCACCGACGAGTTCAGCTACAACATCACCGAAAACCCCGTCCACGTGCGGGACTTCCAGGCCACCGTGATGCACCTGTTCGGCATCGACCACGACCGGTTCTCCTACAAGTACCAGGGCCTCGACGTAAAGCTGACCGGCGTCGAGAAGGCATCGGTAGTGAAGGCGATTCTGGCTTAGCCCTTGGAGCTTTGCGCCTCCGAGGGTGAGCCAGGACTTGAAAAGCGAACAAACACTCTAGCGGTAGCCAAACAGCGGCGGGAACGCCATCACCACCAGCGCCGCCCAACCGGCATGGACCGGGAGATACGCCACCAGCCATCGCTCCAGTGACCCAAACGAGCCTCGCCCGCGCAGGAACCGGGCATAGAGCCAAGCCGACCCCGCCAGGTTCACCAGCAGCACCAGATTTTCGCCCAGCGCCGCCACCCGATTCGGCGTCAGCCCAAACTCCGAGATGCGCCCAGCGATCGCGGCCAGCGCCACGCCATCCACCAGCAGCGCGCTCCCCACCAGCAGCAGTTGCAGCGCGTCGAAGAAGTCCGGGGGCGCCTCCGGGTCCCGCGCGGAAGCAGCATAGAGCACCAGCCCCATCACCAACACCAGCAGCAGGTCGAAGCCGATCAGCAGTTCGCGCTTGACATTCATCGGCTGGCCCGTCCAAGCCATCGTCGCCAAAAACCCGAGCAGCAGCAGCGTGAACAGCGGCGTGAACAGCTTGGTCAGCACCGGGGCCATGTTCTCAATGACGCTTTGCTTCGCCTCCACCAGCCACGCCCCCACAATCACGGCCCCCGCCGCCCCACACGGCACCATAAAGCCAAACACAAACCACGCAGCGTCAAGATCAATCGCCTTGAACATCATCATCGTGAACGCGGTGAAGACGCCCCCGCCCAACGCGATCAGCACGTAGTAGATGGCCAGCTCACCTGAGAACCGCACAAAATCCATCCACGGGCCATCGGTGAACCATCGGTTCCGCGTATAGGCAAAGCCGACGGCTAACCACAGGGCGATCGGCAAATGCAGAGCGGTCAGCACCTGCGTTTGGCTACCCACCGGAAAAGGGAAGACGTTGGCGAACACTGCCCCGGCGGCGAACGGCACGGCCAGCCAGAGGCTGCTGCCCACCGCGGCCCCGCGCTTCCACAGAAAGTAGAGGGCTAGGAGAGGAAGGACCAGCAAGCAAGCATTCCGGCGATAAAAGAGTGGCAACTCATCATTCGGGCTCAGGTGGACCCCGAACAGCCCCGGCAGTTGTACCGCCATCGCCGCCGCCACCGCAAATCCCAGGACCGCGAAGGTCTCCGTGTTCGAGACCGCCGCCGGGCCGTCAGACAAAGAGTCGAGCACGAGTTGCTTCCACAGCCGCTCCGAATGCGCCCGGGCAAACTCGCGCGACAGCGCGTCGAGGCTGCCCATCCGCTTCACCGCCACCAGAAACGCCTCATCCCCTGCTAAGCCGTTCGCCTTCAGCTCAGCCAGTTGATCTCGCAGATGCCCCTCCAGCTCCTCCACATCCGCCACCCGCACACCCGGCTGGCGACGCAGGTGGCCCCGCCACTGGGCGATCTGTTCTTCCAGCGGCTGATCAGCAAACGGCGTCATGCAGGGCACACCTTCATCCAGACACCCCGCAGCGTCTCATCCACCACCTGCCACTGCTGCCGCTGGGCATCCAGCTGCGCCCGGCCGTCGGCGGTAATCCGGTAGTACTTCCGTTTGCGGCCCGTCTCCGAAGTCACCCAGGTGGCCTCCACAAAGCCTTGGCGCTCCAGCCGGTGCAGCACGGGATAGAGCATGCCGTCGGTCCACTGCCAATGCCCGCCCGATAGCTCCGCCACCCGCTTGATGATGGCGTAGCCGTAACTCTCCCCTTCAGCGAGAATCGCCAGCACCAGCGGCGTTGCGGAAGCGGCGACGAGATCTTTATTCAGCTCCATACATAATGCTATTATGCATTTCACTGCTATGCATGGCAAGCGAAAGAATACCGAATTCTGATCCGGGCGACGAGACTTCATGGACATGGACAACCAGCGTCCCCGGTTCGACCCGCGGTGGTCTATGCACCCGGGCTGACGGCCGCCAGTGGATCGGCCGCGAATCTACCTGCCTTGGAAAGCTCTCAAGGAATTGTCTTCGAACGGTTTGACGGAAGTGCGGCTCCTCAATTCGGCAACACAACCAGTGCCGGCCTCATCGGCGCCTTCCGGGCTGAGTTGAATTCTAGGCAAACACTTGTGATCAGCAAGGGGCTTGATTGGCTAAAGTGATGGTATGCCAATCAGATCACTGATCCCTTTGCTACTTCTCGCATCTTCGGCGTGGTGCCAGCCGCAGACGCTGATTACTGGGCTCCAAGCGCCCGCCAAGCTCATCCTTACCCCTCGGGGCAACTTCCTGGTGACGGAGACCAGCACCTTGCCGAATTCCGGGCGCCTGTCATTCGTCAGCCGCGCCGGCGTTCGCCGCAGCCTGATTGAGGGCCTGCCGTCCGGAACCGACGTCACACTCACAGGCGGAAGCGGTCCCTCCGCGATGGCTCTCCGGGAACGGACTCTGTATCTGGCCATCGGCCCCGGAGACATTGAGCGGTCGGGGGCCGTTGCGGGAACATCCACGCTGAATCCCAACGGCGCTTCGTCGCCCATCTTCTCGTCCGTGCTCGAAATCCGCTTCAGCGCTGACGTGGACGTGCTTGCCGGTACGTTCCGCATGACGCCGGAGCATCAACAGACAATAAACGACGGTGGGGAGGTGGAACTTTCGGATGCGGGCGCCACAGCGCGTGTCTCTCTGCTCACCCGCTTCCCAATTGCCGAGCCCCATCCCGCCGCCCTTTTCAAGTTCTCCAATCCCTGGGGCCTGGCCTTGTCGGACGATGGCCGCGACCTGTATCTAGTCGACGCCTCGCAGAACAGCCTGCTGCGCATTGATCCGGCCACGGGCCGCTGGCGGAGAGCCGCCCGATTCGCGGCACTTCCCAATCCGACCCCGGTGGGTCCGCCAATGGTTGATGCGGTGCCCACCAATGTGCGCATTTACGGTAACTCGGTACTGGTCAGCTTTCTCAGCGGGTTCCCGTTTGCTCGCGGCAATGGCCGGGTCTTGATCGTGAACCCTGAAACGGGCGCGGCGGATCCGTACATCTTCAATCTCAACTCCGCCACCGACGTCCTGTGGCGGCCGAGACCGAGCGGCCGTCCGCAGTTTTTCGTGCTGGAGTTTAGCGTGAATCAGAGCGCCAACCCAGCTCCCCCCGGGCGTCTTCTGCGATTCGACACCGCGGAAGCCCAAGTGGCCGGAACCTTCATCACACCGGTGAACATGGTTCTCGATGAGGCCACCAGCGAACTGTTCGTTCTGGAGCTGCGCGGGCAGATTCAGAAACTGACAATCAACTAAGCGAGCGGCCGCTGGACGCCGAAAGTCAGAAAAATGGCCGCCCCACCATCGGCAGGGCGGCCATCAAAATCAGCAGACTGAATCGTTCAGACTACGCCACCGGGGCGGACGTGTAGCCCAGCTTGGCCCACCACGGCTTCGCGGCCAGAATCGAGTTGTTGACGTTGGCGATGTTCTTGACGCCTTCGCCGGACAGCCACTCTTCCAGGGCCTTCACGCCATGCTTGCCATAGATGCCCATGCCGTCTTTCCAGGTGGCGCGACCGCAGAGCACGCCCGAGAAATCGGCGCCGGATTCGGTGGCCATCTTCAGCTGTTCGGCAAAGGTGGCGTTGTCCACACCGGCCGACAGGTAGATGAACGGCTTGGTGGCGACAGCCGCGCACTCGCGGAAGTAGCCCATGGCTTCTTCAAAGCTGTAGGCCTTCACGCCCTTGTAGATGCCGCTGCCTTCCACGTATTCGGCAATGATCGGCACTTCCACCTTCAGCACGTCGACGAAGTACTGGGGCTTCGAGAACTCGATCATCGACTGCTTCACGATCTCAGGCTTCAGCTTGGCAAACTCCAGCGTCTTCTCGCCTGACCCGTCCGGGGCGTAGCCAATGAACTCGAGGAAGAACGGAATGTCGTGCGTCACGCACTCCGCGCCAATGCGCTCAATAAAGGCGTGCTTGATGTCGTTGATCGAGGCCGTGTCGAAGGGCGTGTAGTAGATCAGAATCTTGACTGCGTCGGCGCCCAGGTCTTTGATGCGCTTCACCGACAGGTGCGGCAGCAGATCTGGCAGGCGGCCGGGCTGGGTGTTGTCGTAGCCGGAATACTCATAGGCCAGCAGCAGGCCGGCGTTCTCGGAACGGGCGTGCGTGGCGGGGATGCCGTACTCGGGGTCCAGCAGAATGGCGCTGGCGTGCGGCGTCAGGATCTTGGTGACCGCCACTTTGAACTCGGCCATCATCTCGTCGGTGACGGCCGACTGGTCGACGCCCTTGGCGGTGGCAATCGACTTTTTCAAGCTGCCGCGCTGATCCATCGCCGCGGCGGCGATAACGCCGGCCGGGTTCGACAATTTATTGAGGTGAGCAATTTTTCCGGGGGTGAGAGACATTTCACTCCCAGTTTAGCGAAACCGGTTGATCGCGCGCCGGTCCTGCGCTACGAAATCGGCCGCACCCACCGGGCCAGCCGCCGGTGATAAGCCTGCGCCCGGCCGACGTCGTAGAGGATCTGCGCTTTCAGTGACGCCGCATCCGGAAACTTGCGCTCCGCCCGCAGGCGGTGCAGAAACTCCACTTCAATCCGGCGCGGCGTGTGGTCACCCAGCGGCCCCAGCAGAAAGGTCTCCACCGTCAACCCTTCGCCATTGAAGGTCGGCCGGAAGCCGATGTTGGTGACCGACGGCCACTCGCGCGTCGAGCTCACTTCCCGCGTCCGGGTGACATAGACGCCCGCGGCCGGGATGATCTCGGCGGTCCAGGCGATGTTCAGCGTGGGGACGGTTTCCCGCCGCCCAATGCCCTGCCCGCTCACCACGTCGCCCTCCACCGCGTAAGGCCGGCCCAGCGCCTGCGCGGCGGCGGAGACTTCGCCGTTCGACAAATACCGCCGGATCATGGTGGACGAGATGTGCTGGTGGTGGCTGTCCACCTTGCGGATCGCTTCCACTTTGAAGCCATACCGGCGGCCCAGCTCTTCCAGCAGGGCAACGTCTCCCGCCTGCTTGTGACCAAAGCGGAAGTCCTCGCCGACGATCACCACGCGGGCGCCCAACCGCTCCACCAGCACCCGCCGCACGAACTCTTCCGGTGAATATCCCGCCACCGTCCGATCAAACGGCAGCATCAGCACCCGGTCGATGCCTTCATTGCCCATCAGCCGGCACCGCTGGTCGAGCGAAGTAAGCAGCCGCGGCGCGCGTTCCGGCGCCACCAGACGCGTCGGGTGCGGATCAAAGGTCAACGCCGCGGCGTGCAAGCCCTCAAACGCAGCCCGGTCCGCCACCAAACGGATCAATTCGCGATGGCCCCGGTGCACCCCATCAAAGTTGCCGATCGTCACCGCACACGGGCCAATGCGCTCGGCGCCGTTCCGGTAAATGCGCACCGGCGGGCGAGCCGGCACATCAATCGAGAGCCCGTCGTAGGCGATCACGACGTGGCTGGGCAGCTTCGGCTCATCCTCTTCGTGCCGCAGCTCGTGGCTGATGTGTGTAAAGTAGGCCCGGCGCGGCTTCACCGCCGCCACAGTTTCAAGCGACTGCTTGACCGTCGAATGCGTCGGGTGATCCCGATGCCGCAGCGCATCGAGAAACAGCACATCCAGCCCCTCCAGCATGGCGAGCGAGCTTTCCGGGATGAAGCTATGGTCAGTCAAATACGCGGCGGACCCGAACCGGTAGCCAAACCCATCCGCCCGGCCATGCTTCACCGGGATCGGCGTAAACTCCAAGCCAAACAGGTCGAACGGCGTGCCGTCCAGGATGTTCGTCTCAATCCGGGGCAGCGTCGATTCTGTGTGTAGCGTCTCAAAGATGTAGCGGAACACCTGCCGGATGGTGCCCACCGTCTCGCGCGACCCGTACACCGGCATCACCTGCTTCTGCCGGAAATTAAAGGGACGCACATCGTCCAGGCCCATGATGTGATCGGCATGCGCGTGTGTAAACAGAATCGCGTCCAAGCGCGTCATCTTGGCGCGCAAGCACTGCTGCCGGAAGTCCGGGCCGCAGTCGATCAGCACGTTGCGGCCGTTATAGCGCAGCACCACTGAGGGCCGCAGCCGCTGGTCGCGCGGGTCCGCCGAGGTGCAGACCGGGCACGTGCAGCCGATCGTCGGCACGCCCATGCTGGTGCCGGAGCCCAGCACCTCAATGCGGATGGAGCTTTTGTCCACCTACGCCGTGACGATCTTCGACTTGGCGGCGTCGCCCGCGGCCTGGACAAAGCGGAAGCGCAGTTCGGTCAACCCGTTGTTCAAGTGGAGGCCTTCCTCCAGCGTCAGGTTGCCCTTGGTCTTTTCTTCCAGCATCGCCAGCAGATCGATGAAATGCCGGGCGGCGTCCAGGTCCACTTGATCCTTGCTGTCGTCACCCAATGAAATCGCGCCCATGGCCACTTGCGCCTGGAACTGCAATGAGGCGACCAGGAATTCGAAGCTGGCCGGAGGAACTTGAGGATGGCTGTCTTGCTCACTCATGCCCTGATTTTACCGTGTCCGGCTCCACCCACGGCAGGCGCCGCCGCATGGCGCGCGGGAGCATTCGCGCCAGGTAGGAAAAAACTCTTGACAAGCGATTTGTTATATAACACATTATCTATATAACATCTCCGTCATGCTCAACCTAGACGCCACCTTCTCCGGACTCGCCGACCCCACGCGGAGGGCCATTCTCTCTCGCCTAGCCTCTGGCGAGGCCACCGTATTGGAGCTGGCCAAGCCGTTCAAGATGAGCCAGCCCGCCGTCTCCCGGCACCTCAAAGTGCTGGAAACAGCCGGGTTGATCGTACGCCGCGTGGAGGGCACCAAACGCCCTTGCCGGCTTTCCGGCGAAGGTCTGGCGGCCGTTGACGAGTGGCTGAATGTTTTGCGCGCGGGCCTGGCCCGGAACTATGACCGGCTGGACCGCGTGCTGGCGGAAATGCAACCGCCGACTGAATAGAGAAAGTCCGACTGAATACAGAAAAGGAAGCCCCATGTCTCTCATTTTGAAAACCGAAGGCGATACGCACGTCGTGGTGACGCGCCGGTTCGCCGCCCCACCTAAGTCCGTCTATCTGGCCCACACCACGCCAGAGCTGGTCCAGCAATGGATGCTGGGCCCCGATGGCTGGACCATGCCCGTCTGCGTGATGGAGCCCTGGCCCGGCGGAAAGATCCGTTATGAATGGGCCAACGGCAAAGGGCACAGCTTCTACCTGACCGGCGAGTGCCTGGAGATGAACCCCTACCGCCGCCTGGTCCACGTGGAGCGCATGCACCTGCCGGACCCCACGCCCGACAACCACGTCGAGACGATTTTTGAAGAGGATGGCGATGGCACGTTGATGACCATGCGCATGACCCTGCCCGACGGCGCCACGCGGGCAGCCATGCTGGCGACCGGCATGGAAGGCGGCATGGAAGCCAGCTACGTCCGCCTGGACCAGCTCACCTCCGTCCAAGTTCCGGCCACCGCCAACAGCTAACGCCGCAACTGAGCTGCTCCGCCGGCCGAACACGCCGACGGAGCAGCCGCCGTCCATTTCCCGAACATCAGCCCGGTCAGCTCGCCAGGCGCGGCAGCCACAAGCCCATCGTCGCCGCCCCGATGCCCGCTCCGGTGGCCAGCGTCAGCACCACCAGCCCGCCCGCCATGGCCAGGCGGGCCACTGGACGGCCGCGCTCCGCCAATAGGTAGAGCTCCAGCACCGCCGGAGGTAGCAGGTACTGCGCAAAGCCGAGAAACGTGAGAAACGGCCCCTCAAACGTTTTCGGATCAAACCCCACCGGCGCCCGATGGATCGCCAGCCACAGCATCAACCCGACGCGAAAAAACCAGACACCGCTGGAGACCAGGAACAGCCGCAACGCCCACCGGCGATGCTCCGCAAACCGCCGCGCTCGGGCATAGTAGAGCGCCATCACCGCGCAAACCATAATCAGCACCGCGTTCAGGCTGATGCCCAAATGCTGCGTCAAGCCCCCCACAGTGCCCCGCGTCCAGACCATAAAAAGTCCATCCAGGCTGATCAGCATGGCGACGCCCATATAGGCGCGCCCCGTCCAGCGGTGCACCGCCGGGTAGCGTTCGCGCAGAGGCGGCACCAGCTGCAGGGCGCCCGCCAGGATGATGCTGACGGCCAACGCCAAATGCAAGCCCACCGCAAAGTTGCCCAGCCCATCGCCCGCGACATAGCCATGCGGCATCGTCTTGTTCCAGGCAGCCAGGTCACCTGAAGCCGCTCCGCGCCCGTAAAACAGAGCGACATAGAAGGCAAAGATCAGTTGCCCGGTCACCGCCACCACGGCCCAAAACCCGGCTGCGGTCCGCAGCGCGGCACTAGAAAACGCGACACTCATAATCCGCCTAAACGAGACCGGCCGAGTGAATGTTCCCGCAATGGGGCGCGTCCATCTCAGTTCGCTGGGACGAGCAGGAGCGGCCGGGTATAGCGGTTCAGCAAAGCGAAGCGCGATAACATAGGCTCATGAGCGCAAGGCAGCTCGATTGGTCCGATTGCCCTTTGGTTGAAGTAGATGAGCGGCGCCTGGGTGGACGGCCGGTCATCAAGGGCACGCGTATGGCCGCCGACGATGTGGTGGCGAACCACGAGTATGGCGTTTCCGCCGAAGTCATCGCCGAACAGTTTGGGCTTTCGACCGCGCTGGTGAACGAGTTATTGACCTACGCCGAAAGGCTCCATCCAGTTGCGCATCCTGCTTGATAAGAACGTGCCCTACGGGTCGCGCGATTCCTCCTGGAGCACCGCGTAGAGAAGGCGGAAGACTGCGGCTGGGCGCGGATCGCGAACGGTGAGCTGATTCGAAGCGCGGAAGCCGCTGGCTTCGATCTCGTCATGACGGCAGATCAGAACATCGTCTACCAGCAGAACCTCAAGGATCGCCAAGTGGCTCTGGTTGTCTTGGGCTCGAACATTTGGCCTATTGTGCGCGAGCGAGCCGCAGAGATCGCGGCGGCCGTGTCATCAGCAGCCTTTGGAAGTTACTCCTTCATCGAGATGCCCGTTCCGCCGCGGCGGTTCCGCCGCTAGCGAACATTCACCGATAGCACCAAAGTTGGGCCCTCCGCCGGAGCAAAGGTAGAATGAGTGGATCATGACCCGCCTCCGCGCCCTTCTGCTGGCTCTCATCGCTTTGGCGGCCTTCTCCCAGGCCCAACCCAAGCGCCCCCTCACCCACGCCGACTACGACGGCTTCCGCAGCATCTCGAACCAGAAACTCTCGAACGACGGCCAGTGGCTGGTCTACGGAGTCTTCCCGCAGGAAGGCGATGGCGAAGCGATTGTGCGCGACCTCAAGTCCGGCCGCGAGATCCGCCAATCCGCCGGACAGCGGCCCGCGCCCACGCCGCCTGAACCCGGTAGCGAAGCTCCGCCCGCGCCGCGCAACCTCACGGTGGAATTCACGCCGGATGCGAAGTTTGTCATCTTCGCTTCCTACCCCTCCAAGGCCGAGCTCGATCAAGCCCGCCGCGACAAGAAGAAGCCGGCCGATCAGCCCAAGAACGGCTTGGTGATCATCAACCTCGGAACCGGCGCCGTCGTGCGCGTGGCGAACGTCAAGAGCTTCCAGGTCCCAGACACCGCCTCTTCGCACATCGCCTACCTGAAGGAATCGGGCGAGCTCGTGCTCCGCGCGCTGGCCGATGGCAGTGAAAGGACGATGAAGGATGTCGCCGAATACAAGCTCACCGATGACGCCCAAACGCTGGTCTATGCGGACAAGAAGGGCTTTTACTCGGTGGCCACTTCTGGTGGCGATCCGCAGACGCTGCTCGCGGCCGAAGGCAAGTACACCAAGCTGACGATGGACCAAAAGCAGACGCAAGCGGCCATCTTGAAGGACCGCCAGCTCTATCACTGGTCCCGCTCCGGCGGCGCGGCGACGATGTTGGTCGAGAAAGTGGCGACGGCAGGAGCACTCAGCTTCTCCGACGATGGCGGCCGCCTCTTCTTCGGGACAGCTCCCGACAAGCCCGCCGCCCCCAAGGAAGACCCCACAGTTGAGAAAGCTCAGTACGACCTCTGGCACTACCAGGACGACGCGATCCAGCCCATGCAGAAGGTCCGCGCCCGCCTGGAGCGCGACCGCAACTTCCGCGCCGTCATCCATCTTTCGGACAAGAAGGTAGTGCAGCTGGCCGATGCCACGCTGCCCGAAGTGCAGCCCGTCCGCGAAGGCGCCTACGCCATTGGCCTCGACGACCGCGCGTACCGCCGTCAAGTGGAGTACGACACCCGCTACAACGATCTCTATTTGGTCGACACCCGCACCGGCCAGCGCCGCGCGTTTGGCAAGAAGCTTTCCGGTACGCCGTCGGTGTCGCCCGATGGCAAGTACGCATTGCTGTTTGAGGGTCGCGAGTGGGTCTCCTACGACACTGCCACTGGCGAGCGCCGCAACCTCACCTCGATCACCGGCCGCAACTTCTACAACGAAGATGACGACCATCCCGCCGCCCCGCCCGCCTACGCCCCCGCCATCTGGACCAAAGATGGCCGCTACGCGCTGGTGAACGACAAGCACGATGTCTGGCTGCTCTCGCCCGATGGAGCCGTGGCCCGCAACTTGACCGATGGCGTCGGCCGCCGCGAGAACCTGCGCTTCACCGTCGTGCGCTTGAACGCCGATCCGCGCGACCGTGGCCTGGACCCCGCGCAGCCCGTCCTGCTCCGCGCCGAGCACTTGGAGACCCGCGACACCGGCTTCTACCGCGATTCACTGGACCCGGACGTCGCCCCCACCAAGCTACTCATGGCGGCCAAGAATTTCACCGCCCCCAGCAAGGCCGCCAATGCGGACACGCTGGTGCTGTCCGCCTCGCGCTTTGATGAGTTCCCTGACCTGCACGTCACCAACTCCGCCATGAGCAAGCTCGACAAGGTGTCAAGCGTCGGTGACCAGTTGCAGAAGTTCGCCTGGGGTAAGGGCGAGTTGATCAAGTACCGCAATGCCGATGGCGTGCTGCTGCAGGCCGCGCTCTACAAGCCCGCGAACTTCGACCCGGCAAAGAAGTACCCGATGATCGTCTACCTCTACGAGCGGCTCAGCCAGAACATCCACAGCTTCGTCGAGCCCCGGCCCACCAACTCGATCAACCCCAGCTTCTATACATCGAACGGCTACGTCGTCCTGATGCCCGACATCATCTATCGCGAAGGCTACCCCGGCGCCAGCGCTCAGCGCTGCATCATGCCGGCCACCGAGACCGTGGTGGCCATGGGCTTTGTCGACACCAACCGCATCGGCATCCAGGGCCACAGCTGGGGCGGCTATCAGATCGCCTACATGGTCACGCAGACTAACCGCTTTAAGGCCGCTGCCCCGGGCGCCGTCGTCGTGAACATGATTGCTGCCTATGACGGCATCCGCTGGGGCCCCGGCATCCCGCGCCAGTTCCAATATGAGCGCACGCAATCGCGCATTGGCGGCACGCCGTGGCAGATGCCCGGCCGCTACATCGAGAACTCGCCCATCTTCATGCTGGACCGCGTGCAGACCCCGCTGCTGACCATCCACAACGACGCCGACGACGCCGTGCCGTGGTACCAGGGCATCGAGTTCTATCTCGCTCTGCGCCGCCTGAACAAAGAGATCTACCTGTTCAACTACAACGGCGAGCCGCACAACCTCCGCCGCCGCGCCAACCAGAAGGACTACACCACCCGGCTGCAGGAGTTCTTTGACTACTACCTGAAGGGCGCCGCCAAGCCGCAATGGATGGAGCGCGGCCGCCCCTTCATTGAACGCGAACCCAACGCCCCCGCCGGACCCGGCGCGGCTGTCGCGTCTGACATCGAAGTCCCCGAGGGCGCTCACTAGTGCACGCCGATCTACTCTGCTGCAACGAGGCCTGCGCGGCCCACTACCCGATCACGGAAGTGATCTACAACTGCCCCGCCTGCGGTGGGCTGCTCGAAGCCCACTACCAAGGCGACCCCGGCAACCCCTGGGACCTCACCGGCATCTGGCGTCAGCGCCGCATGTCGAATGAGCCCATCGAATCAAGCGGCGTGTGGCGTTACCGGGAGCTGTTCCCGTTCCTTGACTCACCGCAGCACATCGTCACGCTGCATGAAGGCAACACGCCCCTGCTCAAGGGTGCGCGCGCGGCTGAGTATGCCGGTCTGGACTCGGTCACATTCAAGCACCAGGGCTTCAACCCGACGGGGTCGTTCAAGGACAACGGCATGACCGCCGGCGCCTCCCAGGCCATGCGCCTGGGTATGAAGCGCGTGGCCTGTGTCTCTACCGGCAACACGTCCGCCTCCATGGCCGCCTACGCCAGCGCTGCAGGCCTCGACCCCTACATCTTCATCCCCAACGGCAACATCGCCTACGGCAAGCTGGCACAGGCGCTGGAATACGGCGCCAAGACCTTCCAGGTGGACGCCAACTTCGACCAGATCCTGGCGCTGGTCCGTGTGCTGTCGGAGAAGCTGGGCATCTATCTGCTCAACAGCGTCAACCCGTTCCGCATCGAGGGCCAGAAGTCGATCATGATCGAGATGCTCGATCAGCTCGATTGGGTGGTGCCCGATTGGGTGGTGCTGCCCGGCGGCAACCTGGGCAATGTCTCGGCGCTCGGCAAAGCGTTGCGGGAGCTGAAGCAATGGGGCTTCATCGACCATCTGCCCCGCATCGCCGTCGTGCAGGCCGCGGGAGCTTCGCCCTTCTACTGCTACATGAATGCACCCGAGGGCGGACCGTTCGTCCCCGATACGCATCCTGAAACTCTGGCCACGGCCATCAAGATCGGCGACCCCGTCTCGTGGCCCAAAGCCGAACGCGTCATTCGCGAAACCAACGGTTTGGTGGAGTTCGCCACCGAACAGGAGATCGCCGACGCCAAAGCCATCATCGGAGCCTGCGGCATCGGCTGCGAACCGGCCTCGGCGGCGACGCTGGCCGGCATCAAGAAGCTCCGCGCCCGCCACGTGATCGCGAAGTCCGATCGCGTCGTGGCCGTGCTGACCGGCAATGTCTTGAAGGACCCGGACTACATCTATCGCTATCACACAGGCCAATTGAAGGCGCCCGATGAGACGCCCATCGCGCCCAACTTCGGCAACCGCCCGGTGGTGGTGGCCAACGACTTTGACCAGATCGCGGCGATGCTGGAACAAGGCCGCTAAGGCTGCTGAAATCGAATGCTGAGATGGCTGGAGTACGTGCTGGCGCGCGGCGTGCTGGCGAGCCTCGCCATCGGCCCGCCCAGGCTCGCCCGGTTCTACGCCGGCCTGCTGGACCAGTTGGTGCCGCGCCTCCGCCGCATCGCACTACGCAACCTGAGCCTCACCGGCATGCCGGCCAGCATTGCCGATGGCGTCTATTTGTCGATCGCCCGCCTGCTGTACGGCTTCGCGCGGCTGCCGCAAATCAACCCCAGCAACGTCCACCAATGGATCCGCTACGAAGGCTTTGAGCATTTCGAAGAAGCCAAGCGCCGCGGCAAAGGCGTGCTCTTCGCCACCGGACATCTGGGCAATTGGGAGCTCTCCGCTTACGCGCATGCGCTGATGACGGAGCCGATGCACGTCGTCGTCCGGCCGCTCGACAACCCGCGCATTGACCGGCTGGTGGAACAGCGCCGCTCCGGCAGCGGCAATCGCATCATCGGCAAAAAAGACCTGCTGCGCGGCGTCCTGAAAGCGCTGAGCGCCAATGAGGCCGTGGGCATTCTGCTGGACCAGAACGCGGGCTTGGACGATGGCGTCTTCGTCGACTTCTTCGGCCTCAAAGCTTCCGCCAACGTGGGCTTCACCAAACTCGCGCAACGCACCGGCGCCGCCGTCATCCCGGGCTTTGCCGTCTGGTCCCCCCAGGAGCAGCGCTACATCCTCCGCTTCTACCCCATCGTCGAAATGACGGGCGACTTGGTGGCCGATACGCAAGCTCTGCAAACAGCCCTTGAAGCCGCCATTCGCGAATACCCCGACCAATGGCTGTGGATCCACCGCCGCTGGAAAACCCGGCCCCCCGGCGACCCGCCCCTCTACTAGACGCCGAGTTCAGCCCCATGCGTAAGCTTGGGCTTTTTGCGGGATCGCGAAAAAGCCCCAAGCTCTCGCATGGGGCTAGGCTAGGGGCCTCCAGTGGCCCCGGAGCGCTCAACTTGCGACAATGGGTCGAGATGATTGAACATTTGCGCCCTGGTGCGCATGCCCGCAACGCACGTGTCGTTTTGTTTGACTTCGACGGCACGTTGTCTCTGATCCGCTCCGGTTGGGTGGAAGTGATGGTGCCGATGATGGTGGAGATCCTGGCCGGTCTCAAAAGTGGTGAAAGCGAAGACGAACTCCGCGCTGTCGTGGAGGAATACGTCGGGCGCCTCACCGGCAAAGAGACCATCTACCAGATGATCGAGTTCGCCGGCCACATCGAAAAGCGCGGCGGCCAGCCCGAGGACCCCAAGGTCTACAAAAAGATGTACCTGGACCGGCTGTGGGACATCATCAAGGACCGCGTGGAAGCGCTCCGGTCCGGCAGTGTTTCTCCGGAACAGTACCTTGTCCCCGGCTCCCGCCAGTTGCTCGAAACCCTGAAGGCCCGCGGCTTGAAGATCTATTTGGCCAGCGGCACCGATGAAGAGTTCGTCAAGGACGAAGCCCGGCTGCTGAACATCTACCACTACTTCGATGGCGTCTACGGCGCGCTCGACGATTACAAGAGCTTCTCGAAAGCGATCCTGATCAAGCGGATCATCGAATCGGCCGAATACTCCGGGCCGGAGTTTCTGGGCTTTGGCGATGGCTACGTCGAGATCGAGAACGTCAAGGAAGTGGGTGGCGTGGCCGTCGGCGTGGCCAGCAAGGAACCCGAGTGCACCGAAATCGACAGCTGGAAGCGAGACCGGCTGGCGGGCGTGGGCGCGGACTGGATGGTGGCCAACTACCTGGCGCACGACCAGTTGATGCAGACGTTGTTTCACTAGGACGCACCCGTTTTGAGCCGCTACCGAACCTTCGACCGCTCCCGGCTGAGCATCCTGCCGCTGGCTGAGCGCACGCACGATCTGCCACTGGAACGCTGGCTTTCGCTCGACGACCCGGCGCCCGCCTTTGAGCATCCGGACCTGGCCACCATCGCCTCGCGCCTCAAGGCCGCGCAAGAGCTGGGGTCCACGCGCCTGTTGATCATGGGCGCCCACGTGTTGCGCGCGGGCGTCAACCGCCACTTGATCGACCTGATGGAGCGTGGCGCCATCGACCATATCGCCATGAATGGCGCCGGGGCCATCCACGACTACGAGATCGCCCACATCGGCGCCACCACCGAAAGCGTCGCCCGGTACATCTCGAGCGGCCAGTTCGGACTGTGGCAGGAGACCGGCGAGCTGAACGATTGGATCAGTGAAGCGGCGGCGCTGGAATTAGGCCTCGGCGAAAACATCGGCCGCCGCATCGCCTCCAGCAGCTTCCCGCACAAAGACCTGAGCGTCTACGCTGCTGCTTACCGCCTGGGCGTCCCGGTGACCGTTCACGTGGGCGTGGGCTACGACATTCTGCACGAGCATCCCAACTGCGATGGTGCCGCGCTGGGTGCGGCCAGCTATCGTGATTTTCTGATTCTGGCCGCCACCATGGAGCGCCTGGAAGGCGGCGTGATGCTGAATTTCGGCTCCGCCATCATGGGTCCGGAGGTCTACTTGAAGGCCCTGGCGATGTCGCGCAATGTCGCCCATCAGCACCATCGCATCATCAAGAACTTCTCGACCGCCGTGTTCGATCTGGTGCCCATCCACGGCGACATCCACCGCGAACTGCCCAAGACCGACCCCGGCTACTATTTCCGCCCGCACAAGACCATCCTGGTCCGTACCGTCGCCGATGGAGGCGAAAGCTTCTACGTCTGCGGCGACCATCGGGCTACCGTGCCGGCCTTGCGCCGAGCGATCATCAATGCTCCGGAGGCTCCGGAAGCGGCATGAGGGTAGAGGAGATTGTCCGCGCGTTCCCGCGCTTGTCCGTGCTGGTGGTCGGCGATGTCTGCCTGGACCACTGGTGCACCTACGACCCCGCCGAAGCCGAGCCATCCCGCGAAACCGGCATCCCGCGCATCGCCGTCACCTCCACCATCGCCACGCCCGGCGCGGCCGGCACGGTGGCCAACAATCTGGCGGCGCTCGGTGCGCGCGAGGTCGCGGTGATGGGTGTGGTGGGTGACGACGGGCACGGGTATGAGCTGATGCAGGAGCTCGGTCATCGCCGCATCGGGACCGACCTGGTGTGCCGGTCGCCGCTGATCAGCACCTTCACCTACACCAAGCTGCTGAATAGCGTCACTGGGGAAGAAGACCGGCCCCGCGTCGATTTCGTCAATACCGCTCCCCTGCCCAGCGCTCTTGAACAGGAGCTGGTGGAACTGGTGTCCGCGCACGCACCTAATTTTGATGTCGTCATCATCAGCGATCAAGCGGAAACCAGTGCCGGCGGCGTGGTGACACCGCGGGTGCGGGAAGTGCTTTGCGGAGTGGCCCAGGCCAACCCCGGCAAGGTGCTTTGGGCGGATTCCCGCCGCCGCCTGGAACATTTCCGGCACATCACGCTGAAGCCGAACCATGACGAAGTGCACGCCGCCTTCCAGCGCGCTGGCCTGGCCAGCCATGCTCAACTCCGTCAACACACCCAGGCGCCGGCCCTGATCGTCACCGATGGCGGCTCGGGCGCCAAGGTTACGACAGCCGCGGGCGAATGGCAGGTCCCCACGCGAACCGTGGCCCAACCGGTGGATATCTGCGGCGCGGGCGACAGCTTCAATGCGGGTGGCGCGTTGACGCTGGCCGTCACCGGCGATCCGTTGCTGGCGGCCTATGTCGGCAATCTGGTGGCCTCCATCACCATCATGCAGAAGGGCACCGGCACGGCCTCGCCGGACCAGGTGATCGCCGCCGCCCAAGAGGTTCCGCCGCCCGTATGTTGACGCTCGCGCTCGACATCGGGGGCACCAAGTTCTCGG
Source organism: Acidobacteriota bacterium (assembly GCA_026394055.1). GTDB lineage: Bacteria > Acidobacteriota > Terriglobia > Bryobacterales > Bryobacteraceae > JAPKYZ01. The sequence continues at coordinate 163,011 of JAPKYZ010000026.1, forward strand.
CCGCGTTATTTGAAGACAACCGCCTGATCCGCCGCCACTCTCAGGCCACCGATCGCGAAGGTGGCATGGAATGGATGCTCGATCAACTGGCCGCCATCGGCCAAAGCTGGCAGCCGTTTGACCGGTGCGGCATTGGCTTTGGCGGACCCGTGTTGTTTGATCAGCAACGCGTCGCACTGTCGACCCACGTCGGTGGCTGGAGCAATTTCGACTTCACCGCCTGGGCCACCTCGCAGTTCGGCGTCCCCACAGTGATGGACAACGATGCCAACGTGGGCGCTATCGGTGAAGGCGTGCACGGCGCGGGGCGAGGCTTCCGGCCGCTGTTCTACATGACGCTCTCGACAGGCATTGGCGGCGGCATCCTGGGTGAGCACGGCATCTGGCGGGGAGCCGATTCCTATGCCGGCGAGCTGGGCCACATGACCATCCATCCCGATGGCCCCGAATGTCTGTGCGGAGCCCGTGGCTGCTTTGAACGCATGTGCTGCGGCCTGTGGCTGGAACGTGACCACGGCCAGCCGGCCAAAGTGCTGATGACTCAACCTGAGTTTGTCCGCCGCTACGTCGTCGACCTCGCGCTCGGCTTAAAGGCCGCGCTGATGATCTTGAACCCCGCCCGCATCGTCATCGGTGGCGGCATCAGCAAAGCGGGCGACGCCCTGTTTGTACCCTTGCGCCAGGAGTTGGCGCGTCAAATGACCAGCTGGTCGCGCGCCCGCGTTGATGTGGTGCCGGCCCAGCTGGAGGATGACAGCGTGCTGTATGGCGCGCTGGAGCTAGCCAAGGAGATAACACTATGAACGCCGCGAATTTCGCTTCTGACTACCGAGCCGGCCTGCTGAAGGCACTGGACACGATTGACCTCGCCAAAGTGGAGCAGGCGGCCCAATGGCTGGCTGAAGCCCGTGATCAGGACCGCCAGATCTTCACCTGCGGCAACGGCGGCAGCGCCGCCACCGCGTCTCACTTCGTCACCGACATGGTGAAGGGCGCCAGCTACGGCAAAGCGAAGCGCTTCCGGATCATGGCCCTCACCGATTCGTCCCCCACGATGACCGCCTATGGCAACGATCTGTCTTACGACCACGTCTTCGTCGAGCACCTGAAGAACTTCGCCCGCCCCGGCGATGTCGTGCTCGCCATCTCCGGCTCCGGCAATTCACCCAACGTGCTGCGTGCCATCGAATACGGCAACGAGATCGGCTGCAAGACCATCGGCCTCACCGGCCGTACCGGCGGACGCCTGGGCGAGCTGGCGCAGTTGAACATCAACGTCGCCGAGCCCCATATGGGCCGCATTGAAGATGGCCACCACATCATTTGCCACATGATGTGCTACTACTTCATGGACGCGGAATAGCGCGAAACCCTTACCCTGAAACCCTTACACTAAAGGCAACAATGTTTTTGAAGATTCTCGCCCACCCGATTTTTTCGACGCTCAACTTCCACATGCCGATGATCGTCGACCTGTCGCATCCGGTGGTGATGCTGCAGGGAGAAAACGGGTCCGGCAAGTCGACGCTGCTGCATTCCATCTACCACGCTCTGCGGGGAGAAGAGATTGACGGCTTTATCTATCGCTGGCAAGGCAAGCCCGAGGGCACGCAGTTCTTTCTGTTCGATGCCGAACAGCACAACCCCCGGATGCAGATGGATTTCTTCAAGGACAATCCGCAGATGATGGAGTTTTTGCAGATGGCCAGCCACGGGCAAGTGATGCTGGCCATGTTTAAGGAAAACTTCCCGACGCTGCCCGAAGGCACGATTTTACTGCTCGATGAGCCGGAAATGGCGCTGTCGATGTCCAACCAGCAGCGCATTCTGAAGATGTTGCTCGAGTTGGCGGAAAAGAAGAAGTTCCGCATCGTCTGCGCCACCCACTCGCCGGTGCTGATCGGGGCCAAGGAAACCTACGTCATCAACCTGGACAACCACACCAACAAAAACGTCGCCGATATGACCATGGGCGTCCAGGGCGCCTCCACCATTCAGTAGCACCAAAAAGGCGCGGCCTTCCTTGCGGAGACGCGCCCCAATCTTGGCGATTTCTTCCCGCCGCGCGTCAATATTCGGTCACCCGTTCCGATGAGGCTAACTGAGTATGTTTGCCATCATCGGAATCGTCGTGGTGTTCGGCGCCGTTATCGGCGGGTTTATGCTGTCGCACGGACAGTTGCCGGTGTTATGGCAGCCGAACGAGTTCATCGTGATCTTCGGCGCCGCCATTGGCACCCTGCTGATCGCCAACCCCATGAATATCGTGATCGGCGTCTTTAAGGGCATCCTCGGAATTTTAAAGGGCAGCCCCTACAACAAGAAGTTCTACCTCGATGCTCTGAAGATGCTGAACGAGATCTTCGCCTACGCCCGCAAAAACGGCATGGCCAAGCTGGAGCAGGACGTCGACGACCCGCACAAGAGCGCGCTGTTCTCCAAATACCCCGCCCTGGCCAAGAACCACCACGCCCTCGACTTTGTCTGCGACTCCCTGCGCACGGCCATCTCGGGCGGCATCGGCCACTTTGAGCTGGACCAGACCATGGAAGGTGAGATTGATCTGCACCACCATGAATCCTCGCAGCCGATTACCGCGCTCAACTCGGTGGCCGACGCGCTGCCGGGTCTGGGCATTGTGGCGGCCGTGTTGGGAATAGTGATCACCATGGGCTCCCTCGGCGGTCCGCCGGAAGAGATCGGCCACCACGTGGCGGCCGCGCTGGTGGGTACCTTTATCGGCATCCTGATGTCCTACGGCGTGGCGGGTCCGCTGGCCAGCAACATGACCAAGATCGTCGACGCGGAGAGCGAGTTCTTCAAGTTCCTCCGCGCAGGCGTGATGGCCTTCATCAAGGGCGCCGCGCCCATCCTGGCGGTGGAAACGGCCCGCCGTACCATCCCGGGCCACGTCCGGCCCACCTTCAAGGAAATGGAAGCGGCCTGCAAGGGCGGCGGCGCCGCAGCTTAGTTCCGGCAGTTAGAAACGAGCACCAACACCGATGTCGGACCAAGCCAAAGAAGCGCCAATCATCATCATCAAAAAGAAGGGTGGCCACGGCGGCCACCACGGCGGCGCCTGGAAGGTGGCCTATGCCGACTTCGTCACCGCCATGATGGCCTTCTTCATGGTGATGTGGCTGATGAACGCCGGCGAGAAGGTGAAGGAGTCGGTGGCAGGCTACTTCAACGACCCCACCGGCTACAAGGGCAGCCCCGGCTCCGGCGCCGCGGGCACCGGGGATGGCCTCTCGATCACCAAGGACGAAATGCCGGACCTGCAAAAGAAGCTCGAGCAGGCGCTGAAAGAGATGCCCAAGTTCGAGGAGATGAAGGACAACATCAAGTTCACCGTCACCGGCGAAGGCCTGCGCATTGAGCTGCTGGAAACCGAGAACGGCATGTTCTTTGGCTCCGGCAGCCCCAACCCCAGCAAGGAAGGCCGCGAGCTGCTGGAGAAGATGGCGGAAGAGCTCGGCAAGATGCCGAACGCCGTCTTGATCGAAGGCCACACCGACTCCAAGCCCTTCTCCGGCCAGGGCTACACCAACTGGGAGCTTTCCGCCGACCGGGCCAACATGTCCCGCAAGGTGATGCAGAACGCGGGCCTGCGTTCGGACCAGGTGCTCCAGGTGCGGGGCTTCGCCGACCAGCGTCTGTTCAAGAAAGAAGACCCCACCGACGCCTCCAACCGCCGCATCTCGATCATCGTCCAGTACAAGGTTCCGCAACAGGAAGAAGAGGGAGAGGGCGAGGAGAAGAAGGAAGGCGAGAAGGCCGAAGGCGCCAAGGAGGAAAAGGCCGGCAAGCCAGACGGCGAAAAGGACGCCAAGCCCGCGAAGGCCGAGCAGAAAGGCGCCGAGAAGCCAGCCGAGAAACCTTCAGCCGCAGAAAAGGGTGGCGAAACGAAGGCCGCCGCGGCCAAGCCGAAAGCCGCCAAGGGCAAGGGAGCGAAGGGTAAAGGTGCAAAGGAGAAGACTGGCAGCGAGGAGAGCGCAGCCAAGCACTGACCTAGGCACCTGATCCCCTGGTTGTTCGCCTGAAGGCTTCGGCACGTTGGCGTCTCGGCGACAATACGGCGAGAGGTAGCCAGGAAAGGCGAAGAAGGAATTGCCACCGCCGCAGCGAGCCAGAAACAAAAATGCCCACCGGCCATTTGGATAGGCCAGTGGGCAACCCTCTATGAGGTTGTTGGAAGCGACTACCTATTCCGCCGAATCCACCCGGCGGTCACCACACCCAAACCCACCACCAGGAACCCAAGCGTTCCGGGTTCAGGGACGGCCGTTCCGCCGGGCGTGAAGTTCAGATCGTCGAAGATCGCCACCGGGCCCGAATAGCTCAACACAGCCGTGGCGATGCCCGGTGCGGAAACTTGCAACAGATTCCAGGACCCCGCTGCATTGGCCACCGAACTGCTGCCGACCTGTTTTCCCGACCCGTCGAACGCCGTCAGCGTGATATCCCTACCCACACTCGCCCAAATTGAAACATCCGTCACCAGCGATGAGAATGTCAGCGTTTCCGGCCCAATCGGCGCCCCCCCGCCGGCGAGCGAACTAACCGCAAAGGCGTTGAATGCCAGAAAAGCAGTGCCGCTATGAGCGTTGATGCCCCAATTGCCGCACTGGTCCACGGTCGCGCCCCCATCTATCGCCGACGGACCGGAAAACGTGACGCCGGATCCGGCGTATTCAGTGGTGAGCGCGGTGGACGGACTCCCAGAGAAGGCGCAACGGCCGGCCCCGATTTCGAAATCGATTGATCCGGCAAGAAGCGCACTACTGCCCAACATCAAAGTGCCCACAATGGCAAGCGGGCGGAACAAACAAGGTTTCATGAACCCTCCTTTGGAGTGAAAGCATATCACAGCCTGGCTGTAAGTCGTCCTCGCGCAGAGCCTTCCACCGCAACTCAGCGCTGCGGCACCGAGGCCGATCAATTTACCCTGCGCCAAGGCCCAAAGTCGCTACAACCCGGCTGACCTTAACCACTCCGCCGCTACTTCACGCGGCGACCGCTTCTTGACGTCCACTTCGGCATTCATCTGGCGCATCGCCGCGTCATCGATCTTGCCTGAAAGCTCATTCAGCGCTTCCCGCAACTTGGGCGTCGCGGCCAGCCGGTCCTGCCGCACCACAATCGCCGCCTGATAGGGTGGAAACGCCGCCTGGTCATCTTTGAGAATGGCCACGTCCGCCCCGGCCAGCAAGCCATCGGTCGAGTTGGCCGCAATCATGTTCACTGACTTCTGCATCAGCGCCTGGAACATCAGGCCCAAATCCATCGGCCGCGGGGCGGTCTTCAGTTCCAGGTGATAGATCTTGGCGAGCGCCGGAAGGCCGTCTGGCCGGGTCTGAAATTCAAAGCCAACCCCCAGTTGCCAGAAATCCTTCACCGCCCCAGCCTCCGTCAGCGTCGCCAAATGCAAGCGCCGCGCATCCTCACCGCGCACCACCATCGCAAAGCTATTGTTGAACCCCAACGGATCCAGCCACTCGGCCTGGGCCTGCGCCCGGTAGAATTGCCGGACCTGATCGAGCACCATCGCCGCATCCGATACGGCGGGCGCCTTCAACACACTGGTCAAGGCGGTGCCTGTGTATTCGGGGTAGAGGTCGATCTCACCCGCCTGCAGGGCCTGGTGGGCCAACAGCGTCCCGCCCAGATTCAACCGGCGCTCCACTGGTTGGCCCAGCCGGTGTTCCAGATGCTGGGCGATGATCTCCCCCAGCACCAACTGCTCCGTGAAGTTCTTTGACCCCACGCGCAGCCCCGTCGCCCGTTGACAGGAGGCCAGCAGCAAGCCCGCGCCGATTAGTACCGGAAGAAGCTTCGCTCCAGCCATGCAAACCCTCCGTCCAAGGCCAGCGCCAGGGCCGCGGCGGGACACGCGCCCGCCAGGATCTGTTGCGAATCGACGGTCGCCACGCCCCGGAAGATCAACTCACCCAAGCCGCCCGCGCCAATGGCGGCCGCAATGGTGGCGGTGCCCACGGTGGCCACGGTCGCCACCCGGATGCCATTCAAGATCTGCGGCGCGGCCAGCGGCAGTTCCACCCAACGCAGGCGCTCCTGGCTGGTCATGCCTAAAGCATCGCCTGATTCCAGCAGCGTCGGGTCCACCGTCATCAGCCCGGTCAGGGTGCCGCGCACCACGGGCAGCAGTGCATAGGCCACCAGCGCCAACACCGCGCTCACCGGACCAATCCCCAGCACCGGAATCAGAAATCCGAACAGCGCCAAGCTGGGCACCGTCTGCAGAATGTTGACGAGCGTCAGCACCGGCCCCCGCCATCGCTCACGCCGGTGCAGCCAGACCGCGAGCGGCACCCCGATCCCCACCGCCAGCGCCATCGCCACCAGGGTCAGCCGCAAGTGTTGCCCTGAGAGGCGGATCATTTCGTCGATCACAATGACGCTCCCATGTTCACAGCGATGCCCCATTATTCACAGCGACGCTCCCATTATTCACAGCGATGCTCCAAACGCTTCCTGGAAGCGCCGCCCCTCAACCCCGGCAAAGCGTCCGAAGTCCGCCGCGGGCACGCAGGTCTCCAGCGCGCCGCTCGCCATTACGCCAATGCGCGTCCCCACCCGCAGCGCCTCCGTCAGGTCATGCGTGACGAAAACGGCCGTCTTGCCCAGGCGGGTGCGCCAACGGACAAACTCCTGCTGCAGTTCAAAGCGGGTGATCGGGTCGAGCGCCGAAAACGGCTCATCGAGCAGCAACAGCGCCGGATCGGAGGCCAGGGCCCGGGCCACGCTCACCCGTTGGCGCTCACCACCAGAGAGCTGGGAGGGCCGGCGGTCACGAAACTCGGCCGCCGCCAGCCCCACCCGTTCGAGCAACGCATCGGCGTCGCAGGCGCGGCCAGCGAGCTTCGGCCCCAGTTGGATATTCGCGGCCGCGCTTAAGTGAGGGAACAGACCGCCGGTCTGGATGACGTAGCCAATCGAGCGCCGCAGCTCGATCAGATCCCACTCCGGCACCGGCCGGCCCAGCACCCGCACCACGCCGCTGGTGGGATGGATCAGGCCATTCAGCAAACGCAGCGCCGTGGTCTTGCCGGAGCCGGACCGCCCCAGCAACACCAACGTCTCACCGGGCAGCACACGCAGACAAAAATCGTCCAGCACCGCCTTGCCCGCAATGCGGTAGGAGACGTGCTCAAACTCGATGACGGCGGCATTGCTTTCCACTAGTGCAGACTATTGTAAAGCTTTGCCTTGGGGAGGAGGGAGAGATGGCGCCGCAGGGAGACAGCTCCGGCGGCAGGTCCGCGGCCGGACCCACAGCCGTCACAGATGAGATCTTCTCGCGGAGGTGTACTAGTGGACGTCGGCCGACTGGATGTGATTGATGACACTGGGGCCGGTCAAGCGTTGCGTCATCCAGTCACCCATCGACTTCTCATTGCGGATCAGATCCTGCAACGACATTTTGCCGAGAACGCCCTCAATCGCGGTTTGCAGCGCACTCCACAAGGTCCTCAGCCCGCAATCGCCGATATGGCTGCAAGAGGATTGCAAGCCGGAATGGCGATCACAGAAACGCGGGCCGTAAAGCCGCCCTCCCAGTACCTCCAGCACGGAAGCCACCTGAATCTCACCCGCCGGGCGAGCCAGGGTGTAGCCGCCAGCTTGGCCACGGACGGAATGGACAAATCCGCCAAGACGGAGGATCCGCATCAGCTTGGCAACGTTGGGTACGGACAACCCTTCCGCCCGGCTGATCTCGGGTATACTGAGACTGGACGCTTCGCCTCGCGTGGCCATCTGAAGCAGGCAGCGGAGTCCGTACTCCTCCTGAGCACTAAGTTTCATGGCCAAATTGTATCCAAAACAGATTCAGAAAAGAAGATGTATCCGTATCGAGATACATTTTTCTTGAACATTTTGCGTGCTAATGAATATGGGCTATCAGATTCGACCGCTTAAAGAATTCGTTGTCCGGCCGGCGTTGCCACCCGCATTGGCCCGATTGCCGGAGTTGGCCTACAACCTCCTGTGGAGCTGGGATCATGAATTGCGGTCGCTGTTCCGCCGTCTCGATTCCGCCCTCTGGCGCGCCAGCCACAACCCGGTGCTGATGCTCAATCAGTTGAGCCAGTCCGTGCTGGACAAGGCCGCGGCGGACCCGCGCTACATGGCGTCCTACCGCAAGGCCTGCGAGCGTTTCGACATCTACCTGCGCCGCTCCGAACCGGCCAGCCCCTCGGGCGAGCTCACCGCCTACTTCTCGATGGAGTACGGCATGGCCGATTGCATGCCCATCTACTCGGGCGGCCTGGGCGTTCTCTCGGGCGACCATTTGAAGGCGGCCTCTGATGCGGGCGTCCCCCTGGTGGCGATCGGCCTGCTCTACCAGAAGGGCTATCTGTCGCAGTCGCTGAACCCCGATGGCTGGCAGATCGAGCGCACGCCGGTCAACGACTTCTTCAACCTGCCCGTTCAACCGGCCACCGACACTGCCGGCAACGAGATCAAGATCTCCATCCGCCTGCCCATCGGCCTGCTGACCATTAAGGTCTGGCTGGTCCAGGTGGGCCGCGTCAGCCTCTATTTACTCGACAGCAATATCCCGGAAAACGGCACCCAGGAACTGCGCGAGATCACCGATCAGCTCTATGGCGGCGATGCCCACACCCGCATCCGCCACGAGATCGTGCTGGGCATCATGGGCCTGCGCGCCCTGAAAGCGGTGGGCCTGAAGCCCACGGCCTTCCATATGAACGAGGGCCACTCGGCCTTTCTGGCCGTCGAGCGCATCCGCGACCTGATGATGTCGCAAGGCATGTCGTTCACCGAAGCGGCAGAAGCCTCGCGCGGCAACAACATCTTCACCACGCACACCTCCGTGCCGGCCGGCATCGATCTGTTTGATGCGGGCACGCTGTGGGAATACTTCCGCGACTACTGCGCCGAATCGGGCATCTCCGCCCAGCAGTTCTTCTCGCTGGGCCGCCGCAACGCCTCCGATCCAGCGGAGCGCTTCTCCATGGCCATCTGCGCCATGAAGACCTCGGCCTACCGCAACGCCGTCAGCCGCCTGCACGCGGAAGTGTCGCAGGAGATGTGGCGGGATCTGTGGCCGGACCTGCCGGTGTGGGAGGTGCCGATCACCTACGTCACCAACGGCACCCACCTGCCCACGTTCTTGAACGGCGACTTCGCCACGCTCTACGACACCTACCTGCAGCCCGACTGGCGGGACCGTTACCAGGACCCGCGCATCTGGGATCAGATCGGCGACATCGGCGATGAAGAGCTGTGGCAAGCGCACCGCCGCCGCAAACGCCAGCTGGTCAGCTTCCTGCGGGACCGGCTGACCTCCTCCGCGTACAAGCGTAAAGCCTCCGCCACGGAGCTGAAGCGCCTGGAAACAATTTTCGACCCCGATGTTTTTACCATCGGCTTCGCCCGCCGCTTTGCCACCTACAAGCGCGCCACGCTGCTGTTCCGTGATGTCGAGCGCCTGCGCAAGCTGGTGGCCAACGCCAAGCGGCCGGTGCAGATCCTGATCGCCGGCAAGGCGCACCCCAAGGACATCCCAGGCAAGACCTTCATCCGCGAGATCGCGCAACTGACGCGGGATCCGGAGTTGGGCAAGCACCTGATCTTTGTCGAAGACTATTCGCTGCAAGTGGCCAAAGAGATGGTCCAGGGCGTCGACGTCTGGTTGAACAACCCGCGCCGCGGCGAAGAGGCCTGCGGCACCAGCGGCATGAAGGCGGCCATCAACGGCGTGCTGAACTTGAGCATCCTGGATGGCTGGTACGACGAAGCCTACGAGGTCTCCGGCGGCTGGGCCATCGGCAACCGCGAAGAGTACACCGAAGAGCAGGACGAGATCCACGCCGCCGAGATCTATTCGCTGCTTGAAAACGAGATCCTGCCCATGTACTACCAAGGGACGCCCGACCGGGCCCCCAAGGAATGGATGGCGCGCCTGAAGCAGTGCCTGCGCGCGATCAGCCCGCAGTTCAACGCCCAGCGCATGATCCAGGAGTACATGCAGAACTTCTATCAGCCGGCGCATGATTCCTGGAAGGCCACCAGTTCAGCGGACTTTGCGGCGGCGCGGGAGCGCTCCGCTTGGTTGGCTGAAGTGGGCCGCATCTGGGACCGCGTCCGCATCCTCGAATCCGGCCGCGAGATTGAAGACACGCTGGTAGCGGGTCAAGCCATCACCGTGCGCTCGACGCTCGACCTGGCCGGGCTCAAGCCCGATGATGTCCGCGTCGAAGCGGTCGTCGGCCGCGTCGGGGTGAACGGCAGTCTCGAAGACACCGAAGTGATCCAGCTACAAGCCACCGGTAGCAATCATGAAGGCACCGTGTTTGCGCGGGAGTTCGTGCCCCACCAGACCGGCCGTCTGGGCTTAAGCGTGCGCGTTTCACCCAATCATTTCGATGATCCGTTGACGCGTGCCTGCTATCCGCTGATGAAGTGGAGTTAGAACTAGTACCGCGCGGGGCGGGTCCAGAAAATTTCGCTGGACCCATTTATGTTTCCGTGGTAAATACTTGATAGGCGGTTGCGGGGCAATCGGCCACAAGAGCCGGCACTGCTCACAAAAAAGACCCCGCGCGCTTCCGAGGTTGATGTTGTTGGATTGTTGGCAGAGTAGTTCGGCTGCCACCCCTGTTTCCCCATCGCGCTTTAGCTCTAGATTCACGCGTGTACTTATTCAGCTGGCGATGGCTACGTCCTAAGCGCTTGTGTTATCCACCACCTCATTTCGCGCCTGAAGGCGTCCCCCTCGAAGGAGTTCCCCCAAACCATGGACGAAGACCGAAAGTACCGGCACAACGGCTATCAGGATTCTGATCGCGGTCAACGGCCGGATCGTCCCCGGCCCACCGGGCCGCGTCCTCCCATTGATGTCACCGGCCCGCGGCTCCCGCGGCTGGTCCAGTCGGTCACCGCTTCGCGTTGCTACGCGTGCGGCTCCACACTGCCTCCAGGCATCGACTTTAAAGGCGAATGCACCAAGTGCCACGCGGCGCTGCATTGCTGCAAACAGTGCGCTCATTTTGAGCCGTCGACGCGCTTCCAGTGCCGCAAGCCCATCACCATCCGCATTGCCGTGAAAGATGCGGCCAATCAATGCGAGCTGTTTTCGCCGCGCGTCACCGTGGCTCGCGATGCCAACGCGGCGCCGCCTCCGGTGACCGCCAGCATCCCCGTGCCCCGCACCGCCAGCGATGCGCGCTCCGCGTTTGAAAGCCTCTTCAAGAAGTGAGAATTGCGGAGCTCGCCGCGCTGCGCCACTTCACGGTGCGTGAGGGCGCGCGCCCCCCGGCGCCACCGCCGGGCTGGGTGCAGGTGCAGGTCCGCTATGCCGGCATCTGCGGCTCCGACATTCATTACTTCTCTGAAGGCGGCGTCGGCCCGGCCAAATGCAGCTACCCGCAGATCCTGGGGCATGAGCCCACCGGCATCATCACCGAGCTTGGGCCCGGCGTCAGCGGCTGGCAAGTGGGCGACCCCGTGCTCTGCGAACCGGCCATCTACTGCTACCACTGCGAATTCTGCCTCTCCGGCCGCCACAACGTTTGTTCGAACATACGTTTTATGTCGACGCCAGTGGAGCCGGGCTACTTTCGCGATCTGGTGAACGTTCCCGCCATCAACCTGATGGCTCCACCCAAGGGCGTGGGCTTGGCTGAGGCCGTGCTGTTTGAGCCGCTGGCCATCGTGCTCCATTCGATGACCTTCGCCGCCCCCTCGCTGGGCGACACCGCGCTGGTCTACGGCGCGGGACCCATCGGCCTGCTCACCGTGGCCGTCCTGAAGATGTCGGGCGTTGGCCGCATCTGGTGCATCGACCCCGTGGCCCACCGCCGCGACATGGCCCGTACGCTGGGCGCCGACGTGGTATTTGACCCGACTCAAGTAGACGTGGTGAAGACCATCCTCCACGACACCGGACAACGCGGCGTCGACATCGCGATCGACTGCGCCACGCCCGACCCCGCGCTCGGCTGCGACACCATCAACGAATGCATCCGCGCCGCCCGCAACGCCGGCCGCGTCGTGATCACGGGCATCCCCGGAGTGCTCAGTTATCCGCTGGACATCCACGCCCTGCGCGTCAAGGAACTCTACTTCTACACCGTCCGCCGCTCCAATCACGAGACGGCAGCGGGCGTCCGTCTGCTAGAACAGTACCCCGCCCTACTCGGCCCCGTCGTCACCCACCAGCGCCCCGTCGAACAGATCAACGACACCTTCCTCATGGTCGAGCACCACCAGGACCGCGTCGGCAAAGCCGTCGTCAGCTTCGACTAGCGATTTTTTGGGTGCGGTTGAAAATGCAGATGGCTAGCGTGATTCCGGAGCGCAGCGGACCAGCAAGCACACGCCCGGCATCACTGCTGTAAGTGCATCGCGGATCTGGTCCAGGCTTGCCCGAACATCCGGCCAGTTCCCGCGGCTCAAGACGACGATGCCAATGCGTCGTCCCGTTAAGTCCTGCTGATACAGAAAGCCCTTGTCCGCCGTCACTAAGATGTCGAACCCAGCTTCTTCGGCAGCGGCCAGCAACCATCCGTTAGCCAAGCGGTCCCAACCTTGCTCCGCGGTTGTCACCACCAAATGGCCTGTGATCGCGTGCCGAAGCGGATCAAACAGAATGAGCATGCGCCGGGTGCTCTAGCTGGTCCGCCACAAAATCCAAGGCCCGCTCAATCTGTTCCCGCGAAACCCCACCATACCAGTCGATGATTTCGTCGATCGTAGCGCCTTTGGCAATGCACTCCAACACTAGCGCTACCGGCAGCCGAGTGTTGTTGAAGACCCAAGCACCGTGAACCCGTTCTGGATCAGATTCCACACCGGGGCAATCAGAAAGATCCACCATATCCTCACGCCGATGGGCAGCAAGGGAACCGTTTGCATGATGAGCCGTACAGTCGAATACAAATGGGTACTTCGGGCTTCAGCGCAATCGAGCGAAGCCATTGCTAGCATGAAGGCATGGAACTGGCGGAGGAAACGATCTCTCGAGATCCTGAAGTCTTGCAAGGTACCCCTGTCTTCCGCGGCACCCGGGTACCCACCGCCACGTTGATCGACTATTTGGAAGACGGCGAGACACTGGAGACCTTCTTGCGAAATTTCCCCGGCGTGACCCGAGCGCAAGCTGAGGTACTCCTTGAGCATCTGCGAGCAACGGCAGCCCCTAATTCATTGATGAGGTCCTGCGCCTAGCAGCCTCCTGTAGACGATCCTACTTAAATAGGGCCGCCAGCGGACCGCCACACGACCCAGAGTCCCCCTGCGTGAAAAATACGACCCGCGTTGAGGAGGCAGCACTGCTCTTGCGGATCAACCACCGGGTAGGCGGGACCGCGATATATGCCCGAACATCTTCAACGTAAAGCACATAGACTCCGTCGGGGACTTCGTCGAAAGAGTACTCGCCTTTCTCGTCCGTCAGCTTACTGCCCAACTCCCCTTTGGATGGGCTTTCCAGACGCAACCGAGCCCCGGGGATAGGAACCTGGATTCGTCGAACCCGATCCAACAAAGGGTTGCCCGTTCTACCTGGTTGACTGTCGACAACACTGCCAGCAATCGCGGTGCTGGCAGACGCTGAATCGCCCCAATTGTAGGAAAGACTCCGGTGTGCGGTCCTGAGGGGGAAGCTACTCACCTGGAGGCATCCGCCGCCTCCGCTCACGCCCAAATAGCTGACACTCAGTGACCATCTGCCCGGCCTTAGATTCCGGACTTCCGCATGGCCGCTGGCGTCGGTCTCGAACTCGAGGGCCTGTGGCTTGTCTTCGGACATGTAGGACACACTTACCTTTGCGCCGCGCAGGGGCTGCCCTTGGTGCATCACGGTGACTGGAAACTCGGGGCGGACGGTATGCACATCGAAGTTGCATCCGGTGCTAACGCTACAACCGAAAGCCTCCGGTGCGCCCACCGCCATCGCCGCAATCAAGGCACAGAGCGGTCCGCGGCCCACGCTAGTCCGCTCTCCCGCCGCCACGAGCCGCCCGCCCCACATGCAGATCCTCCGCATTCAACATCGCATTGAACAACAAGAAAAAACTCCCCTGCGTCTCATGCCGCCACATCGGGTTGTTGGCGAACAGCAAGTAATGCCCCTTCCCCTTCGGCACATCGAGCAACGCCGGGCGGCCGGCCAATTCGCGACCTCCGGCCAACATACCAGAAACGAGTAACTCGCGCTCTTCGGCAAAGCGCAGGATTGTGCGCGGACGCAGGTTCTCCGGAGCCAGATAGGGCCGGGCAAACTCGCGCAGTTCATCGGACACCGGTGCATCCTCGCCAGGCTTCACCGGAGCCGGGGGCGGCGGAGCAGGCACAGCCGCGCGTGCCTGCACTTCATCGGGATCGTTGACGCCTCCGCGCCCCGTCGGCCGGCCTTGCGGTGCATTGCCAAACGCTCCCCCGCCGCCCAGTTGCAGACCGCCGTTGGCACTCACCTGGAACACCGGGGCCTGGTTGAAGTAGATAGAAAGCTTCTCCTCGTAGCCGTAGCTGAGCGGGCTGCCCCGATCGGCAAAGCGGCTCTGCAGCACGGAGCCCTTGGCGTTCAGCTCGCGTGTGGCGGAGATGGTGATGCCTTCCACTAACCCGTAATCAATCGGGATCGATGAGTTGCCCGCGATAAAGGCGAACACGCCGCCCTGCTCCACAAACTTCTGGATGTGCAGCAACCCTTCCAGGCCCATGCCGCCGCGGATGTCATCGGCTTGATCCGGCGCCAGGCCAAAACTGGGCGTCAGTTCGGACTTCTTGAACGGCACCGGGTCCGGACCATTCTTCGGCAGCCCGTTCACGATACGCTGCGAAGCGCCGGGCGTTGGCCCCAGGATGATGACATCCCACTTCGCCTTCAGGTCCGGCGTTTGCGCCAGCACTTGCGTCGAGACGTAGTCATAGGGGATGCCCTGCTTGTCCAGCGCAATCCGGAACCAGCCTTCCGTCTGCGTCGAAAGCCACGTGTGGACCAGCGCCACCCGCGCCGCCGTCAGCTTATGCGTCGGCACTTCGGGCTTGGCATCGAGCGCAATCAGTTGCACGCCCAAGTCCCGCCCCGTCTGGTTCAGCCGCGTCCGCAGATCATTGTCCGCCGGGATCAGAAACGTCCCCGCGTTGAACTTCCGCCCACCCGCCTCAAACGCCTTCTCCGCCGCCAGCATCGGCACATCCTTCAGCGAATAGCGGAACGTCGCCAGCACATTGTCCGCATTGTGTTGGGCCGCATAGATAGGCCCGTTGCCCACCACGCCACCCGGAGCGCGCGCCGTCGAGCCCAGAATCGTCATCGGCTCCTTCAGGATCGCCGCATCCGTCACCCGCACCGTCGCGACATTGCGCAGCGGGCCGACGCTCCAGCCCGTGTCGTCATAAGGCCGCGTGTCAGCGGCGTTGTAGAACTGCTTGTCGAACATCATGTCGACGAGTCGTGAATACGGCTGGTCCATGCGCAGCACGTACGACCCCTTGGCCAACTTCGCCCCCTTCACCTCCACCGCCTTATCCAGCAGATGCGTCTCCACGCCATGGGCCGCCATCAGATTCACCAGCTCCGCCGCCGCGGCCGGACGCGGGTCGTCCGCCGGAATCACCCACGCTGCCGGACCCTCCTTGGTCGCCTTCTCAATCGACCGCTTGCCCTTCAAGTAGAAGTTATTCAGAAACTCCTTGCCATTGCGCGCCGTGTAATTCATGGCGAGCAAGAGCGCGCTCTGCTGCAGATTGATGTTATTCCGGTAAGACCACTTCACCTTATCCAGCGGCGGGTTCGGCCGGTACCACGCCCGTGACGTCTGCGCCGCCGTCAGCGTCCGGTCCCGCGTGTCGGCGCCACCATTACCGAACGTCTCATAGAAGCGGCCAATCGCATTGTGCGTGTTCGCCGTCCAGAACATGTAGTTCAACGCCCAACCATCGTAGAACCCATGCGTCCAAACGCCCGGCACGCCGCGCTTGGTCATCTCTTCCACTTCGTGATAAGCAAGCTTCTGCCACTCGTTCACCACAATCGGGTCCACCCAGGCGTTGTACGGACCCATGCCGGTGGACACATACAAGTACGGCACCGATTCGTGTAAGTCGTGCAGCACCGTCGGGTGCCAGTCGAGAAACGTCTTCACGACAATGCGCGATAAGTTCAGCGACAGCGCCATGCCATCACGGTTGTTGTCATGCGCCACATACTTGCCCCAATAGAGCAGGCTGGGCGCTTGCCGCGAGGGGTTCTCGCGCCGCCACGCCTGCAAGTCGACTTGCCGGTCCCAACCGTCCACCTCAGTGGCGGGCGTGATCAGCACCACCATGTTGTCGCGGATCGTCTGGATCACCGGCGTCTCCTCAACCGCCAGGCGATACGCCATCTCCATCAGCATGGTGGGGGACCCCATCTCCGTCGAATGGATCGACCCCGTCGCCCAGTAGATCGGCAGCCCTTCGGCGATCAGCTTCTGCGCATCGGCTTCGGTTAACTTCCGCGGGTCGGCGAGCTTGGCCGTGATCTCTTTCAAGCGCCCGAGGCGCGCCAGATTCTTCTCGCTGGAAATGGCCACCAGCATCGTGTCGCGGCCTTCTTCGCTCGCCCCAATGTTCCAGCCCTTCACCCGCGGGGACGCCTTCTCGAGTTCGCGCAAGTAGCGGTGCATCTGATCCACCTTGGCCAACTTGCCCGGCTCACCGGGAATGAAGCCCAGAATCTTGTCGGGCGTCGGCACTTTCGCCGAAGCCGGCAGATGGTCCACCAGCTCGGTCAAAAAGACGGGATCGGTGGTGAAGTCTTTGATTTTCTGGGTATAGGCGGCATCATTTTGCGCCACCATCAGGGTCGAGAATAGGAACAGCGATGAAGGAATAGCCAAGCGTGCCCGCATGACTGGTTATGATAAAGCCTTTGCAACCCCGTTACACGAACTCATGACCACCGTCTCCCACCTTGAATGCAGCGTCACCGGCAAACGCTATGAAGCCGGACAGATCTGGAACCTGTCGGAGGCCGGCTGGCCGCTGCTGGTCCGCTATGACCTGGAGGCCTTGCGCCAAGGCTGGAACCGCGATTGGATCAACAACGGCCCATCGTCGATGTGGCGTTACGCGCCCGTGCTGCCCGTCCGCAACCCGGCTTCCATCGTCTCGCTGGGCGAAGGCATGACGCCGCTGATCCGCACGACGCGCCTGGAAAAGAAGCTCGGCTGCACGGATCTCTGGGTGAAGGACGAAGGCATCAACCCACCGGCTCCTTCAAAGCCCGCGGCCTCTCCTGCGCCGTGTCGATGGCCAAGGAACTCGGCATCAAGAAAGTCGCCATCCCCTCAGCTGGCAACGCCGCCAGCGCCATGGCCGCCTACGCCGCCGCCGCCGGTATGGAAGCCCACATCTTCATGCCCGTCGATGTACCCCAAGCCAACTTCATCGAATGCAAAAGCTTCGGCGCGCACGTCACCTTGATCGACGGCCTGATCAGCGATTGTGCCAAGATCGTCGCCGAACGCAAAGAGAAGGAAGGCTGGTTCGACGTCTCGACGCTCAAGGAGCCCTACCGCATCGAAGGCAAGAAAACGATGGGCTACGAAGTGGCCGAGCAGTTCCAGTGGACCCTGCCGGACGTCATCTTCTACCCCACCGGCGGCGGCGTCGGCATGATCGGCATGTGGAAAGCGTTCGACGAAATGGAAGCGCTCGGCTGGATCGGCCCCAAGCGCCCCAAGATGATCGCCGTGCAGGCCGATGGCTGCCAGCCCGTCGTCCGCGCCTTTGAGACCGGCGCCGAACGCAGCGAGTTCTGGCAGAACGCCTCCACCGTCTCGAGCGGCCTGCGCGTCCCCAAGCCGCTGGGCGACTACCTGATTCTCGAAGCCGTGCGCAAGTCCGGCGGCACCGCGATTGCCGTCAGCGACGAAGAGTCGCTCGATGCCGGAATTGAGCTGGCGACCCTGGACGGCGTCTTTGCCGCACCGGAAGGCGCCGCCTGCGTGGCGGCCCTGAAGAAGCTGCTCGATCGCGGCTTCTTGAAGCCGGACGAGCGGATTGTGATCTACAACACGGGCGCCGGGCTGAAGTATCTGGAAGCCTATTCCACCCGTTACCCTCGCCTCTCCGGGGGCGAAGCGGACAAGTTGGGCGGCCTGATTACACCCCGCTGAGACGTCCGTCATCCGGCTGGAACCGGAATCTCGCCCATTTCCATGGACTTGGAGACGATACCTGGACCGCGAAAAACTCTAGACAGAAATCCAGATCTGTGGCATGATCAGCCCGAACGGTCTGGAGTGGGCGCCTGCGTTTTGTTTGGGTTCGCTGATCTTCAGCTCGAATGGTGTATGGAGATCGGGGATCTGACGAAAGTGAGGTGAGCCATGCGGCTCTTTTTGGGGAATCTACCCTTCGGTGCAACCGAAGACGATATTCAGGCAATGTTTGCCCAGGCCGGTGCCACGGCTGATTCAGTACAGGTGATGCGCGACAAGTTTTCTGGCAAATCGCGCGGCTTTGGCTTTGCCGAAATCAAGGACGACGGCCTAGCCAATCAAGTGATCAACGCCTGCAATGGCCGGCAGTTAATGGGCCGTGCTTTGGTGGTGAATGAAGCTCGGCCGACCACTCCCGGCGGCGGGGGCTTCCGTGATCGTGGCGCTCGTGGCGGCGGTGCCGGCTACGGTGGTGGCGGCGGCTACGAGGGTGGCGGTCGCGACCGCTACTAATTGATCACGTCCTACTAGAATTGCTGGGCGGTCGACTTTATTCAATCCAGCCGCCGCCCAGCACTAGCTCCTCGCCGTAGAACACGGCGGATTGCCCGGGCGTAACCGCCCGCTGCGGTTCATCAAATCGAACGGTCGCTCGACCATCCGGTAGCGCTGTCACCGTGGCTGCGGCCGGAGTGTGTTTATTGCGAATCCGCACCTCAGCCCGCACGGGAACATCGGGCTCCGCAATTGACACCCAGTTCACGTCCCGGACCGTAAACTCCTGCCGCAACAGGTCGTCCGGCCGGCCCACGATCACCTGCTGCGTCATGGGATTGGTGGAGATCACATAGAGCGGCTCCTTGGCCGCAATGCCCAATCCGCGCCGCTGGCCCACCGTGTAGCGGTGCGTGCCGCCGTGCGTGCCCAGCCGCTCGCCCGAGGTCGAGACAATCTCCCCCTCGGTCGTCGCCGGAGCCAAGCCTTGCTCCTTAAAGTACGCATCGATAAACGCGGCGTAGTCGCCATTGGGCACAAAGCAGATCTCTTGGCTGTCCGGCTTCTCCGCCACCGGCAGCCCTAGGGCAAGCGCCAGCTCACGAACTTCCGTCTTGATCATTCCGCCCAGCGGAAACATCGCCCGCGCCAACTGGGGCTGCGTCAAGCCCCACAAGAAGTAGGTTTGATCTTTGGTGGAATCCGAACTGCGCCCCATCTGCCAGCGCTGCTTCTGGTCGTCGAACCACAGCCGAGCATAGTGCCCGGTGGCGATCTTGTCCGCCCCCGCCGCATCGGCCATGTCGAGAAACTGGTCGAACTTGACGAAGTTATTGCACAGCGTGCACGGGATCGGCGTCTCGCCGCGCAGGTAGCTATCGACAAACGGCCTCACGACGCTCTGCTCAAAGCGATCCTCGAAGTTCACCAGGTAATACGGGATCCCCAGATGCCCCGCCACCGCCCGTGCATCATAGACATCATCGAGCGAGCAGCACCGCCCGCTCGCCTTGTCCGAAGCCAGGTCCGGCAGCCGCTGCTGATTCCACAGCTGCATGGTGAGCCCCACCACCGCATGCCCCTGCCGCTTCAGCAGCCCAGCCACCACGGATGAATCGACCCCACCCGACATGGCCACCGCAATCGGCGCCTCCGTGCCCGTGGCCAGTCGATCTCCCGCCGAATTCTGTACTTCCAGCACCGCCATCGTGAAAACCTTTTCCCTACTTCCGCCCCGATCGGGGCTTCGTCCAGCCCCAAACCAGCCCCATGCGTAAGCTTGGGGCTTCTTCCGGACCCCGCACAAGCCCCAAGCTGACGCATGGGGCTAGGCGAGCACCCTACGCGCCGACGTAGACCGGCGACAACTTCCGCAGCCGCGCCGCCACCGTCGCCACCGCCTCCACCAGAGCATCCACCTGCGCCGCATCATTGGTCCGGCCCACGGAAAACCGGATGCTCCCCCGCGCCTGGTCCTTGCTCAACCCCAACGCCATCAGCACATGCGACGGCTCCACTTTGCCGCTGGAGCAGGCCGCGCCGCTCGACACCGCAAAGCCCTTCAGGTCGAGCGCGATCAGCATCGCTTCGCCTTCCACGCCGTCGAACCGGATATTGGTAGTGTTCCCCACCCGCGGACCCGTCCCGGCATTCACAAAGCTATTCGGCACGCGGTCGAGAATTCCCTGCTCCAGCCGGTCCCGCAGCGCCATCATCGGCTCATGATCGTGACCCAACTCCGTCGCCGCCGCGCCAAAGCCCACCGCGCCCGAAAGATTCTCCGTCCCCGGCCGCCGCCCCCGCTCATGCCGGCCGCCAAAGTAGGTGCTTGTGAGCGTCACCCCATCCCGCATCACCAGCGCGCCCACGCCCTTGGGCCCATAGATCTTGTGGGCGGAAAACGACCGCAGCGCGATCGGCGTCATCGCAATCTTCCCCAGCGCCTGCACGGAATCCGAGTGCACCGGCACGCCCAACTGCGCCAGTTCCTCAATCGGCTGGATGGTGCCGAGCTCGTTATTCACCGACATCACGCTGATCAGGTCCGTTTCCGGCCGCAACGCCCGCCGCACATCATCGGGATCAATCACGCCCGCGCCCGATACCGGCACATAGGTCACCTGCGCGCCCCGCCGTTCGAGCTCGGCACACACTTGGCCCACCGCCGGATGCTCAATGGTCGACGTGATCACGTGCCGCGGCCGCAACCCGAACAGCGCCATGTTGTTGGCCTCGGTCGCGCCGCTGGTAAAAATCACCTCATCCGGATCCGCCCCCACCGCCGCCGCCACCTGCCGCCGCGCGGTCTCCAGGCGCTGCTTGGCCGCCTGCCCATCCTGATGAATGCTGGAAGGATTGCCGAAATCGTCGCGGAGGCAAGAGGTCATTTCCGCCAGTGCCCGGGCCGAAAGCGGCGTCGTGGCATTGTGGTCGAAGTAAAAGCGCGTCACAATTTAAGTGTAGCGGGAGCTTCCGGTGGAAGTTCTCCACTTCGGGAAAGCATCACCGGGGAAGCCGTCCGTTACCGGGTCCATCGAGACCCACCCATTCGGAGCCCCTATGCCACGCCCATTGATGACCCTCCTCACCGACTTCGGCCACACCGACCATTTCGTCGCCGTCATGAAAGGCGTCATCCTCTCAATCCAGCCCAACGCCGAGCTGATCGACATCACCCACGACGTCCCGCCGTTCTCCGTGCCCGAAGGCGCCTATCTGATCGCCGAAGCCTACCGCTGGTTCCCCAAGAAGACCATCCACATCGTTGTCGTCGACCCCGGCGTCGGTTCCGCCCGCCGCCCCTTGCTGATGGAAGCCGCCGGGCAGTTGTTCCTCGCCCCCGATAACGGCGTCCTCTCGATGGTCCGCGCCGAGCAGCCCAAAAACAAGGTCCGCGAGATCTTGAACTCGAAGCTGATGCTGCCCGCCTTAAGCCGCACCTTCCACGGCCGAGACCTGTTCGCCCCCGTCGCCGCGCACCTAACCAAGCTGGTCAAGCCCGCCCAAGTGGGCCCGCTGGTGAAAGACGCGCTCCAACTCCGCTTGGCCACTCCCGAACACACCAACAAACGCGCCTGGACCGGCGGCGTCATCCACATCGACAGCTTCGGCAACCTGGTCACCAACTTCAAAGTCACCGAATTCGAACGCA
The DNA here is from genome assembly GCA_026394055.1 of Acidobacteriota bacterium. Taxonomy (GTDB): domain Bacteria; phylum Acidobacteriota; class Terriglobia; order Bryobacterales; family Bryobacteraceae; genus JAPKYZ01. The sequence goes on from JAPKYZ010000026.1 coordinate 184,860, forward strand.
TCCGCACCAACCCGTTCGAACTAGCCATCGGCTTCGAAAAAATCCACCGCCTCGCCCTCCACTACGCCGAATGCCCCTTCGGCCAGCCCTTCTTGATCGAAGGCAGTTCCGGGTACCTGGAAGTAGCGGTGAACCAGGGCCATGCGGCGAAGCAACTAGGCTGTTCGGTGGGTGCTCCGGTAGAGCTGACGCTCTGGTAGTGGGCTGCCGCCATTGCGATGTGGCGGTGCTAGCATGAAATCGATGGCTCCGCTTCTAGAGAAAGCACTGGCTGAAGTGGCGTTGCTCCCGACCCAAGAGCAGGATGTGATCGGGGCTTGGCTAATCTCAGAGATTGGTTCGGACCGGCGATGGGATGACCTTTTTGCTCGCTCATTGCCAATGCTCGAGAAAATGGCGGATGAGGCACTCCAAGACCATGAGCGTGGCCTGACCGCCCCGCTCGATCCCGATCAGATGTGAAGTCTCGCACGACGCCAGCCTTCCAAAAGTTGCTCGATAGCTTACCGGCTGATGCCAGGCGTCAAGCGTCTACAGCTTACCGCCTTTTCCAGCAGGATCCCCGCCACCCAAGCCTTCACTTTAAGCTCTTGGCAGGCTCGAACCGTCTCGTCTCCGCTCGCATCAATCTGAATCTCAGGGCAGTGGGTACGAAAGTAGCGCCAGACGAAGTGCTGTGGTTCTGGATAGGTACTCACGCGGAGTATGAGCGTTTGCTGGCGAGTCGCTGAGATTGCGCAACGAGGGCAGAACGGGAATTTTATGAAGAAGACACCGGCCACTAAACCCGATGACGAGTTGCGCCCCGAATACGACCTCCGTCAACTAGCCGGCGGCGTCCGAGGCAAGTATCACGCCCGGGCCACCGCGGGCACAAACCTCGTCCTCATCGATTCCGACCTTCCCGAATCTTCCCCACCAGCGAAGCCGTCAACCGCGCCCTCCGTGTAGTCGCCGAAGCCGCCCAAGCCGCCGCCCTCCCCAAGCGCCGCGCTCCGGCTAGCCGCCCGTAGTCACCGAGTGGTTCGGGACGAATTCGACCCGAGCGCAGCTAGCGTGGATCGATCACTCTCGAGGTCTTCGGGAGAGTACTGGTAGGGAATCTGCCGCGCCCGCAACCAGTCGTGCACATCAAATCGTGATGGCAAGCTCAACAGCCGCATCACTTCGGACTCAGAAGGAACGCCAGAACGGTATCCCTCAGCAGCCAACCCCTCCAACGCCGCGCGGTCTGGCGACGGACCGCCAGCCGCCAAGTGCGCCGCAATATCGTCGGGGATGTCCACCAGAACGGTCATCTGCTAACCATTATCTCTAAAAGTGGCGAGCCGAATCGCATGCGGCAGCACTGTCACTCGTGCTTGGCGGCAGGAGCGCGCGCCGGGGCTTGCGAACGACCCCAACGACGGAGCTCGGCGGCGAATGATGAACTGACCCATTGAGGGCTTCGGCCCAATGGCTGCTTCGTCACCGCTGTCGCCATTCCAGGCTGCCAATAGGCAATGCTTAGACACTCGTCGAGATTTTCGTCCGTCGCTCCCGGAAATGGTTTGGGGTAGAAGTCAAGGGCATTCTTGTAATAGCAACCTTGGCCGGTTCCCGCGGCGAAAAGCACTCCGCCTTCATCGTTCACCGACAATAGATCAAGCTCCGAAGGCAATGGGAGGCATCCGCGTAACGTGTTATTGCTGGTGACGCATAGCCGTTCGTCAGCATGGTGCGCGATGTGAGATCCGTCTGCGCTGATATTGATATGGAACTTTGCCGAACCATCAACAACCCACACTTGAGTCATTGGTCCGCCTGAACGCTGCACCATCAACCGGTCGGGGCTCTTCGAAGTGATGCCGAGAAGAACGCTACGATCAGCGCTACATCGCAGCCACTGGAATGGCGGCGGTGGAAGCGGCTCGCCGGTGATGACATCTAGCGGCGAGTCGGTAGCCTGGGCACTCAAGGGCAATACAGTGCCACAAGTCGCAACGAGATTCCGGAAGCCTTTTCGAATCGTACGCGTGTTCGAAGGTAGGTGGATCAAGACCGTGTCTTGGTCGGTGAACAGATTCGTCGCATTACTTGACACCGTCCATTTGCGCGTGAAGGCAATGTACTGCCGTTCACTGCTAACGGCGATGCTCTGTAAGCTAAACTTGGGCGCGATGCCGAGCGGCACCCGGTGAGTATCCGTTCCGCAGCTCACAAAAAGTTCCTTCTTTGCGACAAAGGTATAGCATCCCGACTGCTGGGCAGTAGCAGCCGACCCAAGTCCCCCGCAGATAAGCAGCAGTGCAATAGACGCGGGCCGTTGCCCATTGATCACATTTTGAAAGCCTCGCCATGACATCTATCCAAAGCATAGCGGCCATTGAACCTGTCGCGCGAGGTCCGGGCAACTCGTCACCACGCCCAGCCACCCCTATCTCCCAAACTCCCCCACCACTTAGCCGCCTCCCCACGCCAATCACGGCCCCCACCGTGCTACTTCCGGGAGCGGAGAACGCATGCCTTTATCACCCACATGGCCATCCCTGGTGCAACCGTCAATCATCCCGCCCGGCGTAGCCTTTCAGGGTCAAAAACCTAGTACTTTACTGCGCACCTCGTCCTCCGCCTCGTTCCCGCGCCCGTCCCGTATCAACATCAAACAGAACCACTTATCCGCCAACCAAGCCCCGCCCAGAGAAAATTCCGTTTTTGCGAGCGCTACACCCCAATGTGGGTATTCCGCCACCGAAGTACTACCCACCGGAACGCCGCACTCCGAGCCGCGACAGAATGGAGCGGAGTGCCCTCTCACCGGAATCCCCTACCCCAAACACACTCCCCCAAAGCCAGCGCGCCTCATTTCCGTGCTATTCTGTGAAAGACCGGTTTTATCCGCGCCCTCTCTCCCTCCATCCGCCGCTTCGAATGCGGCACGTGTGACAGACAGTCCGCTGATCCCCGGAAGTTTCTCATGGGCGCTTTAACCGCAGCGCGGGCGCTTGAATGAGAATTGCGCCTCTTTTTAGGCCCCTACGGGTTTTTTCTTAAGCCCTACCCGGGCGAGGCACTCCGCGCGCTGTCTGGACCGAAAGAGAATAATGACTACGTTTACTGAACTACCCGTGTGCGCTGTGCTCAAGGAGAACTTGACGCGCCACGGCTTTAAAGCGCCCACGCCCGTCCAGGCGGCGGCGATCCCTGTTGCGCTGAATGGCCGCGATGTGGTGGCCACTGCCCAGACCGGCACTGGCAAAACGCTGGCCTTTGTGTTGCCGATGCTCGAAACCCTGCTCCGCACCCCGGTGAAGCCCGGCGTCCAGGCGCTGATCTTGAGCCCCACCCGCGAACTGGCCATCCAGATCCAGGAAACCTTCTACAAGCTGGCCGAGCGGACCGGCCTCCGTGCCGCCGTCGTTGTTGGTGGTCTCAGCGAGCGCCCGCAGCTCGATGCCATCCGCCGCGGCGCCCAGGTGGTGATCGCTACCCCCGGCCGCTTGAAGGACTACATGGACCGCCGCCTAGTGAAGCTGAGCGACGTCAAAGTGCTGGTGATGGACGAAGCGGACCGCATGCTGGACTTGGGCTTTCTGCCCACCATCAAGCTGATCATCTCCGCCCTGCCGCCCCAACGCCAGACGCTGTTCTTCTCGGCCACCATTGAGGCGCAAGCCGCAGTGCTGATCGAAAAGTACCTGACCAACCCGGAACGCATCTCCATCGGCTCCAGCACCAAGCCCGCCGAACAGATCGACCTGCATCTTTATGAGATCGACCAGGACCGCAAGTTGAGCCTGCTGGGCCATATGTTGAACCGCGAGGAAGGCTCCTTCCTGGTCTTCAGCCGCACCAAGCATGACGCGGACCGGTTGGCCAAGAAGCTGGTCACCAATGGCGTCAAAGCCACCAGCATCCATGGCGACCGCACGCAGAACCAGCGCAACCAGGCCCTTCGCGGCTTCCAGGACGGCTACTACCGCGTCCTCGTCGCCACCGACGTGGCCGCCCGCGGCATCCACGTGGACAACGTCGCGCACGTCATCAACTACGACCTGCCGCAGGCTCCGGAAGACTTCATCCACCGCGTGGGCCGCACGGGCCGCGCCGGGGCCAAGGGTGTCGCCTCCACCTTCGCCACTCCGGCTGACCGCAGCGAGATCCGCCGCATCGAACGTACGCTGAAGATCCGCCTCGACAAGCAGACCGTCGTGGCTGGTTTGACGCGTGAAGAAAAGAACGCTCCGGCGCCGCGGGGCGATGGCTACAGCAAGGTAGTCGAGATGGCCCCCGCCCACGGCCAGCGCCACCACCAGTCCCCCCGGCCGGAAGGCCGCCGGGAAGCGTTCTGGCAAAAGGCCTCACGCCAACGCTCAGCGCGGTAGTTCACAAACTTCCACGAAAGCGGCCCTGCTGTTCCCCAATCGGGGATCAGCGGGGCCGTTCTCATTTGGGGTTCATCCCTGTAGGGCGAGCAGTTCGACCGGCAGCGGCGCCTCTGCCTCTTTGAGCGAGGGCTCGGTTTCCAGCACCGGCCGCCGCCGCTTCAGGCAGACCACGGCCAGGGGCGGCAGCGTCATCAGGACGGAGTTGGGGCGGCCGTGCTGCTCCACCCGTTCCGAGGACGTCCAGCCGCCGCCGGTGGCGCGGACGCCGGAGCCGCCGTAGCGCTCCCAGTCGGTGTTGAGGCGCTCATCATAGACGCCCGCGCGCGGCACGCCGATCCGGTAGTCGGGGCGCGGGTTGGGCGTGAAGTTGCAGACGAAGACCAGCTCGTCTTCCGGGTCCTTGGACCGGCGGATGAACGAGATCACGGAGCCGTCGACATCCTGAAAGTCGATCCATTCAAAGCCGCGCTGGTCGAAGTCAACCTCGTACATCGCGGGTTCGCGCTGCAGTAAGTCGTTTAAGTCGCAGACCAGTGATTGCAGCTTTCGGTGATAGTCATACTGGAGCAGCTCCCAGCGGACTTGCTTCTTTTCATCCCACTCTTCGTACTGTCCGATCTCCTGTCCCATGAACAGCAGCTTCTTGCCCGGATGGGCCCACATGTAGCCCAGAAAGGCGCGGACGTTGGCGAACTTCTTCCACTCATCGCCGGGCATTTTGCCTAACAGGGAGCCTTTCATGTGCACCACTTCGTCATGCGAGATGGGCAGCACAAAGTTTTCGCTGAAGGCGTACATCAGGCTGAAGGTGATGTCGTTCTGGTTGAACTTGCGGAACACCGGGTCCAGCTTGAAGTAGTGGAACATGTCGTGCATCCAGCCCATGTTCCACTTCATGGTGAAGCCCAGGCCGCCCACGTAGACCGGGCGCGAAACGCCAGCGAAGGAAGTCGACTCTTCTGCGATGGTCATCGCGCCGGGCACTTCATGCGCCAGTTCGTTCATCTTGCGCAGGAAGCTGATGGCTTCCAGATTTTCACGGCCCCCATACTGATTGGGCAGCCATTCGCCGGCCGGGCGCTCGTAGTCGAGATAGAGCATGGAGGCCACGGCATCAACGCGCAGGCCATCGAGGTGATACTCCTTCAGCCAGTAGAGCGCCGAGGAGAGCAGGAAGCTTTTCACTTCGTTGCGGCCGTAGTTGAAGATCAGCGTACCCCAGCCTTTGTGCTCGCCCACCCGGGGGTCTTCATGCTCGTAGACGTGGGTGCCGTCAAACAGAGCGAGGCCGTGCAGGTCTTTGGGGAAGTGGCCGGGCACCCAGTCGAGGATGATGCCGATGCCCGCTTGGTGACAACGGTCGACGAACTCCTTAAAACCGTCAGGGGCGCCGAAGCGGGCGGTGGGGGCAAAGTAACCGGTCACCTGATAGCCCCAGCTGCCCGAGTACGGGTATTCGGTGATGGGCATCAGCTCTAAGTGCGTGAAGCCCAGCTGCTGGACATAGGGGATGAGTTGATCGGCGAGTTCGCTGTAAGTCAGCAAGCGGCCCTCCGGGCCGTGGCGCCAGCTTTCGAGGTTTACTTCATAGATCGAGACCGGCCGCTCCAGCATGCGGGCCCGGCTGCGTTCGCTCATCCAATGGTCGTCGTTCCAGAGATACTGGCCCAGGCCGTGGACGATGGAGGCGGTCATGGGCGGGCATTCGGTGGCGAAGGCATAGGGGTCGGTCTTCATCACCTTGTAGCCCATCTGGGCGGACCGGATGAAGTACTTGTAGATGGCGCCTTCGCCGAGGCCGGGCACAAATAGTTCCCAGACGCCCCCGTCGCGGCGGCGCATGGGGTGAGCTTTCTCGTTCCAGCGGTTGAAGCTGCCGCACACGAAGACGGCTTCCGCATTGGGCGCCCAGACGGCGAACCGGACACCGGGAGCGCCTTCCACTTCCATTGGATGGGCGCCGAGCATGCGGTAGGCCTCGGAATTCGTGCCCTCGGAGTGTAGGTGCAGGTCAAACTCGGTGAGCAGTTTGGGATAGCGATACGGATCGTCGCGAACCGCGGCGGAGCCATCGTGGGCGATCGCCCGCAGACGATAGTCGTGCGGCGCCGAAGACGGGCGCGCCATAAACAGGCCGGCCGGGTCGAACTTTTCCATGGACAGCGCCTCATCGCCCAGCAGCAGTTCCACCGCCGCTACGCCCGGGATAAACACCCGGACTTCCCAGCCAGAGGGCGTCCCATGCGGGCCTAGCACCGAGAACGGGTCCAGGTGGTAGCCGCCAACAATCGCCGCGATATCGTGATCGAGCATCACATTGATTATGCGGGTGTTGTCAACGGTCTGTGCGCGGCGGAGGCTCCAAGGTAAGTCCAATTTGGGCCATGGCAAAGGGCACCATCTGTTGCAGCGCATCGCCGGAAAGCCCCAGCGTGCCCAGGGCGGAGCTGCGCATGACGGCCGCCAGACCATGCAGTGAGGCCCAAACAAACAGCGCGTGCATCTCCGGCGGGTGTGCGCCGGGGTGGCCGGGCAGCAGGGCGATGGCGTCACGCAGCAGAGAAAAGGCGTGCTTGGCGTTGCGCATCATTTCAGGATGTTCGGCCGGATTGGGCAGCTGCGTTTCAAACATCAGCCGGTAATGGAGCGGATGATCGTGGGCGTAGCTTAAGTAGGCCAGACCCATCTCATGCAGATCGGCGTGCGGGTCCGCGTGGCGCGGGCGCTGGTCCAGGTAGGTGGCAAAGGCCGAGTAGGCCCGGCTGACGACTTCGGCCAAGATATGATCGCGGCTGGGAAAGTGCTTGTAGGGCGCCTGATGAGAGACGCCCAGACGCCGGGCAACTTCGCGGAGGCTCAGCTGCTCCAGGCCGGTTTCGCCGATGATGACGAGGGCTTCGGCAACGCACGCCTCACGCAGGTCCTCGAGCCGGGAATTTCGTTTCGCCATGTTGGTGTGCGGTCATGCCTCCCATCACCAGGCTCATGATCCGGACGCGGCCCCAGCGGGGGAGCGGCGCCAGCGACCATTCGAGCAGCTTGGAAAGCGCACCGGGCCGCACGGTGGTCTGGCGGCCCAACGCCTTGAGTGTAGCGTGAGCCACCTGCTCCGGCGTGGCGGCCATATTCATCCGCATGTTGGCCCGTTCACCAAACCCGCTCGAGACCGGTCCGGGCGCGCAGGCCAGGACATCGACCCCCAGCAGCTTCCATTCGATCCGCAAGCCTTCCGCCAGCGATTGGATGAAGGCCTTGGTGGCGGCGTAGTTGGCGGCGCGCGGAACGCCTTGAAATGCGACCAATGAGCTGAGCAGGACGACGCCCCCGCGGCCGCGTTGGGCGAGCCGGCGGCCCAGCTGGTGGGTGAGCGCCACCACGGCGCGGCAGTTGACGTCCACCATGTTGAGCTCCTGGGCCAGGCCAGAGTCGAGGAACGGGCCGGAGGTGCCGAAGCCGGCCGAGGCCACCAGCAGACCTACTTCCAGCTCCGCGGCGCGGGAGACGACAAATTCGACCGCGCCCGGATCACCCAAGTCCGCCGCCAGAGGCCGCACCTGCACGCAGTACTGCGCCGTGAGTTGCTGTCCCAACTGCGTCAGCACGTCGCCCTGCCGGGCCACCAACATCAAATTCAGCCCGCGCCGGGCCAGCTGCACGGCGAACTCCCGGCCGATGCCGCTGGAGGCGCCGGTGACGACGGCCCAGGGGCCGTAGCGCTCCAGCCACTGACGATCGCTGGGGGTGAAGGCTACGGCCGCGGGCGCGCTCATCGGCCCAGCTCCACGTCAATCGTCAGGGTCTGCCCATCGGTGACGGACACGGCCGCTTCCTCAAACTTCGGGGGACGAAGGCGGTGGCGCACATTGTTGGAGACGCCCCAGTCCTCGGTGGGAATGCCGAACATCTTGGTGTCGGTTTTGCGGTTGCCATTCAGATCGTGAGAGACCGATACGGCGTAGCGGCCCGCGGCGATCCCTTCAAACCGGCAGACCAGGCTGCCTCGCTGCGCCGGTTGCCAGAGCACTTTGGCCCGGCTGGGGTCCGTGGGAAAGCCGGGGGCAGCAGAGAAGAGGGCACACCCAATTTCGCCAGAGGAGGCGGGGATGTTGGAGACTTTGACCAGTAGTTCGCTGGCCTGGACTGGGACGACGAGCGCGGACGCCATGGCGGCTGCGATGAGTAGTCTTGGAAGAAAGTTCATAGTTGACACCGTCAACTACAGATTAGCCGAGAATGTAGACAGTGTCAACTGTCGTTGCAGAGCTGTTGCTGTGAGCGAGCAGGACACTGTACGCTCAGGAGATGGAAAGCTCCGAAGTTCCACCGGAGATCGCCGCGGCAGCCGATGAGAGGGCGGCCGCGCGTTTCGTCACCAGCCCCCTAGTCGAGGCCAAAGGCCCTCCCGGTCCAGCGTGCCCGGATACGGAGAACCCGTATGACCGCATGTTTGACTAACAGCAACGACGGGCAGGCGTTGTGCTGCTGAACATGACACCATCCTCTCCCCTCGCCGAACTGCACCTCCACCTGGAAGGCTCCATCGAGCCCGAAACGCTGTGCCAGATCGACCCGGCCGTCACGCCCGAGGAAGTGCGGGAGCATTACCAGTTCACCAATTTTGCGGGCTTCCTGGAGGCGTACAAGTGGGTGGTCCGCAAGCTGAATCAGCCGGCCGATTATGCCCTGGCGGCACGTGCGCTGCGGGAGCGGCTGGCGGCGCAGGGGGTCACGCATTTTGAGCTGAACCTCTCCGTCGGCGTGATGGTGTTCCGGCAACTGGAGACGCGGGCGATTCTCGATGCGATCCGCGCTGAACTTCCCGGGGTGCCGTTGATCTTTGATGCGGTGCGGCAGTTCACGCCGGAAGCGGCGGTGGAGGTGGCGGAGTTGGCCGTCGAGTATGGCGCGGCCTTCGGCATCGGCGGCGATGAGGCGGCGCAACCGATGTCGGCCTTCCGCGACGCCATCCGGCGGGCCAATGGCCTGTTTATCCCCCACGCGGGGGAGACCACCGATGCCCGCAACGTCTGGGAGGCAGTGGAGCATGGAGCCCAGCGCATCGGCCACGGCATCCGCGCCATGGAGGACCCGGCCCTTTGCCGCTATTTGCGGGACCACCGGATTCCGCTCGAGATCTCGATTACCTCCAACGTGGCCACCGGCTCCGTGCCGAACGTCGAGGCGCATCCGGTGCGGCGTTTGTTTGACCTGGGCGTGCCGATTGTCTTGAACACCGATGACCCGGCGATCTTCCAGACAACTCTGGAGCAGGAGTACAGCTTGGCTGGGCGCGTATTGGGCTTCAACGATCAGGAACTGAACATACTGCGTCAGAACGCGTTTGGATGGCTCAGAACCGCCTGAAGGCGGCGGGCGTCCGCCGGGCTGATCGCATCGATCTTCCCTACATCGGCGCGGACCTTCAGCTTGCGGCGGTGGCGGGCGAAGTATTCGTCCAGGTCGCCCCCGAACTGGAAGCTGTACATGATGTCGTCGAAGTCGCGCGTGTGGCCCAAGCCCAGGGCGTGTCCCGATTCGTGGAGGCAGGTGAGGAAGACAACGGTATCCCGCAGCAGCGGGTCGCCGGTTTGGGTGACCGAGGGGCGCAGGAAGATCTCGGCGCCACGTTGACCGCGAAATTCGATCGGGCGGGCTTCGCCGTAGAGGCCTTGGCGGTTGCCGGCCCAATAGAAGCGCAGGCGCGCGGACTTTTCATCATCGACGCGCTGAAAGTGCAACGCGCCGGGGACGGATTTGGCCCAGGCGTCGAGGGCCCATTGGGCCAGCTGGGCATCGCTTGTCTGGCATTGCATTTCGGTGGGTTTGGAGCAGGGCTCCACCCAGAAGGTCCACAGCATTGCGGCGGCAGCCAGCATACCGGGCAGTCTAGCGCGATTCCGGTGTGTTCGCGGAATGCTAGCTGGAGCAGAAGGCTTGATGAAGCGGAACGCTAGCTGGAGCGGGAGGCTTCGGAAAAGGTCTAGCCTCCGCTCCATTCTGTCGCGGCTCGGCGAGCGGCGCTTGTGATCGCTGGAGACTTTGGCGATGGAACGGCGCGGTCTGCCGCTAAACGAACGACCAGCCTTTGCGGAAGTTGGGCTTGATCAGTTCGTTGGCTTCCTTGTTGTTGGTGATGCGCATCTTGGCGCTGTCCCATTCGAGCTTACCTTCAAAGCGCAGCGCGATGACACCCAGCAGGATCCATTCGGTGAACGGCGCGGCGACGCTGAAATCGGAGCAGGAGCGCTCGCCACCCTTGGCCGCGCGGATAAAGTCCCGGTAGTGGCCGGGGGAGCGGGTGAGCAGCGGGGCGGGCATTTTGTAGTCCTTCATCTTGTCCGACGGCACCAGGCGGGTGTTCTCGCCGTACGTGCCGGTGGTGATGAAGCCCTTGTCGCCGACGAAGAGGCTGCCGTTGCTGGATGGATTGGCCTGGGCCATGCGGGCGTTCACCTGATTGGCCACATCGGCGCCCGTGGGCGCGCCGGCGCGAGCTCCAGCTTGACCCGCACCGGGAGCAGGCGCACCGGCGGGGCGCTGGCGCGGCAGGTCACCCAGCAGCTCCGCTTCATCCAGACCCTTGGGCCGCTCCGGCGGACCGGTCATGCCGTCGTACCAGTAGATGGTCACGGGCGGCATGTTGTTGCGAGCAGCGAACTCAAACTTAATCACCGACTTCTTGGGGTAGGCGAACGTGCTCTTGCCCTCTTGCCGGATGCATTCCACCGACGTGGGCGCGCCCAGCATCAGGGCCATATTCGGAGCGCCCAGGATGTGGCAGGCCATGTCGCCCAAAGCGCCACAGCCGAAATCGAAGAAACCGCGCCAGGAGAAGGGCGCATAGGCCGGGCTGTAGGGGCGCATGTTGGCGACGCCGATCCAGGTGTCCCAATCCATGGTGCTGGGGACGGCGGCCTCTTCCGGCATCTTCTCCATGCCTTGCGGCCAGACGGGGCGGTTGGTCCAGGCGTGGACTTCCTTCACCGGGCCGATCTCGCCCGCCCAGATCATTTCCGCGCACTGGCGGGTGCCGTCGTTCGAGTAGCCCTGGTTGCCCATCTGCGTGGCCACTTTGTACTTGGCCGCCGCCTGCGCCAGCTGCCGCGCTTCCCAGATGGTGCGCGTGAGCGGCTTCTGGCAGTAGACGTGTTTGCCGCGCTCAATGGCCCACATGGCGGCGGTGCCGTGCATGTGATCGGGCGTGGCGACGATCACCGCGTCGATGTTCGAGCGCTCTTTGTCGAGCATCTTGCGGAAGTCGGTGTAGCGGGTGGCCTTTTCGTGCAGCTGGAAGGTGCGGGCGGCGCGCACGGAATCCGGGTCAGCCAAGGCGACGATGTTCTCGCTGGCGCACCCGGCGATGTCGCTGGCGCCTTTGCCACCGGCGCCAATGGCGGCGATGTTCAGCTTTTCATTGGGCGACTTGTAGCCCAGCTGCTTCAGTGAGACTTGCGAGCCGAAGCCCCCGGCAGGAACGGCGCCGGCGAGCAGTGATCCATAGAAAAAGTGACGGCGTGAGACAGATTCAAGCGACATGGCCAAGGTTCCCTTCCACAAACACGGTCCACAATCATGAGACCAAATCTTAGGGCGCTGGGACAGGCCGCGACGTTACTGCTTCTTGCGGGCAGTCTGGCTTTGCGGGCGGTTTTAGTCGGGGCTGGGGGCGCTGGATTCCATGTTAGCCGCCGTGCCGTCCGGTGTCGCATGGTCGATCCCGAGGTCACTGGGAGCTGCGCCGTTCGCCGGGGCCACGGGCTCCGCTGGAGCGGCGGCAACGGCGGGCGGCTTGGGCTTCTTCACGGTCTCTTTTTTGGGCGGGGCGATGCCAAACAGAAAGTCGTGGTCGAAATAACAGCTGCGGCAGCGGACTTTGGCGGGCCGGTCTTCGATGAGGGCCACGATGGCGTGATTGCTCAAGCGTTTGCACTTGATGCAGAAATCATCGATGTCGTCGCCGAGCCGGGTGCCACCAAACATACTCACTCTCCATTGTGAACGATTTGCGCCCTCGAGGGCAGCCGTGCGGCGGAGGATATCATCGGGTAATGAAGGGTGGCTTGGATTGGCGGATAGTACTCGGCGGCGTCGCCTTTGTGGCGGGAGCGTTGGGCGTGTTGATCTATCAGCAGCGCAAAGCGGCTCCCGCGCCCGCGCCCGCTCCGGCGGTTCAGTCGAGCGCGCCAGTGACCGAGCTGACGCTAGCGGGCAAGATCCGGGCCAAGCATGTCCTGTCGGTGGCGGCGCCGATGGATGGCACGCTGGAGGGCCTGGAGGTGATGGACGGCCAGGAAGTGTTTGAAGGCCAACTGCTGGGGCGCATCCGCAATTCGACGCTCGAGACGGCGGAAGAGGAAGCGAAATTAGAGCTGGACCGCTTGCAGACCCGGCTGAACAACCTGGAAGCATCCCTGATCGCGGCGCGTCTGGAGGCCTCCCGCGCCGATGCCGACGCGGTGCGGGCCCGCAGCCAGTTCTCTGCCGCCGAGCGCACCTACCTGAAGCAGAAGAGCCTGTTCCAGGAAGGCGCCACCGCCCGCCTGACCTATGAGAAAGCCGTGAAGGAGTATGAAACGGCCAAGAGTGAATCCGAGGCCGTGGGGGAGATGACGCGCCAGGCTTCCAGCAAAATGGCCGTGGTCCAGAAAAACATCGAGGAGGCCAAGAAGCTGCTGGCCGACAAGAGCCAGGACTTGGAAGATGTGAAGTCTCAGCTGTTGGCCACGGAGGTCCATGCGCCGGTGGATGGCTTGCTGGTGGCGCACAAGGCAGGCAATGGCGATGAGGTGAAGCGCGACATGGCGGACCTGTTCCAGATCGCCACCGATGTCGCGGAGCTGGAGCTGACGGTGGAGCTGACGCCGGCCCAAGCTCCGGTGCTGAAGCCGGGGATGTCGGCGGTGATCCAGGTGGCGGAGGCGGGCAATCAACCCATTGCCGCGATGGTGAAGAGCGTGGAAGGCATGCTGGCAGTTCTCGAGTTCGCCGCCCCGGACGCCGCCGTCAAGCCGGGGCTGACCGCGCAGGTGCGCGTGTTCACCGTGGGGCCACCGCCGCAGCCGTTGATGCCGCCGGTGAAGCTACCGGTGAAGCCGTAGGGCTATTTCAGAGTTCTGTATTTGGCCTTGATGTTGGCCACGTTCTTGGCGGCGTTGGCCTGATAGGGCCCGGCAATTGCGGCCGACTGCTGGCTGAAGTGGAGCGCCTCCGCCAGCCGCCTCAGGTCTGGCTTGGGGACTTCGCCCATTTGATAATTCACCACGCCCAGGTGGAACAACGCGGCGGCTTTCATCTGGTCATCGGTGAGCAATGGCAGGGCCTCGCGGAGGGCAAGGTCAGCGGGAGCGGACTTGCCGGTGGTGGCTAGCGTCACGCCCGCCATCCAGTTGCCGACGCCGAGCAGGGTGCCACGGCGGCGAGTCCAATCGGCCTCAGAGAGCTGCTCCGGGCGGGGTTTGGCCTTGACTACATCGACCAAGCGCGTGGCGTAGAGCAGCGTCTTCGCGTTGTCGTTGCTCTTCATGGCTTGATCGGCCATCACCAGCAGCATCTCGTCGTTGTTGGGTTCCTGGGCGATCGCCTTTTCCGCCAGTTGGGCCGCCTTCTCGTTTTGGCCGGCTTGGCGGTAGGCGACGAACTGGGCGTTGCGCGCGCCGCTCAAGTATTGGCTTTGGGGGTTCTGGACCTCGAGCGCCGCCACCAACTGGTCCAGCGCCGGGCCGGCCGGGGCTTTTGATGTTTGATTCAGCAGGGCGTACTCACAATACTGGGCCACTTGCCGGGCGTAGTCCTGGTCAGCGCCGGTGGCGGTCTTCAGCGCTTCACGGGCCATGGCGGAGGTCTTTTGTGACCACTTCAACGCTCCGGCGGCGTCGGCCCGCTTTTCGTAACCCTTCAAGATCACCACGGCATACTCAATGTCATCCGGGTGGAGCGCCAGCAGCCTATCTCCCGCCGGAGATGCCTTATCCATCGCCCCTGCGGCGACATAGAGCGGGATCAACTGTGTGTAGACCCAAGCGGCGCCCTCATGCGTGGGAGCTATCTCGATAAATCGCTCGAGCAAAGGAAGCTTTTGCGCGTCGCCCGGGGCGGCACTGATCTCCGCCAGCAGCTTGCCGGCCGGGGTGGCCGCGTCGGCAACTACTTGGTACTTTTGAGCCAATAGTCCTGTACCGAAAATGGTGACCAGCAAACCAGCACGCCACAGATTCATCGATTCCACTTGTCCTGCCGTGTATTATAGATTTCGGTGATCTTTCCGACAACCTATGAATTAACGCTGGCGCTCGGCATTCTGGCGATGCTTTGCTGGGGCTGCTGGGCGAGCACGTTCAAGTTGGCCGGCCCTAAGTGGCGGTTTGAACTGTTTTATTTTGATTTTGCCTTTGGTGCACTGGTAGCGGCACTGCTCGTGGCGTTTACCTTTGGCAGCATGGGCGATGAGTTGAGCTTTGCCGATAACGTTCTGATTGCCGGTAAGCGGCAGATTGCCTTCGCTTTGGCGGCAGGCGCGGTGTTTAACTTGGCCAACATGCTGCTGCTGGCGGGCGTCTCGATTGCCGGCCTGTCGGTGGCCTTCCCGCTGAGCCTGGGCTTAGCCGCGGCCATCGGCATCATCAGCAAGCAGATCGGCAGCACCGTGGGCAACGTGCCGTTTGTCTACGGCAGCGCAGCGTTGCTGCTGGTGGGCGTGATTGTGGCCGCGATGCTGGCCTCCTCCACTAAACCCGTCGCGGCCCCAGTGGTGGCCGGACGCAATGCGAACCTCAAATCATCCTCCTCTGGCGGATCGCTGAAGGGCGTGATTGTCAGTGTCGTCAGCGGGATTCTGCTGGCCGCGGCCAGCCCGCTGGTCTCCCTTGCCCGGGATGAGGGTTCGGAGCTGGGCTTGGGGGCGTACGCACTGTTGGTCTTCATGGCGGTGGGTATCTTCCTGTCCACCCTGGTGTTTAATCTCTACTTCATCAACCTGCCCGTGCACGGCGAGGCGTTGGAACTGGGTGCCTACCTGAAAGGCGGGCTGTTCCAGCATCTGGCCGGCATTCTCGGTGGCCTGCTGTGGTGCGGCGGGACCATCGCCAACTTTGTGGCGGCCAGTCCAGCGGGAGCGGCCTTGGTTCCCGCGGCCATCACCGGCGCGTTGGGGCAAGGCGGCATGGTGTTGAGTGCCTTGTTGGGTTTGCTGATCTGGCGGGAGCTGAAAGGGGCTTCGGGCCGCGCCTCCATCCTGAGCGTCCTGATGTTGCTGCTGCTGATTGGCGGCATCGGCCTGATGGCCCTCTATCCGGCCACCCCCACCGCCGCAGCCCCCGCCGCGCCCACCCGGACCCCGTAAGCCCCTCAGCGGGTTTGCGACCACTTCCTTTCGCTGCCCGATCAGCCCCATGCGTAAGCTTGGGGCTTTTTCGTTGACCGAAGAAGCCCCAAGCTTACGCATGGAGCTGAGGGCCTGCGGATTGCCTGATCCCGCGCTACCCGGCTTCGGGCAAGCGGAGCAGCATGGTGGCGGCCTGTTCAGGGTCCGCCACTGAGCCCTGGGCGAGCGTACGTCCACCACCGCCGCGCGTCACCAATGGCTTGATGGCCGCCGCGGCATCAACGCCCGCGTCGGGCGAAACGGCCAGCACCAATGAGTCCGCCGAGATGGCCAGATAGAGGCTCCGCGGCCCGCCCGCAAAGGCCACGGCTTCAGCGCGAGTATTCTCATCAATGCCGCGCCGCAGATGACGGCGCAGACCGTCTGGCGAAGGCGCGGTCTCGTGATAGAGCCGGACGCCAGAGAGCGTGGCATTTTCGGCGCTCATCTTTTTGAGCGATGCCGTCAGGGTGGCCGCACGGCCTTCCGCCGACGCCAGATCGCGGCGCCAATTACGGGTCCAGGTTAAGGCGCGTTGGCCGCAGACGAAGCTGAGCCGGGTGGTCTGGCGGACCTTCTCCGTGGCGCCCAGCAGCAGCATCCCGATCTCGCCGGTCCGGCGGACGTGGGTGCCCCCACAAGCGCTGCGGTCGAGACCCGCGATCTCGACAATGCGCAGAATGCCGGAGCGCTCAGACGCCTTCCGTAGACCCTGAGCCGTGGCGGCGTCCTCATAAGTGACCAGCACGGGACGGTTGGCGACAATTTCAGCATTGGCCCGTTGCTCGACTTGCTCCAGGAGATCGGCGCTGATGGACGGCGTGGCCAGATCGATGGTGCAGCTTTCGGCGCCTAAATGGAAGCTGACGGTGGCCAGCCCGAACCGCTCCGCCAGCACGGCCGACAGCAGGTGCTGGCCGGTGTGTTGCTGCATGTGGTCAAAGCGGCGCGCCCAATCGACGCTGCCGGTGACGGGGCCGGAGGCGATGGGTTCGGCCAGCAGGTGGGCGACGCGGTCCTCTTCGTCCACTACTTCGAGGATGGGCACACCGTTCAGCGTGCCCAGGTCGTAGGGCTGCCCGCCGGAAGTGGGGTAGAGCGCCGTCCGGTCCAGATAAACGCGATCCCCGGCATTCAAGGCCGTGGCCTCAAATGCCGTGAGATAGCTGTCTTGGTAGTACAGGCGCTCCGTCATCGCGCTTAGCGGATCTGCATCAGCACGGAGTTGCTGGAGACGCCGTTGATCGACAGGCGGACCGGGACAAAGCTGCCGGTCAAACCCGCGGGCACGGTGAAGTTGATCTGGTAGAGACCCGTAAAGGGAGGCGCCAGACCGACGAAGTCCGGGCGAACCGGAATGCCGCCGCTGCCCAGAGGTCCCGAGCCGCCGCCAAAGATCACTTGCACCGTGCCCGGCACCCGCAGCAGCGGATCGACGGTGGAGGGCGCACCGGTGATGGCGGGCGGATTGGTCTGCCCCAGGCCGACGGCGTACATCACCATGGAATCCCCCGCCGCGGCGGCACGGATGCTGTAGCCCGGAATCGTGATCGCCGGGGGCAGGGGCGCCGCCAGCTCATTGTTGAACAGGATCAGGCCGTATTCGGTGGCTCCGACGCCGCGCCAATCCATGATGCGGGGCGCGCGCTCCACCACTTGAACGGTGACGGCATTGCTCCCTACGCCATCGCGCAACACCTGCACGGAGGCTTCTCCCGCGCGAGTCTCGTACGGCATCTGGAAGTTGATCTGGTTGTAGTTGGCAAAGTAGAGCGGTGCGCTGACGCCATTGACATAGACCGCGATGCCACCCAGCTCCCGCGGCCAAGTGGTGTCGTACGCATTGTCACCTTTGGTGTAGAAATGCTCGCCCTTCAGCGCGACAATCGCACCTTGGCCGACGTTATCGCCGGGAACGTAATCGGCATTGTTCAACACCTGCCCGGCAAACACGGTAGGACGGGTGGTGGGCAGCACAGTGAGCGCGACATTGAACAGCCCAAGACTGTTCGCCGAGTTATTACCCACCGTGATCGCCCCGGTGTAGTTTCCGGGCGCCAGGCCCGTGGGGTCCGCCACTACTTCCACCAGACCGGCGCCAGCCAGTACGGTCGCCTTCAGCCATCCGGTGGGCACCGACGCCACCTGGACCGCGCCCAGTGTCAGCGTGCCCAGCCCAACATTCTTGTAAGCCAGATACTGCTTTTGCGGCGCGGCGCCCTGGATGACGCGGTACTGAATGCGTTCCGTCTCGGCCGGGGTCCAGCTCAAAATCGGCTGGGTAGTGGTGCGGAGGGTGACCCGGGTGGTCTTGTTTTCGATAGCCGCACCGCCCGCGATGGTGATGTTCGCGTTCTGGAGCTGCTCGCCGGTCACCGAAGAGCGGCCGGTGATCTTGTAGCGGCGGGGGAAGACGAAGGTGCCGGCGCTATCGAGGGTGACGGTGAGGAAGGCCGAATCCGAGGTGACCGTCGCTGCGCCATTGGTAGTGAAGGTGGTGGACGCCGTGCCGCCCGGGGGCACCACGAGAGTGGCGGGTGACGCCAGAGGACCGCCCACTTGCAGCACCACCGTGATCGATTGCGGCGCGTCCCAGGCGTTCGGGTCAGAAAGGGTGACGCTCGCGGTCCGGATGCCGGCGGTGAGGCCCGTGGCATTGAAGGCGACGGTGACCGGGATGCAGGTGCCGGTGCGCGTGGTGCAAGCGCGGCTGGCTCCGGCGGTGGCCGTGGCCCAAGTCTCCGTGGAGCTGAAGGTGAGATTCAGAGCGCCATCGCCCGCATTCCAAACCTCGATCACTTGCGAGGATGACGCCCCGGCGGCGATCGACACTGGGCCGACGGTGGTGGTAGCCAGACGCAGCTTAGGCGCCGCCCAGAGCGCGGCCGAGAACAGAGCGATCAACAACGAAGATTTCAACATGGTTCGCATAAACGGAATAATCCTTTGGAAGCGGAAGGACGCGGGCGGATCAGGCAGCAGCCGGAGCATCGTGGTGAGGCCTTTCTAGACCCATTTCAAGGCGCCACGGCGGTAAGCCCACACATATCCCAGCACGAGAATGGCCAAAAACACCCCCATCTCAGCCACCCCAAACCAGCCCAGTTGCCGGTAGCGCACCGCCCAGGGGTAGAGGAAGACGGTCTCTACATCGAAGATAACGAACAAGATCGCCACGATGTAGAAGCGTACCGAATAGCGGCCGCGGGCGGTGGATTCAGCCGGGATTCCACACTCGTAGGCCTCCTGTTTGACCAACCCTGGCTGCGCCGGACGGATCAGGCGCACCGCCACCAGTGTGACCGTTGGGAACAGGATGGAGACAATTAGAAACAGAAAGATCGGCAGGTAGCCATCCGGCATAATTCGTCTTTAGGTTAGCATCCAAAACCGCAATGAGATAATCGAACAGTCACATGCTGGGGGCCATCCGCGAGCAGATTGAGACCGTATTCCGGGAAGACCCGGCCGCGCACAGCGTGGTCGAAATTCTCACCTGCTACCCCGGCGTCCACGCCATCCTGCTCCACCGGCTTTCTCACAAGCTCTACCTCTGGGACTGGCCTCTGCTTCCCCGGCTGATCTCCCAGCTCTCCCGCTGGCTGACCGGCATCGAGATCCACCCCGGCGCCAAGATCGGCCGCCGGTTCTTCATCGACCACGGCATGGGCGTGGTGATCGGCGAAACCGCGGAACTGGGCGACGACGTCCTGCTGTACCAGGGCGTCACCCTAGGCGGCACCGGCAAGGAGCGCGGCAAGCGCCACCCAACGCTGGGCAATCGCGTGGTGGTTGGTACAGGCGCCAAGGTGCTGGGCAACATCACGATTGGCAATTCGGTCAAGATTGGCGCGGGCAGCGTTGTCGTGACGCCGGTGCCCGATGGATCAACGGTGGTGGGTATCCCCGGCCGCGTGGTCCGCACCTGGGGTGACAACCCGGCCGACCTGGAACACGGCCGCCTGCCGGACCCGGACCGGGAGGCGCTGGAGGATCTGAAGGCTCGGGTGGCGGAGCTCGAAAGAGCGCTGGCGGAGCGGCGCGGGCAGGCGCAGTGAGGCGGGGTAGCCTTCGTCGAAGCAACGAAGGCTATGCGGGAGCCTGACCCTGTAGCGGGAATGTCGGCAGCCCGCTCCTGCTGGTCGCGGCTCGGTTTCGGGCTACCGCGTGTTCATGGGCGGCAGGTCGAACACAAACAGTCGGCTGCGGCCGTCTTCGGGGAGCAGGTAGAGGCGGTCGCCTTTGATGGTCATGCCTTCTTGGGTGTAGGGGACGCCGCGGTCGGTTCTGCCGGCGATGATGCGGCGGACTAGTTTGAGCGTGCCGGGGTCTAGCCAGTCGATGACGAACTCGGTTTTGCCGCGCAGGCCGCCGCCGACCAGCAGGCCGCGGGAGAACTTTAGGTCCTGGTAGCCGGTGCCGCCGACGTTGTCGCGCGGCGTTTTGGTGCGGAGGTCGTAGATCTGCCGCGCGTCCCAGTTGGCGCCCCACAACTGCGGCCCGATGGCGATGGCGCCGATGTGGTCGGCGATGTCGAGGGTCTCTTCTACCTCCAGCGAGGACTTGTCCAGCCGCAGGATGGTGGAGCTGCTCTTGGGGCGGTACTCGGCTACGGGCACCCAGAGCGAGTTCTTGTCGAGCGTGATGCCGCCGGGGTGATACTGGACGCCGCGCGTGACGTCGGCGGTCCGCAGCAACTTGCCGGAGGAGAGTTCGAACTTGTGGACGCGGCCGCGCTTTTCCTTGCGCTGCACCTCGCTGACCCAGAGGCGATTGGCTTCAACGTCGATGCCCTGAACATGGTCCAGCTCGGTCTGAAGTTCGACGATGTACTTGGGCGCGGGGAGATCTTCGGCCACGCTCAGCAGGGTTAGCAGGATGGGGAGCAGCATCGCTTCTTTCAGTGTAGTGCGGCACTGGCGAATCTCGATCATGAGAGGAGATTGAGGACCGGTGTGGCGCAGGCCTTCAGCCTGCAGCGGGACTGGAGTCCCGCCCGGGTTCACGGCAGATGCCTCCGCCGCAGGCATTTTTCAGCCTCCCGCCACCCCGAGGCGGAATGAATTCCGCCTGCAGGCTGACAGCCTGCGCCACCACGGAACCGCTAGATCTGGCGCGGCTCTTACTTGGCGAGGCCGGCGAGCGTGGCCACCAGCAGAGCCGCCCACTGCGGGCCTTTGTAGCCATCGGCGCGGTCATCATACGCTTCATCGAGCGAATGCGCGCCGCGGGCGGCTCCGCCGCCGCCGATGGTGATCGACGGAATGCCGAGCGAGAGTGGTACGTTCGAATCCGTGCTGCCGGAGCCGGTGGAGAACACGGTCAAGCCCACTGCTTTGGCGGTCTCCATGGCGGTCTTGGCCATCGGCTTGGCGTCGGAGGCCTCGGTAGCGGGGCGGATGCCGATCGACTTGATGTCGAGCTCCAACGGCGCTTTCGATTCCGGCCAGCGGGCCTTTTCGGCCTCGAGCGCTCCCTGCAAAGCGCCACGGAAGCGCTCGTCGAGCGCCTTCAATTCCAACGGCGATTCCGAACGCAGGTCCACTTCCATGGAGACTTCGATGGGCACCGAGTTCACCGACGTGCCTCCGGTGACGGTGCCGACGTTGAAGGTGGTTTTGGGGGACTTGGGCACCTGGATATCGGCAATGCGGGCCATCGCCCGGCCCATGGCGTGCGCTGGGTTGGGCATGCCGAAGGCGCCGTAGCTGTGCCCGCCGCGGCCGCGGTAGGTGATCTTGTAGCGATTGCTGCCGACACCCCCGGAGGTGGCCCGGGCTCCGGCGCCGTCGACTGAGATGAAGGCGTCCACTTTGCCGACGTATTCGCCCTTCTCAAACAGGTAGCGGACGCCGCGCAGGTCGCCCTGCCCTTCTTCGCCTACGGTGGCCACAAATAGCACGGTGCCGGCGAACTTAATGTTGTGTTTCTGGAACGCTCGCGCGGTCGCCAGCAACACCGCCAAGCCGCGGCAATCATCTCCAATGCCCAGGCCGGTCATCTGCGTGCCGGAGCGCTTCACCTTCACGTCAGACGCTTCCGGGAACACCGTATCCAAGTGCGCCGAGAAGACGATGAGCGGCTTCGGTGCCGTCGAGCCCGGCCACCGGCTGATCACGTTGCCTTCCGCATCGGTGCGAATGTCGACCAGGCCCAGCGACTTCAGGCGCTTGGCATACTCAACGCCGCGCACCGTTTCTTTGAATGGCGGCGCGGGGATCTCGCAGATGGACGTCTGCTGTTCCAGCGTCCAGGCATTGTCGGCCTGGATCATGTCGAGCACGGGCTTGAGAGTGGCGGGAACCTCCTGGGCAACGAGAGGGAGAAAGAGTGAGAGCGAGAGGAGGCGATGCATGGTCAAAGAAAAGGGATTATTCAGCTTTCGGAAACAGTTCCTGGCGGGTGAGGGTGAGGCGGCCTTCCAGTTGAAGTACGTCGACTTCAGTGAGGCGGCCAGTTTCAAAGACGGAGCACGTCTGGTCCTGTGGATCGACCACCCAGATGTGCGGCACACCAAACTCCTGATACTCGCGGAGCTTGGCTTTCAGTTCGGAGTAGCGGTCGTCGGGGGACACGATTTCGACGACGACCAGCGGCGGGTCGGAGGGAACTTCAGTCTGGGGCTCGTTCAAGAAAGCACAGACATCCGGGATGCGATAAACACCGCCCGTCATCGCCAGGCGCAATTCGGTGGCGGCGATCAGACCGGCCATCCGCAGGCGGAAGTAGATCTCGCCCTGCAATCGGGCATGGGTATAAGTGGGCATGCCCCGCTCCACCACCTCTCCATGGACGTATTCGCGGTCGTGCTCGTAGGAAGTGGAGAGGTAGTCGGCCAGGGGAACCATTACTTTGGTGGCCATCAGGTCCTCCACTTATAGAAGTAGAACGTCAGCGGCTTTTTGCCCGTGTTCACGATGCCGTGCAGTTTGCGGGCGCCGCAGTACATCATGGCGCCGGGCTTGACCTTTACCGTTTTGCCGTCGCAGAACATCTCGCCGGTGCCTTCGGTGATCACCATGAACTCTTCTTCCGGGTGCTCATGCGGCGGGTGCGGGGAGGCGCCGGGCTTCAGGCGGAGGCTGCCGGCGGTCATGCGCTTGCACATGCCGGTGGGGCCGTCGAAATAGATCAGCAGTTCGCCGGAGGGGTCCGGGACGCGCTTGGCGTCTTCCACATTGAAGGTGATGTTCGGCAGCGGGCCATCGATGGCAGCGGGGAACATCGGCATCGCGGCCGTACCTAAACCCGCGGCGCCCATGCCCACCGCGCCCAACAAGCTACGTCGCTTCATTTCTGATCCAGCCTCCTTAGGGTTTCCATCACGACTTTGCCCACCACCTCGAAACTCGCGGGGGCCAGTTTGTCCATCGTATCCCGCTCTGTGTGCCAGTAGCGATTAAGCGGGCCATAGTCGAAATCGATCAGGTCGATCGCCTCGACGCCCAGCCGACGGAAGGGGATATGGTCGTCTTCCATGGCGGTGGAGGCATCTTCAAAGTGCTTGCTGTAGCCCAGTTCCCGGGCAATGCTCCACACCAGCTTGACCAGAGCGGGCGAAGAGTTGGCGTCCTGCAGGAGATTCAAGTCCTTGTCGCCGATCATGTCGACGTTGATCAAGGCGTCGATGCGGGCCAGAAATCCGGTGGTGGCCCATTCGCGCGCCAAGTGGCGGCTGCCGTAGAGCGAATCGGTGGCCGACCAGTTGACGAAGGCTTCTTCGCCGTCATAGAAGACGATCCAGAGATCCTTCTTGCGGGGCAGTTTGGCCGAAACGCGAGCCAGTTCCAGCAGCAGGCCGGTGGAGGAACCGGCGTCGTTGGCGCCGACAAAGCGCATGTTGGGCGACGGCTTCGAGTCATAGTGCCCGGAGACCACCAGCGCCCGGGCGGCCGGTCCGGAGGCTTTCAAGCGGCACAGGATATTCTTCATCGCCACGGGTCCGGTGGGCGTCTGGGCGGGGAAGTTGCCTTCGGTCACCTCGCAACCAAAGGACTTCAGCTTGGCGATGATCCAGGCCTGGGTCTTCTGCAAGGCGGGCGAGCCGGGGGGCCGCGGGCCAAAGTCGACGGCCTGGCGGGTGAACTCAAAGGCCGAAGCACCGCTGACACCCCTGGGACCGCCGCTCGCAGCGCCGCTACTTACTTGGGCCCACATCGGGAGCCCGCACAGGGCCAACAGCAGGACGGGAATCATCACCACTATCATAGGGAACTCGCCGCCGGACCGCGCTGCGTGGACAGAAAGCGAAAGCCGCGCCCACGGGTTTGAATCGTGGACGCGGCTGGAGAGAAATCAGAGAATGCCCAGCGAAGAGTGGGCGGGCCTACATGGCTTCCGGGAAGGGGAGGCTGGCTTTGGCCAGCGATTTGGCCAGAATGTCGATGGCCTCGGGATCTTTGGCGCTGCGGGCGGTGGCCACTTCAGCGATCAGCATTTGGCGGGAGCGGTCCAGCATCTTCTTTTCGCGGAACGAAAGCGGCTTTTCCTTTTGCAGGATCACCAAGCTCTTGAAAACCTGGGCGATTTCCAGCAGGCTGCCGTTCTGCATCTTGTCCGAGTTTTCTTTGAAGCGGTGCTTCCAATCGGCGCTGCATTTGCAGGTGCCGCAGGCCAGGTATTCCAGCACCTTGGCCACCTCGGTGTTTTTGGTCACCTTCCGCAACCCGACGTGGGTCACGTGCGAGAAAGGAACCATCACCGTCATGCTGGAGCATGCGAGGCGCAACAGGTAAAAGCGTTCAAACTGGCTCCCGAACGCTCGGGAGCTGATGTTTTCAATGGTGGCGACACCCTGGTTCGGGTAAACAACTTTTTCGCCAATTTGAAAGGTCATGCGGGGACCTCGCTATCTTTCTCGGTGTTCGTACACCTAATGGGGGTTACACTGCGTTACAACCTTGCTTCGTTTTTGAGGTTAAACGGGATCGCTGATGATGTCAATAAAAAAAATGCATGCGAAAACTTGAAACCATGGGCCGCCAGCTGAATCCGAGCTGCACAGAGCGCGGGAATCACCCCGATCACCGCAGACTTCCGGGTGCAGGTTTCCGCCCTACCTAACACCTTCTTGCGGTGGCTAGGGGAAAGGCCCTAACCACCTCTCAGAAGTGGGTCCCTGCGCGCTGGAGATTCCGTATAAAGTCAAGATTCTTCTGCATATCCGCCGGGATGTCCTTGGATGGGGCGTCAGTTTCGAGGTTGGCAAAGCCACTCCAACCTAGTTCCTTCACGATTTGGAGAATCAGGGCGAAATTGATGGTCCCCTGCCCCAGATAGCTCGGGTTGTCCTTGAGGTGGATCTGGCCAATTCCGTCCTTGCCCATCGCCCTGAGCTCCGCAATGGGATCGAAACCCGCTTTTAACAAATTGCCGCAATCGTAGTAGATCTTGACGGCCGAGGAGCGGCAACGTTCAATGACAGTAAAATTGTCACGGGCGTTGACAGTGTTCTCCAGTGCGAGAACGAGGCCCGCTTGGCTGGCGGCCGGGCGTGGCTGAACTACTCAGGAAGTGACGGCGAATCGATGAGATTGAGTCGGCCGCAGCGCGAGTGCGGGCGGCTAAAAGCTGAGCTGCAGCACCAGCCGGAAGGTCCGGCCGTCGTTGAGGGTGTTGGTGATGACGCCGAAGTTGGGATCGGTCAAAGTGTTGCCCGGCTGCGCGAACTGCGGCGTGTTGGACAGATTGATGGATTCGAGGCGGAACTGCAGACGCGTCTCGCGCGGCAGCGCCCAGGTTCCGGCCAAGCTGGCATTCAGGTTGTTGATCCGCGCGCGCCGGAAAGTGTTGCGTCCGATATTGCCGCGCAGTTCGCCCGGTCCGACATAGGAGAAGGCCGACCGGGGCAGCAGCGCTCGCGATAGATCAGGGTGGCTGATGGTGTTGCCCAGGACGGAGGGGTCCACCACATTGGGCCGGTCCCCGCTGATGCCGTCCACATTGCCGAACCCCGGGGCATCGGAGCCGGTCCGCAGCCCAAATGGCGTTCCGGTCTTGGCCAGCGCCACGCCAGACAAAGTCCAGGCGCCACGCCAGCGCCCAGGCTTCAGCGGCAGCGCCCAACTGCCGCGGGTGAGAAACGCGTGCGGCTGATCGAAGTCCGACAAGGCCCGCAGGTCGCGGTGCGAGAGCCGGTCGCTCTGGTTGTTGTTGTTGAAGGCATCGGAATCGTAGGCCGTATTGGTGTAGCTGTTGCCGGTGTCGATCGACTTTGAAAACCAGTAGGCCACTTCCAGCCCCAAACCATGCCAGCGCGAAATGGTGAGCGAGGTCCGGAAGGCATCGTAGTAGGCTCGCGAGCCGTTGGCGATGAAGCGGATGTCGCTGTAGCGAGGGTCCGGACGCCGGGCGTCGATGTTGCCGGTGGAGAGTGCTCCGGTGGTTGCGACCGCGCGATTGAGCACCCAGCGCTGCAGCAGCTTGACGGCGCGGCTGCCAATGTAGCCCGTCTGCCAGCTCCAACCCGGGCGTGGTGAGAACTCCCAGACCAGGTTGTACTGGTGCGAATAGGGCGACACCAGGTCTGAAGAAAAGTCATAGAGCACGACGCGCGACGGCAGCGGTGCATTGATGGGCAGAGGATTCACCAGGTCCGGATCCTGCCGCACCAGCTTGATATTCCGGGGTGCGTTGAACCGCGTCTGCTGATAGGTGACCGGGTAGATCTCGCTGTAGTGGAGGCCGTAGGCCGCCCGCAGCACGTGGCGGCCGGTCCGCCAAGCTAGTCCGAGCGATGGCGCCAGATTATTCGTGTCCGGGCTGAAGGGCAGCGTGTTGCGGTTCAAGAGCTCGCGCGGCTGCGAGGCGACGCGATAGGCAAGGCCGTAGGTGACCGTGAACTGGTTCGAGACTGTCCACTTCTCTTGAACGTAGGCCATCGCCTCACGATTGCGGAAGGAGCGGCGCAGGTCCTCAGTGGCAACGGAGGTAAAGAAGGTCGTGGGCAGCCCCAGGCGGAGGTTGGTGATCGGCGTGTTGCCATAGTTGGCATTGAAGCTGAAGGCGCCCAACTGAGAGTCGCCTTCGTAGCCGTTCAACTGATGGGTGAGGTACTCGGCGCCAAAGCTCGTGTAGCGGCGGCCGCGCGAGATCTGCCATTGGGCCACCAGGCGTGCGTCATTCTGGACTCGATCGATCGGCAGCGCGTTCTGCGAGTTGATGTTGGTCAGCGCGGTGCCCACAAAGATGCCCGGCCCCAGGTTGTTCTTCTCGGGCACGATCAAGGTGTGCGTGCGGTCAAACGACAGGCCGAGGTTCATCACCACCTGCGGTGACCAGGCACGGCTCCAAGCCCAGCCGGCGCTGTGGGCGCGCGTGCTGGTGTCGGGGTTTTGGCCCTTCACTAACTGAAAGGCAGTCACCTGCTGCAACACCCAGCTGTAGCGGGCGGTGAGATGGTCGCGGGGGCCCAACTGTTGGTCGAGCCGCGGAGCGAAGCGGTTATTGTCGACGGTCTGCGGCGAATTGGTGTTCAGCATTCGCGGGTCAATATCGGGGCGATTGGGAGGGACGGCCGGGAACGCATCAATGATGCGCTGGACGTAGGCGCGCCGGGCCGGATCGGTGGCCAGCGGCGTCCGTTCCGACAACAGGGGCACCAGGATGTTGCCGTTCACCATGCCGCGGATCTTGCGTTGGCTGGCCTCAAGCGTCAGGGCGCCTCCACGCCAGGTGCGGCCGCCGGTGGTGAAGCCGTAGTCATTTTCGCGGGCCGGCAGCACACTACCCACTTGGAAGAAGGCGCGAGCAGATAGGATGCTGTTCAAGTGCCCGTAGTTCAGCTGTCCGTGCCAGGCGGTCCGTGCGGGGATGGCTGAAAAGAAGCGGGCCTTCGGTGGCGTGCCATACTCTGACCCGAAAAAGCTCCGCTCGGCTTCGAACTCGGTGACAAAGGTAGCGGTGACGCCCAGGCGCTGGTTCAGCTCCTTCAAGGCGTTGTTATCGATCAGGTTGAACTGAACGTTCTCGTTGCGGCGGCTCTCACCGGACTTGGCGTCGGTCTCGCCCAACAAATTCAGAGCCGTCCGGGCACTGGGCGCGGCGGCAGCGGGTTCAGGAGCCTCTTTGGCTTCCGGGGCCGGCTTGGCCTCGGCCGCCGGCTTGTTGTCAGAAGGCTTGTTATCCGCAGGCGCGCCCGCGCAGGGAACAGCGATCAAGAGAGAAAGGGCCGCCAGTTGGAAACGCAAGGGGGTCACAGGTGCAGGGGAAAAGCTAGTTTAGCAGTCCCCAGACCGCCAACACCCCTAGGGCTGCCAGATCGAGCTAATCGTCGTCTTCGTTGTTGGAGCTGGTGACCTTCAGCACGGCCAGGAAGGCTTCCTGCGGGATCTCGACGTTGCCCACGCGCTTCATGCGCTTCTTGCCTTCTTTTTGCTTTTCCAGCAGCTTGCGCTTACGTGAAATGTCGCCGCCGTAGCATTTGGCGAGCACGTTTTTGCGGATGGCCGGAATGGTTTCGCGCGAGATGATCTTGGCGCCGATGGCCGCCTGGAGCGGGACTTCAAACTGCTGCCGGGGGATCAGTTTGCGCAAACGCTCAATCAGATCCTTGCCGCGGTCGTAGGCGAACTCACGGTGCACAATCATCGACAGCGCATCCACCGGCTCACCGGCCACCAGCACGTCCAACTTCACCATGGGCGAAACGCGGTAGCCCGAAAGCTGATAGTCAAGCGAGGCATAGCCGCGCGAGGCGGACTTCAGCCGGTCATAGAAATCGAGCACGATCTCATTGAGCGGCATTTCATACATCAGCAGCACGCGGCCGGACCCGATGTACTCGAACTTCTTCTGGATGCCGCGCTTTTCTTCAAGCAGCGCCAGGATGCCGCCCAGGTATTCTTCCTGCGTGATCACCGTGGCGTCGATGATCGGCTCTTCGATCTTCTCGATCTCGGACGGGTTGGGGAACTTGGTGGGGTTGGCCACTTCCAGCACTTCGCCCGAGGTCTTGGTGATCAGATACTGCACGCCCGGGGCGGTGGTGATCAGGTCAATGCGGAACTCGCGTTCCAGGCGCTCCTGCACGATCTCCAAGTGCAACAGGCCGAGGAAGCCGCAGCGGAAGCCGAAGCCCAAGGCGACCGAGTTCTCGGGCTCAAAATTGAAAGCCGAATCGTTCAAGCGCAGCTTTTCGAGCGCATCGCGCAACAGGCCATGCTCGTGCGATTCCACCGGATAGAGTCCGGCGAACACCATCGGCTTGATCGGCTGAAAGCCGGGCAGCGCTTCGGTGGCCGGTCGCGCGGCGTCGATGATGGTGTCACCGATCTGCGCGTCAGAGACGGTCTTGATATTGGCGAACAGGAAGCCGGCCTCGCCCGCCGTCAGCTGATCACACGGCACCGGCTTGGGCGATTGATAGCCCACGCCTTCGACATCGTGCAAGGTGCCGTTGGACCACAGCTTGATCTTCTGCCCTTTGCGCAGCGTGCCTTCGACGATACGGGTGAGGATGATGACCCCGCGGTACGGGTCAAACCAGCTGTCAAAGATCAGGGCTTTCAGCGGAGCGTTTGGGTCGCCCTTGGGAGGCGGGACGCGTGCCACCACCGCTTCCAGGATCTCTTCAATGCCGATGCCCTGCTTGGCGCTGGCCAGGACGGCGTCGGTGGCATCGAGGCCGATCAACTGCTCAATTTGATCGCGGATGCGGTCCGGGTCGGCAGAGGGCAGGTCGATTTTGTTGATGACCGGGATGAGGTCCAGGTCGTGGCTCAAGGCCAGATAGGTGTTGGCCAGGGTCTGCGCTTCGACGCCCTGAGAGGCGTCCACCACCAGCAGCGCGCCTTCGCAGGCTTGCAGGGAGCGCGAGACTTCGTACGTAAAATCGACGTGGCCCGGAGTGTCGATCAGGTTCAGCTGATACATCTCGCCGTTCTTGGCCTTGTAGTTCAGGCGCACGGCGTGGGCCTTGATGGTGATGCCGCGCTCCCGCTCCAGGTCCATGGAATCAAGCACCTGCGCCATCATCTCCCGGTCGCTTAAGGCGCCGGTGAATTCAAGCAGACGGTCCGCAAGCGTCGACTTGCCATGGTCGATGTGCGCAATGATTGAAAAATTACGAATGTGGGCTGGATCCATCGGGGACGGCGAGAACTACCTTTTCTAGTATCCCATGACGGCGCGGTCTTGTGCCTTTGCCGGACAACCGCTTGATAAACTTGGAACAGGAGCGGCGTTTGATGGCTACCAATCCGATTCCCCGGTTGACCGAAGAAGAGTATTTGCGCCTGGAACGGGCGGCGGAGTACAAGAGCGAGTACTACCAGGGCGAGATGTTCGCGATGTCTGGCGCGTCGTTTCCGCATGCACGCCTCCAAAGCAATCTGTTGGTGGAATGGGCCTTAGCCCTCAGAGACAAGGATTGTGCTGCATTGGGCTCGGATGTCCGCGTCCGCGTACCGGCGACGGGGCTATACACGTATCCTGACGTTATCGTGATTTGCGGCCCACCACAGTTCGCCGACGACCAGAAGGACACTGTGCTGAACCCCACCGTTATCATCGAAGTTCTGTCACCTTCAACGGAAAACTACGACCGGGGCCGGAAGTTCCAGCACTACCGAACGATTCCCTCGCTGCGGCACTATGTACTGGTCGAGCAGTCCGCCCTGCGCGTGGAGCACTACCAACGTCATGCGAACGAGACGTGGCTTCTGCGCCAGATGGACAAGCCCGAGGATGAGTTGCGTCTGGACACGATGGGCGTCGCGATCCCGTTGAAGCTGATCTATGCCAAAGTGGAACTACCACCCGAAATGCCGGCGGTGGAAGGGTTGCTCGGACTGCCGCGCAACTAGCCCCGCGCTGCGCCGATCAACAGACTGGGCATAAACTGGAGGGCATGCATCTTTCGCGCCGCGCCTTTCCGTTGGTTCTGGCTTCGCCGCTTTTGGCGGCCCACCGCACTCGCATTGCGGTCTCCACCTATTCGTACTGGCACTTCCGCGGCCCCAAGCCCGACATCGAAAAGCTGCTGCCGAACGCCGCCGAAATTGGCTTTGATGGCGTGGAGCTGCTGCACCGCGGGATGGAGAGCGAAGAGCCGGCCTACATCGCCAAGATCAAGCGCCTGGCGGCCGCCTACGGCATGTCGCTGCCGATGCTGTCGATCCACCAGGACTTTGTTTCGCCGGACGCGGCGGAGCGGCAGAAGCACATCGACCACACCGTGCACTGCATGCGTCTGGCGGCGGCGCTGGGCATTCCCTATGTCCGCTTGAACTCCGGCCGCTGGAAGACCATCAAGAGCTTTGACGACCTGATGAAGGTGAAGGGCGACGAGCCACCGCTGCCCGGTTATGTCGAAAAAGACGCCATCGATTGGTGCGTCGGCTCGATTGAAAAGTGTCTGCCGGAAGCGGAGAAGCTGGGTGTGTCGCTGTGTCTTGAAAACCACTGGGGCCTGACCACCAAAGTCGAGACACTGCTGGCCATCTGGAAGCGGGTGAACTCGCCGTGGCTGGGCCTGAATGTCGACACCGGCAACTATCCGGGCGACCCGTACATCGGCTTGTCGGCGCTGGCCTCCAACGCCACCATCGTCCAAGCCAAAACCTACTACGGCGGCGGCGAATGGTACACCCTGGATCTCGACTATCCGCGCATGGCGGGCATCTTGAAGAAGGCCAATTTCAAGGGCTGGGTGTCGCTGGAAATGGAAGGCAAAGAAGACCCGGCGACTGCCGTGCCCAAGAGCTACGACGTGCTGCGCAAGGCCTTCAGCTAAAACGCCTGCTGCCTCTAAAACTCCTGCTGCACGGGCAGGTGGGCGATCAACCAGTCGAGCATCGCCCGCTGGATCTCGTGGCCGCCGGAGCGGGCTTCGATGTTCACGTAGCGCTTGCCTCGCAAGGCGCATTGGCGTGAGAGCGACCCGTCGTCCGGCGGTGGCGCGGCTGATTGCAGCACGCAGTTGAAGGGCGATGTCTCCATCAAAGCGAAGTCCCGCGCCGAAGTGGCCAGCATGAAGTCACCGGGGCGTGAGGGGTCTTTGAAGCTGACTTTCTGGCTCAACGGAATCTCGGTCTCAATCGAGTACCCCACGCCGTTGTTGTGAAGGGCGATCAACACGCCGCCGTCGCGGGGCAGCAGCGCCTCCAGCAGCTTGGGCCGCTGATGATCGAGGCGCAGCCCGGCATTGATCAATTGCGCTTCGCTCCACTGGCGGTTGCGGCGGCGCAGGCTGCGTTCGGCTCCGGCGTGCGAGAAGAGGCGGTTGGGATCGATCCACCCACCCTCCACCGGAATCTCGCGCCGCTCGCTTTCAATAAAGAAACTCATCCCCACGGGAGCCGCTTGTTGCAGCACCGAACGTGCGGTCGATTCATCGCCGTGGATATGCAAGAAGCGCCAGGAGGAGCGGCCGTGCCGCGCCACTCGGAGTGCCGTATCGCCCATCGCCAGCTTACGCGGCCGGAAGGGCCACCAAGCCCCCATGCCCAAGAAGAAATCCCGGCGGCTGGCCGCATGAAAACCCGGTGTCATAATCAAGATTGAAGGAGAAACCATGATCGCAGAAGCCGCGCCGTCCTTGTCGCCGGTCGCATCCGAGGCCGATCTCGCACTGGAGCTGAACCCTTGGGTGGCTGCCGAAACCCGCTTCAATCAGGCCGCCAAGGCGTTGAAGCTGGACGAGGGGATGCAGAAGGTTCTCCGCACGCCGACGCGCGAGCTGACGGTGTA
Organism: Acidobacteriota bacterium; assembly: GCA_026394055.1. Lineage (GTDB taxonomy): Bacteria > Acidobacteriota > Terriglobia > Bryobacterales > Bryobacteraceae > JAPKYZ01. Next base: position 217,275 of record JAPKYZ010000026.1, read on the forward strand.
CATTCCGGTGGTGCTCGATGACGGGCGCATTGAGGTGTTCACGGGCTACCGGGTACAGCATTCGATCGCCCGCGGTCCGGCCAAGGGCGGCATCCGTTTTGCCAAGGACGTTTCGCTCGATGAAGTGCGCGCGCTGGCCGCGTGGATGACGTGGAAGTGCGCGGTGGTGAACATCCCTTACGGCGGCGGCAAGGGCGGCGTGATCTGTGAGCCGGACATTCTGTCGGCCTCAGAACTGGAGCGCATCACGCGCCGCTACACGGCGGAGCTGATCGATTTCATTGGCCCGGAGCTCGACATCCCGGCGCCCGACATGAACACCAACGAGCAGACCATGGCCTGGATCATGGACACCTACTCGATGCACAAGCGCCACGCCACCACCGCGGTGGTGACCGGCAAGCCGCTGGCGATCGGCGGGTCGCGCGGCCGTACCGAGGCGACGGGCCGGGGCTGCCTGATCGTCACTCGCGAAGCGATGAAGCGCCTGGACATGGATCCGGCGACGGCTCGTATTGTGATCCAGGGCTTCGGCAACGTAGGCGGCATGGCGGCCAAGCTGATGAAGCGCGAAGGCTACAAGATTGTCTCCCTCATTGAGTGGGACGCGGCGGTCTACAACAAGAATGGCCTGGATATCGAGGGCTTGATGAAGCACCGCAAAGAAACGGGCTCCATTGCGGGCTACGCGGAAGCGGAAGATATCGACCTGAACGAAGCTCTCTATCAGGAGTGCGACGTGCTGGTGCCCGCGGCCAAGGAGAACGTGATCACCTCGCAGAACGCGCACAAGCTGCGGACTCGGGTGCTGTGCGAAGGCGCGAATGGCCCCACCACTGCCGCCGCCGATCCGGTGTTGCGCGAGAAGAACGTCTTCGTGATCCCCGACATTCTGGCCAACGCGGGCGGCGTCACGGTGTCCTATTTTGAATGGGTGCAGGACCGTCAGGGCTATTTCTGGAACGAGAACGAAGTGAACAACCGGCTGCAGGAGGTCATGGTGTCCAGCTTCCAGGACGTCGTGGCTTACGGGCAATCCAAGAAAGTCGACAACCGCACGGCGGCCTACATGCTGGCGCTGGAGCGTGTGGCGCACGCCATCAAGCTGCGCGGACTGTACGCCTAGTTGATGGACGCCGCACGCACGCCGCTGATGCGGCAGTATCATTCCGTGAAGGAGCAGGTGCCCGGGGCCCTGCTGCTGTTCCGTCTGGGCGATTTCTACGAGCTCTTCTACGAGGACGCCGTCACGGCAGCTAAGGAACTCGAGATCACGCTCACGGCCCGCAACAAGGAGCAGGGCCAGCCGATCCCGATGTGCGGCGTGCCCTATCATGCGGCGGAGAACTATATCGCGCGCCTGGTGCAGCGCGGCTATCGCGTCGCCATCTGCGAACAGATGGAGCAGCCGGGCCCCGGCAAGAAGCTGGTGCGGCGGGATCTGACCCGCATCGTCACCCCCGGCACGGCCACGGATGCGGGCCTGTTGCGATCTGGCGAGAACAACTGGCTCGCAGCGATTCTCCGTGATGGCACCCGCGCAGGCGTAGCCTTTGCCGACGTGTCGACGGGCGAATTCCGCGCCACTGAACTGGAAGCATCAGAAGCAGCGCTGCTGGTGGAAACGCTGGGTGCGCGCGAGATCCTGGAGCCGGGGCGGCTGCCAATGGAGGCGTGGATGTTCGGCGCCGACTATGGCGACCGCACGTTGAAGGAGCACTTTTCGCTGCTGTCGCTCGATGGCTGCGGCCTCGGTGGCAAGCTGCTGGCGGTGGGCGCGGCGGGCGCGATTCTGCATTACCTCAAAGACACGCAGCGGGCGGCGCTCGATCACCTGGACCGGCCGGGCTGGTTTGAACGCTCCGCCGCGATGATCCTTGATCCGGTGACGGTGCGCAATCTGGAGCTAGTGGAGCCACTGTTTGCCGAAGACAAGGGATCGAAGCAAGCCACGCTGATCTCGACGATTGACCGCACGGCGACAGGCCCTGGGGCGCGGCTGCTGCGGCGGCGGCTGCTGCAACCCTCCTTTGACCGCGCCGAGATTGAGGCGCGCCTCGATGCGGTGGCGGAGCTGGCCGGGGCCACGATCACGCGGACGGAGATCCGCAAAGTACTGGGCCGGATTTTGGACCTGGAGCGCTTGCTGGCGAAGGTAACGCTGGGTTCGGCGAATCCCCGTGAGCTGCTGGCCCTCGGGCGGTCCGCGGCAGAGCTGCCAGAACTTTCCCGGTTGACCGCCAGCCTGACCACGGCGCAGCGCGTCGAAGAAACGCTGGACGACATCCGGCAGCGCATCTTGTCGACGCTGGCTGATGAGCCGCCGATCGACTTAACCGATGGCGGCACCATCCGCCAGGGCTGTTCGAGCGAGCTCGATGAGCTGCGCGACATCCAGACCAACGCCAAGCAGTACATCGCGAGCATCGAAGCCCGCGAGCGGACGCGCACGACGATCCAGTCGCTGAAGGTCCGCTTCAACAACGTTTTCGGCTACTACATCGAGGTCTCAAAGCCCAACCTGCCGCTGGTGCCCGCCGACTATGAGCGCAAGCAGACCCTGGTCAACGCGGAGCGGTTCACGACGCCCGAGCTGAAAGAGCTGGAAGTCAAGATCCTCGAAGCGCAGGACCGCATCCTCACGATCGAGCGCGCCATGTTCGACGAGATCCGCAAGCATGTCGCAAGCGTTGCAGGCCGCGTCCGGGTGGCGGCGGCCACCGTGGCGGCGGTGGATGTGGAGGCCGCACTCGGCGAGCTGGCGGTGGAGCGGCGTTACGCCCGCCCCAAGTTCTCCGACGACGGCATCCTGCAGATTGAAGGCGGCCGCCACCCGGTGATTGAGGCGCTGGCCGAGCGCGATGCGCAGCGCTTTATCGCCAACGACCTTTATCTCGACCCGGCACGCTTTCTGGCCCTGATCACCGGCCCCAACATGGGCGGCAAATCCACCTATCTGCGGCAGGCGGCGTTGATCTCGATCATGGCCCAGATGGGCAGCTTTGTCCCGGCGTCGGCGGCCACGCTGCCGGTGGTGGACCGCGTGTTCACCCGCATCGGCGCCGCCGATAATCTGTCGCGCGGCCGGTCCACGTTTATGGTGGAGATGACGGAGACGGCGCTGATCCTGAACACGGCCACGGCGAACAGCTTAATCATCCTCGATGAGATCGGACGCGGCACCTCCACCTACGATGGCCTGGCCATTGCCTGGGCTGTGGCGGAACACATCCATCACCAGATCCGCGCCAAGACACTCTTCGCGACGCATTATCACGAGCTGACCGTGCTCGAAGATACGTTGCCCGGCGTGATCAACCTGCGGGTGACCGTGAAGGAGCGCGGCGACCAGATCATCTTCTTGCGCAAAGTCGAGCCGGGCGCGGCTGACAAGAGCTACGGCATTGAAGTGGCGCGCCTAGCGGCGTTGCCCGATGCGGTGATCACGCGTGCCCGACAGATCCTGAAGCTGCATGAGAAGACGGAGCGCGCGGTATCGGGCGAAGCTTCTCCGGAGCCAGTCCAGATCCGTTTGTTCGAGCCCGTCACCGGCGACATTGCGGAACGCATCCGGGCGTTGCAGCTCGACGAGCTGCGGCCCATCGAGGCACTGCAGGTGCTCGCCGATCTACAGAAGCAGTTGCGGCAATGACCAACATTGAAGGGGGCCTGCGATGCGGGTAGCGGGAATCATGTCGGGCACCTCGCTTGACGGCATTGATGTGGCGATTGTCGACATCCGGGGCCGCAAGCTCAAGGTGGAGGCGTTTTCATCGACGCCCTATCCGCGCCGGATCCGCGAGGCGATTCTGGGCGTCTCCAATACCACCTGCCACTCGGGCACCATTGCGCGGCTGCACTTTCTCCTGGCGGAGCTCTACGCGGAGGCGGTGATCAAGCTGTGTGATCCGCAGACGCTGGACCTGGTGGGCTGCCACGGGCAGACGATCTTTCACGAAGGCCGCCCGCGCCCGATGGAGGGCCGCAAGATCGCGAGCACTCTGCAGATTGGCGATGGCAGCGTGTTGGCCGAGCGGCTGGGCGTTCCGGTGGTGAGCGACTTCCGGCCGCGCGATATC
>JAPKYZ010000058.1 GCA_026394055.1 Acidobacteriota bacterium
TGCACCTAAGACGCCGCCTCGGCCTGCTCCCCGCCCAGCCCCCGGCTCCCCTATAATCACCCCAGACCCCCGGCGGCTCTCCTGAAAAGTGTTACCGATGTCTCCGGTCTAATGTGTTACCTATGTCTCCGTTTGGACACGTGAGGCGTTCGCGTGACTGAGGGCGTTCCTGGGTGGCTGGGGCGTCGGTGCGCTTTGAGGGCAGCCCGCTCCTGCTGGCGAGCGGCTCTTCAGTGGGCTCTTATTTGTCCAGGACTTCCAGGCTCACCCAGCCGGGGAAGAAGGCGGGGTTGGGGCCTTCGCTGAGGATGCGGCGGGTTTTGGGGAAGGGGAGTCCGGTTTGGATGGCGCGGCTGTAGAAGGGCATGGCGCGCAGGACGGTCCGGTAGGCTGCTTGCGTCGTGTCGTGCGCGGCCGTTTTGCCTAGGAAGCCGCCGCCCCAGCCGATGGAGAGCAGGCCGGGTTTGCTGCGCAGTTCTTCTAGCTTTGCCGCGAGGACCGGCAGTTTGGCTTGCGTGGCGTAGAGGATCTGGCCTTCGAGCAGGGATTCCGCCCACGGTGCGGGCGCGGCGGCTCGGCCTGCCACCCTGGGATCTTCTGTAGTCCAGGCGCCTTCAAACGTGGTGCCGGGCGTGGCCATTTCGGCGAACGCGGGCGTCGTGTCTTTCCAGCTGAGGACTCCTTGCTGGAGGCGCGAGGTGCGGACCTGGTAGATCTTAAAGCCGCCGGAAACGAGACGAGCATCGCCGGGTTTGGCTTTGGGTTCGGAGTTGTCGAAGGGCTGCGAGAGGTAGCGGGGGATACGGTCCCCGGCGACGCGCTCGGCGGCCTGTTCGAGGACTTTTTCGACACCGCGGTCGCGCCAGCGCAGGAAGGTCAACGCCGTGCGGATAGCGCCACGCACAGCCGAACCGGGCAGCACGGGGCCGGTGGGCGTGTTGGCGAAGAGCGGAATGTGCAAGCTGTCGGGGCGCGCAGCCTCAAACGCCTTGGTGAGCAGAGCATGCTCAAAGGGGATGCGGCGGACGGCGTAGTTCTGTGCGTAACCGCCCCAGGAGGCGAAGTCGAGCTTGGTTGCCCGCCGGATCTGTTCCAAGTACGGCTCCAGACGCGGGCCCTTGGCCAGCATCTTGAAGATGCGGCGCTGGTCGAGCACGTTAACTTGATCCTTCCACACCATGTAGTCGATGGGCGAAAGCCGCTGGCCGTCGCCGACCAGCGTGGGGGTTAACACCGTGACGCGATATCTCATGCGGCTACCTCCGCGGGCAGGGCCACCGAGACCGCGAAGCCACTGCGGAGCGCGGGCGCTTCCGCATCGCCCAGATCAACCAGACGGCCCAAGGGAGCACCCGTGGTGCTGAGCACGGAACCTTCTTCCAACATCTCGACGGCCTTTGACCCATGGCTGCCCCGGGTGAGCGCGGCGTAGTGGCCTTGGGTCCAATCCACTTGATCAGAAGCGGCCGGGTTGTAGAGCGACCAGAGCCAGTGGCGCGCCGTTTCGCCGGTGGCGGCCGCGGCGGTGGGCGACAGGTTGCCGGGGAAGGGGCCGAATTCGACGGCATCCGCCTGTCCCCAGCCAATGGAGCGTTCGCCGCCCAGGCCGGCATCAGCCAGCAGGCGGAATGCGGATTTGACGGAAGCTTCCCATTCAGCCGATTCGAGCACGACGGCGCACCAGAGGCCGGCGTTGGGGCCAAATTCGAGACATGCCGTGCGGTGCGGCTCGATGCGGCCGGGGATGGCTCGATCAACCGCTGCGGCGCGGCGTTGGGCGATGCGGAACGGAGCAGAAGCACCTGAAGAGACCAGGCAGCCGGAACGCGGCTCCACTTCCCAACGGTCTTCCGCCAACGGCTTGCCCGCGATCAGATCTTCCACCACCGAGAGCGGCACCAGACGCGCGGCCTTCCAGCGCACGCGAGCGGAGGCCTCGGGTGGCCAGTGGGTCTTGGGCGGGGCGATGTAGAGCGTGCGTCCGCCAAACGGGAACAGCGACGACACGCGCACGGCGGGTCCCGCTTCAGCCGCTTGCGCTGCCGCAAAGTCGTCACCGCGGCCCAGCCGTTTCAGGGCCCAATGGAGGGCGGCATAGACAGTGTCGCTATGGCCGACGGAATCCGTTTTGTCGCGCGCGCCTGCGGCATTGCCGAACCGCCAGGGTCCGGAGGGCCGGAAGCGCACGATGAAGGCAGAGCTCATGAGTTTTTAGACGAGCTTTTCGGCGACCTGAGCGGCATCGACGGCGCTCAAGTCAGCGGCCGTGAGGACCTCGGCAGCGGCTTCGCCTGCGGCGTAGTAGCCCTTGGAGCGCCACTGGCCGGAGATCTTGGAGAAGCTCACCACGCCCGAACCGCGGGAGCGGCCGCCACCCAAGCCGGAATCTTCGATCAGGCGCAAGGCCTGGACGACGGGCGCCAGCAGTTCGCGATCTTCCGGGCAGAGGATGTCCAGCACCAAACGGACACGGAAGCGGGCCCCGGCGGGGACGCGTTCGAGCGTACGGGAGGAGGATTGAGCGGTGAGACGGTCGATCGCCGTTTCGCTCTTCACTTCCGTCATTTCGTCGTCGAGATACTCGCGCATGGCCGGAGTGATCGAGTCACCGTCGAGCTTCGAGTCAGACACGGCGAGACGCGCGATGGCCGTGGCCCCGGCTTCTGAGCTGCGTCCGAACAGCAGGCAGACTTCATCGTTGGGCCGGTTGCTTTGGTGGATGCGCACTTCCTGGCCGCGGCGGCGCGACAGGTAGACGATTTCGTCGTTCTTGACGAGGTCAAGCGCACGCTCCAGGGCGTGACGCATGGCGCCGCGCAGTGAGCTGCCGGGCAGATAGGGGCGGCCGAACGAATCCTTGATCACCGGGTTGTCGGCGCCACCGATTTCGAGCGTACCCTTGCCGGCGCCAATGTGCAGGCCGGTTTCGCAAGTCAGGTCAGCTTCTAAAATCAGCTTGCCGAGGAAAGACAGTTGAGTGTCGGCGGTATGGGAGCTCATGGAAATTACTCGCTATTCGTTGTAGGCGACGATGGCTTCAAACAGATCGCGGAAGCGTTCATAGCCCCGGAGATCGTTTTTGCGGGTGACTTGCAGCAGCAGCTTTTCGAGCGGGTCGAGCGAGCGCAGCGAATGGCGGGCCACGGTGTAGGCCAAGCGCGCGCGCAGCATCACGAACTCGTGCTGGCGTTCGTTCTCCGGAGCGCGGCATGCGCGGCGGACTGAATTGTACAGGCGGCGCAATTGGCTCTTGGTGCCGGAATCCATGTCGCGCAGACGGCTGACCAGCGCGTGGGCCTGGTTATCGAGATAAAGCGAATCGGAGATCAGCTTCTCGAGTTCGATATCCAAGAATGCGTCGGGGCCACGGAAAGGACGGTCGCCGCCTCGGCCACGGTCACCACCACGGTCGCCGCCACGATCACCACCGGGGCGGTCGCCACCACGGCGGTCTCCGCCACGGTCGCCACCACCAGCCGGACGGTCGCCTGCGGGGCGATCGGCGCCACGGCCACCACCACGGGGGCCACGGTCGCCTTGCGGGCGGTCGCCAGCCGGACGGTCACCAGCGGGACGATCACCGCGCGGGGGGCGGTCGCCTGCGGGCTTGGGGTTTCCAGCGGGACGTGCTTGACCTTCAGGACGGGCGGCGCCTTCGGGACGTGCTTGGCCTTCCGGGCGGGGCTGGTTCTCAGCGGCCGCCTGGGCGCGAGGCTCCGTCTGGACCTCGGGAGTCGTTTCCGTGGTGGGAGATTCCTGTTTCTCGTCCGACATGAACTAACCTTTCTCTCTGATGCTCGGCGGCCGGCGGATCAACCCGCCTGTGCGGGGCTGCCAGCCGGGGCGGCCAATCGGGCGGCCCATTCCAGCGCCACCCGTCCGGTGGGCCGGAGGCGGGCTTGGCCGACATTCTTGCCGATGATCTCACCCGCCAGATCGGTGCGGGTCTTCACAAAATCCTTGGAGCGCGCGCGGCGTTCGCTGGGGTCCAGCGTCACAGCCAGGCGGCGGTGAAAGCGCCACGGCCGGTCATACTTGGCGACACCGCGCCGGCCGGTCTGCCCTTCCGGGTAAAACGAAAGTAGTTCGCCGATGAACTGGGTGGAGCACTTGAACTCCTTCACGAGGCGCACAGCCAAGTCCTTGATGGCGGACGCTTCCGGCACCTGTTTCCATTCAATGGTGCGGCCCAGCAGGTGGAAGCCATCACGCATCAGGGTCTTCGCTTCATCCAGCAAGACACCGGCGCGGGTATAGACCTGGGCTTCGCTATCGCCCGCTTCGGGCAACGCCAGCGCCATGGAGAGCGTCTTGCCTTCCGGGCCGGGCGACTCTTTCAGGTTCTCGGTGACGAACAGCTCAAAAATGCGGCGGGTCTCGACGGCGATTTCGATCAGGTCGCCAAAGTTGCCGGAGAGCGCAAAGCCCGAACCCGACGAGTAAATGACGCTGGCCCGTTCGGCGGGCAGCCGCGCCAGTTCGCCCTCAAAGAAACTCTTGAACATCAGGGAGCGTTCGATGTGGGTCTCGATCGATTCGGCACCCGACAGGAAGCGGCTGAAGTTATCGACGTCGCCGCGCAGGACCGCGCGGCCGGGAGCGATGGGCTCGGCCGGTGCGGCGGGTTCAGCGGCGGCATAAGCCTCAAACGATGGAGCGCCCGGCGCGCCGGCGCGTTGCTCTAAATCCGCGTCGAGGCGCGTGCGGATCAGCTTCCAGGTGCCCAAATTCTCGGTGGCGGCCCAGATCAGCCGCAGCCCTTTCGGGGCTAGCTCCGCGGCGGCGGCGGTGAAGAAGGCAACCGCGGAATCCTTTGATTCCTCCGGCAGGACCAGCATGAACTGGCCGAGAGTCGCAGTGCCCAGCAGCATCGGCGACAGACCGTTTTCCGACAGGAACCGCAGCGGCAGCTCTTCCGAGGCGGCGCGCAACTCCGCCGCCCCGGCGGCCAGCGTGGAGCCAGCGACCAGGAAATCGTCCATACCCAGGATCTGCACCTGGAAAAAGATTTGGAGCGCCATGAGAGCGAGAGACTAACTCAGGCCAGCGTAGCACGTGGCAGTGTTTTCAGGCGAATGGATCTGCGCGCGGGCTTGGACGGAGTCGACTCGGCTGACTTTTGGCCACCTACACCAAGGCCAGCGGACGGATGGGCGAGCCGGTGGCGCCGGTCATCTTGAGGGGCGCGGCGATGAAGCCGAACTCGTAGATGCGGTCGCGGGAGAGCTGTTCGAGCAGCAGGTTCTCGATGATGTAGATGCCCATTTTGGGCAGCAGATAGACGTGGGCGAACATGGTGGCGCCGGTTTCGGGGTCGCGTTCGCCATTCAAGGTGTCCCAGGCCATGTTGTCGGCTCCGACGGCCACCACGCCCTGTTCCGCCGCCCACAAGGTGCCGGACTTGGCGACGCCGGCGGCGCGCAGGTAGGTCTCTTCGTCATTCCAGATGGCGCCGGAGCCGGTGCGGACCAGCAGGACATCGCCGGGGTTTACCAGGACGTTCTGCGCCGCCGCGCAGTTGATCATCTCGTCGGCGGTGATGGCGTGATGGTCCGGCAGACGGTCCACGTTGAGGAAGCGGGCGATGTCGAGCATGACGCCGCGGGCGACGATGGGCGGCACGGTCTCGACGCCGTGGTCCTTGAAGCCGGCGGGCGTTTCCGCGGCGTCGGTCTTGATGCCGCCAAATAGCTCCAGCTCGCAGGCCTGGTGGCAGAGGGCGTCGATGTGCGTACCGGTGTGGTCCGTCATGGTGACGATGCCGGAGGAGCCGGAGCGGGGGCCGTGCATCTCCGGGTTGTAGGTGTCGCGATGGCGGCGGTGGAGAGCGTAGAAGTAACCCGGGCGGCGGTGGGATTCATGCAAAGGCATCGCGGGGAACCGCGGCTGCTCCAAATCATAAATGCGGGCTGAGCTAAGGGCGGGGATCAGCATCCCAGCCATCCTAGCTCAGCCCGCAGGGGAGAGGGTGAGTGTTTGTGGAGAGGGCGCCTAGCTGCGGCGCTTCAGGGCCACCAGGGCGACGGCGGCGCCGGCCATCATGGCCCAGGTGGCGGGTTCCGGCACGCCGGGCGGGTTGATCGGCTGGTCGTAGATGGAGTGGCTGTCGGTTTCGTAGCCGGTGCCGGTGCCGTTGTTGTGGAAGACCACTTTGTCGAAGGGCGTGCCGGAGTCGGCCGTGAAGTTCAGGTAGACGTAGGGTTCGCCCTGGTTCTGGCCATTGTTGGGGTTGCCCCAGTAGGCCGAAGAAAGGCCGCCCGAGATGTCGCCCACTTTGAAGGAGGCCACTTTGGTGAGGCCCTGGTAGAACTGGATCTCGTTCTGCGCATCGCCGGCGCCCCAGTAGAAGCCGAAGTAGTAGATGTTCTTGCCGAAGTCGATGGAGTAGTCGGTGGTGCCGCTCTGGGCGCCAACGTCGATGTGGTTGGTCTGGTTGGAGCCGCCCCAGGCGTTGCCGGAGTTGATGACGCCGCCCGCGGAGTAGGTGCCGATGGCGGAGGCGCCGGAGAAGGCGCCGAGGGACGCGGAATCAAAGGTCTCCGTGATGGCGCCGGCCACCGTGGTGTATTGGACGCCGGCAGCTTCGTGGGTAAAGATGATGCTCGCTGAAGCGGGCGTCAGGAGTGCCGCGGCCGTCACAATCATTGCAGTCAGGTTCTTCATGACCCAAGTGTGCCCGGTGACCTGTGGCGTACCCCATCCGCTGGAGGTACGGCCTAGTACTGGGAGACGGTGTGGGTGAAAAGTACTGGCCGCCGTTACTGGCTCTCCCGCGCTGCTCAGGATCTGGCCGCAAGAGCGTATCTTGCAGATACTAGTAGGCTTAACAGGCTGCGGAAAAGGCCGGAAACCGCTTGCTGACGCGCGCGGCTCAGAAACATCGCCTGTTTATTTGCAATAGCTTACTGAGCCACGACCGTGAGGGAGTGGTCCTGCAAGCCCCTTTTCCGCAGCCTGTTAAGCGAAGGGCCCCCAATCGCGCGCAACTGGGGGCAATGATTGGCGCGAGCGGTGGCGCTTGCTGGGCCGGGCTAGCTAGTGCCGTCTAGCAGGCTGCGGAAAAAGGCCGAAGATCGCTTGCTTACGCGCGGCTCAGAAAGATCGCACGCCTATTTACAGCAACTTACAGAGCCACTCGTCGTGAGGGAGTGGTCCTGCCAAACCCTTTTTCCGCAACCTGCTAGAAGCTCCGGCTGGGACGGTAGCCGGGGCGGGCGCGGACGCGGAACTTCTTGCCAGGGTCCGTGGCAATCTCGACGGCGATCTTGCGGAAGCCTTCGTTGGGATTGCTGGCCGGGTAGTAGGTGACGGTGTAGGAGTTGCCCAAGTCTTCGCGGATCGATTCGAACGCTTCCACCTGCTTCTGCCAGGTCTTGGCAAAGTACGCTTTGCCGCCCGTGCGGCCCGAGATGCGGCGGAAGACACCGGAGGAGATGGCGTCTTTGCTGACTTCGCTGGTGGAGATGACGTAGATCGGGATGCCTTCGTCTTCCGCCACGGCGCGGACGTCATCCGGCGCCACCATGGAGCCGTTGTCGGGGCCATTCGAGAACACGATCACCACTTTGCGGCCCGGCACCTTGGCGGCGTCGCGGAGCGTCAGCAGCAGGGCGTTGTAGAGCGCGGAGTCGTCCCCGGCGACGGCTTTGCGGAGGCCGGCGATGGCGTCGGCGCGGTCCTTGCTCAAGTCAGCCGCGCGGGTCAGGTTGCGGCTGAAGGTGTAGACGGCCACCGAATCGGCGCGATCGAGGCCACGGACGAAGTCGGCAATGGCGTCGGAGGCGTAGACGAAGCCGCGGTACATGTAGTTCGAGGTGTCGAACAACACGAAGACGTTGGTGCCCACGAAAGCGTCGGTGGAGCGCTGGTCGCCACTGGCGGGGTTCTGCGATTCGGGCGTCAGAATGGGCCGGGTGGAGCCGTCATCCAGGACCTGGAGCGGCGGCTTGTTGCCTTCGGCGAAGGTGGCGATCTTTTGCTGGATGCCATCTTCGAGAATGCGGATGTCGGTGTGCTTCAGCCCGTTGACATAGCGGCCTTTGGCATCGGTGATGGTGAAGCTGTGCACCACCATGTCCACCTTGACGCGGAAGGTGGGGCGTTCCTGGGCCAGCAAGGCCGCCGGACCACCCACCAAAACAACGCCGCCCCCCAATACAGGCACGGAGAGCGAAACAGCAGAACGGCGTGTGATTTTCAAGGCAAGTTCTCCTTCAATCATCTATGGCATCGATTGATCAAATCTTTACTGCACAGCGGCGCGTTGGCCGGCTGATTTACGGGCCGTGGTGCGGAGATTATCGCCCACGATGCGCAGGGAACGCAAAAGGGCGGGCCAATCTTCCAGGTGCGTCGCAAAGATGGCTTCCACCGTCTTCTGCGTCCAGATGGGTACGTTGACGTTCAGCTGCCCTGGCGGGACGTCGAGTTCGTCGGCCAGCGCGGCATAGTAGAGCGTTGACGATTCCCAGCTTTCGGCCAGGATGCGGCTGGAGTAGCCCATCAACGTGGGGAAGGTGCGGAGGTCCATCAAGGTGGGCCGGTACGAATTGGCGAGCGTTGGCTTGGGCGTGCCGAACGCCTGCGAGATGGCCACATAGTTGTGCTTGGCCGGGTCCGCCGCAGCCAACCGCTTGATCTCGGCCGCTTCCGGACCCGGTACCACCAGATCGGTGGCCAGTACGCGGGCGCCCAGCAAGTAAGCCTCCGAGGGCAGCAGCAGGTCCAGCGCGCTGCGCACATCACTGGCCGCTAGCAGCGTCTCAATGCGGCGGGCGCGGGCGGGCGGCGCTTGCCGCGAGATGATCTCCACCACCGCGGGCCGGGCCTGGGCATCGACGGCGGCGAACGCCACGGCCGATTCACCGAGGCGCTGCAGCAGGGCGGCGTAGTGCAGTTGCGACGGCGTCACCTGCCAGAAGCGGGGCACCTTGGCGCTGACGATCATCTGCGGCACCAGGTCGCCCCAGATCAGGGCTTGCTCGCGCGTGGGGATGAGGAAGTTCTGCTCAGCTTCCGCCAAGGCGTAGGGCACGTTGGCCAGCGAGCCTACCAATCGTCCACCGGCGCTGGAGGGCCAGCCGGTGCCGAACACTTCGGTTGACTTCCAGGTCTGCACGCTGCCCTGGGCGCCGATAAAGTCGTGGCTGCGGACGAACAGCGGATTGGTGATCAGGATCTGCGCGCCGGGCGGGGCATAGTGGATGTAGTTGTAGCCCACCAGCGTGTCGCGCAGGAACTGGGCCAGCAGGCCACGGGCGTCGCGGAGCTTCTCGGGGTCGTTGCCCAGCTTCTCAAAGACGGCGCGGAAGTTCACCTTGCGCTGGTTGTCGATGTGTTTTTCAGTCCAGTAGCCGAACGCCATGGCGTTCTTTTCCGCGCCCGAGAGCGCGATGCGGGCGGGCTGGATCTCCTGGATGCGGGTCGAGAGCTTGGTGACCAGCGGGACATTGATCTTGCCGCCTTTGGCCGCGCCTTCAAGGTTATCCGCCAAGTCCCACAGGGTCTTGAGTGAGATCAGGTGCTGCGCCTCAAAGATGCGGATCATGTCCTGCACCACTTGGGTGTGCGCGTCGGCATCGGTGATCTGCGCTTCGCCGGAGAGCAGGTCCAGCATGCGTTCCTGCGGGTCGGCGCCGTCGCTGGTCTTGGTCGCCTTGAACAACGCCGTCACTCCAGCGCGGCCCGCGTCAAACAGCTCGCGGCTGGTGCGGGGTTTGGAGAAGCCTTGTAGGATCTGGTCGAGCGTCGCATCCGCATCACCGGGCGAGATCAAGCCTTGACGGCAGAAGATCTGCCAGAGGCCCACCAGCGACTGCATCATGCCGGCATGGTCCGCTCGCACGCCCTGATCCCCGATTTTGGTGATGGCGGTGGCGCTATCGAGGAACGCGAGGATGGTCTTGTCTTTCAGGTCCGGCGCTTCCGAGAAGATGGAATACTGCGAGCCCAGGCTGCGGTATTCGCGGGCCAGACGGTCCACGGTGGCTGGTTCAAGCGGCTTTGAGCGGCGGCGGTTCAGGTCGCTCAGCGCCATGAAGATCTTCAACGGCTCATTCTCCACCGCCTTGCGCGATAGCGCGAACAAGGCCTCCAGCAGATCATCCGGCTCCTTCCAGTTGGCCGCGGTCTTGGTCAGCTTGCCGTCGTACTTGCCGTGCGGATGGTTGACGAACAGGTTTTTCCAGATGTCGATATTGCCGGGGATGTGGGGCACGCCGCTGGGCTCCAGGCGAAGCCGCGTGGCCAGCAGCAACATGTCGGTGTTGGCGCGGAAGACCGGGCGCGCGGGTCCGGGTGAGGTGATGCGGCCGCGAATTGCCGTGTAATAGCGCTTCATGCGCGCGGAGTCTGTGAGGAACTCCTGCTCGCGGCCATGGATGCGCGCGGCGGAATCAAAGTAGCTGGCCAGCCAGCCATCGTCACGGTTGATCAGCTTTTCGATGAACTGCACGCCGTTGTCGGGGCTGGCGCCGGCGAGGTCGGTCCAGCCGGGGATGGACCGGGGCGCTCCGGGCACGATCGCTTTGCCGCCACGGATCTGGAACATGCCGCCAAAGAAATCGAGGATGTGCGAGAAGGCTTTCAGCCGGGCTACCGGTATGCCCTTCTTCAACTCGTCGGCCGTCTCCGGGTCCAGCTTCGACAGGCCCAGGTAGAGACGGCAGAGCGCCGGGTCAGAGAGGAAGAAGTCGACGAACGACGTCTCCGCAGCACCCTTGTCGCGCGCCGATTGCCAGTATTCCGGACCATAGAGCACCGGCACCTTGGTGGGCGCATAGTTCAGCTCAAAGGGCCGGTTGGTGCGGAGCGCTTGTTCCAGCGGCGACAGCGGGAAGCCGGAATCCACCGTCAGGAAGGCGCGCGTGGCATTCACCGTTTCCAGCACCACTTCCGCGCCGCAGCCGCCGCGCATGCGGTAGCCGAGCACCTTCAGCAGATCCGCGGTTTGCGTTGATTCGCACTGTTCGATGCGGATCATGCCGGAGGGTCCGGCCAGCTTCTCCAGCTCGCGAGCTTGGGAGAGGTAGCGGACCACCAGCTTCAAGTACTCGGTCTGCTCCAGGGCTTCGTTCGACGAGGCGGCCTGATAGCCATTAGTGACCACGTTGCGCGCGAGGGCGCCGAACAGGTCCTCCGGCGGCAGGTCCGGTGACAGGGCGGCCATGCGGTTGAAGCTGCGCAAGGGGCCGGGGATGTTCACCGTGGGCCATTCCGATTGACGAGCCGGAGCGCTGGGGCCGGAGCGGCCAGCCAGTTCGAGCATCTTGATCCGGCGCTCGGTCGTGGCGCGGCGTGGCGAAGAGGCGGGCAGTGCCTTCAGCAGCGCATCGTAGGCCGGCCGCGCCTCCGGATCGCGGCGGCGATCGAGAAACTCCGCGTAGGCCGCCAAGTCATCGGGCGAGCCACTGGTGGCCCCACTCCGCAGCAGCGCGCGCGCTTCGGCGACCGCGCCTTTCGATTCGAGCGTCTGCACCTGCCGCAGATCGACCGCGGCCATGGCGGACAGGCACGCAAAACAAACCAGCAGAAACCTCGGCTTCATAAGCTCGGCTCCTTCCCCTTGCACTTTGGCTTCTAACTATACAACGGGTCTAGGGCCCCGGTGAGAGGCCCCACGCCTAGCGGGTACGGTGGCCCGGCGCGGTACTCGTTCAAACAGGCAACCCGCAAGCAGTTGTGTGGATTCTCGCTGCGATGGGCGGCTCGGTACAATAGCGTGCGGATGATCCGAATTGCTTCATTGCTATTGACGCTGGGCCTGGTGGCGAGCGCTCAAGAAATTAAGATGGGCGTGGTGGGCCTGGTCCACTCGCATGTATGGGGCCACCTGGGCACCATTTTGAAGGGCGACAAGGTGCAACTGGCCGGAATCGCCGAGACGGTGCCGGAGCTGATCGCGGAAGCGAAGCGGCGCGGTGCTCCCGAGGGGGCATTCCACGCCGATTGGCGCAAGATGCTCGACCAGACGAAGCCGCAGATCGTGTGGGCGTTTGTCGAAAACAACCGGCACCTGGAGATCGTGGAATACTGCGCGCCGCGCAAGATCCATGTGATGTTTGAAAAGCCGCTGGCGTCGACCTATGCCGACGCGCTGAAGATCCAGGCGCTCGCGAACAAGCACGGCATTCAGGTGATGACCAACTACCAGATGGCCTGGTGGTCGGCCAACTATACGGCCAAGAAGCTGGCCGATGCCGGGGAACTGGGTCGCGTGTGGCGCTTGCGCGGCGTTGTCGGCCACGGCGGCCCCGGCGCTCCCACGGGCTTGAACAAATGGTTCTTTAACTGGCTGACGGACCCGGTGCAGAACGGCGCGGGTGCGCTGATGGACTTTGGCTGCTACAACGCGTTGTGGAGCCTGTGGTACCTGGGCCGCCCGGAGACGGTCTATGCGCAGACCAATCAGCTGCGTCCGGAGACCTTTCCCAAAGTGGAAGACAACTCGACCATGATCTTCAAGTACAAGAACGGTGTCGGCCTGTTTGAAGGCAGCTGGGACCTGCCGCGCAGCTTCCAGGATCTGGAAGTGTTCGGCATCAACGGCAGCGCCTACATGACCCGCGAGGGCGTGAAACTGCGCAAGGGCCGGACGCCTGAAACCACCGCCGAAGTGGAGCCGTTGCCCGCCGATCGCGCCGAGCCAGTGGCCTACATGGTGAGCCGCATCAAGTCCGGCCAGCCGCTGGAAGGCATGGTCGGGCTGGAGCTGAATGTCCAGGTGGTGGAGATCATCGAAGCGGCCAAGAAAAGCGTCAAGACCGGAGCGGCGGTGGCGCTGCCCAAACGCTAAGCAGTCAGGTGGCCTAGGCTTCAGCCTGCAGGCGGAATTCATTCCGCCTCGGGGCGACTGGGATGTTGAGATTGCCCGCTGGTGGAGGCGTCGGCGGGGGACCGGCGGGACTCAAGTCCCGCTGCAGGCTGATAGCCTGCGCCACACGTAACACTAGGGGGTTCGGCGCGAGGCGTCAACGGCGGTGACGCGGTCTAGCACTTCGAGCAGATGCTTCTTGTGGATCGGCTTGGTGAGGCATTCATCCATGCCGGCCTTGAGGCAGATGTCGCGGTCGCCCTTCATGGCCATGGCGGTCAGGCCGACCACGGGCAGGTGGGCCCCAGGGTGGTCCCGCTCCTGCTCGCGAAGGCGGGCCACTGCCTCCAGGCCGTCCATCTCGGGCATTTGGACGTCCATCAAGACGACGTCGTACTGGTTGCGAGCCAACGCTTCCAGGGCCTGCAAACCGTTGCCCACCACGGTGGCGGAATGGCCGGCGGATTCCAGTAGCCGTTGGATCAATTTCTGATTCACCGGATCGTCCTCGGCGGCCAGCAGCCGCAGCGAACGAGACACGGGGAGCGCCTCTGGCGGCGGTGTGGCGGTCCCCTTCTTTAGCCGGTCAATCGCGGCGCCCAGCGTGTGCCGGAACACGGGACGGCTGACCATCACGCGTCCGGGGGTTTCTTCCACGCTCGCCGTGACGGGGTCGATGATGACAATTGTGCCCAGCGAGGGCAGGGAACTGGCCACGACCTCATCGCCGGGCACAATGAGAATGTCCGCGTTCTGGCTGACGCAGCGCCCGCCCGAGGTCTCGCTGAGTTCCACCATGCGGGCATATTCTTCCAGGTTGGGAACGGCAATCTCAAACGTCAAGCCCGCGGCGGGTGAGGGCGGGATGGCCGACACCTGCTCCGGGACCGCAAACGGAGCGTCGATGATGAACCGCGAGCCACGGCCCGCTTCGCTATCCACCTGGATGGTGCCGCCCATCACACGGACCAGTTCGCGCGTGATCGCCAGGCCCAGGCCTGTGCCGCCAAATTGCCGTGCCACCAGGCCGTCGGCCTGCGCGAAGGCGTTGAAGATGTGCTGCTGTTTGTCGGGGGGAATGCCGATGCCCGAGTCGGTGACGGCGATCCGCAGGGTGCCCTCGCGGTCGGCCCGCTCCACTTGCGAGACATCCACCCGGACCTCGCCTTCGGTGGTGAACTTGACGGCGTTGCTGGTCAAGTTGTTCAGGATTTGCCGGAAGCGGACGGGATCGCCCAGGATGACCGGCGGCAGTTGCGGGTCCACCCAGGCGCGGTAGCGGATCCCTTTGCGGTACGCTTCCACGGCGGAAGCGCGGGCCACCACGGCCACGGCCTGTTCCAGCTCAAACGGGACTTGTTCGAGCGCCATTTTGCCCGCTTCAATTTTGCTGAAGTCGAGAATGTCGTTCAGCAGCACCAGCAGGTGTTCGGCCGAGGATTTGGCCAGGCTGACGTATTCGCGCTGTTGGGCGTTGAGCGGCGTTTCCAGGGCCAGCTCCGACATGCCGAGGATGCCTCCCAGCGGCGTGCGGAGCTCATGGCTCATGTTGGCCAGAAAGCGGCTGCGCATGGCAAAGGCCTGTTCGGTGGAGCGCCGGGCACGCCACAGGATGACCATCAACACGGCGAACACGACGCTGGCCGCCAGGGCCGCGGTGAGCGCCCAGGTGAGCCACGTGTTGCTGTGCCGCGTGCTTTGGATCTCGGCGGTCATGGGCGGGTCGATGGCGGTGACCATGCTCCAGCGGCGGGCGATCGGCTGAAATGAGCCATCGATCATCATGCGCTCGATTTCGGCGTACAGCCGGTCTGCCACCAGCGCCGCGCCGAACGACGAGGCGACGCCGTATTGTTGGCTGACCGTGGGATCGACGACGTACTCAAGGCGCGTTTCGAGACACACTTTGGGCCGGTCCAGCAAGACCTGTTGCAGCAAACGGTAGTCGATGACGACGACATCGGACTGGCCGTTGCAGATCGACGCCACCGATTCCGGGGCCGTGGGCCGAGAATCGATCGTCCGGGCGGCGGCGTGAAGACGGCTGTCCGTATCCACGGGAACCAAGCCGGTCAGCATCACCCGGCGGCCGTGCAGTTCCGCCACAGAGTTGACGCCCTGGCCCCGCAGCGTCAGCAGTGCCCTTTCCGACTGCCACCAAGGACGGCTGAAATGCATCTTCGAACGCCGGCCTTTCAGCGCAGCGGCCAAGGGCCAGAGGTCTGCTTGATTGCGCTCAAAGGCGTCCTCCGGCAGCCCGTCGAAACGTACCCACTGGAGAGGGATGTTGGCCCGATTGGCCGCGGCCTGGATCACCTCACTGGCGAATCCGGTGGGCCGGCCGTCCGGTGTCCAGAAGTTCAGGGGAACGCTTTGGTTGGAAGCGATGCGCCATGGCCGGGGCTGTGCGTGGACAGATGTGAGCACCACCAGTTGGAGATACCCGCAAAGTACTGTGCGCAGGCCAATCATGTTTGCTTATACACGTTATCGGCAGGGCCAGAATTGGGCGCTGAATTTGTTTTCGCCCCCGCTGCCAGAGACACCGCGTGGCCCGGGCGATTTCGCCCGCCGAATGCCAATCACCCCCGACGCCTCCCAATCAGCCAAGACCCTCAGGGCTACCCGGCGGGCGGACGGCCTTGCGGACACTGGCGCAACGATGATATCAATCTCCCCATGCGTTTCGCTTTATTGCTCACCGCCATGGGCTCCTGCCTGCTCGCGCAGACAGACCGTGGCACCATCACTGGGATCGTGACTGACGCCGCCGGAGCCGCCGTGGCCGCCGCCAGCGTCGCGATTACCAACACTGCCACCAACACCACGTTCACGGTCCGAAGCTCGGATCTGGGCGAATATTCAGCGCCCAATCTCACCGTCGGGCAATACCGCGTGGAGGTGACGCAAGCGGGCTTCAAGCGATTTGTTCGCGACCAGGTTACCGTTGCCGCGGGCGGAACGGTGCGGGTGGACCCGCAACTGCAGTTGGGCCAGGTATCGGAATCGATCGAGGTCTCCGGCAGTTCGGTCCAAGTACAGACGGAGAACGTCAAGATCACCACCGCCGTCTCGAACAAGATGGTGGATGAGCTGCCGCTGGTGGTGGGCGGTGCGATGCGCAGTGTCTTCAACCTGGTGACCATTGCGGCGGAAAGCAAGGGCGATGGCACTCGCTTGACGCTGGGCGGCGGGCAGGCCGCGGCTTGGGATGCGACGCTCGATGGTTTGTCGATCACCACCAACCGCTCCGCCGACACGGGCGAGATTGCGTATCTGACGCCGTCGGTGGACGCGATCACGGAGTTTGCGGTGGACACCAACGGATTCAAGGCCGAGTACGGACAGGCGGGCGGCGGCGTGATGTCGTTTGTCTCACGCTCCGGCACGAATCAGTATCACGGCAACCTCTACAACTTTTTCCGCAACGAACGCCTGGATGCGCGCGAGTTCTTTGCCGCCAAGCGCAGCGTGCTGCGCCAGAATAATTTTGGCTTGACGGCCGGTGGGCCCATCTCGATTCCAAAGTTGTACAAGGGCGCCAACCGCACGTTCTTCTTTGCCGCCTATGAAGGCTTCCGCAACCGCGCCGGGTCCAATGACACGATTCTGTCGGTCCCCACGACCGAGATGTACGCGGGCGATTTCCGCAACTGGGTGGATGCGAGCAACCGGCCGCTGGCGATCTATGATCCGACGACGACGCGGGCCAATCCCAACGGCAGCGGATCGATCCGCGATGCCTTCCCCGGCAACCAGATTCCGGCCGCGCGCTTCGCCAATCTTTCGAAACGCATGATGTCGATCGCGCAGCCGATCGCGGTGCCCAATCGCCCGGGCTTGGTGCCCGGCACCGTGGCCTATATCCGGAACAATTACCTGGTGAACGGCGGCTCCATCCAGAACCCGCAGGACAAGGGCAGCATGCGCGTCGATCACCACATTTCGAGCAGCCAGCGCGTGTCGTTCTTCTACAACCGCACCGAGTTCAACCAGGCCGTCAGCGCCGGTGGGCCTCCGGGCTTGCCGCTGCCGCTATGGAATGGGCAGGTGCAGGAGTTCCCCACGCGCGCTTATCGCGGCACGCATGACTGGACGCTGAACTCACGCATGTTGAACCTGTTTTCGGTGGGCGTCAATAACTTCGACAAGGTCTCCGGTTCGCCCAACGTGGGCGGCAACTGGAAGGACAAGGTCTGCCTGGGCAATGTGCCCAACTGCAACAAGAACCTTATGAACGTGGCCTTTAGTGAGTTCACGCAATGGGGCAGCACTTCGCTGAATGGCACCTATCAGCCGTCCGTGCAGATCAAGGACGACTTCAGCTGGGTGAAGGGCAAGCACACCATCAAGCTGGGCTACCTGTTCCAGCACCAGAGCGCCGAAGGCTACGGCGAGCAGGACATCTCGGGCCGCGCGGAGTTCAGCTTTCTGGGCACCAGCGTTCCGGCGGCGACGGGCTTTACCAGCGGCTCCAGCTTTGCCAGCTTCCTGCTGGGTGAAGCCAACGTGGGCCGCACCGAGACGGAGCGCTATGTTCCGCAGGTCTATCCGTATCACGGCTTCTACGCCCAGTCCGACTGGCGCGTCAGCCGCAGCTTGACCGTCAACTTTGGCCTCCGCTACGACCTGACGCTGCCCCCCCGGGCCAAGAACGACCAGTACAGCGACTTCAACCCGACGCGGCCCAACCCGGCGGCGGGCAACATTCCGGGCGCATTGTGGTTTGCCGGCTTTGGCGAAGGCCGTGAGAACACGCGGTCGCTGGTGCCGGGCTGGTATGGGGGCTTCGGGCCGCGCTTGGGTATTGCGTGGGCGGCCAATTCCAAGACCACGATTCGTGCCGGTTATGGCCGCTCCTTCAGCAAGGTATCGGCGGTGCAGGGCAGCGGCCACTTCGGTGGCTTTATCGGCCAGTACACGTTCCAATCGCTGAACCAGGGCATCACGCCCGCGTTCCGGTTGGATCAAGGATTGCCGTCGTACCCGCTGCCGCCGCAGATCAACCCCTCGTTCTCGAACGGCAACAACGTCGAATACTGGCAGGGACAGGAAGCGACGCGGGCGCCGGAGCAGAACTCCTGGACGTTCTCCATCCAGCGCCAGGTGGGCCGCAATACCGTGCTCGAAGGCTCCTACAGTGGCGTTGTCGGCAGCCATCTGCAGACCGGCGTGCTGAACCTCAATCAGGTGCCCACGCCGGTCTACAACGACATGGTGTCGCGTTTTGGCGCTACGCAGGCGCTGAACATTCTGCGTGCGGATATTGGCTCCACGGCCGCTGCTCAGGCGGGCATCCGCCGGCCCTATCCCACCTTCACCGGCAGCGTGGCTCAGGCGCTGCGGCCCTTCCCGCAGTATCTGAACATTCTCACTGGCGTGCACAATGGCGACAAGAGCGGCCACTCGTCGTATCACGCCATGGTGTTGAAGATGGAACGGCGCATGACGGCTGGGTTCACCTGGCAGTGGAACTACACGTTCTCGAAGGTGCTGACGGATTCCGACACCTATTTCGCCAACAACGCCGCGGCGCAGGATCAATACAACCGGCGCCTCGAAAAGTCGATTGGCCAGCTGGACCAGACGCACGTGGCGAAGTTCTCCACCATCTATGAGCTGCCGTTCGGCAAAGGGCAGCGGTGGGTGAAGTCCGGCATTGGCAACTTTGTGCTCGGCGGCTGGCGCATCGCGGCGGTGCAGGTCTATTCTTCCGGCCTACCGATCGCGCTCTCGCGCAACAACCCGTTGCCGATCTTCAACGGCCAGACGCGGCCCTACATCACCAGCTACGACAACTGGCGTCCGGCCACCAAGGGCAGCGATTTCGACCCGGCCGTCGACCGGTATCTCGACCCCACCGTCTTCCCGGCTCAACCGGCCGCCGAGATGGGCAACGCCACGCGCTTCAACCCCAAGCTGCGCAACTTCCCGAACTTGAACGAAGACATCAGCCTGGGCAAGAGCTTCCCGTTCTTTGGCGAAGGCCGCCGCGTCGACTTCCGGGCGGAGGCGTTCAACGTCTTCAACCGTGTGGTCTTCGGCGGCCCTTCCGCCAACCTCAACTCCAATACCTTTGGCGTCATCACCAGCCAGGCCAACACGCCGCGCCGGTTGCAGATGGCGCTGAAGATCTACTGGTAAGGCGCAAAGACAAAAGAAGCGGCCCGCCGGAAACTGGAGCGTTCCAGAATCCGGCGGGCCGTTTTGCTTTTCAGTCGAGTGCGAGCGAACTAGAACTCGTACCGGAGGCCGAACTGCATTACGCGCGGTTGCGTCAGCAGGCCGTTGTACTTGCCGAAGGTGCCGCTGCTGCCCACGTCCAGGCTGGCCTGGTTGACGTCGAAGCGGGCGGTGTTGGGCACGTTGAACACTTCCCAACGGAACTGCATGGAGTGCGATTCCTTGTACGGCATGATGAAGCGCTTGTTGAGGCTCATATCCAGCGACAGGAAGCCCTGGCCGCGGATGCCGTTGCGCTGGCCGATTTCACCGGCATAGGTGTAGTCGAAGCCGTCACGCGCGGGTTGCGGGTTGGAGAAGATGTTCGGGCCGCCGGAACCATTGATGCCGGGGGCGTTCTTGGTGGTGGATGGCGCCGGGACCGGGCCTACCTGGGTGGCAAAGCCCGAGTAGTTCCAGTTGGTGGGCCAACTGCCGGAGTTCTGCACGCTGCGCGGCAGACCGCTGGTAAAGCTCCAGCGGCCGGAGACCTGCCAGCCGCCGATCAGGGCCGTGAGCGCCTTGCCCGCGCCGGACGCGAAGGGTTGGCCTTTGCCGAAGGGCAGTTCGT
Source organism: Acidobacteriota bacterium (assembly GCA_026394055.1). GTDB lineage: Bacteria > Acidobacteriota > Terriglobia > Bryobacterales > Bryobacteraceae > JAPKYZ01. Next base: position 19,605 of record JAPKYZ010000058.1, read on the forward strand.
AGATGCCGTAGCCGGAAACCGAGTGGCGGATATCGAAATCCGAGACGGAGCGGTTCAGGCGGGCGTTGTAGGGGTTCAGCAGCACGGAGTAAGAGCCGGCGCCGAAGTCGCTTTCCGCGGCCGAGGTCAAGTCGATGGACTTGGCCAGGGTGTAGTTGAAGTCGAACTCCAGGCCTCGCGCGAAGCGCTTGCGGGCGGTCCACTGCATGGAGTGGTAGTTGCCCATGCCCAGTGAGCGGTAGGCGAACAGCGACGCGTACTGCGAGTTGAACATCGAGTTGATGCCGACCTTCGGGCTGCAGGGGTCGCACAGAACGTCGAGCTCGAGCAGCGCGGAGGTGATGTCGGTGGGGTAGGCGGCAATGCCGCTGTAGCCCAAGTCATCATTGCCAGCGTAGGCCGCCTGGGTGGCGGTCAGGCCGTTGCCCGCCAGTTGCGGGAACATGTTATCCCAGAAAGCATTCGGCTTGATCTGCGACAGCGGCGTGTCTTTGCGGGCCGCGGCGGCCAGTTCATTGGCTGCCTGATACCAGGTGATGCCGGACTTGGGATCCCGCAGATTGGTGGGCTGCGCCAAGTCGGTCACCAGCAACGAACGGCGCGAGAGACGGCCGACGTAGGAGGCCTGGATGTAGAGGCCCTTCGAGAACTCGCGGCCGATCGAGAAGTTCATGTTCATCGTGTAGGGCTGACGGATGCGCTGGTCGATCGAGTTCGAAATCGCGAAGCCGTCATCGGGGGCGAAGAAGGGGAACTTGCCGGCCGGGGCGGTGGGGAGAACGCCCGCCGGGATCGTGTTGTAGCCGGTGAAGCGCGGGTGTGTCCGGAGGTTGGCACTGGCCGGGGACTGGTATTCGGTGGAGAGGCCGGGTGCATTGGAGTCAAAGTTGCGCATCAGGCTCATACCGAACAGGTCGTAGAACATGCCGAAACCGGCGCGGATGGAGGTCTTGCCGGGGCCGCCGAATAGGAACTTGCTCAAGCCGCTATCGCCGCCCGGTGAATAGGCCAGCGCGAGGCGGGGTGAGAAGTTCTTCTTCTGCGTTTCATAGAGCGGCTTGGCCTTGGGGTCGCTGCCGAGGATGAAGCCCACTGGGCCGGCCGCTGACTGCGGCTTGCCTTGATCGGCCAGCACGCCGCGCTGCACGAACCAGTCCTGCAGATCAACCGTGGGCGACACCTGGTAGCCATTGGTTTCCGAGATCGCCGGGGCCAGCGAGTAGCGCACGCCGGCGTTAACGGTGAGGTTCTTGGTGACGCGCCAGGAATCGTTGATGTAGAACTCAAATTCATCCTGCTTGTAGCGGCGCTTCACGGGCTGGCCGAAGGCTTGCACCTTGCCGTCGAGCGTGTAGTTGTAGGTGACGTCGCTATAGGAGACCGGTCCCAAGAGATTGACGGCCGCGGTGCGGTAGGGCGTCGAGAAGCTGGGGCTCAGGTCGGCCGGGCGTAGTGAACCGCCGGTGCCCGCCAGATAGGAATAAGTGACCTCGCCTTGTGCGTAGGCGTTGGCGTAGTTGGTGGAGTTGTTGCGGATGGTGCGCGCGACGCCGCCAAAGCGGATGTCGTGACGGCCCTTGGTCCAGGCCAAATCCTCGGTAAATTGATGAACCGGGATGATGCGGGCGATGCCGCGATTGGTGCCCGATAGAGTGGACAGGCCACGGAAAGAAACCCAGGGCGCGCTGACAATCCCCGTATCCTCATGGCCGGAGCGCGTGTAGCCATAGCGGAACGTGCTGACGAGCGACGAGCTCAACAGCGAAGTCCAGCCTGCGGCGTAGCCTTTGCTATTGTCCAGGCCCACGGTGTTGGGGGCGGAGCCGGCGAACTGCGGCAAGCCGGGCAGATTGTCGTTCTGCAGATTGCCGCGCCAGAAGACGGTGTTTTTGCCGGAACCATCGAGAGTGTAGTCAAACTTGGCGATGTAGGTGCTCAAGCGCACCGGCGTCGAGGCCTTAAAGCGATAGCCGGCCGTGTTGTAGCCATCGCCGACGGTGTCGTCATTGGGCAGCGGGTACTTGTTCAAGGCGGCCAGCACATTCTGGTTGACGCCCAATCCGGCCGGATCGACGGCCCGGAGCTGTTCCGGAGTGGTGGTGGAAACGCCACCGGCGCGGTTGATGTAGCGGATCAGCCCTTGGCGCAGGCTGGCGGTGGGCACGGTGCGCACGGCCGAGCCTTGGCTGGCATCGCGGCGGCCTTCATAGTTCAAAAAGTAGAACAGGCGATTCTTCTTGATCGGCCCACCCAGCGACGCGCCAAAGGTGTTGCGGATCAGCGTCGGGCGCTCCACGCCGGAGCGGTTGTTGAAGAAGCTGTTCGCCGTGGTGATGGTGTTGCGGTGGTACTCATACAGCGACCCGTGCATTTCGTTGGTGCCGCTTTTGGTGACCAGCGCAATCTGCGCGCCGGAGCCGCGGCCTTGCTCGGCTGTAGGGTTCTGCGTGGTGGTGCGGAACTCCTGCACCGAATCGAGCGTCACGCGCAACACGCTTTGGAAGGCGTTGCGGGTGTTCTGGTCGTTGACGTCGACGCCATCAAGCGTGATGTTGTTCTGGTCCGGCTTGCTGCCGTTCACGGAGCCGTTCAGGCGGTCCGCCGTGCCGGGTGCGGAAGTGTTGCGGCCGTACTGGGAGCCTTCGCCAAAGTAGGTGACGCCCGGTTGCAGCGCCAGCAGCGCGGCCGGGTTGCGAGCCTCAAACGGCAACTGGATGATCGGCCGGGTGCCAATCGCATTGCCCAGCGAAGCATCCGTCGTATTCACCTGCGCGGCCTCCGAGGTCACCGAAACAGTCTCGGACACCTGGCCCACTTCCAAGGTCAGGGTGACGGTGGCCGGCGTATTGACCAACAGTTGGATATTCTCGACCGACTTCACCGAGAAACCGGGCGCCTTGCCGGTGAGGCGGTAGGTTCCGGGAACGACCTGGGTGAAACTATACCGCCCGGAGCTGTCGGAAACGGTGGAGCGTTTCACACCGGTTTGAACATTTGCCAGCTCGACGGCGGCCGTCCCGATCACCCCACCGGTGGGATCGGTGACTGTGCCGTTAAGCGACGAGAACGACTGACCGGTTGCGGCTCCGGCGCAAAGCGCCAGGAGTCCCAGTATTCGAAAATGCTTGGACATAGACCCCCCTGAAAGCGGACTAATGAGTTAGGTTGCGAACAGGGAGAGACGCTATCCCGGGGCGCCCAAGCGTTGGGCAGGACCTCCACCGACTAGGTGGATAGTTCATCATTGTGCGCCGGGATGCCGTGCAGTGTCAATTGAGTTTCACCACCAAGCTGGGGTGAAGTGGCTTCTCCTATAGGCCATGCGCGCTAACTCAAGGGCGCTTGGCGCGGTCGGTGGCCAGCCATTTTAAGGCGAGCTTGGCCTGCGGAAACTTTTCGGCGGCAATCTTCAAGTGCTGTTCGGCCTGTTCCGGCGCGTTGCCTTGTTGGGCGAGGGTAAGGCCGAGGATAAAGTGGGCGGGGACGGAGGAGCCATCCATCATCAAGGCCTTTTCCGCGGATGCCTTGGCATCTTTCACCCGGTTCACATTCAGTAATGCAAAGCCGCGGTTGACCAGCACGCCCACGGCGGAGGGATCAATCTCCAGTGCCCGTTCATAGGCCACGACGGCTTCGGTTAGTTTGCCGGCCCGGAGACGCTCATCACCCAGCAGGGCTTGGGCTTCGAAATACTCCGGGTCTAGCGTTACGGTCTGTTCCAGCAGCTCCAGCGCGGCGGCATGGTCGCCCTTGGCGTAGAGTTTGGTCGACTGTTCCAAGGATCGCTGGGCGTTCTTGGGGGGCTTGTGCATCAGACGCCGCACCGAGATATGGCCGGCGGGAAAATTGCGGCGCGCGGCCGGAAGGCGGATCTGAAGGGGCAGGTTGTTGTTGGTGAGGTGCACCGTCTCTTCGCGGATCAAATCGCCACGCAAGGTGGTGACACGGACGTAATAATTGCCGGGCTCAAGATTGCGTACCTCAAACCGCCCATCGTGATTCAACTGCACCCGGCCCGCCGGCACGTGGTTGCTGGAGACCACTTCCAGAAGCAGGTCCTGAAAGCGGACATACCCATCGGAAACCAGCTCACCGCGCAGGTCGTCGGCGTGCAACGGCACCATCAGAGGTGAAAATAGAGACAATACGGTACTTAGCAGGACAGCTTTCCTGTTCATTGTTATTAACTCCTAATTATTGTTTTCAGGAAGACTTACAGAGCTTCAAAAGCGGCCAGACAAAGGGTGGCCAAGCCAACATGCATCAACGGGTGCCAGATGGACGACGCCATCCAGCCTGAAGACGGAGTGAGCAAATCTCACGACTTGAAACGGGGACCCGGATCGCTGGCGGCTTATGCCGCCGCACGCGCCAGGGGCCGCTGATGGGACGAGAGGATCCAACCCAAATGGGTCAGCTCAAACGGGGCAGAACAATAGTCAGCCGCACCGCCATCCAGCGCGTCCAACCACTCGGTGACATTGGAGTGTTGGCTCACGACGATGACCGGCAGCCCAGGGTGTTTCCGGCGAACCGCATCCAAATCGCCGGCCGCGCAGAACGCCAAACCGGCTTGATCGGCGGAACAAACGTCCACCGCCAACTCACGTAAAACAGCCATCAATTCCACATCAAGCGCCGGTGGCAATGCTGCTAGACACACCTTCTGCTTGAGCGCGGGGGAGGGACTCATCGATTCTTTCCTTTACAAAAACTCAAACCTTGCCATCCGCGAATACATTGCGGGCGAAGCTCTCGTCTGGGAGAAAGAAGCCAGTCGATCAGGGACAGTTAAGGCTCAAACCGCTTCAGCCTTACTATCTCTGTTCTACATCACAAACGAACAAACTTTCAATCAAAATCCCTTATCTAGGTGATAATTCCCGGCTTTTTAAGGAACTAGGAATCGCGCTAGACGCCTGATAAACTAGGGGTTGGAGGCAAAATGGAAGCGGCACCGGGTCCTGTGAAAAGAAGATTGTCGGCGGTTGTGAACGTGGGTGGCGTCAAGGTGGGCGGCGGCCATCCGATCGTGGTGCAGTCGATGACGAACACCGATACGGCGGATGTGGCCGGAACGGTGGAGCAAACGCTGGCGCTGGCCAAAGCCGGATCGGAGAAGGTCCGCGTCACCGTCAACACCGATGAGGCGGCCCGCGCGGTGCCCCGCATTGTGGATCTGTTGCGGTTTAAGGGCTGCGACGTGCCGATCATCGGCGACTTCCACTACAACGGTCACCTGCTGCTGAAGAAGTATCCGGAGTGTGCCCGCGCGCTGGCCAAGTACCGCATCAATCCGGGTAATGTGAACATCGGGAAAAAACACGATGACAATTTCCGCACGATGATCGAGACGGCCATCGAATACCGGAAGCCGGTGCGGATTGGGGTGAATTGGGGGTCACTGGACGGTGCTCTGTTGACGCGGCTGATGGATGAGAATGCCCACTCGCCGGAGCCGCTTGACGCGAAGGACGTCACCCTGAACGCGATCGTCATTTCGGCCCTCGAATCCGCCGCTGCCGCCGAGCGTTACGGCCTGGGCCACGACATGATCATCCTGTCGGCCAAAGTCTCCGGCGTCCAGGACCTGATCAAGGTCTACCGCATGCTGGCCCGCAAGTGTGACTATCCGCTGCATCTGGGCTTGACCGAAGCGGGCATGGGGGCCAAGGGCATCGTCGCCACCACGGCGGCGCTGTCGGTGCTGCTGCAGGAAGGGATTGGCGACACGATCCGCACCTCGCTGACGCCGCTGCCCAATGGCGACCGGACCGAGGAAGTGATCGTCAGCCAGCAGATTTTGCAATCGCTCGAACTGCGGAGCTTCACCCCGCAAGTCACCGCCTGCCCGGGCTGCGGACGCACGACTTCGACCTACTTTCAGGAGTTGGCCGACCAGATCCAGACCTACCTGCGCACGCAGATGCCGATCTGGAAAATGGACCACCCGGGTGTCGAGGAGATGAAGGTGGCCGTGATGGGCTGCATCGTCAATGGCCCGGGAGAAAGCAAGCATGCCAATATTGGAATCTCGCTGCCCGGCACGTTTGAAGATCCGGTGGCGCCCGTCTATGTCGATGGCAAGCTGGACCGCACTCTCCGTGGAGATCACATTGCGGCCGAATTTATGGACATGCTGAACAGCTACGTCGACCGGACGTATCCGTCGCTGGTAGCCCAGTAGTTTTTCTTCCGGCCGCCCGGCGGTAACGTTGGGCGTCTGGCGAACGTTTTTCCACTCTCGGGCTTTGGCCCGATCGTTTTTGATAGGTGAACCCGATGCGTATGGCGAACATTGTGCCCGCGGTGGCGGCGGCGATGCTGTTGGTGGCCTCTCCCGGAGCGGCCCAGGATGGCATCTCGTGGCTCGACAATTATCAGGAAGCCCTGAAGGAGGCCAAGAAGACCGGCAAGCCGATCTTCCTTGAATTCCGCTGCGAGGCTTGAATCGCCGGCAGAGTTTTTGACGCACAGGTTGTGCTGTCACCGGCCAATTCACCCCGCGGGAAACTGATGCAGCAATACGTGTGCGTGCGCATACCGCGCATGGACCAAGTGAATATTGCGCTGTTTGAATACGATCGCTACAACACGCTCTACTTCTTTATTTTGAATGCCGACGAGCAGATCTACATGCGCTATGGCGGCCGCGATGCGGAGTCGCAGGATAGCTATCTGAACTTGGAAAGCATCGAACTGGCGCTGACCAAAGGCCTTGATCTGCATGAGCAGTACAAGAAGGGCGACCTGAAGCCGAAGCCGTTGCCGACGCCGCGCTACCCGCGCGAAATCCCGCTGCTGGTCGAGCGCACCTTTGCCCGCAACAACTGCGTCGAGTGCCACTTGATCGGCGACTTCCAGAACCAGCACCGCGAGCTCGACGGCACGCTGGACAAGCCGACGCACATGTTCCGCTCGCCCGATCTGAAGATGCTGGGCATCTTCCTCGATGTGCCCAAGGGGCTGATCGTCAAGGAGGTCAAGGGCGCGGTGGAGAAGGCCGGGATGAAGGCCGGGGACCGGGTGGCGGCGCTGAATGGCACCACGGTCTGGACCTTTGGCGATCTGCAGTACGCCTACGACATGGTGCCGCGCAAGTCGGCCAGAATTGAGCTGACGGTGGAGCGGGGCGGGCAACTGCTGAAGCTCCCGGTTGATCTGCCGCCGGTCTGGTGGTGGTCCGACGTCCGCTATAAGCAGCTCAGCATCGACCCGCGCGTCTACTTTGAGTCACGCGAGATGACGGCTGCCGAAAAGAAGGAGCGCGGTCTCGACCCCGAAGGCTTCGCCAGCATGGTCACCTACGTCAGCAGCTTGGCCGCCACCTTGAAGGCCCACGAACTGAAGGTGGGCGATGTGGTGGCCGGTGTCGACGGCGCGCAGAAGGATGAGTACGCGCGCACAGCCGATGGCTTCATCCGGTTGCGGAAGAAGGCCGGCGATCCGGTGAAGCTGGATGTCCTGCGGGATGGCAAGCGCTTTGAGATGCCGCTGACTACCTATAGAATGAGTTTTCGAAAATGATCTTTCGCCCCGCTTTCCTCCCTCGTCTCTTTCGCCGCTCTCGGAGCTTGGCCCTAATGGCGGTATTGCTGCCTTTGGCGGCGCGGGCGGCGGAGTGGTCGGCTCCGGTTGAAGTGTTCCACGATGACCGCCGCTGCATCACCTACCGCGGGCTGTGGACCGGGGAAGAGCTGGTGGTGGAAGCGGCGATTGAGCCGCGCTGGCACACCTTCGCCATGGACAACAAGAAGCGGCAAGCGGAGAAGCTAGCCGGCAAACCGTCCCTGGGGATCGAGAAGCCCACCGACATCAAGCTGGAAAGCGGGCTGGACGTGCTGGGCAGTTGGCGCCAGTTGCCGCCGCAAGATTTCTCCAAGCCCGAGATCCAGTGGTATTCGTTTGGCTTCGAACAAAAGGCCCTGTTTGCCGTGAAAGCCAAGCCGTCCGGCCCAGGCCCGGCGGCGGTGCGAGTGCGTGCCCAGGCCTGCTCGGATTCCATCTGCAAGAACGTCGATGTGGTGCTCACGGTGCCCACCCAGGGCAGCGCGACACTCGATTTATCGGCGCTCATCCCGCTCAAAACCGATTGATGGACAAACTCGTAAGTTTTTTGTCTTCCAAGAATTGAAAAAGCAGTCGAGTTGTGGCAAGCTGAGCTCAACTAACCCGGCCGTAGATCTGCTGCGGCCGCTGTCTCGCCTGGGTCCACAGTGTTTTGAATAGTTTATAAGCGGCGAACGCCCACCAAAGGGTGGGGGTACGGACGCGCGTTCCGGTGGATGACCTGGGCAAGTGCCCGGGTCCGGAAAGTGACCGGTTTGGTTGCGCCGAATTTGGGGCGGACCGGCTGATGCCGAGATGTGTGGGGATAGACCGGTGTGGGGGATCGGGTGTAGGGCCGCGCCTGTACCGGTACTTGGGCCAGCCGGCCCGGCCCCCCTTTAAGCTGTTGATCAGTAGGGAATTGAGCCGGTCTCCTTCATAGGAGATCCAGTACTTTCCTGGTGTCGATAGCCCCCGTTCGCGCGAACGTAATCAGAAAAGGTACGGTACAATTACACACTTAGTGCAACTACGAGTCGAAGCATGCCTAGTGCTGAAGTACCGCCACTGGTTCTGGGCTCCAAGCTTCGCAAATCATCAGCTTTCGGAGGAATAGTAGTGTCGAAATTGCAAACGGTCGCTCGCTTTCGGCCACTTTTTTTGTGGCTTATCCTGACAGTGGTCCTGGCGGTTCCGGGGTGGGGTGGCAGGCGGATTTTGCCCGAGCCCGGAGAGACGGTAGTCCCCAACGAGTTCCTGGTGAAACTTCGAGACCGGGTACCGGCCTCGGTGATCACCGCTGCGGCGGGCGCAGATGCTCAGAGCGACCGGTTGCACCCCGCCTCCAATATCTATCGCCTCCAATTGCCGGCGGCGTTTGCGGATGTTTTAGCCTCCAAGCTGGCCGCGTTGCCTGAGGTTGAGTATGTTGAACCGAACCGGGTGCGGACCAGCAGCGGCGTCAGCGCTCCCAATGACCCGTTGTACCCGACGCAGTGGGCGCTGTCGAACATCAAAGCCCTGCCGGCCTGGCGTTTGCTCCCCAATCAATACGGCTTAACGGGCGACGGCCGCGTGCGTGTGGCGGTGCTTGACACCGGTGCCGACTGTACTCACCCGGACTTTACCAACCAGGGCGGCACGTCGGTCTATTCCGCGGCGGGCGGACAGCTGTCGGCTGAATTGAGCCGCGGCCTGATCCCCACCATCCTCACCAACCCGGCCTGTAGCTGGCAAGACGACCACGGCCACGGCACCCATACCGCGGGCATCATCGGAGCGGCCACCAACAATGCCACGGGCGTTTCCTCGTTGGGCAACGGCGTGGAGCTGGTGATCTACAAAGTGCTGGCCAATTCCGGATCTGGGCCGGATTCGCAGATTGCCGCGGCCATCATGCTGGCCTCCGATGCCGGTGCCAAGGTGATCTCCCTGAGCCTTGGCGGCAACGGGTATTCGCAATCCTTGCAAGATGCGGTCAACTACGCCTGGGCGCGGAATGTCATGGTTGTGGCCGCCGCCGGTAACGCCAACACCAACACGCTGTTCTATCCCGCCGGCGCCCATCATGCGGTGGGCGTCGCGGCCACGGATGTGGCCAACAACAAGGCATCCTTCTCGAATTTTGGCGACAACGTCGACCTGGCGGCGCCGGGCGTATCCATTCTGTCCACCTATCCGACCTACACGATTGGTCTATCGACGGCCAAGGACTACACCACCATGTCGGGCACCTCTCAAGCCACGCCGCACGTGTCGGCACTGGCCAGCATGGTGACCATGGCCAACCCCGGATTGTCCGCCCAAGGCATCACGCGGCAGCTGCAGCGGACGGCCAGCTCAACGCTGGTGGGCGGCGGCTGGGGGCAGTTCCTGGGTTATGGAATCATTGACTCCCTGGCAGCGCTGACCGACGCCGCGCGTCCGGCCACCACCGGCTCGGTGACGGGACAAGTGCTCGATAGCGTGGGTGTGCCGGCGGCGGCCACGCTGACGGTGGGCACTTCTACGGTCTCCGTCAACGCCTCCGGCCTGTTCCGCGTTAAGGATCTGGCTCAGGGGACCTATACGATGACGGCCACCGGGGCGGCTGGCAGCCAGAGCTTTCCGGTGTCCGTGGTGTCGGGCTCGGATACGGCGATCACGGTCCGTTTGGGCGTGACGCTGGGTTTGATTAATGGAACGGTTTCCTCCAGCGCTGGACCGCTGGCGGGCGCGGTGGTCCAGGCTTTGATTGGTGGCTTGGTGCAGGAAGAAGCAACCACGGGCCCGGCGGGCGAGTACACGCTCCCCTTGGCCCCGGGCGCCAGCGCCAAGGTTTACGATCTGCGAGTCTCCGCGCCCGGCTACAGCTCCCAGTTGGTGAGCGGCTTCAATGTGGCGCCTTCCTCCAGCCAGGTGAGCAACTTCACCCTGGTGAAGTTTGGTGTGATCTCGGGTTCGGTGAAGGACGCCAGCGGCGCGGCGATTAATGACGCGGACCTGTTGTTTGTGGGGCCTGGCATTTCGGCCGGCGCCACCAGCAACGCCGCGGGCTTGTATTCGAGCATTGGCTTACCCCCCGGCACCTATACCGTGACGGCTTCCTCGGCGGGCCGCAAAGTGACGATGAGCGGCGTGATCCTGGTGGGCGAGTCGGTGGCGCAAGCCGACTTCATCCTGCCGGTGGTGTCGGTGGAGTTGTCTCCGGAGAATGTGAAGCTGGCCCAGTCCCAGTCGCAGCAGTTTACGGCGACGGTGGCGGGCACTCCCAACCAGTCGGTCACTTGGTCGATGACGCCCGCCGTGGGCACGTTGACCACCGCCGGCCGCTACACCGCTCCGGCGACGATCAGCGCTCCACAAACGGTGACCATCACGGCCACCAGCGTGGCCTCACCCAGCGTGGGCAAGTCGGTGACGGTCACCCTGGCCAACTACTTCAGCCTCACCCTTTCGTCGACTTCCGTGGTCGGCGGCGTGCAGGTGTCGGGCACGGTGACGGTGGATACCGCTCCGGTGGCCGATGGCTTGGTGTCATTGTCCAGTTCGAACCCGGCCGTGGCCCCGCTGTCTCCGGCGGCGGTGGTGCAGGCGGGGGCGACGGTGGCGGTGTTCAACATCACCACCCCGGCCGTGGCGACCACGGGCACTTCGGTGATCTCCGCCACCTATGGCGGCATTACCAAGAGCATCACGCTGACGGTGCGGCCGGTGGCGCTGAGCTCGATTTCACTGGCGTCCACTACGATGAACGGCGGGGTCTCGACCACCACCAACCGGGTGTTTCTCGATGGGCCCGCGCCAGCGGGCGGTGTCGTGGTGGCCTTAACCAGCTCCGACCCGGCGGCGGTTGTGCCCGCATCCGTCACCGTCCCAGTGGGAGCCACTTTCTCTCCCTACTTCACCATCACGACTTCTCAGGTGTTTGGCAGCAACAAGGTGGTGACCATCACCGGCACCTACAGCACGTTCGTCAAGACGGCCAATTTGACCTTGAAGCCGCTGCCGCCGTTGTCCCTGGCGCTGTCGCCCACTTCCATCGTGGGGCCTGCGCCCACGACGGCCAACCGGGTGCAGATTGATTCTCCTGCGCCCGCTGGTGGCGCAACGGTGAGCCTGTCCAGCTCCAGCCCGGCGGTGATCGTGCCCGCAACGGTGCTGATCGCGGAGGGGGCGGGCACCTCGCCGGACTTCACCATCAATACGCTGGAGGTGGCGGTCGCCACTCCGGTCACCATTACGGCCACCTACAACGGCAACTCGGTTACCGCTGTGCTGACCGTGCGTCCCGCCGCATTGAGCAGCCTGAGCCTCTCGCCGCCCACGCTGGCCGGTGGTGTGGTCTCGACGGCCAACAAAGTCAATCTCGATGGCCCCGCCGGTGCGGCCGGTGTCGTGGTGGCCTTGAGCAGTTCCAGCCCGCTGGCCGTGCTGTCAGTGCCTTCGGTAACCATTGCGCCGGGCCAGATCAGCTCGCCGGTGTTTAGCATCGCCACGACTGGCGTGGCCTCCTCGACACCAGTGACGATCTCGGCCACCTATGCCGGCGTCACCAAGACGGTGACGTTGACGCTGAATCCGCCTGCGCTCTACACGCTGAACCTGTCACCCGGCTCCATTGTTGGGCCGCTGCCGACGACGGCCAACTGGGTTACGCTCGACGGTCCCGCACCGGCGGGTGGCATCAGTGTGACGCTGACCCCGTCGAACGATACGATTTCGCTGCCGGCCGCGGTGGTGGTGCCGGAGGGTGCAACGCGCTCCCCCAACTTCACCATCAATACGCAAGCGGTGAGCGTGCTGACCTATGCGACGGTGACGGCCACCTATAAGGGCGTGGACCGGACGCTGCTGTTCTCGGTCCGGGCTCCGGCCGCGGGCTCGGTGGCGCTGTCGCCCACCTCGATGGCGGGCGGGGTCACTTCGACCGGCAACAAGATCAACTTGGATGGTCCGGCACCCGTGGGTGGCGCGATCGTTGCGTTGAGCAGCTCCAGCGCTCTGATCACCCTGCCGAGCACGGTGACGGTGGCGGCTGGGGCCACGGCTTCACCCGTGTTCTCGATTGTCAGCAGCGCCGTGGTGGTGTCCACACCGGTGACGGTGACGGCCACCTATGGCGGCGTTTCGAAGTCTGCCACGCTGACGCTGACTCCGACGGCCCTGGCCTCGATCAGCCTGTCGCCCACTTCGGTGGTGGGGCAAGTTTCGGCCACCTCCAACAAGGTGAATCTGAACGGTCCGGCGCCGAGCGACATTGTCGTTTCGCTGGCCAGTTCCGATCCGGCGGCCGTGGTTCCGGCGACAGTGACGGTGCCCGCGGGCGCCACCTCTTCGCCGGTCTTTACGATCACGACGAAGGAAGTGGCGGCCAACACGGTGGTCACGATCTCGGCCACCTATGATGGCGTCACCAAGTCGGGTTCACTGACGGTCCGGCCTGCCGCGTTGCTTTCGGTGAGCCCCTCACCGGCGACGGTGGCGGCGGGCGTTAGTGCCACCACCAACCGTGTGAGCCTGGATGGCCCGGCTCCGGCGGCGGGCGCGGTGGTCTCGCTGAGCAGTTCCGACCCCGCGGCGGTGGTTCCGCCGACGGTGACTATCCTGGCGGGCGTGGCGGCATCTCCTTACTTCACGATCACGACGAAGGAAGTGGCGGCGCCGACGTTGGTGACCATCACGGCCACCTATAACGGCGTCACTAAGACCGGCACGATGATGGTCCGGCCGCCGCTGCTGTCTTCCTTGAGTCTTTCGCCCGCGACCATTGGCGGCGGCGTGAGTGGCACCACCAACCGCGTGAGCCTGGATGGCCCGGCTCCGGCGGCGGGCGCGGTGGTCAACCTGAGCAGTTCCGATCCGGCCGCGGTGGTTCCGTCGACGGTGACGGTGCTGCCCGGTGTGGCGGCATCCCCCTACTTCACCATTACCACCAACAATGTGGCGAGCAACACCACGGTGGTGATCACCGCCACCTATAATGGCGTCACCAAGACGGCCAACTTGACGGTGACCCCGGCGGCGCTCTCCTCGATCACGGTGAGTCCGGCGGCGGTGATCGGCCAAGTCTCCACGACCTCGAACCGGGTGACGCTCTCGGCTCCGGCACCGGCCGGTGGTGCGGTGGTGGCGCTGGCGAGCGACAATCCAGCGGCCGTGGTTCCGGCATCGGTCACCGTGGCCGCCGGGCAGACCCTCTCTCCGCTGTTCACCATCATCACCAAGGAAGTGGCGGCCAGCACGCCGGTGAACATCTCGGCCATCTACGGCGGCGTCACCAAGAGCGGCGTGTTGACGATCCGGCCGCCGGCCTTGACTGCTCTGACCATCTCGCCGAGCTCCGTCGCGGCTGGTTCGGCGGCCGCCACTTGCCGCGTGACCCTGGATGGCCCGGCGGGGGCGGCGGGAGTGGTGGTCACCCTCAGCAGTTCCGACCCGGCGGTCATCCCACCGGCCACCGTGACGGTTCCGGCGGGTACGACCAGTTCGCCGTATTTCTCCATCCCGACGGCCGCCGTTCTCTCTTCGGTGACCGCGACGATTACGGCCTCCTACAACGGCGTTTCGAAGACCAGCACGTTGACCGCTGCCCCGGTGGCCCTGTCGAATCTGATCCTGTCCCCCAGCACCATCGCCGGGTCACTGTCGGCCACGTCGAACCGGGTGAATCTTACCGGCAATGCGCCTCCGGGCGGCCTCACGATTCAGCTGAGCAGCAACAACCCGGTGGCCGTGGTTCCGGCTACGGTGACGGTGGCGGCGGGTTCGCCCAGCTCGCCCCTGTTCACCATCACGACCAGTATGGTGACCGTGTCGACGCCGGTGACGATTACGGCCACCTATAACGGCGCCAGCGTCACGGCCAACTTTGTGGTCCGGCCGCCGGCGCTGAGCACGCTCACGCTGTCGTCCACCACCACCAAGGGCGGGACGACGATGACGGCGAACCGGGTGACCATTGATGGCCCGGCGCCTCCGGGCGGGGTGATCATCAACCTGTCGGCCGATTCCGGCGTCGCGATTCCGGCCACCATCACCATCGCCGCCGGGGCAACGCAGTCGCCGGCGTTCTCGATCATTACGCCGGTAGTTGGCGCGTCCACCACAGCCTCGGTGGTGGCGTCTTACAACGGCAACTCGCGGACCGTGTTCCTGACGCTAACTCCGTAGGCGCAGACAGTCCGGGACGCATTCAGCCGGCGGTGGGGAGGTTGCTCCCTGCCGCCGGTTTTGCTTTGAGGCGTGCGGAGAGGCTCAATTTGGGCCTGTTGCTGCAACAGATGTTCAAATGCCGGCGTGATCGTTTAGGCTAAAACTATGTCTGATTCGGTGATGAAGCTTCTGGGCGGCAGCCGCCGCGATTTGTTCCGGCAAGGTGGTTGGGCGGCGGTGGCCGGCGCCGTGGGCGGAGCTTTCCAGCGCGCCGTGGCCGCTCCGGCGGAAGCCGTGGCTAACCTTTACAGCGCCATCGGCGTGCGCCCGGTGGTGAACGCGCGCGGTACCTTCACCATCATCAGCGGCTCGCAATCGTTGCCTGAAGTGAAGAAGGCGATGGAAGAGGCTTCGCGCAGCTACGTCCAGATGGACGAACTGATGGCCGCCGTCGGCAAGCGTTTGGCCGAGATCACGGGCGCCGAATGGGGCATGGTCAGCAATGGCTGCGCGGCGGCCATGACGCACGCCACCGCCGCCTGCATCGCGGGCACCAACCCGGAGCGCATGCAGCGCCTGCCGGACCTGACCGGCCTGAAGAACGAAGTCATCATCCCGGAGTACTCCCGCAACGTCTATGACCATGCCATCCGCATGGTGGGCGTCAAGATCATTGAAGTGCGGAACAAGGCCGAGCTCGAAGCGGCGTTCAATGCCCGCACGGCGATGTGCTACATCCTGGCTGGGCCGGGCGATGAGGGGCCGCTGGGGACGGCCGTGGTGGCGGAAGTGGCCAAGCGGCACAAGGTGCCGGTGCTGGTGGATGCGGCGGCCGAGATCCTCACCTTCCCCAACGTCCACCTGAAGCGCGGCGCGACGCTGGTGGCTTACAGCGGCGGCAAGTGCATCCGCGGTCCGCAGACGGCTGGGTTGCTGTTGGGCGACAAAGCCCTGATTCAGGCCGCCTGGCTGAACAGCGCGCCACATCACGCCTTTGGCCGGTCACTCAAGGTGGGCAAGGAAGAGGTGATGGGCATGCTGGCCGCGGTGGAGGCCTGGACCAAGCGTGACCACGAAGCCGAATGGAAGCGCTGGGTCTCCTGGCTGGACACGATCTCGACGCGCGCCAAGCAGGTGAACGGCGTCACCACTGAGGTCCGGCAGCCGGAAGGCTTGTCGAACCGCACGCCCAGCCTGACCATCAAGTGGGACGGCGCGAAGTTGGGCATCACGGGCAGCGAAGTGGCGAAGCTGCTGCTGGATGGTGAGCCGCGCATCGTCGTGGGTGGCGCCAGCGGCGCCCGGCCGGACAACATGGCCAGTTCGCTTTCGATCACGCCGTACATGATGATGCCCGGTGATGACAAAGTGGTGGCGGACCGGGTGCACGCCCTTCTGTCCAGCCCGCCGCGGTTTGCGAACCCGGCCGTGTCTTCGGCACCTCCGGCGGGCTTGGCCGGGCAGTGGGACGTCGAGATTGCCTTCTCGCTCGGCACCGCCCAGCACTCGATTTCAATTGAGCAGGAAGGCAAGCGCGTCGTCGGCACGCATCGCGGAGAGACGCTCTCGGGCGATCTGACCGGCTCGGTGAACGGCAACGAAGTGCGCTTCCGCAGCTCGCACAAGATTGAAGGGACGCGCCTGGGCTACAGCTTTACGGGCTCGCTGAAGGGCGACACGCTGGAAGGCACCGTCGAGATGGGCGAATACGGCGAGGCGAAGTGGAAAGCCGTCCGCCACACCTACCGCACGCCGGGCGGGATTGTGCGCCCGGTGAAGAACGGCCAAAGCGCGGCCGACTAAGTTCTGTTACTAGTTACTAGTTACTGGCTTCGCGGGAGGCCCGCCTCCGCCAGCAGTTTCTGGAAACGCGGTTGCTGGCGTAGCCCATCGAAGCGTGGTTCAAGCGCCGCGTACGGACAATCGGGCTCGCGAGCCGCAAAGGCCTGTTCCAGCTCCGCGTAGGCGGCGCTGGTTTCTCCCAACGCAGCATGGATCAGCGCTTGCGGATAGTGGCCCGTCGCTTGATGGCGGGGGCGGGCGCGCAGCTGGGCCAGGATCTCGTGGGCTCTCGGGCGTTGCCCGGCCAGGGCGTACATGTGCCCGATCGCAACCGTGCAGCGGGTGTCGCTGGGCGAGAGCTTCAGGCAGGCCGATTCTTCGGCAATCGCTTCCGGCAGGCGGCGCTGCTGTTCGAGCGCCAAGCCTCGGGTCCAGTGCGTGAGGTGGAAGTCCGGGAACCGTTCCTGATTGCGCCGTGATTGCGCTTCGGCCTCCGCAAAGCGCCGCGCGTTGTAGAGCACGGTGGCCACCGCCGTCTCAACGATCGGGTGCGCGGGATAGACCAAGCGCGCCCGGGCCAGCTCCGCCAGCGCTTCGTCATGCCGCCCCAGGATCGAGAGCACGTCCGCATGAAGGCGGTACAGCGTCAAGATGCGCGGTTCGGATTCCAGCGCGGCCCGGAACTCCGCCGCCGCCGCGGCCAGTTGCCAATCATAGAGAAAATAGATGTAGCCCAGGGTTCCGTGGGCCTCGCCCAGGCGGGGCTCCAACGCGATGGCCCGGCGCGCCGACTCACGCGCTTTGGTGAGCATCCGGCCATCCTGATTCTTGGCCGCTTCATAGTAAGAGGCCAGCGCGGCATGGGCGGGGGCAAATTGAGGGTCGATCTGAATTGCCTGCGCCAGCAGCGAAATCCGGTGGTTCAGTTCGGGCAGCGGCAGCAGGTCGATGGCGGCTGTTCCGCGCTGGGCCGTGGCATCGGTGTCGTAGCCCGTGGTTTGGCGGGCGAAACGGTAGAGCGCGAGCGCGCGGCCCCGCGCCTCGCCGGCCGCCGCCAGCTGTTGACCGTACTGCACAGCCTGCGCCTCCGCTTCGGTCTGGATTTGTTTGGCCAACCGGGACTGCTGGTCAAGCGGCAGGTTCAGGCCCGCTTCAAAGGAGTGGGACCAGATATAGCCGCCGTCCCGGGCGCTCAACAGCTGGATCAGAATCCGCAACTGGGAGCCGCCGGTGCGTAGCGTGCCTTCCAGCGTCAAGTCGGCCGCACGGCCCGCGTGCTGGGCCGAGGTGACCACCGGCAGAGCGCCGGATTCAATCAGAGCCGCCTCGATATCCTTGGGCAAGCCCTTGGCAAATGCGGCCCCCTGCTCCCCCGCAATGAGATTGGTGAACGGCTGGACGGCGATGCTCAGCGCGGGAGATCGCGAACGGCGGGCCATCAACCAGGCCGCGCCCGCGGCCACCACCAACAATGCCACCACCAGCACGAGCGAACGGGAGACCGGCCGGACCCTCGCCGGTGGCGGAAATGGCGGCAGCGAATCGTCCAACCTCGCGAGATTGGCGGTAGACCCTGAGCCTCCATTGACGCGAGCAACGGCTTCGGCCGGGACAGCGCTCGCCGTCGCCAACTCGCGCCGCGCAAACGACGGAACGTAGCTACCTTTGGGCAGATCGATGAGGAGCGGGTCCTCGACGCCGTCGGCGGCATAGTATTCCTTCAACCTCGCCCGGACGCGCGAGGCCTCCACCCGGACGATGGAATCGATTTTGGGGTCGTAGTCGGGCTTGCGGCCGTAGACCTCCAGCGCGATTAAGTACTCCTTGATCTCTTCGCCCCGCCCGGCCAACACCTGCTCCACTGTGAACTCGAGAAATCGCCTCTGGCGGTCCGCCGAAGCAAAGCGGGGGTGCGCCAAAAGGCGCGCCAATTGGGCCCTTACCTCGTCGTCCGAGATGGCAGATTCCAGGCGGCGGTGTGGATCGGCGGACACCGCCAACTAGTGTACCTCACCCGTTAAGTAGTTGAATCTGTTGACTTGCCGGGGCGTTACGTAACGGGCGCCGGCCTCCTGTTACGGCCGTTGGTTACGCTGCCGTCGCTCCCGCCGCACACTTGGGGCGGGGCATTCTAGGGAGCGTAACGGGCTGCCGCCGCTGGCCGGGGAAGTGGAGATCCGGCTTTCGCCACGAAAAGCTGAAACCAACCAAGAGGGCGACTGGCTGGCGGCCGCCCGTTTACCTGAAACTGCATTTCAATCTGGAGAAACATCGTGATCGACAACGTCCGACTCAGAGTGGCCCCGTTCGGCACTCCGCCCGCTGGTTTAGCCGGGTACCGCTTCTGCCGCGCCAGGGGTGGCCAATTACTTGTTCTGGGCATGCTGGCCACCGCCGCTTACGGGCAGGTGAACGCTTCCAAGATCGTCACCGGTACGCAGACCTCGATCAATTGGCTGAAGATGCCGGCCGCGCCCAACGTCCCGGTGAGCCAAGGCTTCAGCTTCCGGGGCCGGGCGCAGGCCCGGGTTGCGGGCGAGTCCTCGGGCTACTATGCGTCCACGCCGTGGTATCAGCCGTTCTCACCCTCGCCCAGCTACCCTGAGCTCGACCGCTACCGCATGTCGGCGGATTACATCAAATCCGGGCAAGCCTTTCACTACCTCTACAATCCGGCGGAGCGCGGCCAAGTGGACTTGACGCCGCTGCGGGGCGCCACGCCTTCGGCGCAAGTCTTGGCGCAGACCGCAGGCAGCGGCGAAGGCTCCGCCAACCTCAGCTATGCCCTCCACCTGCAGCACAGCGGCGCTCCCGCCAGCTACTTCCTGTCGATTCGCAACCCGAAACGCACACGGAGCTTCAACGCCGCGATTGACTACCCCGCGGGCGGCTACAACTCACCGGCCGTGGCGCTGAGGCCGGAGGCGGTGGACACGCGCGTGGCCGTGGACATCCTGGCCGGCACCATTCCCTTTTATTCGAGCGAGGCCACGTATCACTACCCGCCGGGCGCCACCCCCTACACGCATCTCGATACCGATTGGGGTAGCAAGATGGACGGCCAGTATACGGTGATCTACCTGGGTCAATTCAACGCCGGCGATTCGGCCACGCTGAACTTTATTGTCCGCGCCGACGTTCGGGCCAAGGCCCCCAAGTGCGGCTTGCAATGGGGAATTCCCGGCCCTTGGGTCTGGTACTGTTCCACCTCTTCGGAGCGCCTGCAAGTGGGCGAACCGGGAGACAGCAGCACCATCCCCGCCATCACCGTTTTCGCCAAAAGCGGCCTCTAGAACGTCACGCACCAACCAGACATAGGACTTTCCACGATGAACATTTTCTATCTATCAAGAGCATGCGCCGCCGCGATGGCCATCACCCACCTGGGCCTCGCCGCCGAAACGGGAGCTGTCACACCGGCGCGGGAGATCAGCGTCTTTGAGTTTCTACAGGTAAAGAACGCGCTGACCGAACTGTTTCCGCAACTGCAAACGGCGGCCTATGGCAGCGTGGTGACGCGCAACGGCAACAGCAGCAGCATCCAGCGCGACAATAACTTTGTTTCCGCGGTCTATGCGGGGGCGGCCGTGCTGGGAGCTCCGGCAGCGCACGCCCAGCCCGCCGTTTCCGCGCCGCCCGGACCCAACACCATCATCGAGTTTCTCAGCGCCGGCGATTCTGCCCAAACGTTCGCCACCATGCAGGCCAATGGACGGCCCTTCATGATGGTGAAGACCTTCGGCGCAGGCGCCGCGGAGGGCACGGTCAGCTGGACGGCGAAGGTGACCCTTCCTAATCAGACGCCCGTCCCGCTCTATGCGCAGTTTGTGATCCCGCCCGTGAAGCTGGGTGGCGCCACCGAGCAGAACGGCCCGGCCGAGCGTCAGGTCCGCTTCCGGGGCGATCTGTTGTTGAATCACGCTCCGGTGTGGCATTCGGAGGCCCTGCGGCACACTCCGCTCACCACCGACTTGGCTGAGAATACGGGCTGTACCGATGCCGCTGTGCTCACGCTGGACAACTACGTGACGACCTTCGGGCGGACCATCGGTATCCCCACCGACGCCGCCTCACAGCTGATCTCCAGCCCCAAGCAGACCATCCTGGTCTACCTGGGTATGTTCTCATCGCTCGAACCCGTGGAAGTCAGCCTGGTGCTGCGTCTCGATGCCAAGACCAAGAACAAGTGCTGCTACAAGGACGACCCGCAGAAGGAGGGGAGCAAACGCTTCTTCTGTACCAGCACCGAGACCGGACTGGAGTGGGACGAAGCGATCACACAGCCGGTCCGTTTCTGGATGGGGCCGCCGAATGTCCGGGTCAACGGGCTTTAGCGCGAGCGGGCTTAGCTAGCGCCCCGCCGTCTGCGCACCTGAGGCCGGAGATGGTTCGGCTTTGGGTGCGGGCGCGGTCTTACCCAGGATGTACTTGTCGTACCAGGCGAGGTAGCGCTCCATCATGTCCTTGCGGTAGCTGGGGCGGCCGATGCCGTGGAACTCGTTGGGGTAGATGATCAGCTGGGTGTCGATGCCCAGGCTCCGCAGCGCCTGGTACATCTGCTGGCTGCCCTGGATCGGCACATTGAAGTCCCGCTCGCCACCCAGGAAGAGCGTGGGGGTCTTGATGCGGTCCGCATGCAGGAAGGGGTAGGAGAGCTTTACGTAAGCGTCCCAGCCCTTGGCTGTCCACGGCGGGCCGATCTCGTAGTCGTACTGGATGATGTACTGGTCGGTGCCGTAGAAGCTGACCGTGAACGCCGTACCCGCGCCGCTGGTGGCGGCTTTGAAGCGCGTGTCGGTGGCGATGATGTAGTCGGTCAAGATGCCGCCGTAGCTCCAGCCACCCACGCCCAGTTTGTCCGGATCGGCCACGCCCATCTTGATCACCTGGTTGACGGAGGCGATCAGGTCGTCCACTTCGTAGTGGCCCCAGTCCGCCGCAATCGCTCGGGAGTACTTCTGGCCGCGGCCGGCGCTGCCGCGATAGTTCACGGCCAGCACGGCGTACCCGTGAGCGGCGAAGAACTGGCGCTCCGCTGAGAACTGGTGCTGGTCCTGGCCGTTCGGCCCACCATGGATGCGGAGCAGCAGCGGCACCTTGGTGCCCTTCACATAGCCCACCGGATAGGTGAGCAGGCTGTGCACCTCCGTGCCGTCCTTGCTGATCGCCTTCACTTCTTCGGTGCCGCCGAGATCGAGCTCCGCCATCAGCGCGTCGTTCTGATGCGTCACCTGACGCAGAGCGCCGCCGGAGAGCACATGGATCTCCGTGGCCTTGGTGTCGCCACCGGTCAGTACCGCCGTCGTGCCGCCCGCGCTCGACGGGCCGCTGATCACCACCGGCTTCGCCATCAGGCGTTCCGCGCTCGATCCATCCACCTTGGCGCGCACCGGGTAGACCGACATGTCATCGGTCATCAGCACGTCGACGGACTGGCCGTCCGCGGAGAAGCGCGGCGAGTTCACGCTGCGGTCCATCGCATCTAGCGCCTTCAACCGGCGCGGCGCGCTGCTGCCATCGGCCGGGACCACCAGCAGGTGATCCATGTTGTAGGCGCCCCACTTCTTCTCGTCCGGCTCGGTAAAGGCGAGCAGCTTGCCGTCGGGGCTCCATTCGACGCCCGACCGGCCACGGCCCGCCTGCGCGGCCACTTGCTTCTCGGTGGCCCCAGCGCGGGCTTCGACGACGAACAGTTGCGACACCGGGTCACGATCCGGGTCCGGGTTGCGGTTGCTCAGGAAGGCAATGCGCGTGCCATCGGGCGACCAGGACGGCGCCGCTTCATCCCACTTGGTTTGGGTGGTGACGCGCTCCAGCTTCTTCGTCGCCACGTCGAACAGATAGAGATAGCTGTGACGGCCGGAGAGCAGGTAGCCTTGCACGTCCTGCTTGAACTTGTAGCGGTCGATCACGATCGGCTTCGGCGTCTTGGGCGGCGCTCCGGGGCCGGCCGGCTCGCCATCGGGATCCGGGTCGCCCACAATCACCGCCAGCTTCTTTGCGTCCGGCGACCATTCGTAACCCTGCAGGCGGCCCTTGATGTCGGTGAGCTGATACGCTTCGCCACCCTGTCGCGCCATCACCCACACCTGGCTCCCTTTGGCCGGGCCGGGACGGCCGGAGGTGAACGACAGGAACTTCCCATCCGGGCTCCACTTTGGTGCGGACTCGCTGTCCTGGCTGAAGGTCACCTGCCGGTCATTGCTGCCGTCAGCGTCCACCATCCAGATGTGTGAATTCGACTTGTCGGCCTTGACGTCCACCTGCGACACCACATAGGCAATCGACTTGCCATCGGGCGACACTTCCGGATCGCGCACGTCCTTCATGCGCTGCAAGTCTTCAAACTTTAAGGGACGCTTGGCGGGCTGGGCGGCAACGGTGAGCCCGAAGCAAAGGGCACCAGCCAGGAGGGTACGGCGAAGCAGCAGAGAAACAACCATTGTGACAGTTTAGCGCCGTCTACCAAATCCGGCAAAATCGGCGCGTGGTGCCGATGCCATACGTTTGTCATGGCGGCTTCATCGCGTTACAACATGCGCTTGCTAGCTTGATCGCCATGCGACTGATTGTCGGTTTTCTGCTGGTGGGGCTTTCGGTTTGGGCCCAGAATGCGCAGCTCGGTGGACAGGTGGCGGATGCCTCCGGCCAGGCTGTGGCGGGGGCGACCGTGACGGTGGTGAATGAAGCCACCCGCATCCGCCGCGAAGTGGTGACCGGCAATGAAGGGCTGTACGTTTTCCCCGGATTGCTCCCCGGCAACTACTCACTGCGCATCGCGAAGGCGGGCTTCAAATCGCTTGACCGTTCGGGCATCGTGCTCACCGTGGACGCCCGTGGACGCGTGGACGCAACGCTTGAAGTGGGCAGTGTTTCAGAATCGGTGACCGTGACCGAGAACGTGGGCCAGCTGCAGGTAGACTCGCCGGAAGTCTCCACCACCATCACCCAGTCGCAAGTGCAGAATCTGCCGCTGGTGCAGTTGGGGCGCGTGCGTGTGGCGGCCAGCTTCATCTATCTGGCGGCGGGCGTGCAAGGCAACGTTCGCGTGGACGGGGCGGACAATCTGGCGGCTTCCAACCAGATCCGCGTCCATGGCAGCGGCACCTTCCAGCATGAGTTCTGGGTGGATGGTCTGCCCGCCGGACAGATGGGGCAGATCGGCAACTTTAACGAGAGCGCCCCGCCTGTCGAGGCCATGCGCGAGTTCAAGCTGCAAACCTCGCAGCTGGCGGCCGACTACGGCCACACCGGCCAGGCCGTCACCAGCTTCGTGCTGAAGAGCGGCGCCAATCAGCTGCATGGGTCGGCCTTTGAATACTTCCGCAACGACAAGCTGGATGCCCGCAGCTGGTTCGCCGCCACTCGCGCCACCACGAGGCAGAATGAGTTTGGCGTCACCATTGGCGGCCCGGTGCTGCTGCCCAAGGTCTACAGCGGACGCGACAAGACGTTTTTCTTCTTCTCCTGGACCAGTTCGCGGCGTCGAGGTCTGGACAACTTCAACCGCGTCCAGACACCCACGGGCCAGAATTTGCGCGGCGACTTTAGCGATTGGCGCAACGCGGCCGGCAACCTGATCCCGATCTATGACCCGGCCTCGACGCGCCCCAACGGCACAGGCGGCTTCACGCGCGACGTCTTTGCCGGTAACCGCATTCCGGTTGACCGCTTCGACCCGGTCTCGGCCAAGATCGCCGCCTTCTACCCGCAACCCAACACCGCGGGCACGCTGAACCTGGGCGCGTTCATTGGCGAAAAGCAGCTCGATCCGGATATCTTCACGGTGCGCGGCGACCATTCGATCACGTCCAACGAGAAGGTTTACTTCTCGTTCAACTCCACCGCTATCCCGCGCTTCCGCATCGATAATCCGCTGCCCGATCCGCTCACCTCCGGCATCATCCAGAACATCACCAGCCAGATGTACCGCGTGGGCCTGGATTCCGTGCTCCGGCCCAACCTGATCAACAACCTGGTGCTGGGCGTCAACCGGTTCCGCAATCCGGTGGACCCGGTGACCGTGGATCGCGGCTGGCCGGAGAAGCTGGGCTTGAAGGGCGTGACGGGTGACCGGTTCCCAGTGCTCTCCTTCGGCGACGGCTACGTCGGCGCGGCCAGCGGCGGCATCACCGACAATATCGACGCTGTCTACATGTTCAAGAACACCGCCAGCTGGACCCGGGGCCGCAGCAACTGGCGGTTTGGCGGGGAGTATCGCTGGAACCACCTGAACAACCGGGCGGTGACCAATACGCAGGGCTCGCTTTCGTTCACCAACTTGGCGACGGCGCTGCCGGGAACGCCGGCTGGTACGGGCAATTCTTTTGCGAGCTTCCTATTGGGCGAAGTGGGTTCGGGCAACGTCCGTCTGGCGCAGAATGCCGGCATCCGCCGCACCTACACGGGCTTTTTTGTGCAGAACGACTTTAAGGCCACGTCGCGGCTGACCCTGAACATCGGCTTGCGCTGGGAGTTTATGGGCGCGCCGTTTGAACAGCAGGACCGCTACAGTGTCGTCGACCTCTCGCGGCCCAACCCGGCGGCGGGCAACAAGCTGGGCGCCTTGATCTACGCAGGCACCGGCGCCGGCCGCGAAGGCGCGCGGCGGCTGACCGACGCGGATTATTCGGCGTGGGGTCCCAGGGCGGGCTTTGCCTATCAGGTGAACTCAAAGACCGTGCTGCGCGGCGGCTACGGGCTTTACTACGCCGACAACTACTTGTCGATCTCGAGCTCTGGCTTTAATCTCGAAGGCACGTTCCAGACGCTCGATAACGGCATCACGCCGGGCTTCCGGTTGCGCGACGGTTTCCCGCAGAACTTTCCCCGTGAGCCTCGGATCGACCCGGCGCTGTTGAACGGCCAATCAGCGTCGTTCCTCGAAGCTGCTTCGGGCGCCATGCCGCGCACCCAGAACTGGAACTTTGGCTTCCAGCGCGACCTGGGCCGCGAAATGGTGCTGGAGGTGAACTACATCGGCAACCGCTCCACGCGGCAGGTGGCGCCGGAGCTCAGCAACATCAACCAGGTGGACCCGAAGTATCTCAGCCTGGGCCAGCTGCTGACCAGCAACATCAACTCCGCCGCCGCCCGCGCGGCCAACATCCCCATCCCGTGGGGCGGCTTCAACGGTTCGGTGGCGCAGGCGCTGCGGGCCTATCCGCAATACCTGACGCTCACCTCACAGCAGGCCAAGATCTCGGCGTCCACTTACCACGGGGCAGAGTTTAAGTTCCGCAAGCGCTTCGCCTCGGGCTTCTCGTTTGATGTGAGCTATGTCCGCTCCAAGGCGATCGGCCTGAATGCGCCTGGCTATCAGGGCTTTGGCGGCCTGGATAACATGCTGCAGAACCACTACGACCTGCGCTCGGAACGCTCCCTGCTCAGCTACGATATTCCGAACGCCTTTGTGGCGCACTACATCTACACGCTTCCGTTCGGCAAGAGCGGCTGGCGCAAGGCGCTGTTGGGGGATTGGACGATTTCCGGCATTCACCGCTACCAGTCCGGCTACCCGCTGCAGCTGTCGATGAACAATCTGCTGCCCATCTTCAACCGCGTGCTGCGGCCCGATCTGGTGGGCAATGTCGACCCGTCGTCCGGGATCGGCAACGCAGATTTCGATCCAGGCCGTGGTGACCGCGTGGTGAACCCCCGGGCGTTTGCGTCGCCCGTCGTCGGCGGAGTGTTCCGCTTCGGCAACATGGGCCCGACAATGGACGCGCTGCGGCAGTTCCCGGTGCTGCAAGAAGACTTTGTGCTCACCAAGCGCTTCGCACTGCGGGAATCGGCGGTGTTCGAGATCCAGAGCCAGTTCTTCAACGCCTTCAACCGCCACCGCTTTGTGAACTTCGAACCCAACTTCTCCAGCCCCAACTTCGGCGCGGCTCGGGGCACCAACCTCCCCCGGTTCGTGCAGCTGGGGGCGAAGGTGACGTTCTAGCGCTTCATCGGAACAGTAAGGAGAAAAGAAAAATGGGCAGGCCCTCGGGTCTGCCCATTTGTCATTAATCAACCCGGCTTGGGCCTAAAACCCAAACCCCAACCCCACCACAAAGTTCGCCCGCGCAGCCAGCCAGCCGTTCTGGTAATAGCGCTGGGCGAAGAGGTTGTCGACTTTGACGTACACGCGCGTCAGGCTCTTTTCGCCTTGGTGCAGGCGGTAGTTGGCGACGAGGTCGGTTTTCGAGAAGCCGGGGAGCTCGAAGGCGCGGGTGCGGACTCCGGCGAAGAAGGGGGTCAGGTAGCTCGATTGGCCGTAGATGTCGACCGTCGTGTCCAGGCGGCGGGTCCACTGTTTGGTGGCGACCAGCGTGGCGGTTTGGCGCGGGACACCCAGCACGCGCCAGATGCCCGCGACGCTCAGGTCACGGTCCAGGTTGGCGCGGGTGTAGGCGTAGCTGCCGCTGAAGGTGAGCGTGCGCATGGGCCGCGCTTCAAAGCCCAGCTCAAAGCCACGGGAGACGCCGCCGGAGCCGTTGATATAGCCGCTTGACCGGCCGTAGGGGTCGGTGGCGACGCGGATGACGCCGGAGGAATCGAAGGCGCTTACCGTCACCATGCGCGTGTAGAACCAGGTGGCCGAGAGGCGGATCTTGCTTGAAAACAGATACTGGTCAACGCCGGCATCGAGCGAGTTATAGCGGTCCGGCGCCAGGCGCGGGTCGCCATAGGCGGTGAAGCCGACAATACCCGTCACCGGGTTCGCCGAAAAGCCGCCGCCGAATCGCTCATACAGCCCCGGCGCGCGGTAGGCATTGCCGAAGTGGGCGCGCAGCTTGGTGTTGGTGCGGTTGAGCAGGTAGGCCACGGCGGCATCGCCCGTGAGCGCGCGGGGCGGGGCACTGAGCGGGGTGCGCTCATAGTTGGTGGCCACGCCGGCGAACTGGAACTCAGGTCTCGACAGGCTGAACTGCTGCGCGCGGCCGGAGAGCGAGATCTGCAGCTTGCGGCCCAGCAAGCCCATTTGCGTGGCGAAGTAGCCGGTGTTCATGTTCTGCGTGATCTGGGTGCGCGTCGAGACCGTGCGCGGTGCGGCCAGGTTGTTCTCTTGACGGTCCAGGTAGTTCTCGCGCTCGAACTCGTAGCCGCCGGTGACGCTCATCCACGGGGTCAGCTGAGCGGTGCCGCGCAGTTCGGCGGTGTCGATGTCGCCGCGGTAGAGGGTGAAGTTGGAGGTGGCGGGCTGGAAGCCGCCGCCGCCGGGACCGTTCTCAAAAATGCGGTCCGTGTGGACGCGCTGATAGCTGGCCTGCCAATTGACGCGGGGCGTCAGCGCGTGGCGGAAGACGAAGGCCGAGCTCAAGAAACCCAGCGAGCGGCGGCTATCGGGATCATCGCGGCCGGGGATCAGGTTGGCGCCCGTGTAATCCGGCTGGCCGCCGGAGTTGACCAGCGCCACGTTTAAGGGCGAGAGAATCTGCGCTGGAATGATGCCGGTGGACGGGAAGTTGGCCGTGGGAATGCCGGTGGTGGAGGGGCCGACGTTGGTCATCACAAAGTCGTCGGTGCCCCACAGGCGGGCGCTCAGGTTCATGGTGGGCGTGAAGTCGTAGCGGAGGAAGCCCTGGCCGCCGGTGCTGCGCCACGGGTCATTGCCGTCGACGCCTTGGATGACGTTTAGATGGCTCAACCCGGCGGTGTACTTCAGGCGATCGCGAAAGGCGCCTCCGCTCAATGTGCCGCGGGCGCGGTAGAAGCCCAGGTTGCCGCCTTCGGTCTGCAACTGGCCGTGCAGCGGACCCCCGCCTTGCTGGGTCACGACGTTCACCACGCCGCCGACGGCATTGGTGCCGTAGAGCGACGAACCGGAGCCGCGCATCACTTCCACGCGGTCCGCGGCGATGAAATTCAGGGCCGAGAACAGAGAGCTGGAATCAGCGGAGATGGTCGTTGTGTCGCGCAGCCGGAGGCCGTCCACCAGCACGCCGGTGGCATCGGCACGAAGGCCGCGCAGGCGGATGGTGGTTAGCTGGCCGGGTCCGCCGCCGTTGGTGATCAGCATGCCGGGCGTGTTGCGCAGGATCTCGCCAAGGGAATACTCGTTGCGGTTCTGGATCTCGTCGCCGCTGATCGTGTTGGCGGCTTTGGCGATCTCGTCCAGTTGCTGCGGGGCGCCGGCAGCGGTGACCAGCACGGATTGATTGACGCCTGCCAGTTCGAGCGTCACGTCGTGCACCGTTCGAGCTCCGGCGGCCACCGTGAGCGAAGCCGTCGCGGTGCGGAACTGCGCCATCTCCACTTCGATCAAGTAAGCCGCCGCGGCCAGGCGTTCAAAGGAGTAGCGGCCGTCGCCCTGCGAGACCGCGGTGTGCAAGGCTCCGGTGCCTTGCTCAAACAGGCGGACCTGCGCCTGCTTGACGGGCCTGCCCTGCGGGTCACGAATGGCGCCGGTTAGTGATGCCCCGTTTTGGCCGAACGCCACCATGCCGAACAGGATGAGCATGGCGAAGGCTTTTAGAAAGAAAAGATTATGGCTGGGTTGAACCCGGCCGCAAGCCGCGGCGCCAAGGCGCGCGGGGGTAAGAATAGTGTTCACGATGTCTGGCCTCCTGGAATATAGGTAGGCGACTTTCCGCAGGCAGGCCGCCCGTGGATGCAACTTCGAGATTGATAGGAATGGCGTGTAATCGCATTCTTTCCGTTCTCCGCAGAAAGTCAGCCTTCATTCCCCTGGTAGGTCTCCTGGCTTAGAAGGAGCAGGAGGAGCCTGCAAATGCCGCCTCGCCTTCCCTGGGATCGAATCCCAAGTGGCTTCATGAGGCGGTCACCCTTCATCACAGTGGCGGGACCGCGCCGGATTCAAACCGGCTTCCCTGTTATGCCCCTAAGGGCACCCGAGGAATCCCCAGACTAGCATGTCGCTAAATCAAACGTCAATGTGACTGAATTGTTGGCCGCAAGAATTCAGTATTCGTGGATGTCCCGCGGGCGAGGCTCTACTGCTGGCAGAATTCGCCCAGCACGGGAGCCAGCGCGTCGAAACTGGCCGTCAAGGTGGGCAACATTTGCCGGACAGCGGCGAGGTCGCCCGCTTCGCCCAACTTCTCCACGTGCGCCGCCACGCGGCTGAGTTGCTGGCCTCCGACGTTGGCGGCGGAGCCTTTCAGCGAATGGGCGATCAGGCGGGCATCCTGGCTGCTGGCCCGTTCCAGGGCCGACGCCAACGCGGTGAGTTGGAGCGGTGTGTCGGCCAGAAATGCCGCCACGACCCGCCGGGCCAGCACCTCGCTGCCCATCATCCGGTCAAGGAGGTCTTCGGCGTCAAAGCCGGGGTCTGGGGTATGGGTTACAGGTGACATGGTTGGTTGGGGTACTGCATCAGACGGGGAATCGAACGGTGGGGCATGGTTTGGGAGGCTGTTCACTTGCGCCCTCCCAGCGGCAAAACGGGCCGCAGCGAGGGAACTGCGGCTGTTGGGGCCACGGGCCGGGGAGCTGCGGCGTACGGTGAAGAGGCCAGACGGGACAAGGCCATCAGATCCGGAGTGCCGCTTCCCGCTGCCGCTAAGTTACTGGCGGCCAGCTTGCTCTGGTAGTAGACCGACCGCAGATGGCGCTTTGATTCAAACTGCGGACAAAGGCCGCTCAACGATTCCATGGAGCCGACAATCAGGTAGCCATCGGGCTCCATCCGTTGCTCAATCCGGTTGAACAGCGAAGCGCGATCGGGTTCGTTGAAGTAGATGGCGACGTTACGGCAAAAGACCACGTCGAACTTACCGATGGAAGAAAAATCCTCCATCAGGTTCAGGCGGCGGAACGTGACCATGGCGCGCAGTTCATCGCGAATCTTCCAGCCATCCGGGTGGGAAACAAAGTACCGGGCGCGAGCAGAATCCATCAGTCCGCGCGAAACTTCCAGGTGGCTAAAGACGCCGGCGCTGGCCTTGGTGACGGCCTGATCGGAGATGTCGGTGCCTACCAGCCGAATGTTGTAGCGGCTGAGATCGCCCAGCAGCTCAGCGATCACCATGGCCACGCTGTAGATCTCTTGCCCGGTGGAGCAGGCCGCGCTCCAGACACGCAGCGGCACCTTCTGGGTGGTCTTGGAGCGGCGGTCGATCAGCTCCGGCAGAATCTTGTGGCGCAACAAATCAAACGGCGACATGTCGCGGAAGAACAGTGTCTCGTTGGTGGTGATCTCGTTGATGATCGAGCGTTTCAGGGCGCCGGTGGAATCCGTGCGCGCCTTGGTCACCAGTTCAGCAAAACAGCGGCAGCCCGCCTGCTCCGCGATGGGAGACAGACGGCCCTCGATCAGATAATCCTTCGATTGATCAAGCGCGATGGCGCACAGAGAGTAGATGTACTGCGTGATCATCGGGCGCTCTTCGGGCAGCAGCCGGATCATGTGGCTCCTTCGTCGACGGCGCGCAGCAAGGCTCCGGCAATGCTCTTGAGCGGCAACACGTGGTCCACCAGGCCCGTCAGAATGGCTTCGCGCGGCATGCCGAACACGACGCAGCTGGTCTCATCCTGGGCGATGCTGTGGCAGCCGCCGCGCTTCAGCATCTTCAGGCCTTGGGTGCCATCACTGCCCATCCCCGTGAGGATGGCCGCAATCGCCCGGCCCGGGAAATGCAGAGCCACGGAGCGGAACAGATAGTCCACCGATGGACGGCAGTTGTTTTCCGGCGCCTCATCATTGACGCGGATCACAATCTCTCCCGCGGGTCCAGGTGAGAGCTTCATCTGGCGGCCGCCCGGCGCAATGTAGGCGCACCCGGCGACGGCCGTTTCGCCGTCCACGGCTTCTTTTACTTTGATGGCGCACTTGGCGCGGAGGCTGTGGGCCAGCGGCTCAGTGAACAGCGCCGGCATGTGCTGCACGATGAAGATGGGTGCCGCGATGCGTGCCGGTAGGGCGGGCAGCAGCTCCGCCAGTGCCGCCGGACCGCCGGTCGAGACGCCGATCACGATCATGGGCGGGCCAGTGCGCCGGTGGGCGCGGTCCGTTCCTGTGGCTTCGGATGCTCCTCGTGCCGAGGCGAACGGCGCCGCTCCCAGCACGGGCAGCTTGGCGCCGCCATTCAAGATGTCGCGGATCTCGCGGCGCCGCTCAAAGGCACGCAGGATCGGCACCAGACGCTCCCGCAGTTGTCGCAGGTTCTCCTCCGCGGTGCCGCCTTGGGGCTTGGTGATGAAGTCAAAGGCGCCTAGTTCCAAGGCCCGCACAGTCATGGCACCGCCGCGGGTGCTGTGAGTGCTAAGCACCAGCACTT
>JAPKYZ010000018.1 GCA_026394055.1 Acidobacteriota bacterium
CGTCCCGGCTCGCGTGTTGATGTTGATCTTCGCGGGGGTTCTGCTGGTGGTGGGCACGCTGATGCTGCTGCGCCGCAACGCGTTGACCTGCAGCCAGCCGTGTCTGCCGCCGCGTTGCTTCATGATCGCTTTCTCCATCGGCTTGCTGACCGGGTTGTTGGGCGTGGGCGGCGGCTTCCTGCTGGTGCCGGCGCTGATGCGCTTTGCGGGCCTGCAGGCGCGCGCGGCGGCGGGCACTTCTCTGGCCCTGATCAGTCTCAATTCCTTTGTCGGGCTGGCCGGGCAGTTACGCTTTGTTGCGGTGGATTGGATGACCGCGGGCAGCATCCTGATCTTTGCCGTAGCCGGCTTACTGGTGGGTCTCCGCATCTGCCCCCGCGTGCCGGTGGACCACCTGAAGCGGGGTTTGGCCGTGCTTTTGGTGACGATTGGGTTGGGAATTGCCATAGCCAACTTGGTGGGGATGGCATAAACTGAATGTCAACAGCATGATTTCCGTCGTTATACCCATCCACAACGAGGAACCCTCGATCCTCCCGCTTTACGACCGGTTGACGGCGGTCATGGAGAAGGTCCAGAAGCCCTACGAGCTGATCTTTATCGACGACGCCAGCAATGACCGGAGCTTCGATTTACTCGCCAATCTGGTGGAGATCGATTCACGGTTGAAGGTGATCCGGTTACGCCGGAATTTTGGCCAGACGGCGGCTCTCTCCGCCGGCTTTGATGAAGCCCAGGGCGAGATCATCATCTCGATGGACGGCGACTTGCAGCACGCCCCGGAAGATATCCCGGCCTTGCTCGAACGCATGAACGAGGGCTACGACATCGCCAGCGGCTGGCGCAAGAATCGCGTTGACAACCTCTGGCTGCGCAAGATCCCCTCCCGCATCGCTAACTACATGATGCGCAAGGCCTCCGGCGTCGACCTGCACGACTTTGGCACGACGTTTAAGGCCTACCGCTCTGAAGTGCTGAAGGACGTCAACCTGTACGGCGAACTGCACCGCTTCATCCCGGCGCTGGCCAGCTTCTACGGCGCCCGGGTGATCGAAGTGCCCATCGCCAATATCAACCGCCCGGCCGGACAATCGCATTACGGCATTGGCCGCACGTTCCGGGTGCTTTTTGATATCTTGACCATCAAGTTTTTGCTGAAGTACTTTACGCGTCCCATGCACTTTTTCGGCAAGCTGGGTTTGGCCGGATTGGGCATTGGCGGCTTGATCATGGCCTATTTGGCGGTGTTCAAGCTGCTGGGGGGCGAACTGGTGCAGGATCACGGGCCGCTGATGATCGCCGGCGCGTTGCTGCTGTTGGGCGGAATTATGATGTTCACCACAGGACTATTGGGTGAGATGATGATGCGCACATATTTTGAAAGCCAAGGGCGGCGGATCTATGCCGTCCGCGAAATCCGGACCCGCCGCGAGGCGCAGGAAGCAGGCGGCGCGCGATGAAGACGGTGCTGATCTTCGCGACGTTCGCGGCTTGGGCTGCGGGCCAGGAGATCGCACCTTCTTCTCCTGACTTCTTTGAATCGCGCATCCGCCCCGTGCTGGTGGAACGCTGCCAGGGCTGCCACAACGCCAAAGCAAAGACAGCGGGTCTCGACCTGACGACGCCCGCGGGCTTGGGCAAGGGTGGCGAATCGGGCCCCATTGTCGATATCCAGAAGCTGGACGAGAGCCGCATTCTGCGCTACCTGGGCTACCAGGAAAAGGTCAAGATGCCGCCCACGGGCAAGTTGCCCGCCGCGCAGCTGGATGACTTCAAAGCCTGGGTGATGGCGGGCGCCAAGTGGGGCGCTGAGAAGGTGGAATTCGCCGCTGCCGCAAAGAAGAAGGGCATCACCGAAACCCAGCGCCGCTTCTGGGCCTTCCAGCCGCGCAAAGCCGTTGCGGCGCCGGAAGTGCCGGGAGCGGCCACTCCGGTGGACGCCTTCATTCTGGCCAAGCTCGCCGAAAAGCAACTGGGGTTGGCGAAGCCTGCGGATAAGTTGACGCTGTTGCGTCGCGCGACCTATGACCTGATCGGCCTGCCACCCACCATCGAAGAGATTGACGCCTTCATGAAGGACAGCGGAGCGAACGCGTTCGAGAAAGTCATCGACCGGCTGCTCGCCTCACCTCGCTATGGCGAACGCTGGGGCCGCCACTGGCTGGATGTCGCCCGCTATGCTGATTCGACTGGCGCCGATGAAGACCACCGCTATCCGGACGCCTGGAAGTTCCGCGACTACGTCATCGATTCGTTCAACCGCGACGTCCCCTACAACAAGTTTGTCCAGGAGCAGATCGCCGGTGATCTGCTGCCGCCCGAAGGCGAGGACGTCAAGATTGGCGTCAACCGCCGCGGCATCGTCGCCACCGGGTTTCTGGCCGTTGGCCCGCGTCTGATTGCCGAGCAGGACAAGAAGAAGATGTTCTACGACTTTGTCGACGAACAGATCGCCACCACGTCGCGCGCTTTTCTGGGCTTGACGCTCGACTGCGCCCGCTGCCACGACCACAAGTTCGACCCGCTGCTGCAGAAAGACTACTACTCAATGGCGTCCATCTTCGCCTCGACCAAGGCGTTTACTGACTGGAAAGCCCACGTCAGCGTGATGTACCGCCCGGCGCTGGTGTCAAAGGAAGAGTTCGCCAAGTGGGAAACGGCCCAGAACAAGGTGAAGGCGAAGAAGGGCGAGATCGAGATGATCGATCAGGAGCAGGCGACGCTCCGCATGAATCGGCTGGCTTCTCAGGTGGCGGATTTCATGACCGGCAAGCCTGGCCTCGACGCCAAGGTTGCGGCTTCCTGGGCGAAGTACCTGGGCAACAACGACGACGTCCGGCCTTATCTGGCCCGCTGGGAGGCCGCGGCTAAACTGGACCCAGCCGCCCGCCGCGCCGTGGCCGAGAGCTACCAGAAGGAGTTCTCCGCCAGCGCCACCGCCTACATGGCGGCCGTCGACAAGTGGCGCAAGGCGGTGGAG
The DNA here is from genome assembly GCA_026394055.1 of Acidobacteriota bacterium. Classification (GTDB taxonomy): domain Bacteria; phylum Acidobacteriota; class Terriglobia; order Bryobacterales; family Bryobacteraceae; genus JAPKYZ01. The sequence continues at coordinate 2,981 of JAPKYZ010000018.1, forward strand.
AGTGCGCGCAAGGAAGGTTTGCCCGGCCCGGATAAGCCGAACTTCGACAACTCCAGCCACCGCTTCTTTGAAGACATCTTCCTCGACAAGAACGGCCCGTTCGCCTCGCCCAGCAAGGACATTGAGAAGACGTATCCGGCAGATGTTCAGGCCAAGCGCTCGGCTCTGTCAGTGGAACTGGAAGCACTGAAAAAGGCCTCCCCGCCGGAGCCGGAGCTGGCGACCGGTGTCAGCGAAGGCGACCCGGTGACGCAGCATCTATTCATCCGCGGCGATGTGGCCAACGAGGGCGAGATCGTCCCCAAGCAGTTCCCGGTGATCCTGGCGGGCGAAAATCAGCCGCCCATCGTGAAGGGCTCCGGCCGCCTGGAGATGGCCCAATGGATGACCAGCCCGGACCATGCGCTGGTGCCCCGCGTGATGGCCAACCGCATCTGGCAGTGGCATTTTGGCGAAGGCCTGGTGCGTACGCCTTCGAACTTCGGCCTGTTGGGCGAGAAGCCGACGCATCCGGAGCTGCTCGACTGGTTGGCGAACAAGTTCGTCGCCGACGGCTGGTCAGTGAAGAAGATGCACAAGACGATCATGCTGACGGCCGCCTATCAGCAGCAGAGCCTGATCACCAAGGACGCCTCGGTGAAGGACCCCGAGAACCGACTGCTCTCGCACTTCCCCCGGCGCCGCCTCGACGTCGAAGAGATCCGCGATTCCATGCTAGCCGTGGATGGCACCATCGACCTCACCATGGGCGGCACGCTGCAGGAAGGCACCGGCACCGATGGCGAGAATTCCTCAAAGCGCATGTCGATCGACCCGGCCACCTCCAAGCGTCGCACGGTCTACATTCCGCTCCGCCGCTCCAACCTGCCGTCGCTGCTGAATCTGTTTGATTTCGGCGACGCCACCACCACCAATGAAGGCCGCTCCCGCACGAACGTCGCGCCGCAGGCGTTGTTTGCGATGAACTCGCCGTTCCTGAATGCTCGCGCTGGCGTGCTGGCGGAGCAGACCCGGCAGATGCCGCTCGAGCGCGTGGTCCGCGAAGGGTTTGTCCGCGTCCTCAACCGCCCCGCCAAGGAGAATGAAGTCTCGGCGATGGTGGAGTTCATGAAGAAGTTCCCGGGCGACAGTGAGTTTGCCGCCCGCCGCAGTATGTTCCGGATTCTGCTTGGTTCGAACGAGTTTATCTATGTCGACTAACGCCTTTCAGCATGCGCAACAGTTCTTGACCCGGCGCGCTTTGCTACGGCAGACGGCCTGTGGTTTTGGAACGCTGGGACTCACCAGCATGGTGGCCCAACAGGCGGCCGCCGCGGCGTCGACGGGCAACCCGCTGACGGTCCGCGCCCCGCACTTTGCCCCCAAGGCCAAGCGGGTGATCTTCCTGTTCATGCATGGCGGCCCGTCGTCGATCGACACGTTTGATCCCAAGCCCAAGCTGGCGGAGCTTGATGGCAAGCCCCTGCCCTTCAAGCGTCCGCTGACGTTTGCGGAAGGCAAGATGGGCGGCCTAATGAAGTCCCCTTGGAACTTCAAGAAGTACGGCCAGAGCGGCATTGAAGTCAGCGACCTGTTCCCCAACGTTGCCAGCTGCGTCGACGACCTTTGCGTGGTCCGCAGTGTGGTGGGCGATAGCGTGGCGCATGGCGGCGCATCGCTGCAGTTGCACACCGGCTCCAACACCTTCACCCGACCGAGCATGGGCAGCTGGGTGGTCTACGGGCTAGGCAGCGAGAACCAGAACCTGCCGGGCTACATCACCATCAAGCCGTCGCTGGCCCATGGTGGCGCCAAGAACTGGGCCTCGGGCTTCCTCCCGGCCGCCTATCAGGGCACGGCCATCGGCAACGCGGGCATCAAGATCGAAGACCTGGCGGAGCCGATCGAGTACCTCTCGAACAAGGGCTACACGCCGGAGCAGCAGCGCTATGAGCTGGACATGCTGCAGAAGATGAACCGAGCGCACCAGTTTGAGCGCGAGTTCGACCCCGAACTCGAAGGCCGCATCAACGCCTTTGAACTCGCCGCCCGGATGCAGACCGAAGCGCCGGAAGCGTTCGAGATCGAGAAGGAAACGGAAGCCACCCGCAAGCTCTACGGCTACGACAAACCGGAGACCAAGGACTTCGCCTGGCAGTGCATCATGGCCCGCCGCCTGATCGAGCGTGGCGTCCGGTTCGTGCAATGCAGCCACAGCTACAAGTGGGACCAGCACTCAGAGTTGATCAAGCTGCACACGCGCAATGCCCGCGAAGTAGACCTTCCCATTGCGGGTCTGCTGAAGGATCTGAAATCGCGCGATCTGCTGAAGGACACGCTGGTCCTATGGGGCGCGGAGTTCGGCCGCACACCCGTAGCCGAAGGCGGCGATGGCCGCGATCACAACCCATACGGCTACACGATGTGGATGGCGGGCGGTGGTGTAAAGCCAGGGTTTGTCTACGGCGCGACCGACGAGTTCGGTTACTACGCCGTCGAAGACCGCATGCACCTGCACGACCTGCACGCGACGATGCTGCACCTGCTCGGGTTCAACCACGAACAACTAACCTACCGCTTCGCCGGCCGCAATTTCCGGTTGACGGATGTGGCGGGCCAAGTGGCGCACAAGATTATCGCTTAGGCGCTATCGTACCACCCGGAAACCGCTTGCTTACGCGCGCGGCTCAGTAGAATCAGCGTGTTACAGAGCCGCGACCGTGAGGGAGCGGTCACTGCCACTAGCTGCTACAGTCGGCAAAACTGCGGGACGAACATTCCGCCGTCGTACTTGCAGACCGTCTGCCAGCGCTGGCCGCCAAGATCTGAATACGTCACACAGATTTCCGGAACATCGCATACAAGGAATTCGCCACCAACGACATTGAAGTTGTTAGGCCTCAATTGTCCAAAGTGCTGCCCGGCGTTCGGGGTAGCCGGAAGGTGGGAGATTCTTGTACACACAAGGTCGTAATCCGCATCGAAGGTTGCTGACTCAAGTCGAATATCTAAAGCGGGCCCTACTCCAACATTCACTACCTGAATCATGTCGGTACGCGTAGGGTTGTGCCGAATAATGACCGCAGGCCGGTAACCATGGGCCGCCATGTTCTCAGTCGCAACCCGGAGACGCTGTGTCTCGATGGTGTACCACAAAACGACGAATGCGGTGAAGATGGTCGCAATAGTGCTGATCGCCGTCCAGCGATCGTCATAGCCCAAGTAAAAGGTCCAGAAGGCAGCTGCAAGAAATAGAAGAGCAGCCGCAAGAACGGGCGTAGGATCCGCAGATACCGCTCGCTTCATCCTGTCAACAAGTGCGATCACGGATTCTGCTCAAGAAAGGCATACAACTTGTCGCGATCCGTCAGGATGGCGGGATCGACTGCCGGATCGAGCTTGCCATCGTGGCCCGTCCAATTCAAGATAAATGGAGGGTTGGGCTCGCGAGCCAGCTGCGTCTCAATGGCCAGTTCCACATAGTCGTTCAAAAGCAATCCACGCTCTTCCGCCCGCTTAGCCGCAGTCCGTGCAAGGTCATCGCGAATCTCCAGTATGACCGCCATGCCCTTATTCTAGCCCGAGGCCATGCGACGCGACGGAAGCCTTATCGCTGAGCCAGCTGGCAGATTTCCGCATACGTGTGGACAAATCTCCCGGGCTGATTCTGCTGCGCCGCGGCTACCATCGCTTGAGCGACTTTAGCGCCCTCAATCGCACGATACTCCCGCAAGGGGCCGATCAGCAGGGGGGCCGTCAGCCGCAAAAGCCCCGCCCCCAATATCTCTCTCGGGCGGCTTTCCTGGCGATCGCCCAGCAGCACACTGGGCCGGAAGATGTGGGAGCGGGGGAAGCGCTGTTCGGCGATGCCTTCTTCCATCTCGCCCTTAACCGCCAAGTAGAACGAGCCGCTGTTGCTGTCGGCCCCAACGGATGAGACAACGCAGAAGCAGCTCGTCTCCCCTGCCCGGGCCCAGTAGGCGAAGTTGGCGACGGCGTCGTGGTCGACATGCCGGAATGCTTCCTTGGAGCCGGCCTTCTTGATCGTCGTGCCCAACGCACAGAACGCCTCGTCAGCGGCCACGGGCGGAATGCTGCCCAGATCGGCAAAGCTGGTGACGATTTCGCGATACCGCGGATGCTTCACCGGCTGCGGTTTGCGCACCAGCGCGATCACCTGGGCATAGGCCGGATGCTCCAGCAGCAGCTGCAAGCAGTGGCCTCCGATCAGGCCCGTCGAGCCAGCGATCAGAGCAGTTTTGGAACCGGGCACGCGCATATAGCTCGTGGAGGAGTTACCGTAGTAGTAGAACATGTCCTGGGCATATCTTGAAGACGCTTCCGGCTACCGCGGCCATGCCGACGAGGTGCTGGTACCAAAAGACGAGGCTGAGCTGCTGGAGATCGTCGCGCGCGCCGCTTCCACGAAGACGCCGCTGACCATCGCGGGCGCGGGGTCCGGGTTGACCGGTGGCCGCTGCCCTGATGGCGGCTGGCTGATCTCGATGGAGAAGTTCAAGAAGCTGGAGATCCACGATGGCTACGCGATCTGCGGCGCGGGTGTCCACCTGATGGACCTGCATGCAGCCGCCCGCAGCGCCGGACAGTTCTATCCACCGGACCCCACGGAGACGCTGGCGGCCATCGGCGGCACCATCAACTGCAACGCCTCCGGCTCGCGGAGCTTTAAGTTCGGGGCCACCCGGCGCTGGGTGGAGCGGCTGCGCGTGGTGCTGACCACGGGCCGCGTGCTCGACGTCAAGCGCGGCGACGCCATCGATTTTGACGTGCCCGAAATTCCGCTGCCGCGTGCCCGCAAGCACTCGGCTGGTTACCGGCTGAAGCCGGGCATGGACTGGATCGACCTGATCTGCGGCTCTGAAGGTACGCTGGGCATTGTGCTGGAGGCGACGCTGAAGTTGCTCCCCGCGCCCAAGAGCATTCTGGCGGGTATTGTGTTCTTTACGGGTGAGGATGATGCCCTCGATGCGCTGGATGCGTGGCGGCCGATTGACGGCTTGCGGATGCTCGAGTATGTCGATGGCGATGCACTGGACCTGATCCGGACCAAGTTCACGGAACTGCCCGCCGCCGCCCGCGCCGCGCTGATTGTCGAGCAGGGTGATGTCACCGATGCCGACATCGACGCCTGGAGCGACCGGTTGGATGAGTTCAAGGCACTGGCAGATATCTCCTGGTTTGGCTCCACCGATGCGGACCGGGAGCGCTTCCGCCAGTTCCGCCACGCGCTGCCAGAGACTGTTCTGAAGACGGTCGAGGCCAACGGCTTGACCAAGCTCGGTTCCGATTTCGCCGTACCCGTCGATCGCGGCCGCGACATCCTGCGCTTCTACCGGGAGCGTATCACCGCCGAATACCCGGGCCGGTATTGCATCTTCGGCCACGTGGGTGACGCGCATCACCACGTCAACATGCTGCCCGCCACGAAGGAAGAAGCCGAGATTGGGCTGCGCTTGTTCGACGAGTTTGCCCGCAAGGCCGTCGAGATGGGCGGCACCGTGGCGGCTGAGCACGGCCTGGGCAAGAAGAAGCGGCAGTATCTGAAGTATCAGTTCACTCCGGAACAGATCGCCTCCATGATCGACGTCAAGCGCCGCCTGGACCCGGACTGGCTGCTGGGCCGCAATACACTCTTCGATCTACCGGCGGAGTTCTCCGCTTAAGGGCTGTTGTCAGTCGGCGGGGCCGAAGACATCGTCCGCATTGAACGAGGCTTGGTACTCGGGCAGCCCCAGTTGGCTGACCGGCATCAAGCCCATTGGACCGTAGATGGCCAAGCTGCGGTCGGCGGGGTCCACCACCCAGATGTGCGGGATGCCGAAGGCGGCATATTCGCGGCACTTGGTTTTTAGGTCGGCGATGCGGTCGCCGGGGGACAGTACTTCAGCCACGACCATTGGCGGCTGACTTGGGTAGTCGCCGACGGGCCGATCATGGAAGGCCATTACGTCAGGAATTCTTACGCAGCCCTTCATAATTAGACGGACGTAGGAACCCGCCCAAGCGCCATGGCCATGCAGCAGGGTGAGTAAGGATAGCTGAGCATCGCAGTGGCTCACGTCGGACATCTCGCGTTCCACTAACTCACCATTCACCCACTCTGGCTCCCACTCATAGCTGGTTCGGAGATATTCGGCAAGAGAAATTGCCGTCGCGGTCGCCATATCCATAATCTACTCCAGTGCCGGGCCGACAGTTAGGGCTGGGGGCTCACTGCCCCGTTGGGAGAGCCGCAACCGCCGGGGCTGCTGCTTGCAGTCCGGGAGAGTGCGGTGAAGGTAGTAGTCCAATTGGTAGCGCCAGGCGCGATGCAGGCTGTCGACGCACACTTCCTCCGCGTGCCCGGCCACGATCTGCGAAAGCCCCCGGGCGCTGGCCCGCTCATCAACCGCCGGGGCCACGCGGAACATCACTAGGCCGAGGCACATCACGCAGGTCAAAGCGACAGCCACGGTCCCACGCCAAGCCGCGACACCTGCCGCCCCGATCGCGAGCGTCACCATGGGAGCCACCGGCATCTGCCAAGACGCGCGGGAAAGCCCGCTCGCCAGCGCGTCGGGCAGCACCGTGATCAGCGCCGGGGTGAGACCCAGCAGTGCCCCGCAACCCGCCAGCCACGCCCAGCTGCGCTTCGATTCAGTCACAGCAAGTGCACACAGCACCGCCAGCGGCGGCAGCAAGGGCAATATGTAGCCCGGCAGCTTGTTGCGCGACACGGAAAAGAAGACCAGCCCCCACAGCAGCCAGCCCCAAAGAAACCTCTCCTGGTCACTCCGAGGGCGCCGGAGCAGGCCCACCAGCGGCGTCCAGGGAAACATCATCCCCAGCAGCACCGGCAGATAGAACCACGCCGGTTGCACGTGCTGGAGCGCGTTTTCCGTGAAGCGTGAAAAATGGTGCTTGATGAAAAACTCATCGATGAAGAGGCGCCCGTGGCGCAGCGTCATCAGCGCATACCAAGGTCCCGCGACGGCCAGCAGCGCAGCGGCAGCATAGCCAAACTGGCGCCACTGCTTTCGACAAAACCAGAGCGCGGGCACCACCAATACCAGCGGCACCAACCCCTTGGCCAGCACCGCGACACCCAGCATGGCCGCGGCCGGCACCACCGCGCCTTGCATTGCGAACAACATCGCCACGCCAAAGCTAGCGGCCAGTGGCAAGTCCATTACCGCAATGCGGCTTTCCGCGATCCAACCGACCGAGGTAGCGAGCATCAGCGATGCGGTCCAGGCCAGCTGTTCTGAGAACTGGCGGCGGAGCATGCGCCAGAAGAAGATCAGAAATGCCGCCCCCACCAGGGCATTGAACAGGCGCGGCGATACATCGTCGCCCAGCCCCAACCGGAAGGCGATTCCCTGCCCCCAATATTCGAGCGCGGGCTTTTCAAACCACGGCGATCCGTAAAGGCGCGGCGTCACCCAATCGCCCGAAGCGGCCATTTCCCGCGCCACCATCGCATACCGCGGCTCATCCGGCCCCACCAAGCCGATGGCAGACAACCCGGAAAGATAGAAGGCGAACAGAGCGAGGACGGCGACCAGGCGCCAGTGGCGGGACACGCTTTGAGTTTAGCGGTTCACCCCTGGCCACACCATCGCGGGGCCAACCGCAGAAGCACCCACGCAGGGCGCGGTAGGCTGAAGGGAGTGAGCAATCCGCAAGGCGATCAACGCTCCGGCGTCGTCCACAAGAAGCTAACCGCACACGCCAAAGCCGCTGGTTGAGCTTCCAAGCTCAGTCCAAAGGTTTTGGACCAAGTGCTGCCGCGCATCCCGCGGCTGGCGAATAGCAACGTTCTGGTCGGGTTTGATACGTCGGACGATGCCGGCGTGTACAAGCTAACGGAGACGTGCGCCTTGGTGCAGACCATCGACTTCTTCACGCCGATTGTGGACGACCCCTACACGTTCGGCGCCATCGCGGCGGCAAATTCATTGAGCGATGTGTTTGCGATGGGTGGCCAGCCGCTTAGTTCGCTGAGCGTGCTCTGCTGGCCCAAGTCGGGCGAGCTCGAAACACTGGAAGAGATTCTCCGCGGCGGTGCGGAAAAGATGATCGAGGCCAGCTGCGTAATCCTGGGCGGCCACAGCGTCGGTGATGACGAGCTGAAGTTCGGCTATTCCGTCACCGGCACCGTTCACCCGGAAGCCATCTGGGCCAACACGGGCGCCCGTCCGGGCGACATCCTCTCGCTCACCAAGAGCATCGGCACGGGCGTCATCTCGACGGCCTTGAAGCGCGGTATCGCGAGCGACGCCCACGTGGCGGAATCGGTCGCGTCAATGCTGACGCTCAACCGTCCGCCATCCGGCATCACCGTGCACGGCTGCACGGACGTCACTGGCTTTGGCTTGTTGGGCCACGCGCGGGAGATGGCTTTGGGCTCAAAGGTGACGCTCGAGATCGATGCCGATGCTGTTCCTTTGATGGCCGGAGCGCTCGACTACGCCGCTGCGGGCGCGATCCCGGGCGGCGGCAAGAACAACCGCGATTTCGTGATCGATTGCGTCGAGTACCTGCGAGAGTTGCCCGCCGCGCTCGACGCGCTGCTCTATGACCCCCAGACTTCCGGCGGCCTGCTGATCTCAGGTCCGGTGGCGGTGGGTGTTCCCATCGGGCGCGTCGTGGAGCGGGCCGCCAAGCCACTGCGAGTCCGCTGACGTGGATACGCTGATGCGAAGAGTCCTCGCAGCGGGGTTCGCCTTTGCCTTGGCGGGCACCGCGCTGGGTCAGGCGCTGGAACGATTTGAGGCAGTGGAGCCGCACATGGGCACCATGGCCCGGATCGTGGTCTACGCTCCCGACGCGGCGCAGGCCAAGGCTGGATTTGCGGCGGCGTTTGCCCGGATCAAGGCCCTGGACGAGGCACTTTCTGACTACAAGCCACAGAGTGAGCTCAACCGGCTGTGCCGCTCCAAACCCGGCGTGCCGGTGCGGCTGAGCCGCGATCTGTTTCGAGTGTTAGACCAGGCGCAACGCGTGGCCCGAGCCACCCATGGCGCGTTTGATATCACCGTAGGCCCGCTGACCCGAGCCTGGCGCGCCCGGCGGGAGCCGACCGATGCCGAGCGGGCGGCAGTAGGTTACCGCAAGCTGAAGGTGGAGGGACGCACACAGTCCGCGACGTTGCTAGCGCCGGGGATGCAGCTGGATCTGGGTGGCATCGCGAAGGGCTTCGCCGCGGAAGAAGCGGTCCATCGGCTGGAAGCGCTCGGCTTAACCCATTCGATGGTCGCGCTGAGCGGAGACATCGCCGCTGGTGAAGCGCCTCCGTTTCGTGACGGATGGCGGGTCGAGTTGGGTCCGGACGGCCGGCGCGTTGAGCTGCTCCACCAGTCCGTCTCCACCTCCGGTGATACGGAGCAGTTCTGGGAGCGGGACGGCATCCGCTTCTCCCACATCTTCGATCCGGAACACAAGTTGGCGCTGCCCGCCGGGCAAATGGTCTCCGTCATCGGCATGCGCGGCATGCTGGCCGATGCGCTCTCCACCGCCCTTCGCGTGATCGCGGGAGAAAGTGGCGTCGAGAAGGCGCGCCTGGTGTTGGAGGAGTTTCCGGGCTACACAGCGGTCTTTCGTGAGCCCTGACCGTTGACCACGGAAGCTAGTGGCCTAGCACAGCGCGGCTGCGCTACCAGCCCACTGGCATAAGTACAAATCCTCTATCTGTGCTATTTAGAGGGCAAACTTCAACGCTGAGAAAATGTCGTTTTGTTCTGAATCCACCAATTGCGCCAGAACGCAACGAGCTCCTCTTCCTGTTGGGCTGGTCCGCGTCTGAACGCGAAGTGGGCGACGGTCTCGGGTGTTCTGAAACGGCTAGCTTGGCCGCACTGCAAGTACTCCATGCTGACGACATTCTCTTCGCGTTGGATAGGGCAACCATTCGCAAAGGACGACAACCCGAACACGCCCTTCATACGCTCGTCAGGGGCGGAACTCTCCAACAGACCTCCCAATGTAGGCAAAGTCTCCGTCGAATGGATAGCCACCAAGGCGTGTACTGCGGCCGAGCGCAGCTCCGAGAAGGAGGGACTAGTCACAATCGTAGCCAGTTGAGCGATGGATCCAGGGCTGTTCTCCCGATAGCTATCCCGAAGTTCTCTCATCACCTCGCCCAATAATGGACTCGCCGACGCAAAAGGCCAAATGCGAATGAGTTCAGCGATTGCATTCTGATCGCTCTGGGCCAATGACAGAGAAACTCCTACAATTTGAACGTTCGGGTTAGGCGAAGCTAGATATGCCGCTAGCACTTTCTTTAAGCCCGCAGAGGACTTGGAGCTTTTCAGTAGTTGAACCGTTCCCCTCCAAGAGTCCGTTGCCTCGGCACCCGCCGCCGTCTCTAACACCAATGACTCCTCCACACTTCCAGGCGGCTGCGCAAAACGGCTAGACAGGCCCTCCGCTGCAGGAAGGTGAAGACCGACCAAGAGACCATCGGGGCCTCGGGATGGGAGCACGTCCCAATCGCTTCCCGCCACCCGCCGAAGAAACCAGATACCACGGACCACAACCCGCAAGGGCACGTTTAGTTGATCTCCTACGACAACACCACGCCTAATCCAGGGATGTGAAACGTTGATGGTCGTGTCCAGAAGTGTTCCTTTGATCACTCTCTCGACGGTCAACTTGAATGAGACCAGTGTTGGGCTTTCGGCACGCTCTTGGAGGGTGCCGACGACGATGGCGTCAGCTTGCGTAGCAACGGATGAAAGGTCGGCTCCAAAAGCCGCCAAATGAAGAAAGCATAGAAAGAGAATCGTTGTGATATTCTTCATGGCAATCTCCTTCTAGTTCAACACCACGCCTGGATTGCAGTCGGCCTTATTTACCACTGGCGTGTAATATGGCGTCAGGGTGCCACGATTCGTATACAAACTAACAACGCCCCTCTGAACGCATACACCCGTGAAATTGGTTTGCGTCCCTATCCAAAACTTCTGGGTTTCGTCAAACAAATTCGTTCCTCCAGTTGGACTATAGCTCGTGGGAGGAGGGCTCAGCGAGTTCGGCGTAGGTGCACACAACGAGAAGTAGTCATCAAATGCATTGCCGATCCACGAACTCACAGGCCATGGAGTGGCAGCCGGGAGAGGCGAACCCGCATATGAGGCTGGCAGCCATCGCTGCTTCTCCAGGCTCTCCTTAACATCAATGGGAGTCAACGTATAGCCGACGAGATCGGCTACTCCGTGAGTCACAACATTGAAGTAGCCAACCCAGCTAGTGTACTGCGTCAGAAGTAGTAACCCCTAACAAGCTGGCGGCGTCTCTATAGTAGAGGAGACGAGCGCCGATGCGTGTGGCCCCCACCGTAGTTTTAACCGATGAGCAGCGCCAGACACTGGAGCAGTGGGCGCG